>CAVZJH010000034.1:0-52830 GCA_963775535.1 uncultured bacterium | reverse complement strand
GCCAGAGCGGGCGTCAAGAAAGCGGCTGAAGCGATAAGCACAATGTCCGCGAGCACGGTGAGGCTGGATGTCATCTCAGCCGGAGTAGCGCCTACATCGAGGTTATCGGAAATCGCTGGAAACCCCGAAGACCTCGTGGCCGGCGTCTATATCTCAGTTACGGGTGACATCCCCGGCCACGCGCTGCTTGTTGTTCCCTACGAAAGCGCGCTGCACCTGGTCGACATGGTCATGGGCAAAGCATCGGTACCGCCAAACGGCTGGACGCGATGGAATGCTCGGTTATCCAGGAGATCGGCAACATAGTCACCTCGTCTTATCTTACGGCTCTGTCCGATTTCTACCAGTGTTCCATGCTGCCGAGCCCACCAAGCGTGGCAATCGATATGGGAGCAGCGGTGATCGACAGCGTGCTGCTCAACACGGGCCGCTTCGATGATGAGACGATCAGTATAGTGACGAGGTTCGCGGTCCGCGGCGAACCGTAAGAGGGTTCTTCCTCTATATTCCCGAAATAGCCACATCGTATTAGCCGCGGATAAACCCGAGAGGGGGTGCACGCGCAAAGGGATGAAACTTTCGCGACTGCGCCTGCGGCCAGTCACTGTCGGTTTCACCGCGAAGGGATGAAAATAACTGGGTTATTTTAAAGGGAGGTTGTCCTTGAACGACGGTATCGCCAGAATGGGCGAATTAGCGATTTCCAGCCAGGATGTGCCCGAGCTGCGAGCTCTAGGCCTGGGTTCATGCAGATAGGTCTGTGTGTTTTCGACGCTCAGATCAAGTTGGGCTGCATTGCCCATATTATGTTGCCTGAGGTGAATCGCAGCCCACCAAAGAACCCGCGAAGTATGCGATACTGCTGTCCCGCATGCCATTGAGTCTATGCTGGCGAGGGGAGCGGCAAAACACAGGCTCCGGGTGGCAATGGTTGGTGGGGCGCAGCTCTTCACTTTTGAAGGCGCGTCGGAACGTCTTGACGTAGGCAAACGCAACATAGAGGCGGTGAAGCGCCTGCTGGCCGAGTCAAGGTTGAAGCTGGTGGCGGAAGATGTGGGCGGCGGCTCCGGACGGACCGTGACCCTCAATACCTCCACGGGCGACGTCAGCGTCAAGCAAGTTGGTGGTGTAGAAAAACACCTCGCCAATCTTGCCTGACGCGTGGTACCCGAAAGAAGGAACAGTAATGCTCGGGGATAAGAAATCGGCGCCCGATATAATAGCGTCAAGTGCGCTGGCGTCATCAACGGCGGGGTTGCCGGGGCCGGCGCAGCGGTTCGTTCCCGCGCCGGCAGCTTTCCCCGTAGTTATCATCGCGTCTTCCACAGGCGGCCCCGGAGCGCTGAGAAGGCTGGTTCCCGAACTCACCAGCGCCGCATGCGTGGCCTATGTGATCGTGCAGCATCTTCCCGACGGCTTCAGCTCTCCTTTAGCGGAGGACCTGAATGACCTGACCGATCTGAACGTCCACGAAGCCGAAGCGGGCCATCTTTTGCAGCCCGCAGATGTCGTCTTCGCGAAGGCGGGTTATCATTGTGTCTTCGACGATAAGGCCGTTGTGCGGCTGACCAGGGACGCGCCGCTGTGGGGTGTGCGTCCGTCAGCAGACGTCACAATGTCTTCAGCGGTTGGGGTGTTTGGTTCGAGGCTGATCGGCGTGGTGCTGACGGGGATGGGTAGAGACGGCGCCAATGGACTAAGGCAGATAAAGGACGCCGGCGGAATAACCCTGGCGGAACATGAGTCCACCTGCGTGATATACGGAATGCCGCGCTGTGCTGTCGAACTGGGAGCGGTCGATCTTGCAGTTCCTCTTCACGAGATGGCCGAAGCAATCGCGAGGGCCGTGGAGAAAACAGCACGGTCGCAGTCCAGGCTTGCGAAGGCCGAGCCGAGTTAACCAGGCGCGTTCCGGGCTATTCGGTTACAGCATCCGTGGTGAATTATGTTGTGCCGGGCGCCGTCCCGTTGAGCCGCGCGTCCAGCAATTCGCGGATAGTGCTCAGTAAGACCTCGGTCCTGTACGGCTTTGCTGACGCCGGAATTGTCTTCACTTCCGGCGGCAGGTCTTCGGTATCGTAGATAAGACCTGCCGTAAATAACCCGGCGACATCGGGGGAAACACTACGGATGAGTGACATCGCCTGAATACCGTCCATCTCCGGCATGTTGATGTCCATCAGGATCAAATCAATCCCAGCCTCCGCCGAGTTTGCGATTTCCACCGCTTCGAGCCCGTTGCGGGCAACTGAGACACGGTAGCCGCAGCGCTCCAGAGCCCGCGCCGTGAACGTCCTGATATGATCTTCGTCCTCCACAAGCAGAACAGACTCGCTGCCATGTTTGGCGCGCTCATCGGTAACGCTCTTCGCCGGGACTGCACATTCGTTGGACAGCGGAAGATATATGCTTACCTTGGTTCCCTGCCCCGGCGTGCTTGAAATGTTGATCAGCCCGTCGTGGTTTTGCACGATGCCGTAACTTGTCGATAATCCGAGGCCGGTGCCGTCCTGGCGAGTCGAGAAAAACGGCTCAAACGCTCTAGCGCAGGTCTCGGCATCCATGCCACAGCCGTTATCCGCCACCCACCACCTGACAAACTCACCTTTTCGCGCCCACGGATTGGCTGCCACGAAATCGTCGTCCATCTCTACTGTGTCCACGCCGATGTGTATCGCTCCTCCGTTCAAGAGGGCCGTCCGCGCGTTAACACACAAATTCATCAATACCTGATGTATCTGGGAAGAATCAGCAACCGTCACGGCCTTGGTATTGGACATGCTGCAAGACACAAAGATGGTTTTGGGGAAGGTGTTTTTGACTAGACGAACGACTTCCTGTGCCAGCGACGCTGCGTTCACCGGCGCTACTTTTGGAGGCATTTGTCTTGAAAAAGTGAGTATCTGCCTCACAATGTCCGCGGCTCTTAGCGAAGTTTTCTCGATCCCGTTGGCGTCTTCCACTGCGCATTCGTCCAAGCTCTGATTCGCTAATAGCGACTGCGTATACCCGAGGACTCCCTGCAGCATATTGTTGAAATCGTGCGCGATCCCTGCCGCCAGTTTGCCCACAGTTTCCAGTCTGTTAGTCTGGTTCAGATGTTCATTGTAGAGCTTCGACTCCGTTATGTCCCGCATAGTGGCTGCCAGATGTTCCACCGCGCCCGCGGGATCGGTTATAGGCGTTATGGTCAGATCAAGATAGCGCAGTTCTCCGTCCCTGCGGCGCATCTTCATCTCGCCATGCCAGGTCTTGCCGGCTACCACATTACGATTCATCTCTTGACGCTGTTCGGGATTCAGGATATATGGCAGTGTATCCGCATGCCTGCCTGCTACTTCCTCCAGGCCGTATCCGCTCGCCTTCAGAAAGGCCGGGTTAACAAACTCCACAGTCCCGTCGGAGTCCATGATTACAATCTGGTCGCTGGCCGAGGCTATAAGCGACGTGTGAATGCGCAGTTGCGCTTCCGCCTGAAGACGTTCCAGTGCTATCCCGACCACATCGGCCGCCGATTCCATGAAGTGCGCGTCTTCCGCCGAAAAAACACGCCTGGCGAGCGAATATCCCGATAGAACCCCGAACACACGTTCGCGCTGGCTGATCACCACACTGATTCCGCTCGCGACCCCGTGCTCCAGCAGAATCGGCTGCGGGACGAGCCTTTCATCGCCGGCATAGTCATCCACAATCACGGGAGCACCGCGCAGTAGTGTGTAGTGCGCCCACCCGCCCGCTTCCAGCGGAATCGCTTTGCCACTGGCCGTGAACTCCTGCAGGCTTCCGTTTGCCCAGGCGATGACGTGCTTACCGTCCGGTAAAACCTCGATGACTGCTGCCATTTCAATTTCGAGGCCCTGGCACAGGCAGCTAACGGCGGCTTCGTACAGTGGTTCCAACTCCGTTGCAGCCAAAGAGCGCTTACCCAGCTCGGCAATGAGCGCTTGCTGAGTCGCCCGCCTCTTCAAAGCTTCTTCAGCCTGTTTGCGCTGGGTGGCATCCTTGATCAATGCAAACGTGTAACCGGCCCCGTCGAACTCGAAGTAGCTGATCGAGACGTCGACAATACTGGTGGTTCCGTCTTTTCGTGCAACCGCGCTCTCCCTATTGATCGAACGCTGCGCGAGCAGTTCCCTCCAACGGCTCGGCCATTCGGATTGGGCAAGATCTGAGGCAGTGTCGAAATCCCAAATGGCTAACGCAGCCACTTCTGAGCGAGTGCGATCCAGCAAATTGCAAACCGCATCGTTCGCGTAAACCACTCGCCCCTCGGAGTTGAGCGACATGATGCCATCCGCCGAATGGTCCACGCAGAACTGCGTCATCACCAGAGCCCTCTCATTGGCTTTGCGCGACGTCACATCTCGCGACGCGCCTCTGTAGCCTCGGAACACGCCCGTTTCATCGAAAATCGGTACAGCGTTCGACTCCGCATAAACCACACTGCCGTCCTTGCAGGTAATTTTTGCCTCAACAAGAGAGAGGTAGTCATGCCTGCCTGCGGCGTCCAGTATTTGTAACCTCTCTTCCGGCGCGATTAACCCGGAGAGCGTCTTGCCCAAGGAATCCTCAGGATCGGCGCCGAGCAGCCTGCGCACATTGGGACTCATGTAAGTGCAGACCAGGTGCTCGTCTACTTCCCAGAACCAGTCATTGGCATTCTCGACCAGACTCCGGAACCGCTGCTCGCTTTTCTCGAGAGCTTCGTGAACCAGTCTCTGCCCAATAGCGTTGGCTGCAACTGCACTGATCTCTTCGAGGAGCGACAGCAGAAAAGGCGTGAAGAGGTTCTCGCGCCGGTCGTTGATCTGAAGAAGCCCAATCGTATCTCCGCACGAGCGAAGCGGGATCAAAGCCACCGACTCATAGCCTTCCCGGTTGCAGCGGCTGCGCGCCGCTAGTTTGTCTTCTTCGGAAGTAGAGGCGAGCAGGAGCAGTTGTGCTGTTTGTCCAAAAGCTTCCATAATCCGTGAAGAATGGCTTGGCTGGGTCAACGCGCCCAAAGATCACGTTTCCGCACATGCATTTCAGGACAGGGTTTCCCAGGTCGTCCCTAACGACTTCTCCATCTTGACTAACCGAACACAGAGAGTTTTCGGCTTCGGCGAACTCCGATGGAAAACCCCTTGTCTCGAAGTAGGGGAAGTCGTGGCCGTCCCGCAGACGGACCCCAACCGCGCCGCACTGAAGCCAGTGCATTATGTAGCCGGTCAAGCCGCCGGTGAGTTCCCTGAGAGACTCTGCCGCATTCGCCATATACAGCATGTCGACCATCGCTTTTCCGATCGAAAAAGTCTCCAGTACCCGATGCTCGGATAGTGCACATCAGCAGATGATCGTCGCCTATCTGCATACTGGCGCTGGTGATCTCGACGGCAAAAACACTGCCGTCTTTACGGCGATGCATGGACTGGAACGGTACCGCTTGGTCGGCCTGAGAAAGGCATGGGATTGGCATTTCGTTCCACAGGCGGCCTGCGGTAAGATCGGAAAGGTTCATAGCCAGCATTTCGTCACGGCTGTAGCCGTAGGCTAGTTCCGCCGCCTTGTTGAGAGCGGCTATCCCGCCTTCTTCGGTGAGAAAAAGAACAATTTCAGGCTTATCCTGCGAAATAGACTGGAGGGAATCGTTCATCTAGCTGTACCCGCGCTGCGGCAACGTCGTCACTTGCCGGTCGACGCGTTCGTAACGGTATCCAGTAATGCCGCTTGCTCGTGGAGGAAAGATCAATGACGCTCACTTCGTTGCGCAACTCATCGACAAGCAAGTCCAGAGAAGCAGTACCATTGTATAGCTCTGCCATATTCTCCGCGTATTTACAGCACTGCAAGCCCGCGGATATGCCGGTTGCCACGTTCGCCAATTTGTGTACCGATCAGCGGACCTGCGCCAGTTGTTTCCTGGCGGCGCGAACATAAGCTGTAGCAACATAGCTATTGTCTGGCATCATTGACCACTTTCTTGCATCAATTGTGGACTGGAATAATTATATCATATCAACCGATTGCACTTTGCGTTTTCCGACGTGAGAGCAGCCGATGGCGCATTGCCGCCGGCTGCCCTGAGTCACTCATTAAGCGGCGATTGCCTCTGTCTTCAAGTCTGCCCCGCCTGAAACCGATTTGTCCATCGCGCCTATGGATTCCGTCTCTTTGCCGCTCAGCACTTTGTCCAGCGCGAGCAGGATCACGAGCCTTTCGTCCTGCTTCGCGATGCCTCGAAGATACTCCGAGTCTACCGAGGAAATCACAGGTGACGGCGGCTCTATCGAGTCCGTTGAAACACGCAGAGTTTCCGCTACTGCGTCCACGATCATACCGATCATCTGGCCGCCGGCCTCGACAACCACAATCCTGGATTGACTTCGTGATCTCTCCGACCGAAAGCAGGAACCTCTTCCGCAAGTCCAATACAGGAACGATGCTTCCTCGGAGATTAATGACGCCCTCTATGCAACTGGGCGTTCTGGGAACCGCAGTGATCTCCTGCATTCGGATGATCGTATTCACTGCACCGATGTCTACTCCGTATACTCGTTGGCTAACTGGAAAACCACCAACTGCTCGAAGTGATCATCGGAGATGTTTGAAAGCTGATCTTTGCTCATTGTTCACCTCCAGGCAAGGGCGTGTGATTGTTGGCATACGCCCGATTCTAATGCTATGGAATCGGGCCTTGCCGGAAACAATCGGATGCCGATTGTTATCCGGCAAGGCCTCGGGTGTCAGGCTTTTACGCCGCCCTCTTGCGCTTGCGTGCAGCGACGTCGGCAGTCACGTCGGTCAGTCTGCCTGATGATCCGCCTACTCGGAACGTGGCAACCATCTCCTGCAGGTTCTGGGCCATCCCGGCAAGTTCTTCCGTGGCGGACGTCATTTCTTCTACTGCGGCGCTTTGTTCTTCGGTGGTCGCAGCGACTTCCTGGGCTGCCGCGCCGTTTTGTTCGCTTACGGCCGCGACCGCTTCTATCTGCTTGGATACCTTGTTGGACGAAGCAGCCATTTCCTCGGTGGATGCAGTTGTCTCTTCCGTTATGGCCGAGACGTTTTCTATGGCCTTGATAACTTCGGTCGAAGAACTCGACATCTGTTCCGCGGCCACAGTCATCTCCTGTATCTGTTTTACTATGCCGGCAACCGAGTTTTGGATGTTCTTGAGGGCATCACCGGCCTCGGATGCCAGAACCGTGCCGTCTTCAACCTCGCGGCTTCCGACGTTCATCGCTTCCACCGCCCGATTGATCATCTGCTGCATGTCTGCCTATAAGGTCAGCTATCTCGCCTGTCGCCTTCGAAGACCGTTCGGCAAGCTTACGAACCTCATCCGCAACAACGGCAAACCCCTTGCCGTGTTCCCCCGCTCTTGCGGCTTCTATTGCGGCATTCAATGCCAGGAGGTTTGTCTGCTCGGCGATGTCATCTATAGTCTCAACGATCGCGCCTATCTGCTGCGAGCTATCACCGAGCTGCTTGACCATGTCGCCTACCTTGTCAGTGGCTTGCTTTATCCGGACCATGCCTTCGCCGGACTTGATAACCTGAGTGCCACCCGAAACGGCAACGCCGCTCATTTCCTGTGAAGCCTTGGCCACATCTTCCGAGCTCTGGGCGACCTGATTGATTGCCCCGGTTATCTGCTGGACCATCGCAACCGTTTCATCGACAGTCTTTGCCTGGCTCTGCGCTCCGACAGCAACTTCATTTATCGCCCGCAGCAACTGCCGCATCGCATCGCTGCTGCTCTGCACCGTCTTGGACTGTTCTTGCGAGCCTGCGGCGACCTGGTTTACCGTCTCGGCTATCTGCTGTGACGACTTGCCCACATCCTCGGTGGTGGACGAGAGCGCCTGCGAGGAAGCCGCAACCTTCTCTGCCGAGTCCGCAACCTGGATTATCGCATTCTCCAGGGTTTCCATTGCCGTATTAAGGCTGTTTTTGATCTTGGCAAGGTCACCCTTATAATCACCGACTACTCTTGCAGTCAGGTCGTTGTCTGCAAGCTGCTCCAAAACTGCCGCAGCCTCGTTCAGCGGCCCGATAACGGCGTCGAGTGTGCTGTTGACACCCCGCACCACCTCGGCGAAGTGGCCGCTGTGTTTTGTGATGTCTGCGCGAGTTTCCAGTTGGCCGTTGACCGCGGCCGCGCTGAGCATATTAGTGTCTTCAACAAGAGCAGCCAGGCTGTCCATTAAACGAATGAACGCGGGGGCGAGTTCGTCGTTGTCACATCTTCGTCCCGCGCCCCCGCCAAGCGAGCGGTACTTCTCCAGATCGGAGAGGTCTCCGTTGGATATCCTGTTGACGGTTTCTTTGATGTGCGTTATGCGCTCGTTGACCAGATTTGTTGCCGTGGCAACGTCAGCGAAAACGCCGTCATATTTGCCCTCTACTCTCTTGGTGTAGTCGTTGTTAGCCATCCGCTGCAGGATGGCATCGGCTTCGACCAAACCTCCAAGGCCATCTATGCACTGGTTAAGATTGTTCTTTATCTCATTGAAGTCGCCGCTGTAGTTATCCGTAATCTTCTCAGGGATATCGCCATTGGCGATTCTCTCCATATACTCAGCGGCAACGTTCAGCGGTCCGATGACAGCGTCAAGGGTTGCGTTGACGCCCTGAACGATGTCGCGATATCCGCCCTCAAACTTGGAGGAATCGCCTCGGGTCTCCAGTTTGCCTTCCACTGCCGCCTTGCTGAGCATGCCGGTTTCGGCAACGAGGCCGCGCAAAGTCCCCCACCACTTGAACGAAGCTCTTGGAAAGAACGTCCCTATCGGACTTGGGGTTTACATTTACGTTGACATCCCCGTTGCTGACGGAATTGGCAGCGCTTGCGATTCCCTTGATGTAGTCGATCAACTGCCGGAACGAGTCGGCCAGAGCGCCGATCTCGTCGCCCGATTTGTGGTCGATGTTCTGCTCGATGTCTCCAACCGAGATCCGCTCAGCAGCCTGCGCCATCTTAGCCATCGGTCTGGTGATAGACAGGGTTAGGTCCAGACCGACCCACGGCAACCAGGAAGCCCACCGTCATGGCCGCCATCATGCTGCTCTTGCCACTGGCGGCTGAGGCGTTGGCTACACTGGCGTTGATCTGGATAAGCTTGTTCAGCATATCAATCGATGCCAGCGCCTTATTTCGCGCTTCCATGCTTGCGCTGAAGGTTTGATCGTCCAGCTCGGCTATCTTGGAGCCACCCGCCGCGACGCCGGAAGCAATCATCTGGTCATTCTGGCGCGCCAACTGCACAACGCGCTCGTGGGAGGCCTTCCACTCGTCCCATTTCGGCGTGAACTCCTTCCAAATGCCTGCCTCCTCGGTGGTTTTAGGCAGCGGATCGTATAGTTTCTGTCCCGCATCCGCCTGGTTCCAGGCGCCTTCAATGTACTTGTATTGAGCGGCACGGACCACGGGGTCCATCATGCGAGCATTCAGCAGTCCACGCTCTCCCACCCACACTTTCTGCTGGGCCAACGCCATTTCTTGCAGTCCCATAACGCCCGGCAGACGAATCGCACCCAGCTCCTTAATGCTGGAAAACCCGACCATACCGACAACCAGGCCGATCACCGCCACGACAACGAACCCACCTATGAGTTTGGGTCCTAACTTTAGTTTGTTCATTACCCGTCACCCTCCATATTGTGTGATGATAGCATCTGTGCGATGAGCACGATCATTACATTACAGTCAAAGATATTATTAAACTCAATTCACCTCTTCCCGTATAGTGGCCGGACACAGGTCTCGACACGGCATACGCCGGAATATCGAGCCCGAAGCTTTCACCGGCTCAAACCATCGCTGAGCCTCATACGGCAGCTTTTGGGTCTGCTCCGTCGCCAGATAGCCGTCTGTGCTCAGGGAATCGTAAAAGAGTTTCAAAACTTCGAGGCGCTCAACCGGGTTCAAATGCAGCAGCACGTTCTTGCAAACGATGAGCCCGAACTCGCCTCCGATAGGCTTTAGGCTCGTCAGGTCGTGGTGCGTGAAACTGACTGCCCTGCGAATGTCATCTGAAAGAACAAAGTGACCCGGTTCCTGTGCAGGAGAAAAATACCTTTGGAGTATTTCCGATGGGATGCGTTTGACCTGTTCCTCGGGGTAGGTCGCGTTCCTTAGGGTCTCGCCAAAGCCGGGATTCAGATCGGTGGCAGCAATCCGCACATTCCTGAACATAAACCGCCCCAGGCTTTCCCTCAGCAGGATCGCTACAGTGTACGGTTCAGCGCCTGTTGCACAGCCCGCATCCCAGATATCCAGGTGTCTCCGGCAGCGCAGTTTAGGAAAAACCAGCTCCTCAACCAGACTCAGAGTATTCATGTCTCTAAAGAAGAAAGTGAACGCCACTTCTACCCCCGGTTCGCGCTTGAAGTCGGGCACGTGTGCATACAATTCTTATATCGGTGTGCGCTCGCGATAGCCCTGTCACACGTTTATGTGAATTAGCTGAGCAAAGCAGTGGCTGGCAATGGGAGAGTCTTGATGTCTGGGGGCAAGCGATCCTCGGTGAGGCCGCTCATATCGAGCGATGCGCAGCTCGATCAAACACGGGCGAATGTAGGATAGAGTAGATCAGTCCGGATTCGATCCCTCAGTACCAATCCAACAAGCTGTATTTCAGCGCGTAGCGGGCGAGTTCCACAGCGGAGTGGACTCCGAGTTTTCTGAATATATGCAGCCTGTGCGTCTGGACGGTGTTCAGACTCACAAAGAGCGTCTCGGCTATTTGCTTGCTCGAGTATCCCTTGGCAAGCAGGTCCAACACATCATTCTCTCTCGGCGAGAGAACGAATTTAACTGCGGGTTGATCGGTTTGGTTAGGACTCTGAACCGGAAGGAAGTGCTTTCCGGATAATACGGCCTTCATTGCATCAAGCAGGTCAGTCAAAGGACGCGTCTTCGAGACAAATCCTACACCGCCGGCCTTCACGAATTCCGACACATGATCGAGCGAATCATACCCGGTGAAAGCGACGATTGGTATGTGGCTGCGCTTGAAAATCGTCCGCGTGGCTTCTATGCCGCTCTCGCCGCCGAGCATAAGATCCATAACGATCACATCCGGTTTGAAGCGGTCCGCGGCGGCCAATGCAGCCACTGAGGAGCTAACTTGCGCCAGAACGCAGTAACCGCAGGTCTCGAGATACCTGCCTAAAGAGCCTAAGACGATGGGATGATCGTCCACAACGATTACGCTGGACTTCATGTCGGTACTGCCTCAAGGTTATTCTCATTCTGCCAGGGACACAGGGCAGATATGCGCCTTGACACACTTCACGCCTGCTCACCTGACGACTTCGAGATCACTTTAGCAGGAAACCTTGCTGTTGTCAACCAAAGTTAACAATTCGAGATTGTTGAGCTATGCGGGACAAATCACCCGCCTTGAGCGGCCCCCTGAAGGATTACCCCAACCCATTGCTGAAGTGGCTTGTGTAGTGAAGTGTTTATCCCTACCCGCATTATTCACCTTGGGCGGATACTGCAAGCACTACTGCAGTATCTCAATCTGATCGTGAATAATACGGGTCTAAAGACACCACGCAAAATATCCCAACCTAACCTAGGGGGTTAACGTGAAATTGCGAACGCTGATCGCGGGCCTGATTTTGGCCCTGGCTGTCGTGGCGCCTGCACTTGCAGATCAAAGCACGCAGCCCGCCGATTCGTCGGCTTCTCCAATGATCGCTAAGGATGGCGTGCTTTTGCTCAACGGCAAACCGTTCATCAAGCGAGCCGGGTGGTTCGGCGTGAACCACTGGCTGAGCAATGACCTGCAGAAGACGCGCGGGCATTTTATGAGCATTCCGTTCGATGCGGTCGGAACCCAGGACGACTATTACACCGGCGTCGGGTTTAACGTGGCATTCTTCTCCGGCCAGGCAATGTCGACCAAGGACAAAGGGTTCGACTTCTCGCTGGTGGACGAATTAGCCGCCCGCGCGCGCAAGGCCGGGCTGGAAATGTCGTTCAATATCGACCTCGAAGTGCCGAGATGGATGGCTGAGGAAGCCGGGTGGTACTGGATCAACGAGGACGGCGAGAAAGTACCGATCGAGGACGGAAGAATCCACTACAACCCGGAAGAATACAAACGGGTCATGCGCAAGTTTCTCACTCCCGAGATCGAGCACATCCGCAACTTCGACAATCTTATCGACTACCAGATCAGCGGCGAAACCCATGCATACAGCCAGTATCATTCTCGCCAGAGCGGCGATATCTCTTATGACTCATGGAGCCTCGACCACTTCCGCCAGTATCTGACCAAGCGCTATTCGCTGGAGCAGATATCCATGCGCTACGGCAATCGCCTCGACTTCTACAAGTCCATCGACGACGTCTACCCGCCCAAATCCGGCGGCTATTGGTTTGATGACAAGGGCTTAAGGCATTTGGGCGTCGACTTCAAGGGCCGCGGCCTGTTGAACTGGGGAGTCGCCAGGTGGGACTGGGTACAGATACAAAAAGGGCGTCGCAGCGGACTGTTTCGTGGCGCTGGTCGAGCTGATAAAGGAGCTCGACGGCAAGGGCAGACAGATCAACTATGAATACAATCACTGCCCCGAGACCGACACCCGCCTGTTCCCGTGGCAGGACGTCACATCCAGAGTTCCGGGCTTCCAGATGTCCAACGGCGACTTCTATCCCGAGCTTTCGCGCTCGGTCTACAATATAGCCCTCAACAAGGAAACCAGCACGGGCCCGTGGGTCAATAACGAGCTGAACGCCGGAAGCGGTGACGCCACCGAGCTTCCCGTCGACGCGGCCTACATCCGCAGACACGTTTGGGGAAACCTTGCTTACGGCACGATGGGCTATCAGCTCTGGGCGTTTCCGAACATTATCGGCGCTCCGTATGAGTTCACGGTCGAGGCATATAACCCGATTGTGCCGAACAACCTGCCTATGAAATATTTCGAGCTCAAGCACTGCAACCAAATGATCGACTCTCTGGGCGCTCTGCTTCCGAGTTCCATAGCTCCGAAGGCCGACATCGGTCTTCTGTATCTCGACGATTCCACCTACGGCTGGACCTATACTCCCAGCTACTGGCCGGATGCCGGCGGGCTGTTCGACGCATTGAGCGCCCGGGGCTACTCGGACCAGCTCGGCGTTATGACCGAGTGGCAGTTGGACAACCAGGACCTGAGCAGGTTCAAAGTCCTCTTCCTGCCGCAGACCGCACGAATGCTGGAGAGCCACGGCGCGGCGCTGGCGAAGTATGTCAAGAACGGCGGCACGCTGGTCCTGATGGGCGACACCGCGCGTGTCGGCGAGATGCTCAACGAAAACGCCGCGTTCCCAGCAGGCCCGCTGGCCGAGGTGACGGGGATCGAAGCCACCAAGCTCAATGATGTCGAGATCAAGAACGTGCCTTACCAGTTCACGGCAAACGGCCAGAAGGTGAACTGCGATATCATCACCCGAATAGCCGTTCCTCGGGGTTCTACGGCGAAGGTGATCGGCACGGTCCAAATGCCGGGCAAGGACGGATCGAAGCCCGCCGCCACAGTCAACGACTACGGCAGCGGAAAGTGCTACTACCTCGCGGGACGGTTGTTTATGACCGATTCCTCCGACCCGACCAGCGGCTTTGTCGACAGCATCCTGCGAAGTGCGGGCGTTGTCCCCGGCGCGGTCGTCACCGAAGGCGACAAGCCCGCCACGGGAGTGGTCGTGGCCAGGCGCACGGGACCGGCGGCCACGCTGATCTTCCTCATCGAGAACGAAGATATGAACCACAATGTATCGGTCGCCCTCGACGCCAAGGCACTGGGGCTGGACAAGGGGCAAATCTACAACGTGTTCGAGTGCTTCAGCGATGAGAAACATCAAATCTCAGCGGAGAACGGCTGGAAGTTCGACACCACGGTCGAGCCGATAGGCGTGCGCGTCTATGCAATCACGACCGCTGTATCGCTTGACGTCCTCATCCCCGGAGGCAAAACGATGATCATCCCGCGCGAGGCGGGCGCCCTGGTCGACGGGGGAAAGACAAAAATCGGACCCAAACAGCTTCCCTACAAGACCACGGACATCCTCACCGAGCGAAGGGGAAGGCTCCACAGCTATACGTTGGAAGCCTCTGATGCCCAGCCCATGGCGCCGATCAAGCTGGACGAGAGCTTTGCCGCGGTCGACCTCAAGGGTTTCGTTAACGAGCCGGTCGACGAGCTGATCGGCAAGGGCACTCCCGTGAAGGAAGGCATAGTCAAGCTGGGAAGGGTTCCCGCGCTGGTAGCAATGAACGGCGAGAACTGCCTGGTGAAGTCTACCTACTCCGTCAAGGGAATGCGGGTCGGCCGGAAGGCTGACAGGATCCACTTCTTCGACGGTGGGCATTATAACGAGCACACCGGGGTTGTCGGCAGCTACCTGATTCATTATGCTGACGGCACGACCGAGACCATTCCGCTTGTGGATGGGATTACAACCGGAAACTTCGGCAGCCTGGAGCCCGAGTTCAGCCGCACCCAGATCCTCTGGAAAGGCTTCAATGACAAGAAAGACTACCGCTACCTCTACAGATACGACTGGGTGAACCTGCACCCGGAAAAGGTGATATACAGCATCGACGCCAACGCGGAAATATCGATCTGGGCGATCACGCTGGAAAACGACAAGTAAGCGTCAGTTCATGGCTGATTTGATAGAGGAGGCGGCGTTGGGCCGCCTCCTCTTTTTAATGTGCGTTCGGGCAGAGTACCGGGGTGGCGATTCGGGCTTAATGTAATCAAAATACCATACCTGCGCCCACATTATCACTAGCATTATAATACCCGATATTCTTGCAGGTCAACAGATTCTAATCATTCGATTGGTTGGTTCTGGACACGTCAATATATGTGAAGTATAGCACTAATGCTCAGTTGTGCAAACCCCGGTGCCTGCGCTGGCGAGGTTACTTTTTGCCCTGCTAAGACCTGTCTGTCAGAAGCCGTGCTAAACTATGCCAGTGATAGCCGGCATAAACAGTCCGTCAATGAGCGGCGCGGATAGTAACACTCTGCCTTAGATTCGGTGGAGGTGAGTGCCCAACATTTTCGCTCGCGCCCATCATTTTGTCGGCACGCGCAATAGCCCTTGAGTTATATACCAGCAAAGAGCGGCTGGCCGTTTCGCTACCCAAGTCACCATTGTGATGTTACGGGTTCGATCGGATCGAGTGAATATCGTCAGCAATGTCCACCACAACAGATATGCTTTCACTCAAAGCCATAAACTGAACCCAAGCTCCAACAGCAAGCACCAAAGACACAACAAACACAGCATAGTATGCAATGGCAACTACGATGCGCTGAGTTCCAGCCATCGATGTATACAGGTTTGCTCCCGCGATCAAGTATATGACGCCAAAAATCGCAATCGAGATGGAAGAGAAATACGCAACGAATAGATAAAAGGATGCTAGCATGCGCAATGCAGGATATTTCTCCGAAAACATGGTTCGCAGGTCTGGCGTTATCATACCTATGGTTGCCTGTGGTTGTAGATGCGGATTTGGCGTCACTGGCGGCACTGCTACTGGTGGCCGCACAAAGAGAGATTCAGCACACTTGAAGCAATCATTTCGACCTGACGGATTGGGATACCCGCAATTGTGACACTTAATCGTCATTTGCTATTCTCCTTTTCTAGTAGTCAAACTGAATAGGCGTCTGAAACTAAAAAGCGACTGCATATCGCACAATGATCGCTCGGACAGTTATTTCATGCGGCTATGGCCGCTATGACAAGGTTAGACCTCGATGCATGTAGCCTCGGATTAACTTTCCGCAGCGCGTGCTCACGTGGCGGTTGTACCAACGAAGAAACCGCGATACGTGCGCATGAAGTTGTCCATCGCTTTTGCTGCACCCAACCCCCACACATCATCTCCACTTCCTCGGATAACAAGCTTACTGCCAGCCTGGTCGGGTAGGACTGAGACCCGCAGAGTGATACTCTGCATTCCATATCTTGTCTTCCCATCAAAGCTCAAGAAGCTGGGTTGGTCCTCTCTAACTCGTCCAATCGTTTCCATCACAAGTTTTGCCTCGCTATATACCTGCCGCGGTTCTCTTGCTACGAATATCTCTCGATTGCATTGTCCGAGTGCCATTTGCGATCCACTGTTATGCGCTTTGCAAGCACTATAGGCGGCTATGCTACATCCAACCTTGGCAACAACAAACATGATGGGGTCCCACTTGTAGCACACGACAACGATTAGTAGTGCCGCGAAGCCTTGCGCCACCATCCCAGTGTACCAGAAGCCCAGACCTGTGAGCAGGAAGAAGTCCAACGCCCAAGCCACCCAAGGGTTCTTTTGATTCACCGGAAGATAAGGCTGCGGAGGGTAAGATTGTCCATACTGCGGCTGCGGGTACTGAGGTTGCTGGTATTGGGGCTGCTGCCATTGTGGCGGAGGTTGTGGCGGATAACTCTGCACTGGTTGAGGTTGCGGCAGCGTCACAGGCGGTGGTGCTGCCGCAAAAACAGTTTGATTTTGAACTTGCGCCATCCGAGGCTGAGGCGACATCGGTGTCCGTTTCTGTTTTAAGTCTGATCGCATCTCAGTTGCATTTTGGTACCTACTTCCCGGTTCCTTCGATAGTGCTTTGGTTACAATAGCATTCAAATACGCCGGCACGCCGACTAATGGTTCAGGATTAACGTAGATAATGCTATGCGCGACGGCAGTTACAGTCTCGCCGTCAAATGGTTTCTTGCCGCTAAGACATTCGTAAAGCACAACTCCGAATGAGAACAAGTCTGTGCGGGCATCGACAGGTTTACCTAGAACTTGCTCGGGTGACATATAGGCGGGACTACCCATAACTTGACCGGTCTGCGTCATTGTTCCGTTAGTCAACGTTTTGGCGATCCCAAAGTCCATCAGCTTTACTCTACCATTAGCCCCGACGATAATATTGTCAGGCTTGATGTCGCGATGAACTATCTTAGCGGCGTGCGCGACTTCAAGAGCCGATAATACCTGATCAGCGATATCCCTTAGTTTCGCTTCCAGTATGTGGTGCTCAAATTTCAACATATCTCTCAGGGTGACTCCGGCGCAATACTCCATAGTAAGGTAATGCGTTCCGTTGAACTCGCCCGCGTCGTATACCTGGGCGATATTAGGGTGCACGAGGGAGCCTGCCGCCTTTGCCTCTCGATAGAAGCGTTCTATTACCTGCCTTCTATCAGTTCCTGACAGTGCTTGGGCTATGGAAAGCTGTTTTAGGGCAACCGCACTGCCATTATGCGTGTCTCGGGCTTCGTAGACAATGCCCATGCTCCCCCTACCAACCTCTCGCAGAATGTCATATCGTCCGAATCGCTGAGAACTCATATCCTAGCTCCCGTCATCCGCACTATTGCAGCGTCGATCATTGGATTGCAAACCGGAAATCACTGTTGCCCAAGTGTATCAGGTCACCAGAATTCAACACCGCGCGCTGAACTCTGACGCCATTCACGTATGTTCCGTTGCTGCTATTGTTGTCCTGAAGGAAATAGACGCCTTTCTCACACGTAACAAACGCATGTTTTCGGGAAACACCGGCGTCAGATTCAAGCACGATTCCATTTGACATATCCCGCCCTATCTCGACGCGCATCCCATCTAGACGAAAAGACAGTGATTGGTATGGACCACTCACGCTATTCAAGACGGCGGTTCCCACACTAACAGAATGTGCGCCGGACGCTGGAGTGCACAGGCATTGTCCTGTAACAGGGTCACGATACGCACCGCAGAATTGGCAGATTTGAGGGTTTTGCATCTGTTGAATGGGAGGAGCCGGGTCGTATCCAGCGACGGGCGTTGTGACTGCCACCGCTGCGGCTCGGTGATTGAACGCCAGTTGAAAACGGCCTACCTGAATGATATCTCCGTTAGACAGCGGCTTTTGTCCGATGCCTTGACCATTTATGGCCGATCCATACTGACTTCCTAAATCCGAGAACACGAAGCGATGTCCGTCCATTGTTTGCACCACAGCATGATTCTTCGAAACGCTCCGGTCGCCATAGAGGGGTATATCCGAAAGCTCATCCCTGCCTATCGACGTAGACGGCTTGGAAAGTATGTATTGCTTGCCTTCGTTTCTGCCTGCAACTACGGTGATCCAAGCGACCTTTGCAGCTTCCTCCACTGCCACAACAAATGCTCCAACAAACACGCCTATTGCTGTGTCCCCGATCATCCTGCTGGCGGTACCGCTTCCAAAAGGCAGGCTTGCTATATCAAAGAGAATTCCTCCGACCGCGCCTCCTATTGCGCCACCTAATGCCCCCTGCATCGCTTTTCGGCTGCTGCCCGATGCCAAGCCGCTGGATAACCCCGTCCCGGCTCCAACTGCGGCCCACCCAAGGGTGCGAGCAAAAACAATCGAAACCAAGTTAGTCCCGCTATTGTGCAAAAGAGACGAGTATATTATTTGACCGAGAAGCCCTGCACCTGCACCGCATAGGCCGCCCGCCCCTGCCCCTAGCACTAGGCGGGAAGCTATTCTTTTGCCGGTTGTTGCACCTAGCTCTTCAGCGATGACCAGAGCAGCCCCGATAAGAAGTCCAAGTAAGCCAAACATCAATGCTGCTTCAGTCAGAGCCATTGTTGCAGCCTTGGGAGCAGTGGCAAGCTCGGACGCCCGATTTCCTGGTTCTTGCACAAGGAACCCCAGAAAACCAGCGATTCCGCAGCATATAGCGGTCTTTATGATTCTTGGAGAGTTACTCATCATATTTGTGATTCATAATATCTCTGGTTAATTCGGCCGAGAATATCCAGTCACTTACTCCCCCTTCTTTTACATGGAGATATCCAAGAAGGGCACCACGGTCGCTGCCGCCGTAATCGATGCCAGGTGCTCGATACAAGATTATCCCGACGTAGTCATAGTCTGTCCTGTTTTCTACTGCAGTAACAGCGCTCGATATCAAAGAAGCATTCATGCTATTCAAGGATTCCTGCACTACTGTTTCTAACCCAGCTTTCAATTCTGAATCAGATAAAGTGGGGGGAGCCTCCCCGGGGGCAGGTGTACTCTGCGCGGCAGCATCGTTGCCCGATGGGACAACATTATTTGCTTTCTGCCCAGCAATGAGTAGTATGATCAGTATAAACGATGCCAACCCGATGAGTCCCGAATAGGGTATAGGCTTCCTTAGTATCGACTGACCTTTCGGTGCCTGATATGCAGGTTGCTGAGGAGGTATTGGTTGATAGCCCTGTCCCTGAGGTTGTTGATATGGCGGCTGGGGCGGCTGGGCCTGATATGCTTGCTCATTGGATTGATAATGAGCAGGCGCAGCAGCAATTTGTGTTGCATCTATACGCTGCTGCTTTGCTGTCAATGCGGAAAGGCTATCTTTTGCTTTTTGATAGTCTGGACGGAGTTGAAGGGCTTTTTGATATGCGCCGCCAGCTTGAAGATCGTTTCCATTTGCCTCATAAGCCAAACCCAAGTTATAACAATGAGTCGCGTTTCCGGGTTCGAGGCGGGTTAATGCCAGAAACTCACTGATAGCTTCCTCGTATCGCCTGGTTTGAGCATAGGCTATTCCAAGGTAGTTGTGGGCGTTGATATCTGTGGGCTCAAATCTTAGGTGTTCTTTGAGCTTTTCTATCGACTCCGCAAATTTGCCGCTCTTACAAAGCTGAATGCCTTCATCTGATGCATTGTTCATGTTCTTTGCTCTTCCACCGGTTCGGAAATCTGGGGTTAAGAAGACCTGCACATAACCCGCATTTCCCGATACAAACGGAACCATATCCAATGCCGTTCGCCTTTCATCACGTGCTATTGTGATTGCATATGCATAATCGCGTCCACTCTATCTTAATGTATTTGATATGTTAGCATTATTGATGCCAGATCAGCGTGTGCTATTCTCGTGTGATCGCCATCTTTTCCTTTTGACATTCCACTGAAGCCTTTAGTGCATTGGCTTCCTTCTCCTCCCACCGGTGTTTTTCCGCGACATTCCCGTCCGTCTGTTCAACTCGCTCGATTTCGGCTTCACATGATCTTGCCTCACCATCATACATCTCAATCTTGGATTCTAGTTCTTGGAGCTTCTGTGACGACGATTCTGCATCCGTTTGTTTGTTGCTCATAGCTGGGCTCTGTTGTGAAGAAGATGCAGTTGATGCCGCAGGGTTGTCAAACACATGGACTTTCAAAGTGGGCGAAGCTGGAGGAGGAGTCGCCACAGGAGCAGGTGTACTTTGCGCGGCAGTATTGTCGCCTGTTGGCGCAACATTATTTGCCGCCGATCCAGCAAGAGAGACGCTTGCTATAATAGACAGCACGAATGTCGCAACCCACACTGCGGCGTATTCATTTCCGCCGCCAACTAAACGTACTCTCTTGAAGATCCAGACCGGGACAAGTAACCAGCACCACTTCAGGTATCGCGTATCATATCCCTGATTCTTGAGTTTCTTTTCGTCACACCACATTAGTGTGCAGTTAATCGCCACACAGATGATAATCGATACCCCGGTAGCAAGCAAAACGCCGGTCAATATTCCGAGCAACGGCACAAAAGCAAGTATCCACACCAGAGAATTGTCTACAACTGGCAGCGCTTGTCCATTTGGGGCAAAGCTGACTACTGGTGCCTGATATGCAAATTGCTGAGGCGGCATTGCTTGATATGTCTGTCCTTGAGGCTGTTGAAATGGCGACTGGGCATGAGACACTTGCTGATTTGTTTGATATTGAACAGGTGCAGCAGCCATTTGTGTCGCACCTGCGTTCCGCTGCTTTGCTTCTAGTGCGGAAAGGCTATCTTTCGCCTTTTGATAATCTGGCCGGAGTTGAAGAGCTTTTTGATACGCCCCGACCGCTTGAAGATTGTTTCCGTCCGCTTCATACACCAAGCCCAGGTTACAACAATAAGTCGCGTTTCCGGGTTCGAGACGGGTTAACGCCAAGAATTCTCCTATTGCTTCCTGGTATCGTCGCGTTTGAGCGTAGGCCACTCCGAGGTAGTTGTGGGCGTTAACATTCGTGGGCTCAAATCTTAAGTGTTCTTTGAGCTTTTCTATTGATTCCACAAATCTGCCACTCTTAAAAAGCTGGATGCCTTTCATCTAACGCATTGCTCACGGTCTTTGCTCCTCGGTATAGCTGGCACTATATCAATCTTCAAACATTCTGGTCGGAAGAGAATGAGGATTACAACCTTTTCCGGCACCCAGAACGATCAAGCAATTTAGGAATCAGTTTGACATATACATCTCTGGATATGCGTGAACTCTTGAGTCGAGAATACAATCAACCTTACCATTCTGTGTGACCGCCACATATATTATTCATCATGACATCCCTGTAGTCCTGTCCGTCACAGTCAATATTGTTAATCCGCTAGCTAGGCAGCTCCATTGTGCCTACTGCGGTCCGCTATATGCTAAGGGGCATCTCCAAGAATGCGAGCAGGTGTCACAAGTAAAGCCCGCACACTTCCTGTACTACTGCATCCAGTAACCCAAGAACTGCGCGGGCCCACCCGCAGTATATCTCACAATCTGCCTGCTTGCAATAGGCAATTGGCGTTCGTGTAAGAATTGCTGGACTGATTGGCCCGATGCATGGAAAGCCGACCGAGCACTGTTTCCCACGCCCGGCCGGGTCTATCTTATCGCCGACGTCGTCAGCGAGTCTAGCAGGGTATGGCACTTTAGTCAAGCTGACTGGAAATCACCACCCAGAAGGCGAACAGAGCTTGGCACACCGACACAGCCTACCGGCTGCTCCACAGGGCCATTCCCTTGCTCTCCCTCTCGAAGCCGACGCCGAGCAGCAAATCCTCGACGCGAGAACCTTCAATAGGACCCGACCCGAAACCGCGCAGCTCGACCTTGCGATACCCTCTGACTGGCCACGGGCTGTCCAACAGGTGTGTAAGCGACGATACCGCCATTGCGACATCCTCCTCAGCCAGGTCATCACGGATTCTAAGCGTTCCCGAGCCGAGTTCCACCGTCAGCGCCACATGACCGTTCATGAGCACGGCATAGTTGGAAGGCAGACGATTGAACCTTCCGAAACCAGCGTCGAAGGGCCCTGCCGATGAATACAGATACGCGGGGTCACAGGAGTTTATGAGCACTGGATGCTTGTCGGATTCAAGCCGCATCGAACCCACCCCCGTTCTGCCCATCAAGTCATCGACCGCCGCGGGCAGTCCGAACTGCGCTCCCGCGAGCCCCTCCACGAAGTATCCGCGCTCTATCTCGCCGCTCAGCTCCATCCTCTGATAGATCCCATAAAGATCCCCCCAGAGCAAATCCGGCTCCCCGGGGCGCTGCGCCAGGTCCTTCGCGACCACGCCGTAGCGCTCCAGCAGAATCCTGGCATAGATCTCCAGTGACACGTGTTCATCCACACTCTGAGCAAGCCCCGAGAGGAGCGTCCACCTCCCGGGGTTGGAGCCGGCAGAGTGAGTGAACGTTTTCGCGATTCGCGTGCGCGTGCGGTAGAACTGCCGCCTGTCAACCCCTCGAGAGAGATCCGGCGGCGACTTCGGTTCGGAGATAACCGGGGGCTTGCCCGATCTGAGAAGCTTGAAGTAATCGTGAGTTACCTCCCCGGTCCAGATCATCTCCCAGAGCAAACGCAGCACAAGGCGCGAGTCCAGCCCCGTTTCAGCCGCGATATCAATGAGAAAAGACGCTCCCCGCCTCTCCAGACACCGCCGGACGGTATCTTTGTGCGCGGAGGCATTGCCATCCGGTCGAGGCGCGCCCATCAGGGGATACAGCGCCGAAAGACCCTCCCTGGCCAGGAACGCGACGCTGCCCGGCTTAGCGACATCGCCCGATTGTCCGATCCAGACAAACTCCGCCGACAGGCACGCATTGTCTATTTGCTCCGCCCGGAAATCCGAGATCCTCCGGGCGAGTATATCAGGCTCCCAGATCGAATAAGGCAGCCACAGCGCCTCCAACTGTCTTAACGTCGCCCGGACGCCGTCCTGACCACTGAGGCGATGCTCGGGATGCAGGTGCTGCCAGCGGGTAAGAAACTCGACATACCTCTGAGGGGTCGCTGGCTTCGCTTCCAGCCTCTGCAGCATCAGGGTGCGGCGGTAGATGACCTCGAGGTTTTCGGGGCTGACATATCGCGGGAAGTCAGTCTCCGGCGCCGCGGGAATCTCCACCAGCGCACCACTGCGCAGCAAGCCACCTATGAAGCTCTCAACAAACTCGGCGGGAAAACCGTAATCCGCGGCGACCCGGGCCGGGCTCACGGCGCTCGAGTTGGATATGCGCCTGTCCAGGATGCTCTCGATGGCCTCGCGCCGCCCCGACGCCGCATCCATATACTCGCCGAGATAATCGCAGGCCACAAGCCGGCTCGGATGCCCGGCGTTCGGAAGCTCGATGCGCACCAGCCTGCCTTCTTCGAGCAGGCCGTCGATGAACTCGGGCGACGCGCACCTGGCCGCGGCGTATTCATCCGGTATGTCTCCAAGCCGGCGGACCAACTCGTAAAACTCCTCCGCCGTGCGAGCGCGATAGCGCTCCCCCACCCCTTGAAGCGCCTTGTCGAGATCGGCTATCGCACGCTCATCGAGCGCTCGCCCGACCTTTCCTTCCACCAACTCGTCAACCAGCCTGCGCTCGGTCAACGCAGGCCTTCGCTTGGCCCCGGGCTTTGGCTCGTCCCATGCATACTGGTAGATCATCTGGAAATCAAGGAGCATGGTGGAAACGAACGCCGACGGCGTCTGGCGCTCGACAATGCTGATCTCTATCTCCCCGGACTGCACCTGCCGAAGTATCTCCTGCAGCTCGTCCAATTCGAGATAATTTTGCAGGCACTCGCGGAAGGTCTCTATGACGATCGGGAACCCATCGAACGACTTCGCGATCTGCAAGAGGTCTTTCGCCTTGAGACGCTGCAGCCACAGCGGAGTCCGCTTGCCCGGTCCCGCGCCCGGCAGCAGCAGCGCCCTGGCCGCGTTCTGCCTGAACCTTAGACCGAAGAGCGCCGTATTGGGAAGCTCCTCGGTTATGAGGTCATAGGCGAGCTCGGGAGTAAGCATACCCAGCAGCCCGAACGGTGGCGGCGCATCGCCCTCCGGCAGCCTGAAGAGCACCCCATTGTCTCCCACAACCGTTTCCGGGTCGATGCCGAGCTCCTTTTTCATCAACGCGGAAAAAGCAATGCGCAGCGCATGGTGGATTCGCCCGCCGAAGACGCTTATCAGCGCCAGCCGCCTGCCGCCGATATCGTCCGCAAAGCTCTCCAGGACGATCCTTTTGTCGGTCGGCAGGCCCTGGTTTTCGTTCCTGCCGCTCTGGGCTGCGATGAAGCCGCAGAGATTCTCCGCCGCTGCTGAGTCTACCGGCATTGTGCTCGAAACCCACTCCAGGGCTTCTTCACCTTTTTCCGCGACCTGACGCATCAACTCGCCCATCCGCCTGCCGGTCCTGGCGGAGCGTGGAATGTTCTCCCCACGCCAGAACGGCATGCGGGCTTGAACGGGCGAACCATGGACCACCACGATTCTGTCCGCCTCGATCTTTAAGATCTTCCAGTTGTTCGTGCCCAGGGAAAACGTGTCTCCCTCGCGCGATTCATAGACAAACTCTTCGTCCAGCTCGCCCAGTTTAAGATTTGCGTCGGCGAGATAGACGCCGTATTGCCCGGTGTCGGGTATCGCTCCGCCGTTGGATATCACCAACCGCTGTGCGCCGGGCAGAGGCGATATACGCCCCGTCACTCTGTCCAGCGACACCCTCGGCCTCAAATCCTTGAAAGCCCTGGAGGGATACCTGCCGGAGACAAGCTGCACTGAAAGGTTAAACATCTCCTCGGAGAGTTCGTGGAACGAGTAAGTCCTGAGCATAGTCCGGTACACATCCGAGAGGTTCGTGTCTTCCAGAGCGGCCATTGCCACGACTTGCTGCGCGAGCACGTCCAGGCAGTTCTTCGGCACGCTTATCGGCTCGACGTCGCCCTCCAGCATTCCTCTTGCCACGCTTACGGCCTCAACAAGGTCGGGGTTCGTCTTGGCGATTATCCTGCCCTTGCTTACCGCCGTGTGCACGTGTCCGGCGCGCCCGACGCGCTGCAAGCCCCTGGAGACTTCCTTCGGCGATTCCACCTGGCACACCAGTTCGACCGCGCCCATGTCGATCCCCAGCTCCAGCGTCCCGGTCGCCACGACTCCCTTGAGAGTGCCGTTCTTCAAGGCCGCCTCAGCACTGCGGCGCAGGGGAGCCGATACGCTGCCGTGGTGCGGGCGCACTATCTCCTCGCCGGCGAGATCGTTTATCCCCAGCGTCAGTTTTTCGACGATACGGCGGGTGTTGGCGAATATGATGGTGGATTTGTGGAATCGGACCAACTCCAGCAGCCTGACGAATATCGACGGCCAGACGCTGCCTTCCTCCGGATGCCGAAGGTCTTCGCACGTGCATACTACCTTCAGGTCAACCTGCCTGCGGACCCCGGTATCGACTATCTCGACGGGTCTGGGCCGCCCGGAATTATCGAACCCGCCGAGGAAACTGGCGACTTCCGAGAGCGGCTTCTGGGTAGCGGAAAGCCCAATTCTCACCGGAGATCTGCGGCATACGCTTTCGAGGCGCTCAAGCAGCACCGCAAGAAAGACCCCACGCTTGTTCGGGCTGAGCGCGTGTATTTCATCGACGATGACATACCGAATGGTCTCCAGCGCGCTTCGAGCGGCGGATGTCAGCAGTATATGCAGGGATTCAGGCGTGGTTATCAGAATGTGAGGAGGCTTGCGCGCCATCTTCCTGCGCTCATTGGCCGGGGTATCGCCCGTGCGGACGGCGACGCTGATATCCGGGAGGCTATATCCCAGTTCCCGCGCCGTCTCTTGAATCCCGGCAAGCGGCTCGGAGAGGTTGCGCTCGATGTCGTAATTCAGGGCCTTAAGCGGCGAAATATAGAGTATCTCGACTCCCTGTCCCGCCCCAGGGCCCGATTCCAGATCGCATAACACCCTGTTAATCCCGGCGAGGAAGGCGGCAAGAGTCTTGCCCGATCCCGTGGGCGCCAGGATGAGAGTATTCGTGCCCCTGCTGATGAGCGGCCAACCCAGTTTCTGGGGTCGAGTCGGCTCGCCGAACTTACGCTTGAACCACTCTATAATGGCTGGATGAAAATCGTCCGGGAAGTCTTGAGGCATTAATCGCACCACATCGCGCTGTTAAATTCTCCTCTGAAAATGCCGCAGGCATTTTCATCCCTTCGCGGTGAAACCCCTCGGGGCGACAGTAGTATCGCCAGATACAGCGAAAGCCCGACAGTGACTCGCCGCGAGCGGATATCTACAGGGCTAATGCCGCGATTCCAAAGTATTATACTCCTGAGAGGCTAAGAATGGCTCGATACAACTGAAATAAGAAGCCTGGCAGGGCGAGCAGCCTGGGAAGCTTCCGCTCACACCGCATCCCTCTGCGGGGAGGGTAAACGCGTCAATACCGCAGACGCGAATGAGTTCAGTTTTCCGGAAAAGGCCGATGCCGGCTTGGAGATTTGATGGTCAGGCGTCTCCTTACGCCGGACCCATTCCCCAGGGTTTCATAACCCGCAGACCCCACAGGCGTAACTCAGACGACTAGATTCGATGTCTGCATGGCATGTCGGGGTTGGGAAACCCCCGAAGGGATTCCGGCGCAGGGAGGCGCCGGAACATCGGCAATACTGTCATTTCGAAGGAATCGCGGACGCAGCCCTCCCAGTTCGTGTTCTTCTCGCTGCGGAATGGAGTTGTCCCGCCGTCCGGCCAGTGGTTGGTCTGTGGGCCGTTCTGCGCGCGGATGCCGAGGTCTGCGCCCGGCATTCCCACCTTGCTCAGTCCCGTGCGGAAAACACTCTGACCTGTAATAAATGCAGATCTTCCTGCCGTGCAGCTCTGCTCACCGTAGCAGTCGGTGAAGATCATGCCTCCAGCGGCGATGCGGTCGATGTTCGGCGTGCTATACCCCATCATTCCCTTGCCCCGGCTTGAGGTATTTCTTCTCGATCTCGATGGAGCGCCGGAAGACTCGGTAACGCTGCCATAAGGCCTAATAATCGAAGCCGCTGCACCACGGACCCCGGTGCAGCGGCAATTCCATGTGCCTCCCAGTTCGCAATACAGCAGTGTTCGCTATATCAGGCCTATGCCGCCCGGTGGAGAACGGTGGTTTCCTCCTGCGGTTTGGGTGCGCTTGCTCGCCTCAGTACCTCTTATCATAGAAGAACCCCGCAGCTAGTCCGCCCGCCATCGGAGCAAGGATGTAGATCCACCAGCCTGTGAACTTCGCAGCGACTATCATTGGGCCAAGGGTGCGGGCTGGGTTTGCTGAACCACCGCTTACCGGCCCACCGATCAGAACCGCAATGCCGAGAGCAAAGCCTATGGCGAGGCTCGCTGTGGAAGTATTAGCGCGTTCATCTGTTGCGACCGCAAAGATCGTGAAGACCAGAATGAACGTGATCAGGAACTCAGATAGAAACGCCTGCCATATGGTGGCCGTGGCTGCCGGGAATGTGGCTCCAAGCGCGGCCGTACCCCGCCCGGCCTCACCGAACATGCCCCACACGCACAGGCCCGCGACAATGGCCCCAATCAGCTGGGCGCCAAAATACATCGGTAAGTACCGCCAGGGGAACTTGCGTGCGCTGGCAAGCGCAAGTGTAACAGCAGGGTTGAAATGCGCCCCGGAAACGTGCCCAAGCGAGGCCACCAGGGCCGCAAGGACTAGCCCAAAAGTAAGTCCCACTGCTAGTGAGTTGAGCGATGCGCCCGCGATGGGTCTATTAAGAGCGGCCGACGTGACTACGGCGGTTCCCGCGAAGACGAGTATAAACGTTCCTATAGCCTCAGCAGCAGAGTTCAGCACCGGACTTGAGCGTACTTGATTAGATGGCATAATTTACCCCCAGATCTTCAGTCACTTAGACCGTTGCATTCTCTTTGTAATTATACCTAAGGACTGGGGGATAGTATTGCTGTGACTGAGGATTCGCGTGGCGTCTAAGGCACGGTCAGTGGATTACGTAACCAGAGCAGCGAACTGAAGGTCAACCTTGCATTGGTTAAATCAAGCTGCGAAGCGAAAGCGAAGGCGGGCTTGTTATTTCTACGCAGAACTTGCGCCGCACCTGCCGTGAACAGCGACGGACATCCGGACGCATTATAATGCACCCCATCCCGCGAACCCTCCGATTGACCTGCCGAACGTTGAGTGCACATATATAGAACTACAAGCGATAAACGTGACTATACGATGGGTACAATAAGAGTGGCAGGAGATGGCCCACGCGGGGTCTCTTTGAGTCTCAAGCTCCACATGGGCTTGCCGGTTCGTATAGATCTAAGGAAGTGATACTATGACCAGGTCAAGAGATAAGCCTCTAAACCTGTTGATGACGGCAGCTTTGGCTGTTGTGATGGTGTTCAGTTTCGCGTTTGCTTCCGCGGCGCGAGGTGGCGGCGGAGGCGGGGGCGGAGGTGGTTTCCACGGCGGTGGAGGCGGTGGTGGCTTCCGAGGAGGTGGAATGGGCGGAGGAGGATTCCGCGGCTCATCTATGGGTGGTGGATACCGGGGACCGTCCGCGGGGATGGGATACGGCGGATATCGCGCTCCCTCGACGAGTTACGGAGGCTACTCCAGTTACGGAGGATTCTACAGATCGACCACGCCCAGTTACTCGGGAAGCCGGTCGTTCAGCACTGTACCCAGCAGTAGCTTTGGGTCCACGCGTTCACCCGTGACATCGACACCAGGGGTGCGCACTCCGGCTTCGAGCGGCGCGGGCCCGGCCTTCGGCAGAAGTTCATCCTCCCCCAGCGCTTCGACGATCTCTCCCAGCCGTGGACAATTCACGAACCCGAATGCCGGTGCAGGCGCTTCCGGTTCGAGCACGATTGGACGCGGAAGTGCCGGGTTCAGCAGAGGAACTACGCCGGGCGCGACAGGAAGCATGGGACGGGGACCGGGAACTTCCGGACAGAGTTCGCATGGATCGTCCGGACGCGGCCCGTCAAATGGGAACCAGTCCTGGGGCAACAACCATTACCATCCGCCCAGCTACCACAATGGATACTACTATTACAATAATGCGCCGTTCTTCGGTGCGTTCTTCTTTGGGTTCTGGGGTTTCGGCCCCTATTTCGGCTACGATTACTACTCGCCGTTTGCATACTACGGCTTCCCTTACGTATACGCGCCCAGCGTCGTGGTAGAGCAGGTGCCTGTCTATACTTACACGGTCGTGCCGTCGTATGAATACGGCAACGGCTACTACCTCAGCGCGGGTTCGTGACACGGGGCTGGATGCGGCGATTGACGACATCAAAAACGCGTGGATCAGCGGGAACCCTGACCTGATACTGCAGCACATTGACGCGAACACCCAGATCGGGGTGTATCTGAATGGCAATTACTCGGTACTCCGTATCAGGGACAGATTACACCAACATGGTTCGCGACGTGACAAGCCACATCCGGACGGTTGCTTTCATCGTCACTGGTGTAGATCGGCGCTCTGACGGCGCATACACCGTCGTCGGCACACACCAGTTCTACGATGCCAACAACAACTACAAGAGTGTGAGCGTAACTTACACCCTGGCCGCGTCGAACGGCAGGTGGATAATAGTTGCCGCCGGATCGACTGAGCCCACAAGCAGCGGGACCGGGTAACGCGCCTGGTCCCTGCAGCAAAACCGCGAAAAGCTCCGGTCCACACGGGCCGGAGCTTCTGTGTTCAGGGGCTTCGCCCCCGAACCCCCACCAAGGGCGCTGCCCTTGGGACCCGCCAGGGAACTGAGTTCCCTGGACATTCCTGCTCGCTTCGCGTATGTCCACCCTTACTGGGGCGGACATACGCGAAGCGAGATAGGGGTCTGGGGCCCGTGGCCCCAGCCAGAGTCCAGAGACGGCGTCTCTGGTAGGGGCGCGGGGGCGAAGCCACCCGCAATCACTGTATCTCCACGCGCACCGGAGTGGACGGGGATGCTGTTCGATACTGCCCGGCTTGCGTCGGAGCCGCGGTGCTGAAGTAGCCGAGGTAGGCGGACATTGCGGTGTTGAGGTCTCTCGTTTGCGGTGTCGAGATACCCGGCTGCTGGACCGCATACATCAGGTCGCTTGGATAGGGGCTGTGCCCGTTTATCCCGAGCGCGTGCCCGAGTTCGTGGGCTATCGTAGTCTGCATCTGAGCGGAGCTCAGCAGTTGGCCCTGCGAAGTGTGTATGGCGCAGGTGACGCTCACCGAGCCCGGAGTAATGAGGTAGGTGGCGGGGTTGTATTCTGAGACAGTGTCGCCCACTGCGTCCGTGCCCCAGGTAGGGTTGGGCATATTGACAAACGAGCACACTACATCGGCCTGGCCCGCCAGCGCAACCACCTGGTAGAACGCCTGCTCCCCCTGCTGGTTCCAGCTCTGCGCCGCGGTGGTGGGAGGGTCCGCCGAGTAGAACGAAGTCCAATTACCTGGGAAGAGCGAAATAGACCCTGATCGGTAGAGACGACCAGTGGTTAAGACTGGTCAGTGAGCTTATGTAGTTGGGCGTGAACGCCCCGGGAACCGATTGGCTTGTGCCCCCCTGTGCCACCGACATTCCCCCGCCGCCGCATCCTGAGAGCCCCTGCAATAGAAGAAACAGCGCAAACAGACCCAATACGTGCTTTGACAGGTTTCAATCCGTGGACCCTCCGGTGGCGGTGAATATCTTTGTGCAAGTCCCCTTATGTGCCAGGCGTATGTATACCCCGTTGGCGGGCAAATATCTTCGGTTGGGGAAGAAAAGGTCGTTCGCGAGGAGAATGCTGGCTCCCTGGCGGGTATGATTGCTCGAAGGCGAAAGACGGATAATGGGAGGCAGCCATGAGTGTGGAGCAGCCGCGGCCCCAGATGGTGATATCGCCGCTGTGGCTTCAGGTTTCGGTACCGACGTTCATCGCGGGGTTCAGCGTGCTCGGATTTCTCGCGAACCGGATATATGCCGAACATCCGCCTATTCCGAAGGCGGTGGTAACGCCGAGCGGGCGAGTCCTGTTTACCTGGTCGGACATCATGGAGGGCCAGCACCTTTTCCAAAAGTATGGCCTGATGCAGTTCGGGACGATCTTCGGCCACGGCGCGTATCTCGGGCCGGATTTCACGGCTCAGTATTTGCATCACTCGATCTCGGACGCAACCGGGTTTTACCGTGGCGAGGGAGAGTCGCTGCCGGACGCCCGGGCGCGGGTACAGGAGGATTATCAGCGAAACGCATACGATTCCCGCACCCGCGAGTTGACCTACACTCCTGGCCAGGTCTATGCCTTTGCCCGGATGACGGATTTCTACCGAACCTGGTTCGGCCCTCCCCAGGCGCAGAGCGGCCTGCGCAGGCCAACGATCCTGGACCCCTCCGAGGTTCACTCGCTGACTTCTTATTTCTCCTGGGCGACATGGACTTTGACGGCAAGACGGCCCGGAAAGGACTACTCATATACCAATAACTGGCCCCCGGAGGCGGTTGTCGGCAACGTCCCAACGGCGAACGCGTTCATCTGGAGCGCGATCAGCCTCATTGCGCTCCTGGGCGGTATCGGGATCGTGCTGTTCTTGTTCGGACGATTCAACATTCTCGGCTGGCACCGCTATGAAATCGAGGCTCCGGACCAAACCCTGCGCTTCAGGCCGCCGGAAGACGTCAAGCTTTCGCCATCCCAGCGCGCGACGGCGTGGTATTTTCTCGTGGTGTCGGGCCTGTTTCTGGCTCAGGGGCTGCTCGGAGGAGCGAATGCGCATTATCACGTCGAGCCGCAGGGGTTCTACGGGTTCAATCTCTCCAACTGGCTGCCATACAACCTGACCCGGATGTGGCATCTGCAGCTCGCGATATTCTTCGTGGCGGCTTCTTACCTGGCAATGGGGATCTTTCTCGCGCCCATGATCGCCCGCCGCGAGCCGAAGCACCAGGACAAGCTCGCCATAGCCCTCTTTGGCGCGATCGTGGTGGTGGTGATCGGGAGCCTGCTGGGTGAAGCCGCGAGCATAAAGAACCTGATCACCGTCAAAGGTCCGTGGTTTTGGATCGGGTCTCAGGGTTGGGAATATTCTGGACCTCGGCAGGCTGTGGCAGATACTGCTTACTGCAGGGATGGTGGTCTGGGTCGTGATCCTGGTTCGGGGAATACGCAGCCGCCTTCCGGGCGAACACCCCGGCAACATGCCCTACCTCTTCTTATACAGCGCGATCTCGATCCCGGTGTTCTATTCGCTGGGAATGGTCTTTGGGAAGAACGCGAACTTCGCGGTGGTGGACTTCTGGCGGTTCTGGGTGGTGCATCTGTGGGTGGAGGACTTCCTTGAGCTGTTCACCACCATTATGGTTGCGTATATCTTCGTGCTCCTGGGGGTGGTAAAGCAGACTACCGCTACGCGCGTCATCTACCTGGACATTCTCCTGTATTCCGTGGGCGGGGTAATCGGGACCATGCACCATCTCTACTTCAGTGGGGCGCCTGCCGAGCACATGGCTCTCGGCGCGTTCTTCTCGGCGATGGAGGTTATCCCGCTTATGCTTCTCACTTATGAAGCCTGGCGGTTCATTCAGCTCGGGGGCGCCAGGGAAAGCGAAGTCGTACACTTTGCACTCCCGCGGGAGAGTTCCCCCACAAGTGGGCGGTGATGTTCCTTGTGGCGGTCGGGTTCTGGAACTTCCTCGGCGCGGGAGTCTTCGGGTTCCTCATTAACCTTCCCATTGTGAGCTACTACGAGATCGGGACACAGTTTACGGCGAACCACGCGCATGCGGCGCTGATGGGCGTATACGGGATGCTGGCGATCGGGTTCTTCATGTTCGTTGCGCGTGTATTTCATCCCTCCGGACCGAAAAAGCGAGATGGCGATGAAGACATCATTCTGGAGCCTGAACATCGGCCTGGCGTGGATGGTGTTTGTGAACCTTGTTCCGGTGGGCGGAATCCAGCTTTTCGACAGCGTCAACAACGGCTATTGGCACGCGCGCCGGCCCGAGTTCTTCGCGCAGACAACGGTGAGGATTATCGAGTGGATGCGGTTCCCGGGAGATGTGCTCTTCATAGTCGGCGGCATACTGCCGGTGGTTTACCTCGCAATTCGCATGTTCGCCAACAGAAAGAGATACCCCGAGCTTCCCTACGATACCGAAACGGAGGATTTTGTGCAGATCTATGAGACGGAGTAACCGGCGACAGGGGGTCTACCGAGCAACCACCCTACCGTCGATCTATGTGAGCCTTCAGCTTCTCGATCTCAGTCTTCATTCTCCCTGATTCCTGAGTCAGCCGCCAGATCTGCGCGGTCAGCTTGGAGAGCACTACGGTGAAATGTATTGCCAGGCCGGTTCCTATGGCGAATGCGATTGCGAACAGGCTGTAGGCCGCGTGCTTTGTGGCCAGGAGGCTGGAGAGCCACGTAACTGCCTTTCCGTGGAGGGACACAACCATGACCAGCAGTCCTCCTGCCAGCCACAAAATCGAGTATTCCTCTCGCAGCTTTCTCCTTCTAACAAGGTCGCCTACCACAAGTATCAGCAGCAGGCTAGCGATTCCCGCGATTGTTCGTTGCAGTGGTGTCACCGGTATCCTCCTGTGGCATTACAGCGGGCCGCCTCCGCGTTGGACACTCGAGAACGCTCAGAGTTACAGCCATGACAGATCTTACTACGAAATACAGCGCGCGCAGTGGAGTGAACATAGACTTGCCCGCCGATCTCTCGCCAATCGTGACAGGGACTTCCATAAATCTGTATCCGCTTCTGGTAAGAGAGATTATGGCCTGCAGCTCAGGATAGTCATAAGAGCAGTTGCGGGTCATATAATCGAGAGCGCCTCTGCTGTAGGCTCGGAAGCCCGAGGTATTGTCGGTAACCCGTTGTCCGATAGCCAACGAGCTGAGTGTGCGCAGCAGCCACATCGCAAAGCCGCGCGCCGGGGTGACCTTGTAACCCATGTCCCTGAATAAACCTGGAGCCCAGCACCAGGTCAGCTTTGCCCTGCAATATTGGGCCGACGATGTTTTGTATCTGATCCGGCCTGTGCTGTCCGTCCGCATCGTATTGGAATGCCGCTTCATAGCCGTTCTCCAGCGCATATCGCAGACCCGTCTGCACGGCTCCGCCGATCCCGAGGTTCACCGGCAGACTGATGACGGTGTATCCCATCGACTTGGCGATTTCAGCCGTCTTGTCCGTTGATCCGTCGTCGACGACAACTACGTCAATATCCGGGCGGACACTGGTCAGCTCATTCAGAGTGCGAGGAAGGCTTTCCTCTTCGTTATAGGCCGGTATAACCGCGATGACACGGCTTTGCTCAGGCAATTAATTACCCCCGTTCAGCTCGCTGCCGAAAACCAGATGTGTTTGGTACAATATACCACACGGCTGCGTCAGTATCCAATTTTACTTGGGGCGGGGCTTGTGCATTGGAATGAGTGGACGGGATGCGGAGAGCAGGGTGCGTGTCAAATGTGGGGATTATCCGAGGGTTTCCCTCGGGCTCCCACCAGAGACGCCGTCTCTGGACTCTGCTGGGGCCGCGGGCCCCAGACCCCTGACTCGCTTCACGTCTATGCTCACCCCTACCGGTGAGCATAGACGCGAAGCGCACAACGGGGGTCCAGGGGCCACTCGGCTCCTGGCGGGTTCCAAGGGCGGAGCCCTCGGTCGGGTTCGGGGGCGAAGCCCCTGAACGTTCCCCAGATTTGACACGCACCCCGGAGAGCAAAGCCCCTGTTCAAAAACCCTGAGCACCTGCTATAATGCCCCGAGATGGAGGAATGCGATGCTTAGATTCGGCGGACCCATTTTCAAGGACACGGGCGACGACATAGAAGCGCTGGTCCAGGCCCACAAGGACAAGGGATACACTGCGGCCTACGCGCCTAACGCCAGCCTGGATCAACCTGACAGGATTCGCGAGATTCGCCGCGCATTCGAGAAAGCCGGCATAATGATCGCCGAGGTCGGTTACTGGGATAACCTGGTCGATACCGACGACGCCACAAGGAAGCGCAACCGGCAGATCATGCTCGACGCGCTCGCTCTGGCGGAAGAGCTTGGGGCCAGGTGCGCGGTCGATATATTCGGCTCCTACGTGCACGGTCCCGGCGAGGTTCACGCCGCTCGCAATTTCGCCCAGGAAGCGTTCGATGAGGCCGTGGAGATGGCGCGGTATTTCATAGACGAGGTCAAACCCCGAACGGCTCACTTCTGCTATGAGATCTTCCCGTTTAACCTTGTGGACTCGCCTGAGATGATCCACAAGCTGATTGAGGCGGTGGACAGGCCGCGTTTCGGGGTCCACATGGACCTCGTGAACCTGATCAACGGTCCCCGGGCTTACTGGAGGAGCGGCGATATAATTCGAGAATGCGTAAGGCTCTTCGGCGACCGCATCGTCTCGGCGCACGCAAAGGATATAAAGATGCGCGGGCCATCGGTGAGCGTCATCCTCGAAGAAGTACATGCCCGGAGAAGGCAACCTGGACATCGCCGCAAACCTGCGCGAGCTCCACATGCTCCCGCATGAAGTGCCCTATATGATGGAACACCTGAGCACCGAAGCCGAAGGTACCGACCGCTCCGCCGCGCACATTCGGTCGATTGCGAAGGCGGGAAGGGATAGTTATCTGAGGGACCCCGGATTGCCAATGCTACCGCATCGGGGTATCATAAGCGTCATACATAAAGAGGTTCTTCCACTATGGCGTTCAAAGCAATAATTCACGATGCTGAGGAGGGCGGGTATTGGGCGGAAGTTCCTGCGTTACCCGGCTGCTTCACTCAGGCGGACCCATGGATAAACTCCTTAGAATCTGAAGGAGGCGATACGCGGGTGCCTGGCGGGATATAAACAGCCGCGAGGCCGATGCCGGCTTGGAGATTTGATGGTCAGGCGTCTCCTTACGCCGGACCCATTCCCCAGGGTTTCATAACCCGCAAGATCCCACAGGCGTAACTCTGACAACTGGATTCGATGTTTGCATCGCGTTTCTCGGTTGGGAAACCCCCGAAGGGATTCCGGCGCAGGGAGGCGCCGGAACATCGGCCTTCAGGTTCATGTTGCAAATAACAAACTACGCCATATAAGAATGCCTTCTTATAACGTGGTCCTGGTATTCGGGCGCGAGTTCGCAGAAGTAGCCGCTCCATCCCCAAACCCTCACGATCAGGTCCCGGTGATTCTCGGGGTGCGCCTTGGCATCGATCAGCTTGTCGCGGCTTATGGCATTGAGCTGCATCTGCTGGCAGCCGAGCTGAGCGAACGTCCGCACCAGCATCGCGACCTTTCGGATCGACTCCGCATCGCGGAAGACCGTGTCGGAAAGCTCCATCGTGATCGGGCCGCCGTTGCAGATTCGCCCGTAGTCGATTTGCTGCTATGTCTGTAAAACGCTGATTGGCCCGCGAATCGGCACTCCGGGCGCCGGCGCAAGGTTCGCGCTGAAGTATTCGCCCTCTTACGGCATTCAGCAGTCGCCCCACACGCCACGACACATCTGTATATAGACATCGCCGTGCCGGTGCCGGGCGAAGTACACCTGCTGCCGCCGTTGTTGCCGAAGCTCTCGCAGGCGTCGGCGAAGAAATCAAAGAGCTTCACGAGGATCGAGTCCGCGGCTTCGTCGTTGTTGCCGACCTTTGGAGCTTCCTCGGCGAGCTTCTTCCTCAGTTCCTCGAACTCCAGCAATCCGCATCCAGCGCCGCAAGCATCTCTTCCGATGCACGCTTCTTCTCATCGAATACAGTACTTCTTCACAGCCGCCAGCGCATCCGCCGCGCTCGCGGAGCAGGCCCCGTGCGCGCCGATGTTGTCTGTCCCTGATGCCCTTGCTCGAGGTCGCGGCCGCTCTCCCAGGCAGCCGTCCATCAACACCAATAATATGGCGCGGGCGGAAGCAGGAGGTACTGCCAGCGGTCGATGATATCGCTCACCTGAGCGTGAATGTTGTCCGCCGTGCGCTTCAGCAGGCCGTCAGAAATCGTCACCGGCGGCCAATCCCTCGCGGATCGCCTTGTCCGTCGCCACGGGAAATTCGACCGCGCTGAAGTTGACGACCTCCATCCCCTTGCCGGGTATGATGAACTCCCAGCAGGCCGCCACGGTATAATCGCGCGCGTCCTCCAGGTCGTAGCCGTGCGCCACAAGCCCGGGGATGACACATCGTCATTGGAATACTGAGGAAAGCCGAGGCCCTTGCGGGTGAGTTCGGTCGCGAGGGCAGAGCAAATCGAGGTCTGTCTCCGAGTTAACGCGCAAATTGATCTTCGGGTCGATCATTCCAACGTCCCGCGAGACCCTGAGCACCATCGAAGTGAGCTCATTGATCGCGCTGGAACCGTCCCTCTTCACACCGCCGAGGATTATCGACTGGCCGTTATCGCCGCGCTGGATGCCCGGGAAAAGGTCCGTGTCCTTATTAAGAGCGATGAAGAACTCGGCCAGCAGCTTCTGGGCAGCTTCCGTCGTGAGCGCTCCGGAGTCGAGGTCCGCGCTGAGGTACGGCCACATATATTGATCGAAGCGCCCGAGGCCGCAGTGGTAGTGCCCGTCGATCCAAAGGACCGCGTGGCAAAGTCGAAGCGATTGCAGGGCCTCGTGGAAACTGCGGGGCCGGTTCGCGGGAACATTCTCCAGAGCCCGGGCAACATCCTCTTTACCCATCTCCCGCGCCGCCGCGGCGTAACGAGCGGCAAGACCGAGGACGGCGTCGATGGTCTCGATAGCGCTATCCAAAAACTCGACGGCCTCGGGGTCGTCCGCCATCCGCTCGCGGGTCCTGAGCGCCACTTCTCTCCTGCCGAGGAGCCCCTGCGAGAGCACCATCTCCCAGTCCGCGCAAATATTGTTGATCACTCCGAGTTCGTGAGCAACTTTACCGGCGGTGAGCTTTGCCCAGTCGTCGCTGGAGCAGACGGGAGGAACGCTCGGGAGGCTTCGGGTATAGACGATGCGTTCGTCCGGCTCGATTATCACCCGCTCGGCCTCGCACTGCATTGAGAGCAGCCTGGCTACTCGCCGCGGCCACGACAGGTCCTCTCTCTCGCATTCGCTCAAAACGTCCGGCGAGCTTTCCAGGCGGAACCGCCGATGCTCGCGCGTGCGGACACGCTGCTTCATCTCCTGAAGTCCGGAATTCATGCCACTCTTACCTCCACTCCCTCTCGCTCAAAAGGAGCCGTATTTGTACCTGACACCAGCCGTCTCGTCATAACCGGGATTGAACGGCATTCCGACGGATTCATACTTTCCGCCCGCCGCGCGGTTATAAGGAAGAAGATCGACGCGAACCAGCCCCGGCATTCCGCGAACCAACCTTGCTATACCCGCGAGGTTCGCCTCGGTATCGGTGACGCCCGGCACCAGCGGAACCCGCGCCACAAATGGGACGTTCATCTCACCGAGCACCCGCAGGTTGCGCAGGATCGCTTCATTGCCGCGCCCGGTAAAGCGCTTGTGCGCATCCCCGTCGATAAGCTTCACATCGAAGTATACCATGTCCGCACGGCTGGCGAGCATCCGAAAAGATTCTTCGGTCCCGCACCCGGACGTATCCAGCAGGATGTGGATAGAATCGTCGAGCGCATCCATCACCTCGGCGACGAACGGGGCCTGTTGAAGCGGCTCACCGCCGGAAAACGTGACACCGCCCTCGTTTGCGTTGAGCACCACCGCCTGGCGGTTCAGAATATCGGCCAATTCCTTAGACGAATAAACCCTGCCCACGGTTCGCGTCCCCACCGCGCTCGACATGACCTGCGCTTCGGGCGAAATCCCCTCGGGGTTATGACGCCATGAACAGCGCAGAGGGCAGCCTTTCATAAAGACCGTGGTCCGGATGCCCGGCCCGTCGTGGATAGCGAACTCTCTAATATCGAAAACAATCCCGGAAGTCACTTTTTTGACTCACAATACTACTTGAGCCGGCCGTGCCTGCTCTTACATCAGTCTACCCCGAAGCAAGGGGGTTGGTCAACTGGCGGGGGCGGGTGAAAGGTGATGGGTGTTGGGTGTTGGGTGTTGGGCACTGTGTTCGGGCAGATCTGCAATCTAGCCCGCAAACGGCAACCCGGGCATCTGTGATGCCCGAACCGGAGGCAACACAGTATGGCTGAAGGCGGCTACTCGAGGGCTCGGTTTGGGCCTTATGCGTTGATGTATCTTACCTGGAGGCCAGCCCATCAGTCCGTTGAGCACGTCGGATGCAGCGGTTCTTTACGAGAGCAACAACTCCCAGGAGCAGAACGGCAAGCGAGGAAGGCTCCGGGACCGGGGTTAAAAGAAGAGTTCCGTAGTTGCGCTCCTGACCGACCGATTTGTACCCTGTGGCAAGGATGTCTCCCTTGTTGTCGATTTCGCTGGCTTGGGTAAGTGTCCAACCGCCTGTAGCGCCGCCAAGGAGCGTGTTGAGGTCATACATACGGCCGTCACTGTAAAGGAAGGCACAGTAGGAGTCTCCGAGGGCGTCGCTGGAACGCCACGAGCATCCTACCACCTGACCGAGGTCGTTTACGGACATGGCATCACTAAAAGAATCAAAGCCGGGCAGCACCCCAAGGTCAACAGGCGCGTTCCCTGGAGTATACAGGAAAGCATGTGCTGGGGAGTAGCTATAAAGTGAATCTGCACCGATTTCATCAGTCGAAAGGCCGGGATCGCCGCTGGCAGTGTCGTACAAACCTGCCATACCAACTACTTGTCCGGCGCTGTTTATGCCGTTGGCTTCAAGTATTCTACGCGTCATCGAAGAGGAATAATCGGCAATCTCACTAATTGAGTTAAGATCCTGGATTTGCCCATCGGCAGAAAGAAATGCTTCCGGCTCGACCTCATCCTCGCCCCAGGATTCCGTGACCTCTTGGCCATAAGAGCCTAACACGTGCCCGCTATCGTTTATGCAGATGCTGTTCAGATACGCGGAATTATCAATAGTGCCTAAGTCAGTAGTGACGCCGGCTGCAGACATCGTGCACACGTGATAAATCCCATTTGCATCAGTAAAGTAGCCGGTAATGACCCCGGTGTTGTTGATGCCGCAAACATTGCTCATAGGGTTGGATAGACACACAGGGTTGGATGCAATATTGAGCGGCGTGACGCCAACGCCCGGTTTGTAAACGAAGGCGTGGGAATTGCTGAAGCCTGCGTCGGAGTAGTAACCGATAGTCTCTCCTGAATCATTAACGCCGGTCGGGACAATGCACGAATAACCCGGGGGTGGTGCAATGAACTGGACTCCACCCCCGGGTGAATACAAAAACGCGGAACCGTCACTTGCTGACCCGGCTACTAAAACCGATTCACTGCAACAATATGGCTCCAACCCCAGACCGCCCGCCGTCCCCAAGTCAGTGATGCCGTAGCGCGGAAGTGCCAAAGCCACTGAGCAGTATGAAACCACCAGACAAGTAAAGAATGCTCTTAAAAGGCAATTCATTTTTTCGATCTCCAGCTCCGGGATGAAATGAAAGCCCGGCGCACTACAAAGGTACCTGATCGAGTAACCGTCATACTGGTCGGGCTGCATCATTATACCGATAGCCTGCCTGCTACAAACCATCTAACACAAAGTCGCACCATACCACCCGAGCCTCGGGAACTTCCCCGCCCCCACCCCAGTATAAGATGAGGCAACCGGGTGGATGTCAAGTTTATTCAGGGGCTTCGCCCCCGCACACCTACCGAGGGCGCTGCCCTTAGATCCCGCAGGGAAACCGTGTTTCCTGGACCTTCCGACTCGCTGCGCGAGCCAGGGGTCTGGGGCCAGCGGCCCCAGCGGAGTCCGGAAGCAGAGCCTCTGGCGGGAGATAGAGGGTGGAACCCTCGGATAATACATTGACTTTCGGCGGATCAGGTTCTTATACTAGGAGTAGCATGACTTCACACAGTAATTTCAAGAAGGCCGCCGGGTTGATGCTGGTGGCCATTTTAGCCAGCCGAATACTCGGTTTTGTCCGAGAGATGCTGATAGCGAGGCAATTCGGACAAACGGGAGCGGTTAGCGCTTATTATGCCGCATTCAACGTCCCCGACCTCCTGTATTTCTTCCTTTCCAGTGGCGCTCTTTCGGCGGCGTTTATTCCCGTCTTCACCGAGTACTTCGAGACCAACCGGAAAGAAGAAGCCTGGAAAGTATACAGCATCATAGCCTGCTTTATGGGCATCCTGCTCACCGCCGCGGTGGGCATCTCGTGGGTGTTCGCCCGGCCGATGGTAAGCGTGCTCGCGGTGCCGGGCTTCGTGACTCAGCACCCTGAACTGGTCCCGCTGACCATGACCCTGACGCGAATCATCCTGCCCTGCCAGGTGTTCTTCCTCCTCGGCGGGCTCATGATGGCGACTCTGCAATCCAGGCAGGAGTTCCGCGCAACCGCCGCGGCCCCGGTCATATACAACATCTTCATCATATTCGGCGCGTTATTCCTCAGTAAGCATTTCCACGTCGGAGGACTGGCAATCGGCGCGCTGGTCGGCGCGTTTCTCGGCAATGTGGTCTATGCGTACCTACTGGATGCGAAAACTGGGCTACGAGTTCATTCCCAGCCTGAACCTGCGGCATCCGGGAGTTGTGCGTGTGGCTAAACTGGCGCTTCCGGTCATACTGGGACTGGGGCTTCCGCAGATAGACGTAATCGTCAACCGGTGGTTTGCGAGCTTTGTTTCCGCTTCGGCGCCCGCCGCAATGAACTATGCGAACCGGCTCATGCAACTGCCACTCGGGATATTCGCCCAGGCCGCGGGCACGGCCATTCTCCCGATGCTCGCCGCCTATGCGGCCAAAAACGCACTCGATGAAATGCGAAGCGGAGTCGCGTACGGTCTGCGCGCGATTATGGTGGAGAGCATCCCGGCCACTGTCTTCATTATCGCAATGGCGGACCCGCTCGTGCGCACCGCTTACATGGGCAACCAGTTCCATCCCAGCGATGTTCCGGTGACGGTAGTTCCGCTGATCTGGTATTCGGTCGGAATCTTCGCGTGGGCAGGCCAGAGGGTCATAGCTCCGGGCTTCTTCGCCCTGCAGGACACCATCACCCCCGTGGTGATAGGAACGGTCTCGACACTTATATTCCTTCCGCTGAACTTCATTCTGATGCGGGCGATGGGGACCGGCGGAATCGCGCTGGCGACCACCATCGGCATTTCACTGCACTTCTTCGCAATGACCTGGTTCCTGCGCAGGCGGCTCCACGGGCTCGAGGGCACAAAGACCCTCAAGACGGTCTGTAGAATCCTGGTGGCGGCGGCCGTTATGGTCGTGATCTGTTTTGGTGTCAGGATCGGGATGTCCAGAGCTGTCGGTTCCTGGCAGCTTCAGGACGGCGATATTCGGCACCCGATGGGGCTGATGGCCACCGTGCATGCCGCGAACTCGCCGCTTTCGAGCTACCTGAACTCAAAGATATCGAACGACACCGTCAAGGCGCAGAACATGGTATACAACCTGAACGACCTGATCGCTACGGACAATATCTACAAGCCGGAGCGCTTTGCGGGTGTATCAGTTTCAACGCGACTCCTCGCGCAGGCCAAGCGGAACCCGGAAGGAGAGGCGCTCGCCGATGTGAACCGGAGGCTGCTGCAAGCTGCTTACCCAAGTGAGATAGAGATAGTGAAAGGGACGATGGCCCCGGCAGAGAAAAAGCGACTGTTCGGCTCCTGGCAGCTTCGCAAAGGCGATATCATCATCGTCAGACATCCGGCCCGGCTGATGGCAGCTCTGCAGGATGGAAACACGCCGCTGTCCAGCTACCTGAACTCCGAGTTATCAAGCAATACGGTCAGGGTGCAGAATATGATGCACAACCTGAACGACACGATGGCGAACAACGCGACCGACACCATCTACACACCCCAGCGTTTCGCCGGCATAACACTGTCCAGGAAACTGCTCGCGCTTGCCGAGAAAGATCCCATGGGAAAAGCGCTGGCCAAGCTCAACCGCAGGCTGCTCGAATCCGCATATCCGCGAGATATAGTAAAACGGCCGATTGACCGCGTCGAGAGCAAGATGGGATCGGCGCTGACGGTGCTTGTGGCGTTGATTCTGAGCGGCGCCGCGTACTTCGTTCTCCTGAAACTGCTCAAAGTGGACGAGCTGGACTATATTTGGAACGCGCTCAGGCGCAAGTTCAAGAAGCGTCCGAGCGATGGGAGCATCGACCCACTGCCTGAGCTGACAGACATGTAAATCGTCTGAACACGATTTTAGGGATTTTGAGATGGACAGGATGGGTCTGCGCACTCCCATCGTGTAAATCCCCTAATCTCTTTAATCGTGTTCAGAGACGTTGGATACAGGTGGCCCATGTTTATCGGCTTGATAATCAGAATTGTGACGTTCCCCGGCATCGTGGCGCATGAAAATGGCCCACGAGTTTTTCTGCCGCGTGCTGGGGGTGCCTGTGCGGAAGGTGTGCTACTTCAGGTTCGGCAACCCCGCGGGCTGTGTCATTCACGACTCCCCCACAAAAGCGGTGCAGCACGTCCTCATCGGCACCGGTCCGTTTCTCTTCAACACCTGCCTGGGTGCGCTGGCGGCGGTTCTGCGCTTGCTTCCGTCGCTCAGGGGGTCAACGGCGGGATATGTCCTGCTTTGGCTGGGAGTATCGATAGCGATGCACTCGTTCCCGAGCACAGGCGACGCGAAGAGCATCTGGCGCGGGCTCTGGAGCCGCGGGATGTCGATCCCGGCCCGGCTGGTCTCGATCCCGATAGTGGTTTTGATCTACCTCGGCGCGCTGGGGTCGGTGTTCTGGCTCGATCTTATCTACGGCGTGGCTGTAGTCGTTTACGCGCCTCATCTGGTGATGCAGGCGCTGAGGTCGGTTCTCGGTGCTTTTTGAAGGCAGGATCACTCGGCGCTTTGCTTTCGGGCAGCCAGTGCGGTCTTGATCAGACGGCAGGCGGTTTCGGGTTTCTTCATCCCGATAACGTAGGTTTTGCCTTCCATTGTATCCAGCCTGAGCATTGGCGCGTTGCAGTTGCCGTAGAGTTTCATACCGTCATAAGTGTGTCCCCATCCTCGGTGTCCTCGGAACGACTCCGTGACGGGATGCGGATCGGCAATAGCACAGGACCGGAGATCGGTCATCGGAATCAGCACGCGTACCAAGCCGAACCTGCCTGTGATCTTCTCCTGGGTGATGACAACCTCTCGTCTCTGCCTCGCGTAAAAAGGGGTATAGACGAGCCCAAAGATCAAGCCGCATACTATGTCTTCCCAGTGCCTTACAAATCCGAGACTGCCTGCCAGCAAGCAGGAACTTGGCAGGAGCGACGCTCTTCCGAGAAAACTGCCCTCGCGGTAATAGAATCGATCTCCTGGCTCGACCTCTGCGACATCCGAGTCGAGTGGTTCGGGGCGCTGCATAAGGACGAACGGACGCCGCGCCTCAATTATCGCCTGAGCTCCGGCCGCCAGGGCCGTGGCGACCAGCCAAAACGATCCGAACATCGATTCAGCCGCGACCCAACCGAATGCGCCGAGCACGAGGATTGATACCAAGGTCCAGAAATTGTACCGTTTCTCGCGCTCGCTGAGCACCCATTCATGGATGAACTCCCAACCTAAGATCCACATAAAGAGGGAAATCGCCACGCGACCGATATAGTGCATGAGCCATATAGCCCCCACACTGCGGCCGGGCAGTGACGGAGTGCGCGCTATCATCTGATCCCAATGCATCAATGGGAGGAGGGCCGTTGCAATGACCATCAGAAACGGCACAACTTCCAACCGCCAGGGGTGCTCTTTTATCCACTCTTTCACTTTGTATCCTCCTGGCTTCGCGCAGCCAGCGCGGTTTTGATGAGCCGGCAGGCTGTACTCGCATACTTCATTCCGAAAAGGTATTCTTTTCCGCCAATAGTCTCTATCCGCAGAATCGTGCCGACGTATGGCTGCTCAATGAAGCAGACTATGTTTGGTCCTCCATACACATCCAACGTTCCCCGCTCCACTGAACGACAAGCCTGTATACTTTCCATCGGGATTCGCAGCCACCGAAACGTAAGCCTGGCGGAAACTCCTCTTTCGGTTATGATTAGTCCTTCCCAGCTGAGGATATGCAGCGCCAGCGCGACGATGACCCCAATAAGGACACCGGCCAACACTCCGTGGAGTACCCCCCATCCTATAGCAGCCCACAATGAGACAGCCCCAGTACCAAGCCAACTGCGTGACCTTGACTCTCTATAGTAGAATTTGTCTCCAGGTCTGATATGCTCTACCGCCGCCGTCTCGCGGGGCTGCCGGCTGAGCGTCACATAAGGTCGCCTCAGTTCGATGATTATCTCTGCCATCACGGATGCGGGAAGAACAAGCCATGCATAGAGATACAACGGTGTGAAAAGGCAGTTTGTGAGACAAGCGAAGAAGGCGATTGCTCCTGTGCTTGCGGGCGCCAGGAAATTGAACCGCTTTTTCTCCTCGGCTTGAATCCACCTGTGGTTTTGTAACAACGATCCCGACAACCATTGGCCAGATCAACCATACCATGAGAAAGTAGATCAGACATCTCTGATGTGGTTTCTCCATATCGAAAATCTGATCCCGCAAAAAACCATGCGCTGTGAAACCGTAGTCCGAGTAGACAAGTGGCAATACAACAGCCCACACGAGAAGCAAAAATGGCACAACCTCCAGCCGCCAGGGGTGTTCTTTAATCCATTCTCTCATCCTGCCTGCTCCTTCATTTTCTGCCTGAGTAGGTCGATAATGTAGTTTTCATCAAAGCCCAGGTGATAAGCCTCCACGCGCAGGTGGTCCACCATCTCGCGTATCATCTTCTCGCGGTCATCCGGGCGGAGGCGGTCCTGGCGCTGGGATATTACGGTAACTCCGAAGCCGACCTCATCCGCACTATTCCCTGCGACTCCAACTCGCGATAGGCCTTGTAGACGGTGTTCATATTCACTCCCAGGTCGGCGGAGAGCTCACGCACGGACGGCAGGCGATCACCCTTCTTGAGGGCCCCGTCCGCAACCTGGGCTTTGATCTGGTCGATTATCTGCTGGTATATCGGGGAGTCGTTCTCCTCCCGAATCCTGAGCAGCATAGAAACGCTCCGTCGAAAACAGCGGTTTTTGCTGTTTTCGTTCCATCCTGGCGAACACGACAGTGCTCGCCGCGGTCCGTAATAGGTGTTATACTACATGTATAACACTTATCGGCATTTGTCAAGCCTTTCTTGCGAGGAATTTTGGTTTACGATGCGATGGATGGCGCAGGATTACCGGGTTTTCACCCTCACCCCTGCTGCGGACCTACCGGACCGCAGCAATCCCTCTCCCTGCCAGGGCGAGGGGAGCCATAGCCAACATGAAAGCTGTAATCGAGCACAAGCGTATTCCCTCTCCCTCTGAGGGAGAGGGCGAGGGTGGAAACCTGTTCCTGAAACACCGGGCTTTTGGCAAGCGCCCTGTTCTACACAACCCTGGGGTGGGCGAATGTCGTCGCTGCCTCGGCGATGCGCACGGCTTCGATAGCGTCGTCGACGCTTACGCGCATCACGTGAGAAGGCTCGTCTATGGCTTGTATGAGGTCCGCCATTATCGAGCGCAGGTTCTGAGCATAGACATCGAGTTTCTCGTCCTCCAGGGTCAGGGCTGCGCTGAAGTCGTATCGAACGTCGTAGGTAAACTCGGAGGAGCGCGCCTTTTCATCTCCCAGGTCTGTTGCCGTAACCTCCGCGTTCACGGCGTCGTTGAACGATCTTATCAGGTCAAGCCCGCGCTGGTCGGTCCAGCCCCAGATGTTGAGCTCCAAAGGGATCCAGCCTATCATTTCTATCTCGCCGAGGTCGAATGCCCAGTGGAAAGTGGTGGTTTCGAGCGCTCTGGGGCGTGAGAATCAGTGCCAGAATGTGCCGATGACATCGTTTTCGTATTTTACCGCCGCGAATACCCGGTCTTCCATCCCGGCCTTGCGCTGCACTCCCATCGAGAGTTCTTCGGTCGCCTTCGCGCCGACCATCCAGCTTGCCATATCAAAGAAATGCACCCCATGCTCCACCAGAATACGGCCGCTCACCGCGGGGTCCCAGAACCAGTGGCCTTCGGGCACCGTGTCCTGCATCGCGTAGTTTCTCAGGTCCAGCCTGCGCAGTTTCCCCAGAGCCTCGCTTTGCACGATCTCGCGCAGTATCTCGACGATCCGGTTATATCTCAGGACGAAGTCTACGCTTGCAATCCGCTCCGTCTGCTCAGCCACCCTCTTGATAAGCCGCGCGTCTTTTTCGGGTCATGGCGATCGGCTTTTCTATGAGAACATGCTTTTCCGCCTGCATAGCCAGGATAGCGAGGTCCTTGTGAGAGGAAGGCGGAGTGGCGATGGAGACGATATCGACGTTCTCATCCGCCAGGAGGTCGGTGAGGGTTGTATAAAACGCCGCGTCGCCGCCGGGATTGCGCGTGGAATCCGCGTCACACACAGCGACCACGTGGGCGATGTTCATCTCGTTCCATGCCTTGTGGATGAACTCCCCAAATCCGCCGTAACCGATTATTCCGATGCCTTTTTTGTTTGTATCGTCCGCCAACTGACCCACCTCCACCTTAATCAATCACCTACCATATACCCTGTTTTAAGCATGCATCCCTTCAATAGACGCCTAATGACGCTGGGAGGGTTGCGACTCAGGAGTGAGTTCATTTTTGTGGGAGTCTCGTCATGCCCCGTGCGGCCTGGACCCTGAATCAAGTAGGGTGACGTGGATTGAGGCTATTTGTTCCCGCATAACTGAACACACACCAAAACGCGCCGGCTCTTCCAGCGCGAGGGGTTTAGGCGCATAATAGTGACATGAGCGCCAGAGTAACCGTTCTCATTCCAATCCATAATGCCCAGGCCACCATAGGGAGCGCCATAGACAGCATTCTGCGCCAGAGGTATCGTGACCTGGAGGTTGTGGCAGTGGACGACGGTTCCACCGACTCGACGCCGCAAATCCTGAACTCCCTGCGCAGACGCGACAAGCGCCTCAGGGTGATCCGCGTGCCGCACACAGGGATAATCCAGGCGTTGAACGCAGGTATTGCCGCTTCGACCGGCGAACTGATTGCGCGTATGGACGGGGACGATGTTTCGCACCCTCTCAGGCTGGAGATGCAGGTGGAACTGATGGATGCGCACCCCGAGGTCAGCGTGTGCTCGTCGCTCGTGAGCATGTTTCCGCGGCCGGGCCTGCTGGGCGGGATGCTTCGCTACGAGGGGTGGCTGAACTCGCTGGTGACCGGTGAGCAGATCGCAAGAGACATGTTTGTGGAGAGTCCCATAGCCCATCCCAGCACCATGCTCAGGCGCGGCGAATTGATCGAGATCGGTGGCTACGTGGACCGAGGCTGGGCGGAGGATTATGACCTCTGGCTGCGGTATAATGCGGCAGGCAGGCGTTTCGCGAAGGTCGAGCGCAAACTGCTGTGCTGGCGGCAGACCGAGGGCCGGCTCACGTTTACCGACGGCCGGTACCTGCGTCGAGAACTTCCTCCGCGCGAAGGCTCATTACCTGGCGGATATGCTCAAAAGCATGGATCGCCCGATTGTTTTGTGGGGCGCCGGGAAGACGGGCCGGCGGCTTTCCAAGCACCTGGGACGCGAGGGACTGCACCTGGAAGCGGTCATCGATATAGACGAGAAAAAGACGGGTCATCTGCTGCGCGGCATCCCGATAGTGACGCCTCAGTATCTTCACTCCGGGGTTGGTTTTTTTGTAATCGCTGCCGTGAGCTCGCATGCGGCAAGAGAACTTATCCGGGACTATCTCGTCGATCTCGGCTTCGTCGAGACCACAGACTTCGTCTGCGCGGCATAATGATGCTGATTTTTCGGCGTATGCATTAGCTGGCCCGTTTTTTGCACCAGGTAAGTCTACTGGGCGTGTCGAGACCATTGGAGGAGTCGTGGCATGAACACACGATGGTCCGGCGTCTCCTTACGCCGGATTCTTTTGCTGGTATCTCGGAATTTGAGCAGCGAAGACAGGCGTGCGATGGTCCGGCGTCTCCTTACGCCGGATTCTTTCTCGGGTTTCCGAACCAGCGGCGTACGGCGCGGGGCGGAAAACCGTTAACCCTCGGACACGTCCTTGCGCTGGTCTGGATCTTATTTCTCGCGCTCGTTTGGACGGCAGCGTGGGCGGGAGAGAACGTCATCCTGTACGATTCCGCGGGCAGGGTTCTGAAGCCCTGCCAGTTGGACAAAGTCAGCATCGTGAAGACCTGCGGAAGCTGCCACGATGTGGAAGCCGCCGCGAACTCCGTTCACATGAACAGGAGATCGGGAAGCGCGGAAGTTGAGGCCTCGAGCTGTCTCACGTGTCACCTGAGCAAAAGGAAAGGCGCATTTACCTAATCCGGCGCCATCCGGAAATTGGCCGCGGTTCCGGAGCGACGAGGCCTGCCTCTCATGTCCACACTCGACGAACGAACGCTCCGAGAGCGGTGCATGCGGGGCTGCCCGCGCTGCATCTGAGGCGCATCGCCTGCGAGTCATGTCATATCGCCGGCGCCCGGCGCGCGGGCTACGGGGTTGTCGACGGGAAAATCGCACCCGTTGCGAGCGATCAGTCGGTCGTGCACCACGATGTGGCGAATGTCCGCAAATGTCTGGGCGCGGGGGGATGCGGCGATTGCCATTCGCGGGACTCCCAGTTCTTCTTCGGCACGACCGATACGCCGGCTCTCACTTCTTTCGGCAAACCTGTTACGATCGTCAACTATCGGGCAATGCGGTTGAGCCGCTTCGATGTTTGCTCGGGAACCTGAGGGAGAAATCGCTCAAGCCGCTGGCGGGATGGCTGTTTGGCCTCGTGATAGCGCTGAGCGCGGCGCACTACGCCGTATTCGGCCCGCGGATGGTCAAACCTCTGCAGCACGATTGCGTCATTGTGCGTTTCGCTCTCTGCGAGCGCCTCGTTCACTGGCTCGCGATGGCGAGTTTCCTGTTTCTGGCGGCAACGGGAATAATGTTTCTCCTGAGGATCGAGCCATCCGGCGCAATGCGAACGGCGCACCGCTTTGCCGGTCCTTTGTTCGTGGTTTCCGTTTGCGCAATGTCGATCATCTGGGGGCGAAGCGCCTTGCTTACTTCCTGTGACAGGGACTGGGCGCGCGGGATGGGCGGATATTTGTGGAAGAGTGAGCGATGTCCGGCTGAAAAGTTCAACGCGGGCCAAAAGCTTTTTTTCTGGATATTTGCTGTGGTTTGCGGAGCCGTTATCAGCGCGACGGGGCTGGTCATGAGTTTCGGTAAAGGCATCGCGCCTTCGCTGACATATACTATTCACGACGCGGCTGCCCTCGCGCTGATCGCCGGGGTCATCGGACACGTTTATTTGAGCGTCTTCGCGAATCCAGGAACGATTTCGGGCGTATTGACGGGCCAGGTGAAGCGTTCCTGGGCCAGACACCACCACCCCGACTGGCTGAGGACTCTCGATGAACGCGGTCCTCGGGCTGCCGATATTTCGCGCGAAGAGATCGATATCCGATGACGCGGTGATAGACAAGCACCCAGCCTCCAAAAATGTGCCTGCGCCTCGCTGACTAGCAGCCGGACTAGGTGGCGATTGGTTGCTTCGGATGCACGCAACCGAAGCCGGCTGCGAAGCAGCCGAAATGCAGACCTGACGATATAAGCCGAGCGCAGGCTCAGAGATGAGACGTTTCTCGCCGCCTCCGGCGGCGGCTTCGGCTGCATGCAACCGAAGCAAAGCCAGCACCCTGGCCTCCAAAACATGTGTCTGCACGGTAATAATATCCGCAATATTAACGCCATAATGCTTTACGGCAGACAAAAGCTGTGCTATCATTGCACGTACGTTGACAACAAGCTCGTCAACATGTCGATTCCAGTGAGAAAAGAGGAAGGGGCGCCTGCCGGCATGAGACCGGTAACGGAACGTTAATATGTTCCCAGAGGCGCGGTGGGAAGAGACTTACTGGGAGGATCTTGCCCCTTGCGAATTCGCAACTTTTGGGCACTTGCCGCGTTTGCGGCCCTGCTGTTTCTCCTGACGGCAGCTTCGGCGTTTGCAGCCGAGGAAAAGTCGGGAGCTTCTGATGCGAAATCAGATGTATCGTCTGCGCAAAACTCGTCAGCTTCGGCTGATCAGAGCAGCACCGGGGATGACCCCACTATCACTCTCCAACTGAATGACGCGTCAGACAGCGCGGACTCAGTGGACAATGATCAAGCTGATGTCCCGTCTGCTTCTTCCGAGCCTCCAACGGTGGCTCGATGATAGAGCAGATAACACAGAAGGCTCGGCAGATTGCCCTGCGCTATATCGGGACTCCTTATCGATGGGGAGGAACTACTCCCACGGCATTCGACTGCTCAGGCTTCACGCGCTATATCTATCAGAAGCTTGGGATACACCTGCCAAGAACTGCGCGAGAGCAGTACAAAGCCGGCAAGCCGGTTTCGGCCGGACAATTGGAGACTGGCGATCTTGTGTTTTTCGACATGATGAAGGGCTATGTCAGTCACGTAGGGATGTTTTTGGGCGGACGTTTGTTTATCCATGCATCCAATCCCAGAACAGGCGTCAGGATCGACTGCCTGGACCGGGGCAACTACAGACGGTGCTTTGTTGGCGCCAGGCGCTTCAGCTCCTAACCCGGAGCACGGCGAAATAGACAACCACTGGGCGGTCGTAATGACCGCCCCTCAATATTTGCGGCAAGTTTCCCCATTCGCTCCCGCGGGTAGTTCTATAGCAGAGATTGAACCAACAGGGGGATGAAATGACGTATAAGATAAAGAATGTGCAGGAGCTGGCCCAGATGCCCGGAGAAGGCATCCTGAGTATTTCCGTTGAGGACAACGAATACGTTAAGGCGGTTCTGTTTATGATGCCGGCCGGCCAGTATCTTTCGCCGCACACATCGACGATGCCCGCAACGGTCCACGTGCTGGGCGGGGTCGCGGACTTCACACTCGGCGAAGAGACTCACGAAGTCGGGACCGGCGATTTCTTTTACATGCCGCCGAACTTTAACCATGCCATCACTTCAAAGGAAGACTTTATTTTTCTGCTGTATCTGAGGAAATAAGTCAAAATACCCAGAATAGGTTATATGGAACAAGCAGGATGGCCCGGCGTTTCTGCCGGGGCTGTCATCGAGTATATTGTGTTCCCGTTTGCCGCAATTTGGCTGCAAAACTAGCTAAAATACTTGTTCCTTTTTTGTTCAGCCTGTGGTATACTGCGAGTTTGAAGCCTGCCGAGGATCGGGGGGCTGCTTTTATAACCGGGAGATGCTGTTGTGGAGATTTCAGAAGACGGAATCGTGCTGACGCGTCAGGGCTACGAGGACATTCAGCGCGAACTTAACGAGATATTGACGGTCAAAAGACCTGCCGTTGTGAACCGAATCCGCGAAGCGAGACAGCTTGGCGATATGAGTGAAAACTTCGACTATGAGGACGCAAAGCGCAGCCAGGCAATGCTGGAGGCGCGCGTTAAGGAACTGAAGGTGATCCTGGCCCACGCCAGTGTGTTCGACGCCGTCCAGCAGGACGGCTCAGTCGGCATTGGGTCCAAGGTGATGGTAAAGGACCTCGAAGACGGCTTCGAAGACGAGTATACTATTGTCGGTCCCGCCGAATCCAGCCCGGCCGAAGGAAGATTTCCCACGAATCATTAGTGGGCAGCGAGCTTTTAGGCAAGAAAGTCGGAGACCAGATCCTGGTTCAGGCTCCCAGCGGAGTGATCAGGCTGCAGATCGTCTCCGTTCAATAAGATTCCGCTTTTGCTGGTTAACATCCGGGATGCGCTCGCAAATCATTGCACGCGCATCCCGGCTGCATAGA
>CAVZJH010000033.1:0-10197 GCA_963775535.1 uncultured bacterium | reverse complement strand
CCCACCATCACAGGATTCAGAGTGCCGCCAAGTATCCCAACGTTGCCGACTTGATACGTTGAAGGGGATCCGTATCCGCCGTATCCATAGTAGCCATAAGGCGCGTAACCGGCCGCCGGCGCACCGCCGTCACTTTGGATCGAAGGCGATACCTGGTTGTTTATCACAACCTGTGGAGGCGCTTGTGGAAGCGGCTGATTCCCCGGCGGCTGAGCGCTCTCAGTCGACGGCGGTGGGACTGCCTCCGGTTGGATCGGCGCTGCCCTGGGCACAGCCGGCTCCCGCCCCTGCCGGTGAGCTGAGCCGGACCGATGACATAAGCGCCGTCTACGATGGTGTACGTCAGGTCGGCAGCCGATGTGAGCGCGCCCAACGCCTGATCGAAAGACACCTCCTCTTCAGCTTCAGTTCCACCACCCTGCCCGTTACGCCGGGTTGGACATAGTATTTGAGTCCTCTACCCTGAAACAAGGTATCTATCGCCTGCCTGATCGGCACGTTTTGCAGTTCAACGTTCACTAGAGACGAACATCCGTCGCGGCGTTGCCCTGGTCCGCGAAGGCTGCGACGCTCGCCGCCAGCACAATAGGTACGGCGAGGAGAATGCCGGAAATCGCTCTGCTCATTTTCATTCTAATGCCCCTTTCATCGACACCAGGCCAGGGGCCTGTTCTCCTAGTCTCAGTATACCCCGCGCCGGACCTATCAACCGGAACCTTCCCTGGAGACCGGGTTAGAGCGTATCAAGACACGGAAGCTTAACATGAAGTGGGCGTTGGATTTGGGAGACTGCCGGGCCGCGGGTTCAGACCCCGCGCTCGCTATTCAGACAACAGGTGAATGCAATGGAGATATTTGAAAAGCCACCGAAAATGAAGCTGCTGGCGGCTGCTCTGGATTTCTTCACGCACAATCCGCACGAGATGATCGTGGGACTGCGAACGAAAGAGGGCGGAGTTCTGGTTTCGCCGCGATCACCGACCGGGCGGCCAGTTAAGCTATCCCGAGCCCAGGCGGATGGTGTGCAAGTTTAGCCGGCAAACCTATACTTAATCAACGTCCAGATGCACTGGATACCGTCTGTACCACGTGATCTTCTTGCCCTGGGCATTAGAGCGTGGGTAGTAGCGTATTGGAACCTCAGCATACCGATATCCGCGCTTCAGCAGCCGGGCTGTGACCTCGGGACAAAACTCGAACCGCCGGCACCGCAGGTCAATACTCTTGACAATTCTGCACCAAACGCCTTGTAGCAAGTGGCTTCGTCCGTGACTTTTGTGCGGTATAGCACTGTAGCCATAAAGGCGAAAACCCTGTTGGCGAGATAATTTGCCAACCGCATTTTAGGTCTGGCCCCGCGGAACCTGCTGCCGTAGACCATGTTGGCTTTACCGTCGAGTATCGGCTGGATAAGGCCGGGGTAATCCTGCGGATCATATTCTGAGTCGGCATCCTGTATCAACACGATGTCCCCCGTAACGCGCCCCAGAGCAGCTCTTATGGAGGCTCCTTTGCCGAGGTTGCGGGGGTTTGTGATGAGGTCGATGCCGGTCTGGACGCGAATAATTCTGCTGCACCATCAGTCGAGCAATCATCAGCAACGATTATTTCCTTGTCAATGCCCACCGCACGGACTTTCCCAGGACTTCTCCGATGGTATCGACCTCGTTATAGGCAGGTATAATAACGCTCAATTTCATCTGATCTCATACACTCCGACACAGCCTGAACCGCCGTCTTGGGGATAAATCCTGTTGAAGCGCCCTTCATTGATCGCCTTGTAGATCAGCGCGGCCACGCCGGATGCTCCCTCACGTCTCGGAAAAGCAATGCCGAAGTTGACCATCGCATGGCGACGCCCTGCGACTTCAGATAGTCGACAAGGTCATCAACGGAGCTGAAATCCCGGCTGACGCGACATTATGGCCAGGGTTTGCCCATAGATATCCCGGTTTAGATAGAACCCGCGAGTATCGCCATATAAGGCAACCCTGCTGTCTCCCTGGGCATTTCGTTTATATACTTCTGTGCAGGAGAAACATCCAAAGTTCGGCAAAGGTAATCATCCCTGGACTTACCACCCAGCACAACAGGCAACGTGTTCACGACCGATGGCACCAGCGTCAGAACCCCAAAAAGCGCCGTCAGCACGAATATTCCTCCAAGCGCGCGCCGCACCCACCGAGGCTTCACCCTGGCACGCAAGCTCAAAGACAATGATGGCAAGTACCGCGAATGCCGGAATCAAATACCGGCTTTGCTCGCTCAGCATAAACCAGATCACGAGTTGCGCGATGAAGAAACCCGTTAGCCCGATAAGCTTGCGCGAACGATAGCGTCCGAGAAAAAGCAGCGGCAGAGACACGAGCAGGATCGGGCCGACGTAAAGCCCCGGCCTGTCATAGAAAGCCGAGGAATTAAATGTCAGATCCCATGGAGAACATGAACCGACCCGAAGTGATGCCCCAACCCGAACTTCTTCTGAAGCATGGCAGAGTTCTGAGCCAGCGCCAGGGTCCAGTCTTTCCCGCCGAAATCGAATAGAAGAAAGGATACACAGGATTACCGGTGTAAACGACCGATTTTATATACCACGGCGAGCATACCAGCAGCGCAACCCCGGCAAACACAAACGCGCCCCTCCATCCCAGCCTCCGTCGCTCAGCGTATCTGTCAGCGACAAGCCATACGACGATCAGTGGAACGACCGCAAGACCGGTCATCTTCGTGGAAGCTGCAAGCCCAGCCGCAATGCCGCACCGGATGAGATTTCCTCGTTCAGGTTTGTCTAAGTAATTGAGAAAAAGATATACACAAAGAAGCGTGTAAAGCGCGGTAGAAATATCGACATAACCCGTGGTTGCTTCCCAAAGGACCAGCGGCATCCCCGCGACCGCTATCGCCGCGAACCAAGCGCCTCGCGGATTAAAGTGACGCTTCGAAAGAGCGAACACAGCCGCCACAAGCAACAAACCCACCCAGTAGTGCATCAGCTTGGCTCCGACGGGGTCCCCGAGCCGAAGCGACGGCAGATAAAGCATCTCCATCAGAAATGGGAAGTTGGAGTGGGTCGTGAAGCTGATGTAGTGAGTTCCGCCGGACAGCAGATAAAGCTTGGGCACGGCGAGATGATATGCAAGCGAGTCCCAATCGCTTGCCGACGGAGGAGCAAGCGCCGGAATAAGCGCCGCAACAGCCAAAATCGCCAGAAGCCCTGCGGCAAGGATGGATTCGATTGGGCACTTGACACGCACCGCGTCGAGAGGCCGATACGCGCCTTTTGCCAGCGACCAAACGAAGAATGAGGCAAGCACCCCAACAACAGGAAGAATCAGGCTCAGCAGCCGAAGCGCCATCAGCCCAAACAAGAGCAACGACAGAATACCAAGCCCCAAAGCTGCGTCAACAAGCGCGCGCTCAAAGGGCCGCTCAGCAGCCGGCGACTTATCATTGCCAGGCATACGTTCAGAATCTTCGGCGCTGCCGGGGGATTCTGAATCAAATTCAGCATTGCCTGGCCTGGAAGCGCCGCCGAACCCAACGCCCAGTCGCAGTATGCAGCCCGCGCCCGCGCCGCCGAACGCGACAAATATACAAGTCAATAGAGAATACAGGCTTTGCACGGTTATTCTACGCTTTCGCGATGGGGATGAGTTCGTTTTCTATGCGGACTACTGATGAATCCACATCGATAGTCACCTTGCCAACGTAGTGAGCGTAGACCCCATGACGATAATCGCGGTCTTCCCCACCCGCTCGGGTTCTTCGGTAATAACGTGCGTGTGTCCTCCCAGAATCAGGTCGATGCCCTCTACCTTCTCCGCGAGTTCACGGTCCTGCTTGATTCCAATATGAGTGAGAGCAATGACCACGTCGGACTCCATTTTGAGTCGCGGCACAATCTCCGCGGCAGCCGCCGTCGGCTGTTCAAAAGTAGAGATCCGGATATCTTCTTGACGAGCATTCGCTCCGTAATACACGGCACGCTGAGCCCGACAACCGCGACCCGGACGCCTTCGCGCTCGAAGATCACGTAAGGCAGGGCAGCAGTCTTTCGGCGTCCTTTCGCGGCGCGCAGGTTCGCGCTTAGAATCGGAAACTGGGCTCTGGAGGTCTTGGAAGTTGCGCCGGCGCCCAGGAAATGGAATTCGCGGTTGCCCATGCAAAGCGCATCATAGGGAACAGCGTTCATCAATTCCAGCACAGGTTCGCCGCCCGGCCGCCAGTAGATATTGCCGGACCATATGGCATCTCCCGAATCCAGCATCAGAGCGCCGGGATTGGCAGCCTTCATTAACGCAGCCGCTCCGCACGTTCGCGGGTCAGTTTGTTATGCATGTCCGAGGTGTGGAAGACAGTGATTCGCGCCATCAGGCGACAGCCTCCGGCCCCTGCTTTCCAGCGTCTTCCTGCTCGAGTTCGGCAAGGAAGCAGGCGACGGCATTATCCCATTTCCCCTGTGCTTTCAGGATGGTTTCAATAGCCTCCCGGACCGCACCGTGGCCACCGGCGTGGCTAGTCACCACATCCGCCCGCGCCTTGACCTCCTCAACGGCATTGTCCGGGGCAAAGCAAAAACCGGCGGTGTCGAACGCCGGCAAGTCGTTGAGGTCGTCGCCGATGTATGCGATCTGATCGAGGCTCAAAGCGTGCGCAGTCGCAATTTCGTTGATAATCGTCGACTTGAAACGCGAGCCCTGGTAGACCTCACATATTCCGAGTGTTTTCGCGCGCTCCTCTACGGATGCCGACCTGTTTCCCGTCACCCAGGCGATATCCAAACCGTAGTTCATCGCCAGCCGAATACCCAGACCGTCGTAAACGTTGAATATCTTGATCTGGTCCCCATTATAGAAGATTATACCCCCCGTCAGTGAGAGTTCCGTCTATATCCATAGCTAGCAGCTTGATGTTTGTTAACTTATCCATTAGGCCTGATTCTTCCAGACGCTTTTTGGCTGTCACTTTTGGTTGATGCGCGCCCGGCAGTTGCATTCACACGATCCCGGCAGCCACAAGGTCCTTGAGCGTAAGCATGCCTACGGGCTTGCCGTCCACCACGACCGGCATCTCGCCAATCTGCCTGGGAGGCGATTCCATCAACCGTAGTCCTTGAGTAGCGAGCCGCTCCGGAGATATTGTGCGCGGATTCGCAGACATCACTTCCGATGCGGGCTTCATCATTGCTCCGTCGTCCGCCAAAAGGGCACGACGCACATCGCCGTCAGTGATTATCCCGGCAAGCCCTCCGCCCTCATCCACCACGAAGGCCGCCCCCGCGCCGGCCTTTGTAATGGCGAACAAAACATCGCGAACTACCATGTCTTGCTTGACAATGGCTACTGCGCTATCGGTGCGCATCACGTCAGACACTCTAAGCAGCAGCTTCCGGCCCAGGTCTCCGCCGGGATGGAAGAGCGCGTAGTCTTCCTTGGTGAACCGGCGGGCTTCCATGACGGCCAACGCCACCGCGTCACCCAGGGCTAAAGCCACAGTGGTGCTGGTGGTGGGGGCAAGGTCCAGCGGACACGCCTCGCAATCAACCGAGGCATCCAAAACGACCGCCGCATAGGTCGCAAGAGTAGAGTTCGGCCTGCCGACCATCGCGATCAGCTTCGCGCCGATCCTGGCAATCGCCGGGAGTATTTTCACGATTTCATCGGTCTCACCGCTGTTCGAAAGCGCCATCACAACATCTTGTGAAGTGACCATGCCCAAATCGCCGTGAATGCCTTCCGCGGGGTGCAAGAACAAAGAAGGCGTGCCGGTGCTCGAGAAAGTTCCGGCCAGCTTGCGGCCGACCGCACCCGATTTCCCCATTCCCGTAACGACAAGCCTGCCTCTGCAGTTGAGAATAATCTCCACTGCGTCGCCTATCGAGAAATCAAGCCGGTCGCAAAGCCTGAGTATGGCTTCGCCTTCGTTCCTGAGCGTGGCAACCGCGCGCTCGAGGGCTTTATGTCTATCTTGTTCTGTAAACTCTTGAGGACTCATCATTCCTCCGACGCAATTATAGCAGAGATGGTCTTGGCATTACAAACCGCCCGGCGAGCGAGGCATCAGTTTTGCCCCATGGGGCGGGGGGTATACACATAATGGCTCACCCAATGCAACAATAGGGAGAGGATAAAATGGCTATTGGCGATAAACTAAGAGCCCTGCAAATAAAGGCAAACATCATCGCCGATAAGCAGATCGGCCTGATGGAAGTAAACGCGGAGGTGCAAGACGGTATCGCTATATTGACAGGCGAAGTAGAAAACGAAGAGCAGAAGCAGATCGCAGAACAGATGGCGTACGAAGTGGACGGCATCGATGAAGTGCATAACGAATTGCAGGTGGTCCCCGAGTCGCTGGAGAAGCTCCGACTCTGCAACATCAAGGACGCTCATCTCGGGTATGGCCTTGCTGAAGGCAGCGCCGAGGACACAACCTACGCAATATCCGGCGACTATGAACCTCCCGGTCCCGGTATTCCGGCCAGCGAACAATTTGCCGGAGAGTTCACCGACGAGGAAATCGACGAGGAACTGAACGGCCTGTTGAGCTCCGAAACCGAAGTGAACGTATCCAGCGTACAGGCCTCATCGATAAACCAGATAGTCTATCTCAAAGGCGCCCTCAATACCCAGGCGGACCTTAACCGCTTGCAGGATATGGTTATGAAGGCGCGCGGTGTGATGGGCATCTGCAGCGACATTGCGATCAGGAAAGGCGAACTCGGAACGCCCGTCGAATAATACTACGCATCGCAAGTCACGCGTCTTACGTGGAGTTACTCGTTGAGGACTTCTTCGATAAGGCGGACGTCAGAAACCGTGTCGATTGAGATCAGCAGTTCCGGATAATGGCTAACGAAAACCCGGCAATTCACACGCAGCGCATCAGAGAGATATCGCTCGAACTCGCTCAGAGCGAGCGTCGAGAACATGATCTTCATGGCGACCACCGGCCCGATCAGCCCCAAAAGCGCCCGTGGGCTTTTTCGCGCGTGCAGCAGATCGATTATCAGCTTCTCCTTCGACAGCGCAACATTCGGAACCACCGCCAGGCAGCTTGACCCGGTAAACATGCCTTCCTTTGTCTTGACATAAGACGCTTTCCTGCTCGGGAATGCCTCCTTGACGTCGGAGCGCTCCACCACCGGGTAAACAACGTCAGAGTCGGGAGCGTGTGTCAGAAAGTCGGTCACTGCCTCGGGGGAAGCCAGCGGCATATCGCCGGTCATAATAATGCACCTCGGCGAGTCGGCCACAGCGCGCATACCGGCTATCACGCATTCCGCCTCAGTGGCGCCCGCCTCGACGAACACGTCATACCCCGGCGCAGCGTCCGAAGTTTTCCTGTCTGAAACAAGCACAACCCTGGACACGAGATCGCTCAGTTTCAGGTTTTCGACGAGATGCGCCACAGCGGCTTGGCCGTTGACGCGTATCATCGATTTGCAGCCCCCGGGGGCCATGCAGACCAGACCCGGATCATCCGTCGCGCTGGTTGCTATTATCACGGCATCAGTAGGTGTTATCGAGTCTCGCATATCTACTACATGCTACCAGACGCAGTCCCGGGGATCAACCGGACGAACGGATTCAGGTGTAGGTCATATCTACGGATAGAATGCTGAATGCTGGCACGCTTCTTAATCGCGAAAGAGCGAAAGCGCGAGATTAGGAGCGAGAGAGGATGGATAAGCTTGAGACGTTTCCACCCTCACCCCCGACCCCTCTCCCTTGCCAGGGCGAGGGGAGTTACATCCGCTATGTTTGCTTTAATCGTGCACTAACGTATTCCCTCTCCCTGCGAGGGAGAGGGATTGCTGCGGTCCGCCAACGGTTGGAGGAGGGATGATCCCGGCCTACACAGCCCTGCGAACCGCCCTGGACTGGATCGTGATAAAGACCGTCGCAACAAGGCACACGACCCCGCCGAACAGCAGCGATTTCTGCACACCGAAGCGCTGTGCTATCGAGCCAATCTGCAGAGAACCCACCGGCGCCAAGCCTACGAACACCAACGTCCGAACGCTCAGCATACGGCCGCGCATGTCGTCCGGAGAAACAACCTGGATAACTGTGCTGGAAACAGCCAGGAACAACATGGTGCCAAACCCGACGAAGACCAGGCAGACAACGGAGATAAGGAAGTTGTGTGTCATCGCCAGCGCCACAAGAGCGATCGGAGACATGGTGCTGCCTGCCGCCATTACGATGCCGGACTTAAATTTGTGCCCAATCGCCGCAACACCAGTTGCCGCGGTCAGCGCGCCCAGCCCGGCAGCCGAAAGCAGCACGCCAAGCCCCCTGGCGCCCGCATGCAGCACATCCTCAGCTAATGCAGGCATGAGTGTCGCATATTGGAGAACGAAGATGCTCATAATGCCTGTCAGCACCAGCAAATCCCTGGTGAGTTTGTCCTTGCGCGCGTACCCGAGGCCTTCCTTGATCTGGCCCACCATCGATTCATCGGCTCTGCTGGAGCCCAAAGAAACCGGACGAATAATGAACAGGCTAATGACCACGGCGACAAAACTGATGGCATTAATGAGGAAGCACATTCCAGCGCCGTGACTCACGTCTATGACAACACCCGCAATCGCCGGCCCGATAATCCTGGCTGCATTGAATGCGGAAGAGCCCAGCGCGACGCCGTTCATCAGGTCTTCCTTGCCGACCATCTCAATAGTCATGGCCTGTCGAGCGGGCATATCCAGGGCATTCACGAGGCCTGCGAATGCGGCAAGCGCTACGATGTGCCATACGCGTATCAGGTGGGCATACGTCAGACCGGCCAGCACAAAAGCCTGGATCATGAAAAGAGTTTGGGTCACAATGCAGATCTTGCGCTTGTCGAACCGGTCGGCGATAACACCCGATGGAAGCGTAAGCAAGAGCACGGGGACCGTGCTGACGGCGCCTATAATACCGAGGTAAGCCTTTGAGTGGGTCAGAGAGTAGACAAGCCAGCCCTGGGCAACGACCTGCATCCAGGAACCAGTCGCGGAGATAATCAGACCAGACCAGAACAGAGCGAAATCTCTATGCCGAAGCGCCCTGAATGCAGCCAGGCTCTTCTTCCGGGGCCTGGATGATTCCTGAGGTGCACCTGTTTCGACTTCTGGCTGATCCGACATTACATGGCCATGGTAGACCCTGGCGCCTCGAGTGTCAATGAGTTTCGGTCATAGCAAGCGCCAAAACAACGGAACGCCCGCCATCACACGATAGATGGCGGGCGAAAAAACAGATAAAGGTGACGAAACACGAACCACTAGCCTTTGCGGCGTCTCAGGCTGGCAAAGGATAGCAACGCGCTGGCCAGGACAAGTATCGATGCGGGCTAGGAACTAGCCCGCCTGTGACCTGAACGTTGATATCGCTTGACTTATCCCAACCGTTTCCGTTGCTGTCGACGACAGTAACGCTGCTCAGATCGTTGACGTTGAACATCAGATACTGCCCGTCGTCGCCGTCCTGCGGCGATCCACTCAGGCCCGCATTGGACGCGTGACTCCACCACCCTTCCGGGTTATCGGCAGTTCCCAGACCGTACACTCCGAAGTTGTACCTCACTCCGCCCTGCACATTATAGTCCAAGTTGTTAAAAGTGGTCTCGCAGATCGTGTAGAAGATATTGCCGTTCCCCTCGGTACGTTGCGCCATTGCTGTACGTCACATAAGTATGGGTGATGTTTGTGTTGCTGTCGACGGTAGTGCCCGGGTCTGTACCCGAGATTGAGCCGGTTTCCAGAGGCGCGAGCGTACTGCCGGATTGACCCACATAGAGCGTGATGTTACTCATGTCGAGGCCGAGCTGGATCGTACTGAACGCCCCAAACGGTGATACTATCGACCCTGTATGTTTGACCTACCGTTCCGATAGTGAAGTCATCACCGGTGAACCCGCCGGGGTCGGTACTGGCCCAACACACGTTGCTGCGATCCGATCCTGCTGCGTTGTTCAGATTGGCTGTCGGCAAGCCGCGATCGACCAACAGATCCGCGTTGGCAGCGGTAGCTCCGCAAAGCAGAAGTAGCACTGCTGAGATTAAAAGCGCTTTTCTCATCTTTATTCCCCCAAGTGATTGTGTATTTTTCTGCGATCTTCTTAGCAAAAGCCCTACATGGGCAGTTGCCTTTCGTCACCTCACGTTAGTGTAAGCATGCTTTAGGTAGTTTGTCAATACCTGATTTGCGCGGT
>CAVZJH010000032.1:0-14028 GCA_963775535.1 uncultured bacterium | reverse complement strand
TTTTTTTCTCGACTCATCGTATTGTTCCATTGCGAAATCGCCCGCGCGATGGTCCCGGTAGTCGGCGTTTGCGGCGCACGGCCTCTTCATCGATGACGGCCGCGGATTTGGCGCAGTCCCGGCTGCTACGGCGCCCGCAAACTCGACCGCATAGAGGTGATGGCCGATATCGCCCGCTGCGCCGGGTATATGGGGCTGACGCTGAAGTCGGTGACGGCGGCGCCGATGGCCGCTGCCGCCGCGGCGACCGCAGCTTCGATCTCCTCGCCGATCAGGTGCTCGCCGAAGGCGGAACTGCCTGGCACGTTCTTTCCGGGCGCGAGCGCATACAGCCGGGGACAAGAACCGCCTTGCGATCTGCAGGCAGAAAAGAAGCGCGAAAAGCCCGGTTCATAATTTCAGCACCTACCATATTCAAATGATATTCCACACGGGTTCGCATGCAGGCGATTCTGTCTTCCCGCCAGCGGTATTTTCGCCATTCCCGATTTACAAATTGTTCAACATTGGGCGTATACTTTCCCAGCATCGCTGTCCTTGTACGCTCAAACCATTGTGCAAAATCCACAGCATCCCTCAAAAGTTCCTCTGCATTGCGCGACAGTTCGGAAAGAAAAAATGCATGCCAGCGTATAAAGCGCAAAGCGTCTTCACTAAAATCTCCCGATGCTTCCAGCCATAAAATAAGCCGGGAGATGTCTCGAACTGCCGGATATTTTTTTAAAAGTGAAGTATGGTTGTACGCTTTTAAAAACGTCCCATCAACGCCGCACGTAAAATATCGACAGAGGGTTTCCAGCGAGGATGCGTCTTGCGGAATTCCGAGAGAAATGCAAGCAGGCGGTAGAGTGCGACAACTGTTGCCAGTGCTCCCCCTCCATAGACGCACCAGAGCACTCCCAGATCCAAAAGGTCAAATGTATACTCTTCTAAGGTACGCGGTTCTTCCAGTTCGTAACGGACAATAAAATTTCTAAATTCCTGTGCAATCGGAGTGATAAAGACATGCGCATTTGCAAGAACTTGATTTGTAAACCGGGCAATGATGGGATAATAAGAGTCTGATGTTCGGCCTTCCGGTTTCAACGTATATGTAATGGGTTCCATATCTCCCTCCTCAATTCCTTTTTACGCCAATTTTAACAAAAAGTTACAGACGGTATGTTTTCATAACCAAAGTGAAGAGTTTCCTTCTGCGCCGGTTGCTGAAGACTGGAACGAGTTAGGTCCCCAGTTCGAGACAGTGGCCGATGTTATAGATAAGCACTTGGATTTCGAATCCAAGCTGCAGGCGCGAGCTCAGGCCTATGACGCTGTGTCCTGAACAAAAGGTGAGCCTGATAAGCGATGTTGCGGTTGTGTGATTCGAAAGCCCGCGTTATTCACTTGGTCCGAGATACCGAAGTGCTTGAGGTGTCCGGCGCGGTGAATAAAGCGGGTAAGGATGGCAGCAGATGAAAAAGCTCTTTCCTGGCGCGCCGGACGTCCCGCAGAGCGTGGCCAACCGCGCGTCAAGGATAATCGAGAAGCACCTCAGGGTGCATCACGTCAGCAGGGCAAGCGACTTGCCGGAGGAAGCAAAGGTCAGGTTGTATCGTGACCTGCGATTTTTCCTGGAGGGTGGCCAGCAGACGCCGCCGGCCGGCTCGGGTGGAAGGACCTTTTCTCTTCGCGGACTTCTGGCGAATATGTGGGAGAAGATAGAGGACTTCCTCGGCGCATGCGAGGCAAATCGTTCGGCGGGGGCAACGACAGTTCTGTTCTGGTCATATTCCGGAGAATCGGCAAGGATTGCTGCCGTGCCCTGGATATGCAGCCAGCCTGCTTGTGACTCAGCCACATAGGATCTGACATTCAGGGAAAGTGGATCTAGGCCGGGCAGCATCAAGCCCCGGCCTTTTGTGTGAGTGAACCTACATACGCGGTTTTCGAACCGACTTGCGGCTATAACTTGAAACACGCCAGTGCATCCCGGTTACGCACTATCAGTCTGCCATTGCAAATGATAGGCGCTGTATAACTCTGGCCTCCAAGTGGCGTGAAGCTGCCCAATTCCTCGTACTTTTCAGGAGTCATCTGAACCATGGCCAGCTCTCCAGTCTTTCCCCGGAACACGAGCAGCCTCGCGTCGATTTCAATAAGTTGGCCCATATCGAACCCATCCTGACTCCACCTGACTTGTCCGGTCTCAAGGTCCAGGCAAACAGTTTTTTCCAGGCTCGCTGACGCAGTATACGTATCTGCCGTCGAATACCGGTGATGGGAAGATTGACTCCAAGAGCTTGTTGGCCCATCGGCCGCGGTAAAGCCATCGGAGTGGATATCCACCATCGCGCAGCCGCGCCCGTAAGCACTGGTAATAAAGACAGAATCGCCAATGACGATAGGGCTGCCGCATTAATGCCATATTGCGTCTTCCACGGGAAACTCCACAAGAGAGTGCCGTTTTCTACATCTATCCCAGCGAGGGCTGCAGCGGTAAACAGCACATATTGGTCACGGCCGTGTATCCTGGCGCGCTGCGGCGTCGCATAACCCGTGTCGAAATCTCCACCTCCAGTCCAGATCGTTTTCCCGGTCCCAGCGTTCCAATGCCGCGGATGCCGCGTTTTTTCCTCCCGGGAGATTATCAACCTGTCCGGAGTCAAAATATGGCGACCAACTGTAGCCACTGTCCGGATGAGTTGACCAAATTCGTGGCGGATGTCTCTGTGCCATATCAGCCGGCCATTGCGCGCGTCCAAACAAAGCAAACGACCAGCCTTTTTTTGCTAGGACATATACTCGACGCCCAGCGACGGTGGGCGTCGAGCAGAGTGAAGCCGTATCTGGTCTTTCTTCCGTCTGTGTAGGCATAGCTCCAGATCTGCCTGCCATTCTGACATATCCAGTGCCCGGACAACATCATCAGCGCCGAGATGATCCACGATGAAGACTCCGCCAGCAGCCGCTGGTCCCCGTAGCCTCTGTGCTACGTGCATCTGAGTCTTTCCAGATCATCTTCGGTGGTTGCAGATTCCAATCTCTCGCCGGGAAGTCTTTCCGCCGACACACCGTCGCCTTTGAGTCCACGATAACACGGCCAATCGGCCGCCAGCGCCGGAGGCGCCGCCAGGACACGAACATGAAATAAAAGCCATGAGAATGCGCATAAACCTGACATTCCTGCCCTTTGCCATAATGAAGCTGACTGGAAGCAACGTTGACGATTGCTCATGTGATAGGAGAGGCGTCAATGAGGAGTCCGGAGCGGCTGTTGTGAATCGTAAGGCGCAGGGTGTTGATGAGCCTTCGTCGGCGCTTCTTGCCTGTTCGATCCTCTTGACTATTTCCTGCCTGCACTGGTTAAACTGCGCCTCGGTCAGGATGGTGTGGAGTGCCTGCTGCCTTTTGTGGTTTAGAGTTGACAGTTGAACCTGGCTCTGATGAATACTGTCGATCAGCTTCTTCGCCGCAGTGCTGTCGAGGTTGTAGTTGGAATAGACGTCGATCAACTGGAGGCTGTCCCGCCCCAGTCTTTCGCGATTATTTGCTTCCTCGTAGGATCGGCCAAGAGCTTTTGCAGTCTCTTTATTTGGCTGGCTGTGACCCCGACCTGATACAGCAGTTGCTTATCCGGAAGCCTTCCGCGATGGCTTCCTCCGGGCGGCGCAAGCCTCCGCGCTTCGGGTTTGCGCTGTACATTTGCGCAGTCTGTTTCTTGATATGGTGAACTGATCTTCGTTGAGGATCGTTCTTATGGATATCTGATTTTCGAGATACATGATTAGCAGGCTCAGTTGCCCTCTCTCGATGCGATCGCGGGCAAGCCTCGCCTTCGGCTCGTCCAGTTTGTATTCCTGGTAGACGTGGAAAAGGTCCAGGCGGGCGCTCCTGAGTTCACTGCGCTGGCGCAACGTCCTCTGGCGAGTCTCCATTGCGAGAGCCTTCAAGCGGTCCTTCTGATCCGAAGTGATCCCGGCGGGAGCCGCGCTGACAGCGCCTGCCAGGATAATTCCGGCGAGAACGACCCAGATGAGCGCCATGTCCGCACTATTTGAAAGGTGCGTTTTATTTGATCTTTACATTTTATCAATGAGATCCACCATGGCGTCAGTCTGTCCGCCGACCGGGTCGTCCGACCACTTGACCGCGACCATAGAATGCGTCTGCATCCTGACGACCGGCGCCTGATCGTTGTGGTTAAGGCTGATATTGACGCTGTACAGCGTAACCGCAACGACCGATGCCGCGGCAACCACCGCAGCGGTCCTGCGGATGCTCACCGGAACAACCGACAAGCCGCGCAGCCACGCGAATACATCAATTTTCCTCGGTTTGGTTTGTGCTCTGACCAGTGCCCACACGTCGTTTTCGGGCTTCTCGTCAGTGAGCGCAGCCATCCTCCCGGAGAACGCGATCTCTTCCTTGAGCTCAGCCGCGCACTTTGCGCACTGCTTTAGATGCGCCGCTATATCCTCCGACTCAGGCTGACTCAGCAGTCCCTTGCCGTAGTCCAGAAGATTAGGCTGTATTTGATCGCAATTCATTTTCGTTACCGTCCTTCTCTTGGTCGGCGCACAGCTTTCTCAGCCGCCCTCGCGCCCTGAAGAGCTTCACTTTCAAGTTGCTCAGAGGAACACTCGCGATTTGTGCAATCTCCTCATAGTCGAATTCCTGGAAGTAATGCAGGCTGATAAGCAGCCTGTCTTCTTCGCTGAGGTAGTTCATAGCAGCCCTGATCCTGGCTTTATCCTCGGCGACTATAGCGGCCTGCTCCGGGCTTCCCGTATCCTTCCCGCAGCGTATGCCCGCTTCCACCTCGTCTATCAACACATCTTCTACCGAGACTTCCTGCCGGCTCATTCGTGACCGGAGCACATCTCGTGCGGTGTTCGCCGCTATGCGGAAGAGCCAGGTCGTGAACTTCGCGTCTCCCTTGAAGCCTGCCGCGCTCCTCCAAACCTTGACAAAAACCTCAGCCAATGCTTCTTCGGCATCCTCCTGGCTGCTGAGCATTCTGTATAGAAGATTGTATACCCCGCGTTCGTGCCTTCTGAAAAGCACGCGCAGCGCTTCCTGGTCTTGCTGCTTGCACAGATCGAGGAGTCTTTCGTCGCTTGTTATGAACTCACAATCGGCAGCCCTTTCCAAAGGCAACTCCTGTTATGTATCTCAATATTATAGACGCGCGATGTCCAAACGGGTTACAGGCAAGAATGCCGGTTGATCCGGCAGCGCGCTCATTCATGAAGTATAGCACATGGCGGCGCGACGGCCCAAAAAAAGCGAGCCGGAACGTAATCTCCTCCGGCTCGCTGCCTGTGCCTTTGTCGCAAGTTCTTCCCGGCTACGCTGCCGTCACTCTAGTCCAATACTCCACGAACGGCATCAGATCCACCACATCGTCGGTAAAATCCGGGCATCCTCTTATGTCTGATTGCCTCAAAGGAATCAGCAGCATACTGCGTGTCATATCGAGCGCCATCCCCTCAACGGGAACCAGGGCTGTTCTTCCATCATCGTAAGTTGTAACTGCGGCAAAAACTATCTGGCCGGTCATCGCATCGGCAAGCAAGTCGGAAACCTTGCCGAACTCCACGCCTTCTACATCGGTAGCCGACCAACCCATGGCGTCGGGCTGCCCATCCGCCAATTGATATCTAACGCGGCTCAATCGCACCAGGCCGCTCTCCGTTTCTTCCTCTTCTTCGTCAAAGAAATCGGGATAGTACTCCATCGCCGTATCCTCCTCGAAAATGGCGGTCTTTGCTATTTTCGTTCCCTTCGCGCTGAACACGATAGCGCTGCGGAGCAGTCGCGAGAGTGTTCATGCACCATTCCTCTGAAAATAGCGGCTCACACCGTCCAAAATAGTAGAGGTCAGCTTTCGCTGACATGGTTTGGTTACCCTCCGCGGAAACAAACAACACGAGACATGGTATAATTCAGGGCGTTATACCGCGCAAATATTGACGTTCAAATGACGGGAGAGAGGCTATGCTTCAGGTCCAATCTTTACGCTCAAGAGCCGGCGCGAGAGTCTTTTCGCTGGTCTTGTTATTGTGTGCTCTCTTTACACTTGCGCTCATCGCGCAGGGCTGGTGCTCGAATGCGCAGACGGTCGAGCTGACGATCATCCATACCAACGACCTGCACGGCCATCTGTTCCCGTTCGACTACGACTCGCTCGGGAAGCACGAGCCTAACGTCGGCGGTGCCGCGCGCCGGGCCTCGCTGATCAGGCAGCTCAAGGCTTCCACCCACCATAGCGTTCTGGTAATGGACGCGGGCGATATTTTCACGCGTGGGCCGCTGCAGGATCTTCACGGCGCGCCCGACATGGCGGTCTTGAATGCCATCCCCTGCGATATAATGACCATCGGCAACGGTGAGTTCGAGGGCGCTCCCGGTCCTCAAGGCCGAAAGATACTGAACGATCTTATCAAGCAGGCCAGGTTTGCGATGGTCTCGGCGAACGTGATAGATAAATCAACGGGTAAGACCCTGGTCCCTGCGTATAAGGTGTTCGACTGCGGTGGGCTCAGGGTCGGCGTGTTCGGTTTGATCACTCCACGTGTCGCATATTACGAGCAGGCCAGGGGGCTGGAGATTGCCGACCCCATCGAGACCGCAAAGAAGATTGTTTCCGAGCTGAAGCCGAAATCGGATTTCATAATCGCTCTAACCCACCTCGGGTATCCGCTGGACCTTCAACTGGCGTCTTCGGTGCCGGCAATCGACGTGATAATAGGCGGAGACGGCCGTACATGGTTCTTCCAGCCGGCCCTCGTGAAGAGCGAGAACACTAAGAATCCCGATTGGTGGGTTGGGGGGCCGATAGTCTGCCAGGATGGCGAATGGGGAAAATGCGTGGGGAAGCTCGATCTCATCCTGCGTGAAGCTGCGCCCGGCACATACCGGGTCGCAAGCTACTCCGGCAGGCTCGTGGATGTCGATTCATCGGTGAAGCCCGCGCGTGACGTGAGAGCAAATTCTCTCACAATACGCCGAGCCTCATTCCAGGGTCATAGGCAAGCTTTCAGTCACTGTGCCCAAGTCACGTGCTGCGCTGTGGACTGCGAAAAGGATTCGGGAGGCCGTGGGAACTCAGGTCGCGATGACGACTCGCAGCGGGATCGAGAACGGCCTGAAGCAGGGGAGTATGACCGATTCGACATCCGCAGGATGTTCTCCCCTTCGTCAATAAGGTGGTTAAGCTCACCGTGACCGCAAAGCAGATCAGAGATTGCATCGCCCAGCCGGACATAGTCGCCGCAGGCGCCCAGGTCCGCGATGGCGCGCTTTTCATCGGCGCAGTCAAAGCCCGGGGCGATGAGAAGTCCTATCGCTCGCAATTGAGGATTATTACGCTAAAACGATGCCTGCTCTAAAGAACTCGGCATCCGAAAACACAGGGCTGACCACTGCACAGATCATCGCAGGATACTTCGCGCCGCGCTCTGCGGTGAAGATGCCCGTATTTGTGAGGTAGTTCGCCACCATTCGTTGAGGTTGATTCTCGCTGGTTTCGGGTAGAATGGCAAAAAGTAAGGTAATATGAGGATTATAGTCCAATACCGAGACAGCGATGAGAGATCAAGGCGACAACGCAGACAAGGCCTGGGACCCGGAGCGCTTCTACCTTGAGCGACTCGATGAGGTTCCGGACTGGATATGGGAGGTGGACGCTGCCGGCGTCATCACCTACTCCAACCGAGTATCTGAAAACGTACTCGGTTATTCTTCGTGCGACATTGTTGGACGCCTGGTATTCGACTTCTTAGCCCCGGATGATCGGCCTGAGTGCGAAACGCTCTTTCACGAAGCGAAAAAGAATAAGCGCCGGATCAAGAACGTAATCTCCCATTTTTTCACAAAAGAAGGCGGCGTTAAGACCCTGGAGGTCAGTTGCGTTCCGATTCTCCACCGGCGTAAATTGATGGGCTTCCGCGGAATAGCCAGGGACGTCACGGATCGCATGGCGCTCCAGAGGACTGCGGAAGAAGCTCTGGCGAACTACAAGGCCGCAACCGATGATTCCCCGTCAGGCATTATTATCGTTCAAAACGAGCAGGTCGTCTATGCCAATCCCAGAATGCTCGAGCTGATGGGATATACGCTGGAGGAAGCCCGCAGGGTCGATTTGTGGCAGGTCATTCACCCCGAGGACAGGGAACGCATACAGCAAATCTACGACCAGCGCGCATGTCCGGCGAGCCGGCTCCAAGTGAGTATGAACTAAGGACAATTACGAAGACCGGTGAAACAAGGTATTCAAGCTTCGAGCTACGGTTATTAACTATATGGGCTCTCCCGCGGTGTTGGACAATGTAGTCGATGTCACGGACCGCAAACGCGATGAAGAGCGACTGGCGAAGCTGAACGCGGTTTTCCTGAGTTTTGGTCCTGACGCGATGGAAAACATCGACCGTCTCACTGCGCTTGCCGGAGAACTGCTGGGAGCATCATGTGCGCTGTACAATCGGCTTGACCAGGGATTGCTGTGTTCCTGGGGACGATGGAAGGCGCCGCCCGGTTATAATGCCGCGGAGAGGCCGGAAGGCCACATCTGTTACGATGTCATAAAGGCCGGGATGGACGATGTCGTCGTCGTCCAGAACCTTCCACAGACCGCTTATGCCGAGACCGACCCCGGGGTGCGGCTTATGGGCCTGCAGACTTACGTGGTCCGAGCGGTTCAACTAGGCGATACATTCGTGGGAGCGCTCTGCTGCATGTACTGCAGGCGACTTCGTGCCGTTGGACGCGGACAAGACCTTGATCGGCATACTCGCATCCGCAATTGCCGTGGAAGAGAAGCGGTTGTGCGCTGAGGTGGAACTCGAAGAGAGGGACGCGTTGTTCCGCAGTCGATACGAGGCGATTTCAGCGGGCATACTCGTGTATGACACCAACGGCATCATTACCCACGCCAACAAAGCCGCCAGCGATATTTTGGGGCTGCCTCATGATTATCTGCAGGGAAAACCGGGCCTGGACCCGACGTGGAGATCGGTCCGGGAGGACGGTTCTCCTTTACCGGAAGAAGAAAGGCCCTCCAGGATAATCCTGCGCACGAAGCAACCCGTGCGCAATGTGGTTGTGGGCTTCCATACCTCTCGGTCAAACGGCCTCCGCTGGCTCCTGGTGGATGCCCAGCCCATATTCGATTCCGACACCGGTGAGCTAAAAGAGATACTGTCTACATTCAGAGATATTACCAAGCGCAAACTCGTGGAGGAAGAAGTCGAGCTGCTCAGCCGCCGAAACGCAGCTATACTCAACTCGGCGGGCGAGGGCATCTATGGAGTCGACGCCAAGGGCGATGTTACGTTCGTAAACCCGGCCGCCGCTCGGATGCTTGGTTACAAGATTGGCGAGCTGATCGGTTCCCACGCTCACACCCTCATGCATTACGCTCGGGAAGACGGCACATCCTATCCCAAGTCAGAGTGCGGTGTCTACGCAGCCGCCGAAGATAGGACAACCCACCACATAAGCAACGAAGTGTTTTGGCGGAAAGATGGCACGAGCTTCCCGATAGATTATGTCAGCACGCCGATCTGGGAGCACGGCAAGCTTGCAGGTTCCGTTGTCGTGTTTACGGATATTACCCAGCGCAGGCAGGCAGAAAGGCAGTTGCGCGACCGAACTTCGGAGCTCGAGGCCGTGTTCCATGCGTTCCACGATCTCTATTTCTGGTTGGACAAAGACGGCACTATTCTGGACTACCACGCGGAGCGGCGGGATCTTTACAAGCCTCCCGAAGAGTTCCTTGGCAAACGAATGCAGGACGTGCTGCCGCAAGAGGCAGGCAGCAAGTTCGAGTGGGCGCTGTCTCGGATGGGTGAGACCGATTCCCCCGTTCAGATCGAGTATGAGATTCCATGGTATGGTGAGGGTCACACTTTCGAGGCAAGGTTGTCTTTGCTTTCAGATGGACGTGTCATCGTCATAGTTCGGGACATAACCGAGAGAAAGAAAAGCGAGGAGGAAATCCAGCACCTGGCGGCAATAGTGGAAACATCGGATGATGCCATTTTCAGCAAAGACCTCAACGGAGTAGTCACTCACGTGGAACCACGGAGCGGAAACCACCTACGGCTATGCGAAGGAGGAAATCGTCGGGCACGACATCAGAATATTAGCGCCGGACCATCCCTGGGAGATAGACTGGATACTGGAGAAGATCGGGCGCGGGGAAAGCATCGACCACTTCGACACTATGCGAACCAGGAAAGATGGCAAGAAAATCGATGCCTCGCTGACCATATCTCCGATAAGGGATTCGGAGGGAGAGATCGTGGGCGCGTCCGTTATTGCTCGAGACATCACGGAGCGCGTGCGCGCCGCCGATTCGCTGCGGTTAAACGAGGCCCGCTTACAGACGCTACTTCAACTCAGCCAGATGACGGAAGCATCGCTGCAGGAGATTACGGATTTCGCTCTTGAAGAAGCCGTCCGGTTAACCAAGAGCGAAACGGGTTACCTGGCGTTTACTAACGAGGATAAGAACAGCTCTGCTGATGTTCGCGTGGTCGAGATCCGCGCGTGAGGTCTGCCGCGTTCCCGATAAGCCCGTCGTATATGCGGTCGCGACGACGGGCCTTTGGGGAGAGGCGATCAGGCAGAGGAAACCGATCATCACAAACGACTACTCGGCTCCCAATCCTTACAAACAGGGGGTTCCCGAAGGTCACGTCGAGCTGCGCCGGCATATGAACGTCCCGGTTTTCGATGGGCCGCGTATCGTGGCCGTGGCGGGTGTGGCAAACAAGGCCGAGGATTATGATGAGTCGGATGTCAGGCAGTTGACTTTGCTGATGAGCGGGATGTGGCGGCTCATTCAACGCAAGAGAGCGGAAGATGAACTCCGCGAGAGCGAGGAACGGTACAGGCTCCTTTTTGAACGCAGTCCGGATATAGTGTTTGTGCTTAAAGATCACCGGTTCACTGCCGTCAATACAGCGGTTAAAATGTTGTTTGGTTATGACCCCGGCGAGATCATAGGACTTACGCCGTGGGATATATCTCCCGAGCGTCAGCCGGACGGGGCGTTGTCGGAAGAGAAAGCGGTAGGCTGGTTAACCCGAGCGCTTAGTGAAGGCACGCAAACGTTCGAGTGGCAGCACCAGCGTAAGGACGGCAGCTCGGTGGATTGCGAAGTGAGCCTGACAGCCTACAACGTCCACGGAGAGACTCACGTGCAGGCACCGGTGAGGGACATCACGGAACGCAAGCGCGCGGAGGAACATCGACGCGCGCTGGAACGGCGATTGGAAGCCCAGCAGCGTCAGTTCTACCGCGAGACACTACTTAGCGTAACCGATGGCAAGCTGAATATATGTGAGACCCCTCCGACGTCAAGGGGTTCATATCTCATGCCCAACTGAAGGTCGACGTGCGCGAGGCATCGCAGGTCGCTCAGGCCAGGCGCGAAGTTGAGCTGTTCTGTGGGGAACATGGCCTCTCCGGTGAGCGTCTGCACTCGTTTATGATCGGAGTCGGAGAAGCGATCACGAACGCGATCAAGCACGCCGGCCACGGACGCGTGTATGCGGGGACCTCCCGGGACAGTGTGTGGGTAGCGGTCGCCGACAGAGGACGGGGAATAAGCTCGCTGATCCTGCCTCGAGCGACCTTGCTGCGCGGGTTCTCCACAAAGCCGTCGATGGGTCTCGGCTACACAATTATGCTCGATGTATCCGACCGAATACTTCTCAAGACCGGGACCCATGGCACAACGGTCATCCAAATCAAATCATTACACGAGCCATTGGTCGCCACATCAGCCGAACAACTCCCCGACACCTGGAGCGGCATTCCGGATGTCGGACACATCTGAAGAGCCTTCCGCGTTATTCACCTTAGCCCGCTAGAGACAATTCAGGGATTTGCAATCCCTTTCGAGCTACCTTTCGAGCGTATTTAACTCCATTGTTTCCGGGAGAGTAACCTGCGTCCGAACCCTATGAGATTTACAGGCTTCGTTCGAGGGGATTGCAAATCCCCAGACTGCTTTTTGCGGGCCAGATTGCAAATCTGCCCGAACAAGCTTGTGCCCCTCTCTTGCCGGAGGTTGGCGTTGACAGGAAGCCACATTGAGGTTATATTGGTGATAGAACAGGCGAACATGCCGGGAGATTGAAATTGGTTAGAGTCTTTGTATATGCTGCGTGTGCCTTGATGTGCCTCTACTGTCTGGGATGCGGGGGTAATGGAACTGTGGCTTCCCTGCCGTCGGGCAATGGGCAGACGCCGTCACCCGCCGCAGGCGTTCCAGCAACGCTCGACTACACCGTGTCCAGCAGCAGTTCCACTTCCCAAACCGCGTGTGCATGCGAGACCGATGCCGGGGCATACAACCAAACAGTGTATTCCTCCGATACCGGGTCTACCCTTACGTTCTACGGCCAGAGCACTTCAGACAACTCCGGGCCTTACGTTGCCGTCGTGTTGACAGGGCACGATTTGCTTCCTGCCACTTATCCGCTGAGCAAAAACAATGGGAACCACGTGACACTGACGTTCTCGCCGAGCTCCGGCTCACCCCTGGGTGTCTACACAAGCACCAGTGGGCAAGTCAAAATAACTTCGCCGGGCAGCACAAATCAGGACTGGAAAGGTTCCTTTGCCTGCACCGCGGTCTGCGCGAGTACTGATGACACTATCCAGGTTTCCGGCACGTTCGATTTCCTGAGACCGAGGGTCCACCCCCTGTGACCGGCCTTTGATCCCGATGAGTTACTTTGCCTGATCGACTATCTGCTTCGCAGACATTTCCAGCGCGTCCGCGGCATCCTTGATGTTGGCGTTTGGGAAAAGCCTCATCGTCGCAGTGGGCAGCATGGCCGATATGCAGGTGTTGCCGTTGCGGGAATACACGCTTATCACGCACGGCAATATGAGCGATATGGCGGGATCGGCCTGTCATTCCTCATGCGCATATTTGGCATCGCAGAACTCCACGGTTTTCATGGGAGGCTGCTCGAAGCCGTTGGATTTAAGGATCGTCGAGATGTCGCACACTGCCAGTACCACGAAGCCTTTTTCCGCCGCCAGTCGCACCACATCGTTGGCTGCCTGGTCAACGCTCTTCCCGGACTCCACCGTGTAGCTGAAGCTCGTCATCCTGGGAACCGCATTTATTGTGATCGGTTTGGGCGGAACGGACAAAGCCGAATACGTCAGTTCTGCCTGTGTCATGCGCAGGACGGTAAATGCGGGCTTCAGTCGCCCGGCAGATTCGAGGACCGCCTGCGAGTTTCCGTCGCTCAAGGCTTTGTCCAGGCTGCTCACGACTGTGCTTTCACCGTCCACGGCAGCTTTGAGGTCCCGCTTTAGTGAGTTTTCGGGCAAGTCGTCATAGAAAGCAACCACTCGTTGCCACTGCTTCTTTAACTGGGCGAATCCCGAACGAACGTTTTCGGCTGCTTTGGCGGCATCCGCGGTTCCCACAGCCGCTGCGGCAGTCTGGTCATGGGACCTTTGAACGCGATTAGCTGATCGGACATCTCCGGTATGCCATTTCTGTCGCGAAGGTCTTTCAAGGCAACGAGAACGCTTTCCAGATCAGTCTGTACGGCCTGCATATCGTTTGACTTCACTCGAGAAATGCAGGTCCGGATGTCCGCGGAGATGCGCAGAACGTCGCCCGACCACTTCGTATCCCACTGGAGTTGAGGCGGCGGCGTCTGTCCGTATTTGCTGCTCACTTTATCCCAGAGCGTTGAGAGGTTGTTAATGGGCGTTGTCGCAGCACTGGGGTCGCTTCCGGAGGCGGCCACCAGGGCCATTGTGCAATCGTAATTGGCCTTTACCATCAGGTCGCTGAACTCATTGGCTGTGGCAGGCATAACACCTGCCGCCAGCAATAGGAGCATACAAATAGCGGTGAAACGGATTCGATAGTTCATTTACATGGTCCCTTTCATCACGATTACGCCTGCTAATGCCGGCGGATTACCATTCTACCTCGACAAGAGGTCGAGCCAGTAATGTTATACATCGGATCAGCTCTGCATTGCAAGTGGGCGAGGCGAGAGT
>CAVZJH010000031.1:0-60674 GCA_963775535.1 uncultured bacterium | reverse complement strand
CCTTCTGATCGCTCAGCAGTGGCCCCATCATATCCTGGCACTGATCGCGCATCCCCACGCCGAAGAGCAGCCCACCGTGATAATAGCCTGCGTTCCGGTTTGTCATTGAACGTAACCCACGATTGCCGCTTGCCCCAAACGTTGACCATCAGGTTCATTTCACGGTCGGGCGTCTCCACGTTGACCGAGGAGAGATAATCGTCCCAATATTTGTTGACGTCCGCAAGCGCCGCGCGGGCCGCCTCAACGCAGCGGTATTTATCGATCAGCCTCCGGGACTCTTCGCGATGCTTCTTCGCATCCACGCACCCCATCAGCACAACGAAGCTCATCTCCTGCTTGCCTTCCAGCAGGATCTCGCTCTGAAGCGCGGCACAGGCATCCCCGGCGGTGATATTGGTGTTGTAGAGGATGTCGGATTCCAGCGCGATCGGGTTCTGCTCGCTTCTCCACTTCCCGATGAACGCGTCCTTGGATGAATCCCACGACTCCACCGGCAGGCTGGTGGTGAAAATGACATAGCGGTCCCACGCCTGGTTCGGCTGCTCCACCGAGACCCCCTTGTGCGTTACCCAGTAGTTCTTGGTCGCATAGATGGCGCTGTCCTGGGGGTGGAAGTTCACTATGTTGAAGTGCTGGTCGTTGGGCTGGTTGATCAGGTTAACCAGCGCGTGGCCCAAACACAGCTCGACGTAGGAGACAACGGACATTCGCCTGGGCTCGAAGCTCTTGTTCTTTACGCTCACAAGCCAGATCTCGAGTATCGTCGCTGGTGGGAACAAAGTAGGTGATCTCGCTGCGCACGTTCCTGTAGAGCGTCTTGATGGTCTGGTAACCCATTCCCACGTGGCACTCGTATTCGTCGGGGTTATGCGCGGTCGGTTGCCAGGAGAGGCTCCAGTATTCGTCGTCGAGGTCCTTCAAGTAGACGTATCTGCCGGGGCGGTCCCAGGGCAGCGAGTTGTAGCGCAGTCGGGTGATTCGACTGTCTCTGGGGTCCATCCAGTAGCTGAACCCGCCGCCGGTGTTCGATACCAGGCCGGTGTAGCGGCCGTTTGATATATAATTGACCCACGGAGCGGGGGTGTCGGGCCGCGTTATGACGAACTCCCGGCCGTCGGGCGTGAAATATCCGTATTTATCCAGAGCCATCTCGTCCTCCGATGGTGGTCTTCAGTGCTGAGGGGATCTGTACCACTTGTGGCGGAACCTTGCAAAGGAATCGCGGATGAAACCTTTCGCGACTGCGCCTGCGGCGAGTCACTGTCGGGCTTTCGCAGTATCTTGCAATACTACTGTCGCCCCGAGGGGTTTCACCGCGAAGGGATGAAAATAGCCATCGGCCATTTTCAGAGGAGTAGGGGTGGGTTGTCCGGAATTAGGAAATGAACTGAAAGGAACGGAGGTTATAAATATGCAAGACCCGCTTGATATATCTCACGAAATCAGCTCTGCTCTGACGAGGAACGAGCCGGTGGTGGCGCTGGAGTCTTCTCTGATCGCTCACGGGCTGCCGTCTGCGGTGAACGTTAAGACGGCTTTGGAAATGGAGGAGGCTGTTCGCGGGGCCAGGGCTATTCCGGCCACTATCGGGATTATTGAGGGCAAGGTCAGGGTTGGCCTTACAAAGGATGAGATCGAAACGCTTGGAAAGGGTGGGGCGGCAAAGGTCGCCTCGCGCGATATTCCTTATACGGTTTCGCGGAAGCTTTATGGCGGAACGTGTGTCTCGGCCACCGCTCGAATTGCCGCAGCGGCAGGTATTGCAGTGATGGCGACCGGAGGGATCGGCGGCGTGCACAGGGGCTTTGCCGAGACACACGACGTTTCCGCTGACCTTTGGGAGCTTGCCCGGACCCCGGTCATCGTCATCTGTTCCGGGGCGAAGTCCGTCCTCGATATTCCTGCTACCCTGGAATGGCTCGAAAGCCACAGCGTGCCTGTCTATGGTTACGAGACTGACGATTTCCCCGCGTTCTACTCGCGGTCATCTGGAATAACCGTGCCGCAGATGGAGGATCAGTGCGACGTGGCGGAGTTGGCGAAAGTCTCCGGCGGGGCGTTCGGCGTGCGCTACGCCATGGTAATCGGGGCGCCGATACCCGAAGCCGATGCAATCGACGTGACGGCTGAAATGGATGAGGCGGCAAAGGAAGCCGCGAAGGCTGGTGTCGTGGGAAAGGACCTGACTCCTTACCTGCTTAATAAGGTGGCTGAACTGACCGGGGGCAAGTCGATAGAGGCGAACGTCGCTCTGCTCAAGAACAATGCGAGAGTGGCCGGTGAGATTGCGCGCGAGATTGCCGAGACTCAGCAAAGAAGGATGGGGTTTTTGGTTTGAAACCGAACATACTCTACATTATGACCGATCAACAGCGGGCCGATACAATCGCCGCGCTTGGCAACGAACAGATCTACACGCCAAACTTCGACCGCCTGGTCCGGCGCGGCGTGACGTTCACTAACGCCTACTCATCCTGTCCGGTGTGCGCGCCTGCGCGTCTCACGCTGCGCACCGGCTGCGAGCCGCCGAACACGGGCGTGTATTCAAACGTTGGGTTCGACCTGATCGAGGACCAGAACCCTGACGTTGAGGAGCGCTGTGGCCCTTACCTCGCCAGGACGATGTCGGACCTCGGTTACAGGACCTTCGGGGTGGGGAAGTTCCACACAATTCCTGCCTACGGTGAGGTGGGTTATGAAACCAGCCTGCCGAGCGAAGAGCTCTACGGTGACCGCAGCCTGGATGCCTACGCGACGTTCATTGCAAACGAGCATCCGGAGTTCGACTGGATCGAGGGGCTGATGGGCGAGCGGACGGAGATGTATTATATGCCTCAGATGAGCCCGATGCCGGCTTCGGTGACCGTCGAAGCCTGGGCCGCGGACCGAGCTATAGAGCAGATAGGCAGGGACGACGGCCGTCCATACTTCGGGTTTGTGTCGTTCGTCGGCCCGCACCCGCCTTTCGCGCCGCCGCTGCCATTCAACAGGATGTATGATCCCGACCGGATGCCGGGCCCGGTTCGCGGCGATAGTGAGATCGACCACATGGACGACCAGATACCGTGGATGAACTACGCGGTCTGGGCGGAGGACATAAATGATCCGCACGCGCGGGTGCTGAAAGCGCGCTACTACGGCGAGATCTCATACATCGACCAGTGCCTGGGGCGGATACTCGATGCCGTCGATGCGAGCCCCAACGCCGATAACACTCTTATCTGCTCCTTCGCGGATCACGGCGACCACCTCGGCGACCATCACGCGTGGCAGAAGGAGAGCTTTTTCGAGGCTTCCTGCCATATCCCCTTCCTTGTGAGCTGGCCGAAGGCCCTGCCTGCCGATGAGCGGAGGGATGAGTTGGTCGGGCTTGCCGATCTGTTCGGAATAGCGACATCCGCCACGGGCGCTCCCGAGATGAGGGACGGCGCCGATGTCCTGGGGATGCTCGACGGCAAGGCGGCTCCGAGGGAGTGCTTCATCGGTTACTACGGAACCCCGGGGACGCCGCTCTTTAAGGTGATGCTCCGCTCGGGCGATTGGAAATATATATTCATCGCGAACGGCGGGCGCGAGCAGCTTTTCAACATTACAGAAGACCCGAATGAGCTTCACCAGCGGTTGGGCGACTCTCCCGAGGTTGCGAGCAGGCTCCGGGAGAAAACAATCGGGGCGCTGTCCGTTCCCAACGCCGACCGCGCTCTGGATGCCGGCGGTACTGCGCAGCTTCCCCTATGAGCCGATGCCGCGCGAGAGGATATATCAGTTCGACTGGTCCAGGGGCGTTATGGGGTTCCCCGAGCACCCTGGGGATGTGCTGAGGAATAAAGAGCCGAAACTGTCTTGACAGGAAAGGCATTCCCTGAGATATATTTCAGTTAGAACCCGTTGCAGTTTCTAAGGGTTGCTTTTACAGGCAAGTCGAAGGGAAGTGCAGCGGGTTTTCTTAGTTTATCACAACAGCGGCAGGCTCCAACAGAGAGCCAAGAAGAAGGAGAGATGAATAAAGCGTTTGCAGTTTCAGCCATCGTTTTGCTGTGTCTGAGCGGAATGGCTCAGGCGGACGTGTTTAACCTCGGTCCGGGACTTACGAACCTGGAGACGGTCACGGTGGGCGATCCGGGGAACGCTCCGGATACGAATGTGATGAATGACGGCACTACGGGCTATGGTTCAGTGTCCTACACCTATAAAATCGGCGAATACGAAGTTACAACCGCGCAGTATTGCGACTTTCTCAACCACACCGCAAAGTCCGACTTTGACGGACTCTATAATACGAACATGGCCAACACGAGCATTGCATGCGGCTGCAATATCCAGCGCAGTGGGACCAATGGCAGCTACGTATACACCATCGGTAGTGGCTCTGCGAGTGACATCACAAACTGGGGAAACAGACCGGTAAATTATGTGAACTATTGGGACTCCTGCCGCTTCGCCAACTGGCTGACTAACGGCCAGGGGAGCGGCAGCACCGAGCTAGGCGCGTATACGCTGCGAGGATATACGGGGCCCGATGGCCGGAATATCGTGAGAAACGCCGTAGATGGGTGGTTTGTACCGACTGAAAATGAGTGGTATAAGGCTGCGTACTACAAGGGTGGTGGAAAAAACGCGGGCTACTGGATGTATCCGACCCAAAGCAACACCGCGCCCGGAAACCAGGTCATAAACCCCGACCCCGGCAACGAGGCCAACTATTCCGGAATGGGATTCGCGCCCACCGGTTTCACGATCGGTCCCCCTTATTATCGGTCTAACGTTGGCGAGTTCGAGAACTCGGCGAGCGCTTACGGGACGTTTGACCAGGGCGGCAATGTGTTCGAATGGAATGAGAGCGTTGCATCCGTCGTCGGATTCAGCGCCATTCGCGACTCGCGCGGCGGTTCGTGGGATCAGAACTCCTACCTCCAGGCTACAGCCCGCTACACTTCCGGCGTCTACCCAACGAGTGGGGACTCCGAATCCGGCTTCCGTCTGGTCTTCATCCCGAACCTTCCTCCATCCTAGCCCTTCTCTGCGGCATAGCCGGAATAGCCGCTTTTGCACGGCGCAAGAGAGCTTAGCAATACCTGATCCTGATAGCCGGGATTCTTCTTCCCGGCTATCAGTTTGATCGTGCAGGAAAGCCTTTACCTCCCGGAGAACACTCCCATTACTGTCTCTTTTGACTGATGGGAGCCCGAACGTGTCTACACCCGATGCCCAAGCCCAGGAAAAACAGCATATAGCTGAAGTGCTCGCCGTGATCCAGCGGCGAATCGAGGCTGTCAGGCGCGAACACAGCAAGGGCAGCGAGGAGCTCATCAGCTATCGCAAGTATATGTGGGAGGATGCCGCGCTCTTCGACAGGGCGGAGATGGTCCAGAGCGAGAATGTCGCGCTCACCCAGGAACGCGCGGTCCTGGACGTCAGCATCAGGCTCAAACGGCTCAGTACGCTGGCCTCGTCACCATACTTCGGACGCATAGATTTCCACGAAACAGGAACTGCCCAGCCCGCGCGTATCTACATCGGCCTCCACGCGCTCTTCGGTGATTCCGACGACCTTCTCATCTACGATTGGCGCGCGCCCGTATCGAGCATGTTCTGACGATTATGAGATAGGCCCCGCCGATTACGTGGCTCCCGAAGGCGCCATTGCGGGGAACCTGCTTCTCAAGCGGCAGTTCAAGATAGAAAACGGCCGGATGCTGTATATGTTCGACAGCAGCCTCGCCGTCAGCGATGAAATCCTGCGGGATACACTGGCGCGCAACACAACCGAAAAGATGAGGCAGATTGTCAACAGCATCCAGAAAGAGCAGAACGCGATAGTCCGCAATGAGGACCGGAAGCTTCTTATCGTGCAGGGGCCGGCGGGCAGCGGGAAGACTTCCATCGCGATGCACAGGGCCGCATACCTGCTCTATCGGTACCGTGGCAATATCGTCGCGAATGATCTTCTGATCTTCTCCCCGAGCGAGGTTTTCGCAGACTACATCTCCAACGTGCTTCCCGAACTGGGTGAGGAGAACATCCGTGAGGCAACATTCGACGACTACGCGAGGTCGATCCTCGGGAAGAAAGTGGCGTTCGAGTCCAGGGCCGACCAGATGGAGTATATCCTTTCCAACGCGAGAGATGCCGCCTATGCTCTGAGAACCTCCGGCATCGCGTTCAAGTCGTCAACGGCTTTCCTGGAAATAATGCGTCGCTATGCAAAGCACCTTGCCTACAGCCACCTGCGGTTCACGGACATCAAGCTGAACGACGTCGTCGTCATGCGTGGACCGGACGTCGAGAGGCTCTACAGGGAGCACTGCCAGGACCTGCCGATAATGACCGGCATTGAAAGGCTGAAGGACCGCGTGCTATCGAGGGCGACCTATTCGAGCACACTGGCTGAGAGGAGAATCGAGCGTGAAGTAGAGAAGGTGCTGGTGGAAAGAGACCCTGTGAAGCTGTACAAAAACCTGTTCAACGACCCGGCGCTGATGCGGAAACTATCCGAGGGCGCCCCGCTGCCGGAGAACCTCCAGGGCGTCTGCAGGCAGACCCACGACAGCCTGCGCGGGAAGATCCGCTGCGAGGACGTGGCGCCGATTCTGCTATTGAAAAGAATGATTGACGGCCAGCCGAAGTACGGCAACGTCCGGCACCTCATCATCGACGAGGCCCAGGACTATACTCCCGTGCACTTCGAGATCGTCCGTCACCTGTTCGGGGAATCCAGCATGACCATCCTCGGCGACCTCAGCCAGCGGATCAGTCCCTACTCCGGCATAGACAGCTACGACTCGCTGGAGACGGTATTCGGGCGGCAGGCAGGGGATGTTGTAAGGCTGACCAGGAGCTACCGGTCGAGCTGGGAGATATCGGAGTTCGCGAGGGGGATACTTCCTCAGGCAGAAAACGCGGATAACGTGCGCAGGAGCGGTCGGAAGCCCCTGGTCGTGCGCGCTGAGGAGCCTGAGAGGATCATAGAACTGATCTCGGCGGAAATGGACGAACTCAAAGCCGACGGGACTGCCTCAGTTGCCGTGATCTGTAAGACGGCGGACGAAGCTGCGAGGGTATACAGCAGGCTCCTGCACAAGCACGACGTTCGACTTATGGAGAGCAGCAGTATTACGTTTCACCACGGCCTGGTCGTGCTGCCCGCGTATCTGGCGAAGGGGTTGGAGTTCGACGCGGTGATCATCCACAATGCAGGAAGCGCGGTTTACGGGGAGGACCTCCAGCGAAAACTGCTCTACACCGCCTGCACCCGCGCGCTGCACTCGCTGACGATATACATGAGCGGTGATCCGTCCCCACTGCTGCCGATGGACAGGACGGAGTTGTTTAAGCTGCGGGTGATTGGTTAGCTTCAGAAGCTTTGCCCATCGAACTATCCCAAATCGGACAAGTGCTCTGTTCTCGAAAACAACGCAGTTGTTTTCGATCTCTTCATGGCCGAACACGACAGCGCTGCGAAGCAGTCGCGAGAGTGTTCAGGCCATGCTCCTTGTGCTATAATTGATCTCGGTGATATGGGTGGAATTACTCGCGTTTGTGAATTGTTGGATAGCTGTTATGGGAAGCAGGAATGGAGCGCCGGGGGGCCGGTCCTCGATCAACTGATACTTACGATCCTCTCCCAAAACACCACGGCAAAAAACTGCAATGAGGCCTTCCACAGGCTGATGGAGCGCTTTGCAACCTGGGACAACGTAAGGCAGGCGCGGTGGGAAGATATTGCGGACGCCATCAGGGTAGGTGGCTCGCGAAGCGAAAGGCTCCGCGGATAAAGCTCATTCTGCAGGAGATTCATGACCGCCAGGGCAATTTTGACCTGCAGTGGCTTGCCGATCTGCCGGATCGGGAAGCGGCGGACTACTTGCTTGGCTTTGGTGGAGTAGGGCGAAAGACTGCGGCGTGCGTGCTCATGTTCGCGCTCGGCAGGCCTGTAATGCCGGTGGATACCCACGTGCACCGCCTGTCCATTCGCTTGGGCTTGATTCCGAAGGTAAGCGCTGACACGGCACACGATTTGCTGCAGAAATTGACGCCCCAGGACAGGATCTACTCGTGTCACATTAATATGGTTGCGCACGGAAGGCTGGTGTGCCACGCGCATGTGCCGGAGTGTCACCACTGCGTGCTCAGAGAGGAGTGTGAGTATTTTGCAGAAACTGGGTCTCGCTGATGACGACGCATGCTTTGTGTGCGGTAAGTCCAACCCCATAGGTTTGAAGCTGGAGTTCGCCCAGGAAGGCGATGAATACGTGACATACTATACGCCTCTGAAGGTGCACCAGGGTTACTTCGGCATTACGCACGGTGGGATCGTCAGCACCGTTCTCGACGAGGTGATGGCGCGTTACTGCCGTGAGTTGGGGCACAAAGCGGTCACCGGTGAGCTGGTAATAAGGCTGAGAAAGCCTGCCCGAACAGGAGCCAGGCTTAGATTCGCCGGAAGATCGAGTGCGAAGTGGGCCGGGTCATATCGTGCAGCGCCAGGGCAACCGATGAAGACGGAGAACTTATCGCCGAGGCGACAGGGAAGATTATAAAGGTAGCTTAATATGAGTAATGAAAGGTCAGGCCAGGGAGAGAACCTGGTAGTTGTATACCGTGCCCCGAACGAGGTCACGGCGAATATCGTTAGAGGTCTGCTTGTGGGAGAAGACATCCCCGTGGTGCTGAATCGCGCATGGCGGCGATGTACGGCGCGCTGACTATGGGCGAGGGCTACTGGGGCGATGTGGTGGTTCCCAGGCAGTATGCTGACAGAAGCAGGGAGATCATAGAAGGATACGGCGCGGCGAGTAACACGGAGAATTGTGAATATTGAGTTTACAAAACCAGGAGCGTTAGATGCCGATCGAGGTTCGGAAGTCTCCTAATGCCTGGCGGAGACAAGATCAGTCTGTGGGTCAGGCACGACCTGGAACTGTTCGAGCGTAGAAGAGACCAGAGGTACATGTTTGAGGGGCTGATCCTTGACGCTCGGACCGGAACGATGTTGGCCCAGATCAAGAACCAGTCGCCGACGTCGCCGAACTCTTGGCACGATTCCGGAACCGGCGCATTCGCCGTGCACAGCTATGATAACAATACCAGCCAGATCAAGCTGATAGACGCGAAAACGTGCGAGGTCTCGGCAACCATCGACCTCGGCCACACCGATTCGGACATAGGCCACGTGCGGTGGGCGGGCGAAACGCGGCTGGCGTCAGCATGGCCGTACCCGGACCTGAAGAGCGGGGTCAGCGTCATCTGTCGCGCGCCGACGCCTCGGGCAAAGGCACCTTGTGGCTGCTGGACATCGGCATGGGAAAGGTCATTTCTAAGGCCGACCCCGGCGGTGTGCTTGGGCCCGCGCAGTATACGAACAGCGGGGATGTGTGGTGCACTCGTGATCCTGTGCGCCTGATCCAGCGAAGTCTTTTCGATCACTTCAGGTCGAACGATCTGGCGCACACCAGACGCAAAATCCGACACAGCTCATGCAATCGATGCAAAGGGCCGGATCCTGGTTTTGAGCGCGCAAAAGCACATTACAGGCGTGCTCCGCGAGATGTTCAAGCAGCGCAGTTGCATCAACAGGCTAATACCGGCTATACTCGACAGGAACATACTGCCGACCCTGGCGATGCTTATAGATGGAATGACTGGTAATGCTGTGGTCAAGCAGGCCGGGCGAGGCCCTTTTCCCGGAGCATTCGGGCTCGGCAACCGCGTAGCGCTGTCTGTTGCGATCACACATAAAAGCTTCGGCATTGCGGTCTATGACACGCCAAATGGCGCTGAAACTGTGATTGCCATCAGCGATCTGCCTTTATACATTGTTGGCGAAACCTGCTGGGGCTGGATTGCCGTGAAGGAAGATCACAGCCTGCTGCTTGTAAGTCACGGGCACATGGAAACTCTATACGATTGTGGGGCTTCGGTCTCGCGCCGTTGAAAAACCGATTCACGCAGAAATCGTGGCAGGAACACTCTCGCGGCTGTTGCGCAGCGCTGCCGTGCTTTCGCAGTATCTGCTGAGGGTGTTCGCCACGAATGGGAACAAAATGCCTGTGGCATTTTCAAGGGAGGAATAATGAACGACCACGCGCACGGGGGCGACTGCAGCCTTGCTCAGTTGACCCCGGACTCTCTAAAAAACACGATTATCCGAAAAGAAAGACTCTCGTGCGTTCTCACACTCCTTGAGATCAGCGCGCCGTTGATCGCCGCTTCCGCAAAGGCGGGGCAATTCGTAATGGTTTGGGCTGGCGAGAAAGGGGAACGTCTGCCGCTCACCATCTCGGATTGGAACACGGACAGGGGGACGATAACCATCATATTTCAGGAGGTGGGACGGGGCACCATCGAGCTAGGCAGGCTTAATGAGGGCGATGTGATACCAAGTCTGGCCGGTCCGCTGGGCAAACCTACCGAGACCGAGAAATACGGCACGGTTGTCGTGATCGGCGGAGGAGTAGGAACCGCCATCGCCAGGCCGGTAGCCAAGGCTATGAAGAATGCGGGAAACGAGGTCATCACTATTATCGGAGCCCGCGAGAAGTCCCTGATCATCCTCGAGGACGAGATGCGCTGCGTCTCCGATGACGTCATCATAACCACCGACGACGGCTCCTATGGCCGCCACGGGCTGGTCACGCACGCGCTGAAGGATCTCCTCGATTCTCGTAAGATCGATTTGGTCGTGGCAATCGGCCCGATGCCGATGATGCGGTTTGTGGCAAAGACCACCGAGCCCTACGGTGTCAAGACCATAGTCTCTGGACCCGATAATGATCGACGGAACGGGCATGTGCGGCGGCTGCCGGGTCACAGTCGGCGGGAAGACGATGTTTACGTGCGTTGACGGCCCGGATTTCGACGCTCACCAGGTCGACTGGGACGAGCTCAAGGCCCGCAAGGCATTCTATTTTGAGGAAGAGAAGGCGGCGAAAGATGCCACAGTCTGCGCCGGAGGTGGCGACTAATGGCAAGGGCCGCGCTGCAAAAACAAGATGCCGCACCAGAACGCGGCCAATCAAGTGCAAACTCGACGAGGTTGCACTCGGATACGAAGAAGCGACCGCCCTTGATGAGGCGGAGCGCTGCCTGAACTGCCCGAAGAAGCCCTGCGTGAGCGGTTGCCCCGTCAATATCGACATTCCCGCGTTCATTAATTTGATCAAGGAAAAGGATTACACCGGCGCCGCAAAGGAGCTCAAGAAGACCAACGCTCTGCCCGCGGTTTGCGGCCGCGTGTGCCCTCAGGAAGACCAGTGCAAGAGCTGTGCGTGCTGGGCAAGAAGGGTGAACCCGTAGCTGTCGGGCGGCTGGAGAGGTTCGCGGCTGATTTTCGAAGCGGCTCATCCCAACGGTTCGAAGGCCCCGAAGCCTGAGAAGACCGAACTGGCGAAGTATCACGCAGCGGTAGTCGGCAGTGGTCCCGCGGGTCTGACCGTGATGGTGACCTGGCTAAAATCGGATACTCGGTAACGGTCTTCGAAGCTCTGCACAAGACCGGTGGAGTCCTGCGCTACGGCATCCCCGAGTTCAGGCTTCCCCGGACAATCCTCGACCGCGAGGTGGATTATGTCAAGTCGCTGGGTGTCCAGTTCATAACCAACGTGATCGTGGGCCGGACTCTGGGCGTCGAGGACCTGCTCAACAAGGGTTTCGACGCCGTGTTCGTAGGCTCCGGCGCCGGCGCTCCCAAGCTTATGGGCATCCCTGGCGAGAACCTGAGTGGAATCTATTCCGGAAATAAGTAGCTTACCCGAATCAACCTCATGCGCGCGCATCGCGAGGACTACGCAACCCCGATCAAGCAGCCAACACACGTCTGCGTGATAGGCGCGGGCAACACGGCTATGGATTGCACGCGAACTGCGCTCAGAGTCGGCGCTGAGAAAGTCACCATAGTCTACCGCAGAGGCCGGACGGAGATGCCTGCTCGCGCCGAAGAAATGAGAACGCGGAGGAAGAAGGTGTAGTCCTTCCAGCTCCTGACGAATCCCAAGCGCTTCCTGGGCGACGAGAACGGTGCTGTAAGGGCGATGGAGTGCCTGCGTATGGAATTGGGCGAGCCTGACGATTCAGGGAGACGACGGCCGGTCACGGTGCCGGGCTCCGAGTTCGAGATAGGTTGCGACACAGTCATCGTTGCCCTCGGCCAGAACCCGAACCCCTTGATCAGAACTACCACCGGCGGGCTCACGTGCGAGAGCTGGGGCGGAATCTGCATCGACGCGGACACCGGCATGAAACGAACTCAGCCCGGCGTGTTCGCGGGCGGCGACGCGGTCACCGGTGAGGCGACGGTCATCAGCGCAATGGGCGCGGGCAAGGTCGCGGCGGCAGGCATCGACGCCTACATTCGCAAGAAACACGGAATCTGATATCGAAATCGATAGTCGGGGGTATCCCTGCCCCCGACTCTCTCAACCTTTGTGCTCGACTTCAGGCTGGGATCATGCCGGGTCGTGCTGCGACGTTCGACTTATCCATGGCTCACGGTTGCTCGCTTCAAGATCTAGCGACCGCGACACGTATCGCAAAAGACAGCCTGGCGAGCAAATATCCATTCCTTGTTCCGAGCTGAGCACGCTCTCGCCCGTTTTTGCCGATCTGACGTCCATGTTGGATACAACCAGCCATCCGTCGGCTTTTGCGGATCGCCTTCCGCATTCTTCACAAACCTTCACTGTAAGAGTAGACATCCAAGCGTCCTCCTTTCACCCCTGTAGCTCCATAATACCCACTTATGGCTCAGCCTAACATTGCCGGCGGATATATTGTTGGGGTATTTTTGAGGACGAGACGACTCTATTGCGGCGTGGCGACAAATATCACGTTGAACTTATCAAGGAACGCGCTATTCTTGTTTTCCGCGATAACCTTGTCTGCGTCTTCATCAGAGATTATCGGTCACAGCGAAACCTGTCGTCCTCGATCGAGACGGCCTTGACAACCAGAGGATTCGAGCCGCACCGCGAATTATCCATGGCTTGATCCATGGAAGACGCGTAGGCTACTATCCCGTGCTCCAGGATAAAGTCGAAGTCCTCATCGCGCAGCTTTGGCAGCGTACCCAGACCTCGGGCCCGCTGGCGCGGTAGATCTTGGGACTCATGGATTTCGCAAGGTCCAGACCTGTCGCATCCACAATCAGTGATGTGTAGCCTGCGGCTGGCGCTGCGTTGGGTATGCAGACCGTAAGAGCTATCGTCAGCACTGTGAGCGTCGTCAATACACTTCTCATTGCGCTTCACCTACCTGTAGTATTTCCTCAGAAAGGGTTGCCTGAGAGACTGAGCTTGCCTGTTACTACTTAGTTTTTCCATTTATAATATCCTGTAATGAACTAGCTGATGCGTTCGGGAAACTAATCAGGTATAATCCCCAGTATAAGTAAGAGGTTAGGAATCCTGCCTGAACACCGCCGGGAAGGGAAGAGACTAACAGTGCCGTTTTTTACTGATGTGATTGGAGGCGTTTGGTTTGAAAAAACTTTGGATCGCTCTGGTTGTTCTTGTGGCAGCGCTTGTGGTCGCACAGAATTGGCTGATGCGAATGCACATGGACCCCGTGCGAGTTGAGTTATCGCCTGCCGCTGTCGCCGAGGTCGCCCGTAAGACCAGTCTCAAAGACGCGTCAATGAAACCGGGCAGAGTGGTAGTGCTCAACACCAACAAGGGAGAAATAGACTTCATCCTCTTCGAGGATGATTGCCCAAAGACAACCGCGCGGATTGCCGAACTCGTGGAGAAAGGGCGCTACAATGGCATCAGATTCCCGCGCGTGGAAGACAAAGAACTGATCCAATCTGACCAGTGCAAGGTAAAATCAGAGCCCCTGCCGCTCGAAGTCCTTAATGGATTGAGAAACGCCAAAGGCGCGGTAGGCATGGCCCGGCTGCCCAATGACATCAACAGCGCAACGAACGCGTTTTACATACTGATGGAGCCAATGCCCACCCTGGACTACGATTATGCGGTTTTCGGCAGACTGGTCGAGGGAATGGATGTCGTGATGAAGATCCGCAAAGGCGATATCATCAAGGATGCGAAGATCAGAGCGTTGACTGATGAAGACAGGAAAAACCTCCGCCGGTCAATCGAGGACGAGGCCGAGCGCAGAACGCAATAGCGCCCGCCGTCAAGATTATAGAAGGTTCTCGGGGCAGGTTCTGTCGAACCACACAATTACTGAGGTGGACTCAACCAACTAAGGGACAAGGATTCCCTCTATACGGAGGACTGCTGAATGGAGACAGACGCTACTCGGACTCAGTTATTCACCGTGACCATCAATTGGTCGCCTGATTCAGGTGGCCGGGTGACTGAAGGCGACATCCGCGAGGCAATAGAGCAACTGACAACGGAGGTCGATGAAGAGGCGGTCGTGGATGTCACGGAGACAATAGACACCTGGTAGCTATGGTGAATGCCCTGGACTTGGTTCAGGGTCATCGATGACGTGTTACTCGTTCAAAATGACGTGAGGATAGTTTGATGGAAGAAGCTGTACGCGCCGCCGCTGTCGGCCTGGGCAGGGCCCGTCAGTTGGTTTGCGATTCGGTTGGGTTGGTCGGAAAAGAGCAGGCTGGAATCATTAACGTTTTCGACCGGACCGTGCTTGAGATGGTGAGAGCCGTCTCTGACGTCCCTAGCTGTGACATTGCCCTGACAAACGGCTACGCTGCACGCTCTTGCGACACTTCCGGCGCAACCGACATAACCCCTCGGGCTTTGAGCATCCTGGCGGAATCGGGCGGCCCTGGCCTGCGGCTAAAGCCGGGGACGACGGTCAGGGTGGATGCGGGTGAAGCGCTGCCCGAGGATGCGGATGCCGTGATTCCCGGGGGCAGAATATACAGGCCGGACAGCGGGCCGCAGATACTGGTGCTGGAAGAGGCTTCGGCGCATCAGAATGTGACTCCAGCGGGTTCAGTTGTCTCCCGTGGCGATACGGTCATCCGCGAAGGAACTCTCGTCACGGGAAGCGAAATGGGCATGCTTGCGATGTTGGGGAGGCACGGCGTTCAGGTCAGCCGGAAACCAAGGCTGGCGATAGTCACCACAGGGGCTGGGGTAGTAGAGATCGTCGAGAGCGGGAAACCCGGCTCAGTGAGAAACGGCATGCGCTACGCGCTCGTGGGAATGGTGCTGGGGTCGGGCTGTGAGCTTGGACGGCTGATTCACACCAAGAGCGGCAGGATCGGGCTGGAAAGAGCATTGAACGAGTGCGATGGCTGCGACGGGATAATAGTTGCGCTGGGTCCCGGAGACAAACATGAGATAGCTTTGTCCGCCGTGAGAAACAGGGGCGAGCTGCTCTTCGACCGGGTGCACATGCGGCCCGGCTTTGCATCCGCCTTTGGTAAAGTCGACGGAAAACCGGTCTTTGTTGCGTCCGGAGATGCGATACCAGAGGTGTTCGAGATGCTGATAAGGCCGGGGCTGCTCAAGATGCTCGGAAGGGCGAACCTGTACAGACCTCAAGTTAAGGCGGTCCTGACTAACGCGCTCAAGCTTAACCCAGGCTACAGTCAATGCGTGAAAGCAATCACGGCATTCCAGGATACAGGCTACGTAACCAGACCGCTAACCTCGTCCCAGGCGCCGCCAAACTCGCTGATCCTCATCTCCGAAAACGTCGAGCGCGTAACGCGCGGTGAGATGGTGGATGTGTTACTGCTCGATCGCGGCTAGATTCGCTCCTCTTCTGCGTTGTTGCGCGCCCGCATGAGAAACCTGCACATTCCGCCTGCTTTTCCCAATTCCGAAGGTAGATCCGCAGTGTGCGTGGAAGCTTGTCATTGGTAAGATGAGTGTAGAGTCAAAACAAGACAATAGCGACGAAGTGCCAGGCGTCCATCCCAGGAATTCTGAACGAGCTGACAAATACCCAGTGGATGATTGCAACCAAGAGTGTTTGGTTCAGCCGTCCGCCTCAGCGTGGCAAGCTCAAGGCCCAGCATCCCGCAACATTCGCGGAGTCCGATATAGCCAAAGCGATCGAGTTCTTCACGAAGTCGGGCCAATCGGTTTTGGACCCATTTGTCGGCAGTGGATCGACTCTGATCGCATGCGCTCAGACCGGCAGGGTGGGGACGGGCATCGAGCTCATTGAACAGTGGGCGGATATTGCCCGCCAGCGCGCTGCCGCCCAACAATCCGAGGTCGAACAGACGGTGCTGATCGGTGATTCCAGGGAGGTTATGCCTTCGCTGCGGGATGAATCGTTCGATTTCATAGTCACCAGCCCCCCGTATTGGATGATTCTGAGGAAAGACTGGGACCATAAGGTCAAGGCTGAGCGCAGGGCCAAGGGCCTGGATACCCGCTACAGCGATGATGAAAGCGATCTGGGGAACTTGGAGTCTTACGAAGACTTCCTTTGTGAGCTCGGAGAGGTGTTCCTGGAGTGCCGGCGTGTGCTGAAAAAGAAACGCTACATGTGTGTGGTTGTCTCGGATTTCCGGCACAAATCGAAGTTCGTAGCTTACCACGCTGACATAAGCCGAGCCGTCGAATCAGTGGGCTTCAGCCTAGAAGGTATAACGATTCTTGCTCAGGACAGCAAGCGCTTGTATCCGTACGGGATTCCCTACGCGTTCGTCTCGAACATCCATCACCAGTATATATTGGTTTTTCGGAAGAACGGGGCGTAGGATGTGCGACCTTCAAGCGCGCTGGCTCAAGACGTCAGCGGTTGCTACCTTGCGCTTGATCCGCCCGAGGGCGTTGTCTACCGATTTGCTGCTGCATTCCAGTTCGTCCGCGATTTCCCGGTATGACTTGCCGAGGTAGTAACGCCTCAGCACCTCCCACTCGAACGCGGAAAGCATGGTCTTCAGGACGGAACAAAGCCTGCGATTACTTTCTCTGCGAAGCAGCAATTCCTCCGGGTCCAACTCCACGTCTGAGATCAGGACATCGGTCAAGTTGAGGTCTGCCTCGCCTTCTTCGGTGTAGTGCTCGATTGAAATCGAGTTATTCAGCGGAGATTGCTTGCGCCTGGTGGCGGTCTTGATTGCAGTGATAATGTGGCGCTCGATGCAGATTCTGGCGAAAGAAAGAAAAGAGATGTCTTTGTTGGGGGAGTAGTCCATTATTGACTGCCACAGTCCGATCATCCCAATTTGCAGCAAATCCTCTTTATCGGCTCCCACAAGGAAGTAGGGGCGAGTCTTGGTGCGCACCAGCCCGCGATATTTGTACAGCAGGTGCTCAGACGCGCTGGTGTCACCGGCTTGGGCCAGTCCCACGATGCTTTGATCGGTTTGGCGATCGTAACAGAAGCCTATTGGGCAGCTCTGCCCTCTCATCCCGTCCTCCAGATGCGTTTTGAGCAACTCAACTCTGAGTTTGAATCTGTTCGCTCAAATAAACTCGTTATTGTCCAGGAGTGTCTAACTTTAACGGCCAGACGTTAACACGTCGGGCGATATCCAACTGCGATAGGCCGTAACCGGTGTCACCGGTGCAAAGGTATGTCCAAGTAAATGCCCATTACCTGTATTATACAGCAGAGTTTGTTACCTGGCAATTGGTATTTTTCGTCCAGGGGATGTTTTTTTTGGATAGGTCCGGGACAAGAGAGAATCGGCGGCAGATGAGTTCACCCGCCGCCGACATTGGGTTTGGCGCATGTATTTGCTACAGCATTGCCTCAGGTATCCTTGCAAGTTCTTCGAACTTAAGGTCCGCGCCAAGGACGCCGATCGGCTTTCCTGCATCGTCGACGAGAGGAGCGGAGAGTGTAATGCACAGCGCTCCGGTTATGCGGGACTTGTAGAAGTCGGTGATAAATACTCCCTGCGTGTCGAGCGCGCCCTTAAACCAGTCCCTGTCGGTGAAATCCTCGTGCAGGCCGAACGTGCCAAATCGTTCACGATACTCGGGCTGAGTGATATTAGCGGTGATCTTGTTGCCCGACATATCGGTAACGTATATGAACTGGATGAATGGGTGTACGTGTACAGCCTGTTCGAGGATGGGCTCGATTAGCCGGTGATTCATGCTGCGCACGCTCGCGTGTTCGGCGAGCTTTTCGATGATCTTTTCGGAAAGATTAAGTGCGTGGTCCCGCAGCCTGTCGAAGTCGCTCTTGAAGTATTCGGGCAGGTGCATCCTCGCTTGCATCAACATTTCTTCGTCTGAGATCGAGGTCACCCTTCCCAAAACTGTACTGATCCTTGACCCAATCATATACGCCAAGCAGCCCTGCATGCCGCTTGTCCAGGGCCGATTCGGGTTTCAGTCCCAGATAGCTGTTCACCCAATGCGCGATTCCGGCGACCCCGGACTTGTCGGTCACGTTTACTCTGGGAGGCCTGTTGAGGATCTTACTCGTGTCGAATGCGTTGTAGATTTCCTCATCCTTGAGCAGGCCGTCAGCGTGGATTCCCGCGCTCGTCACATTAAAATGCTTGCCGATGAACGGATACCCTGCCGGAATTTCTACACCGATCTCGTCTCTGAAGTAATCGGCGATCTCGGTTATAACTCTGGTGTCAATACCGTCGGTATCACCTTTGAGAGATATGTAGTCCATAATAGCGCCCTCGAGCGGTGGGTTGCCTGTCCGCTCGCCGAAGCCCAGGAGCGCACAATTGGCGGCAGAGCATCCGTAGAGCCAGGCGGTGGTCGAGTTGACCATTACCTTGTGGAAGTCATTGTGCCCGTGCCACTCCAGCCATTCGTTCGGAACCCCGCACTCGTGAATCATGGCGTGGATTATCTTCGGGATGCTTCTCGGGAGGGCTGCCTCGGCATAGGGCAGGCCGTAACCCATAGTGTCGCACAGCCTGATCTTGATGATCTTGCGGGACTGCTCCGATAGCTCCATCAATTTTTGAACGAATGGTATGATGAAGCCTGGGAAGTCGGCTCGCGTAATGTCCTCGAGGTGACATCTTACGGCCGTGAGGCCGGATTCGAGCGCAGTCGTCACCAGGTCCAGATACAGGTGCAGGACTTCTTCCCGCGTTTTCTTGAACTTTAGAAATATGTGGTAGTCCGAAGCAGAGGTCAGAATCCCCGTCTCCTTCAGCTCCATTTGCTTCACGAGTTGAAAGTCTTCTTTTGTGGCCCTGATCCATCCGGTGATCTCCGGATACCTGTGCCCCAGCTCCTGGCATTTCCGGACTGCTTCTTTGTCCTTTTCGCTGTAAAGGAAGAATTCGCTGGCACGGATTACGCCGTTTGGTCCACTGAGCCTGCTGAGCATATCGTAGATCGCGACTATTTGCTCTGCTTTATATGGTGGCCGTGCCTGCTGTCCGTCTCGAAACGTCGTGTCAGTGATGAAGATGTCCCTCGCAGGTTCCATCGGCACGCTTTTGCCGTCGAACATTATGCGAGGCACTTCAGAGTAGGGGAATATCTCACGCAGCAGGTTCGGCTCGGCAACTTCCTCGACGCTGCTCTTTGACACTGCGCGCAAGAGGCCCCATTTTGGGTCTCTTTGAATCATTTGACGTTCCTGCTCCTTTCACGATTCTCAACACGGAGTCCGGATACTTGCCACCGGATTACGCATGGGGAGCCTGGCTTCTCTGCAGGGGCGGCGCCCTTGATAGCGGTTTGGGGGCAAAGCCCGGCAGTGTCTGATAATCCAGCTCTACTATGGCTCCAGATATATTATAGCAGAAACTCAGGTCTCTGTTTGAGTCCGGCAATTTTATGGAGAAAGTAACGTCATACAGTAGTGCCAAACCCAACGCGATGGCAGGATCTATGCGTGCGGATGCAATCTCGGTCTCGTGGGCCTGGCGCGATTTATTGTACACGGCATTTGGGAAATGAAAGTGGTATAGAACTCTGTTTTCGAGGGGGAATAGCCATGCGTAGGTTGCTTTATGGGTTCGGCTGGGTCGGCGTTCTCGTTGTAATGGTTGTGGTCTTCATTCACATCGGCGTCGAGGCCGCGGCAGCATCACCGGTTGTAGAAGCCGATCAGAAAACCAATGTATTGTCAGTTTCACCGGACATGCTCTACGCGACCGGAGAAGGCGCGATGCCAAGGGCAAGCGAGCAGCCAAATAGAGCCAAAGCATACATCCAGGCCAAGAGCTACGCGAAGATGCAGGCCATTGCCAGCCTGGTGCAGGAAGTGAAGGGCGCCATTATCAGCTACTCCTCGAATGGCAGCGGCTGTGTAGCTGATACCAAGATAAAAGAAGAGATCAAGGGCGTCCTGGACTGCGTCCAGGTGGTCTCGGCTCGCAAGCGAACGGAAGACACCGATGTCATTGTCGAGGTCACGGTCTGTGCCCCAAAGCCTGTCATTCCAATGGCAGCATCGCAAGGTGTTGGAATTGGCACTGCTTCGGCCGCGCCCAAGCCTTTTATTCCTACCTGGGTCCTTGCGCAAAGCAACTCGCCGGCCCCGGATGCGCCATTCACGTCACTGATCATCAACGCACAGGGTATGGGAGTGTTGAGATCTATGTCGCCCAGGATTCTGTGTTCCGACGGAACTGAAGTCTGGGGAACCTTGAAGGTGGACTACGATTTCATTTCCGATTACGGAGTTGTCGCTTACGCCGGCAGTCTTGCTGATGCCTTCGCAAACAAAAGGGCGGGGGATCGCCCACTGGTTATCAGAGCGACCGCACGCGGAACATCCGCATCCAAATCCGATGTGATTATTCCACCTGACTGTGCCCAGAGGGTTCTCCAGGAAGATCGGGTTTCAGGCTTTCTTGCGGACTTCCGGGTGATATTCGTGGTGGACCCTCAAGCGCCCTGACGGCTCAGCGCAACCGGCGAGTTTTCCGCATTGCCACGGCTGTCTACCCAGCTCTACAGCAAATGCTTCCCTTAACCAATAATTCATAATAGCTTGCATTGTTTACGAGCCGACCGGCACATCCTGGCTTCGTTTCGAGTCGACGATTGCGACCACTTCCGGTCCGCGAAGTAGCACAACACTTCCTACACCAAAGGAGTTAATATCAATATGGAAAGTCCTGAGTTATCGATTTCGGTTGGCGAACTGATCGGCATCCCAAAAGTGTCAGTTCGGGGATATGTGGATAGTTGGCACGACCAGGCTATTTTGGGCGTTCTGGCCGGACTGCGCGACCAGGGTATCACGTCGATGGTGCTTGATCTGGCGGGGATGAGCTTTGTCGGAACCGATGGAGCCTCCGGATTGATCGGAGTGCTGCGTTCGGTGGGACCCGCGATGTGCGTACACGTGGTTGGATCATCCATTGTTCTCAGCATACTGAATCGAGCAGGATTCAATCCGTCGATCAGACTCTATTCATCGACCGATGAGATTCGTGGAGTATATTACCCCCATTGATGAGTGCTATACATCACGATGGATGGCATCGACGTCGGAGGATGAAGAGCTTCCTCTCGCCGCATAATGTTCGATGGTCGAGATATTGCGTTAGCGCCCCGATGCTCTTTTGCCGGGGCGTTTTGCTGTGTGCGACCGGCAGGCTTGCACACGGTTTTGATGCCGCTGCGGAGGGGTACTCCATGATTCAGAGGGTCGCTGTCTCCAAGCTGATTGGAGGCAAGGAAATGGGATTTCGCGACATGGATCTTGATGATCAGGTCAGAGCGGCCATTCGAAGAGATTCGTGAGCTCTCGACCTTTAGATTAGATATAAACGTAAGGAACGGCATTGTATATCTCAAGGGAAATATCAGTTCCCACGTGCATGAGCGGGCTGTCAATCTTGTTCGCGGTGTGGATTCGGTTGCGGCGGTCATAGATCAAATGAATGTGTGCACCTAAGGAGATAGTGGATCCTCGGTTCGCTGCGCTCAGGGCAGGCGGAAGCCTGCCCTGAGTTCGTTTATCCGTCAATTGCAGATCAGCACGGGAAACACCGATACATCGCGAGGCCGAGCACCGAACCGGCGAGCGCCCACAGGCTCGAGGCTATGTAGTCGCCCAGCACCAGCCCGAGGAAGAACGGCAGCGCGGCCCTGTAGCCTTTGATTCCCCCATACTTGGTGATGGTCACTTTGCATATCCACGCGATGAGGAAGGGGCACCAAAGCCAGTACATCGTTCCCGTGTTTGCCAGGACGTAGCCCGCTGGGTGGAATGGGAACCAGATGAACTTGGTCCGAAGATAACTCAGGAGGAATGTGACGCCTACGCCGAACGCGACTGCGACAACTCCCGAGACATCCGGGCGCGTGGGGTTCTGGACGTAACCGGAGATTCTTTCAAATGGCGCTCTTCCCATCCACGTGCGCCAGCCTTCAACTTTGGCTGTGTCCGCTCCGAACTTGTACCAGACACCGAGGCACGCCCAGAATCCGATTGCTATGCCCACTACAATTGCCAGGAGCATAACAATCATTACCGATCTCTGACGCAGGCGGTTGGTACTCGTCATCTTCATTGCTTCTATCTGCACCGGCATCGGGCAGCATCTCATTTCCATGCTGAACCAACTAAAGTAGGCCAGCGCGACAAGGTTTTGCGTTCCAACGAAGCCGCTGCCAACGGGTTGTATGACGCAATCCATTGGGTTCATGTCGGGTCCATTACCCACGCTGGGCCTGCTTCGGCGCGCAAGCGGGTGATAGTGGTGGCGAAGATGAGGTAGATCACCAGATAGACTGCGGCGACCAACGGATTCATTCCGACAAAGTAGCACATTACCACCAAAGCGGCAAAACCGACCAGCAGTCCACCTACCGCCCATTCGTAACTCATCGGTTCAGCGGAGTCGTCCACATGAGAGTTGCGCTTGAATGCCTTCGAGAAAACGTCCTTTAGATGATTCCTGGCGAGGTAGATAACCGCAATGGCGATGCCTATAAACGCGCCCGTGCCCTGCTGCCCGATGTATGGTGGGGCGCTCGAGGGTCCCCGTTGCACCGTTCTTCCAACCGATGGCTGCGGCAAAAACGTTCTCGAACTTGGTGAGAAAGGAAGAAGAACCAGCACGAGAAGCTGATGTCCGCTGACAGGACGTATCCCAAGCCGATGGTCAGTGGATAGAATGTCAAGGGGAAATATCCGATCGCATTCCACGGGGCCGAACTAAAGCCTGGGGCCAGGTCGTAAGCCTTTAGCTGGATATGAGGGACGCTCGGGTAAAGGTAATTGAGGCTGTTCATCGACTCCAAAGATGCAGCCAGGAGGAAACCCAGCCACATGTATTTGTTCTTGAAGAAACTGGTTTTTGGGTCGGTCATCTCCAGCGGCAACTGGACAATCGGAAACGTCAGCCTCTCTCTGTCCATCCACTGCTTTCGCAGGATCGTATTGATGCAGAGCATGCAGAAGAGCATAGTGAACAGGAACCCGCTCCAGAGCATGATAGGCATCTTCCACGCCGACCACGGGACAGGCTGGCCGCCCTTGTAGAAGCCGTCTATAGCTGTCAGCTTGGGCATTATATAGTGGGGCACGTAGCTAAGAAAAGACTGATATGAGTTCTGCGGTGTCGCATAATGTGGGACTGCGCCCAGCGTGGTGCACAAGAATTGCAGCATCCCCATTCCCGACAGGATCACCGATACGGTGAGCATAATATAAATAGTGATCATTTCGGTCTGAGTGAGCACCCAAGCCGGCTTGATTCGCCTGACCAGGCCGTTGGCTATGATCAAACCGGTGAGTATCAGTATCGGCGGCATCATAAGAGATGTGGACGTAAGGTCGGTTTGCGAGACAACATCGCCATACACCCCCCAGAACACGCCAGGGATGATGAGCAAAAGACCTATGAATACTGCGCGGAACGTAACGCCTCTATCTTCTATGTGAGCGGATTCTTGTGCGGGCGCCTCGGTCACATCCGCCGGCGTATGTTCAACTGTCGTCCGTGAGTCCATTATTCCCCCTCTGCCAACAAGTCTGCAGGACAGGTCTTGATATCTATCCCTCCCGACATTGCCGGAGTAATTCTTCTGTGAAAATGCCTGCGTTCGCCGATCAGACGACTGCCCCCCGCTGCCTGAGTTCCCGGCGCAAAAGCTGTACGTCGACATCGCGCGGGGATACCCCGCTCTTGATGGATAGTGCCGCCGCAGTGCCGGCAGCTTCTCCCATTGCGGCGCACGATGGCATGATTCGGATCGCTCCGTGGCCGGCTTGAGTACTCGATACGCACCTTCCCGCTACAAGGACGTCTTCAAGTCCCCGTGGAAGAAGGCAGCGGTACGGTATCTCATACCAATCGCCGGCGGGCGGCGCCTGCGGACCGGAACGTTCTTCGGCCCTGGTGTAGCCATCGCCCTTTCCGGAGTGCACATCAATGGGATAAGCGAGCCTGCATATCGCATCGTCAAACTTCCGGGCGCCGATAACATCGTTTTCGCCAAACACGTAATCACCCAGGATACGGCGTGTTTCTCGAACGCCCACATTCACGGCGCTTCGCAGCAGATGTGCGCTCTCGAAACCCGGCACTCGGCGGCGGACAAATTCCACTACGGACATCATCTGGCGTCTGCCCTCTATCTCGGCGCGGGTCAGGTCTTCAGAACGCGTGCCATCGATATGCCCGACGTGTGTTGTATTGAATACGACCTCGCCTTTTGCCGGCCTGCTGATGTAAAAGATCAAATCTCCCGGCGCTCTATACTCACCCCTGGCGCGCGCCTGGGCCACGAGATCATAGTATCCGGCCACGGACACCGGGCTATCCGTCATTTTGCACAGATCCGCATCCGGCAGCAGCTTAGGGAAGCGCATCTGATCCGGATGATCTCTCACATAGTTCAGTGCTTCGGCCAGGTCAACTCCACCCATATCGAACATGAGCGTCACCGCCTGAGGCACACCGTCCTCGTTTCCGGATTCAAACGTCGCCCCTAGAGAGAGGGCTGCGTCTCCGTCGCCGCTGCAGTCTATCAATCTCCTGCATTCGATGTCCTGAGCGCCTGACTTGGACTTCGTCCGCGCAATAATGCTTCCGGCGCCGGCGTATTGGGCCTGGTCAAAGTCGGTGTGCAGCCTCAGTTCGACTCCTGATTCAATCAGCATTTCCTGGAGAACGAATTTCATATATTCCGAGTCGAACGTGTTGCCCAGGAGCGCGCCTGCTTTTTCGAGCCGGTCGAGAATCTCGCGGAAAATCCCGCCGACGAGCGGCGTGCCGTCGGATGTATAGAACGACATGAAGAGGTTGACGAGGCCGGCGGTAGCCAATCCGCCAAGAAATCCGAAATGCTCGATCAGAACCGTTCTGAGTCCTGATCTGGCCGATGCAGCCGCCGCAGTGCAACCTGCCATTCCACCGCCGATAACGATAATGTCGCTTGCGTTGCCCGAGTTCACCTTTATCAACCTTGTGCTTGTCCGTATGCTTTATAAAATCGGATACTTGTGAAAGAAGGCGGACCTGTCGTAGGTCCCGCCTTCAGTCCTAGAATCCCAGTATATCAGATCAGTTTGATCTGTGCAAAGCAGTTACATCTTATCGCAGTTAGAGCGCGGGCAATAGTCCGGGAGACCATTGAGACCCGATGTGGTCCCTAGCGGAGCCGGTTGCCCGTTGTCCACGGAGTTGCCGCTGTTTAGGTAGTAGGCGGAGTCCCCATCGTAATTGTAAAAATAGGGCTCACCAGCAATTTGGCCGGTTGCCGCATGGCTAGCTAAAGTGTTTGCGGACGCAGTTGTGCCGGACGGTCCGTCCTTGATGGCAATAGACGAGCAGTGGCCGTCCATGTAGGACGCGTTGAGCTGGGTTCCATTAAGAATGCCGTCCTGCTGTCCGGAGTGGAAGCCGGCGTGCTCGAAGAAGATGATCTGGTCCGAATTATAGACGAAATCGCCTTCCTTCTGGTAAATGTGCGGATCGCACCACGCCATATCAGCGGCGGGTTTATACCAGTATGAGGGAGCGCCACCGATTGGCGTGCCTTCACAATTCAGCGTGCCTGCGGCCGCCACGGCAACGGAACCCTGCGGATCTGATGGGCAGTACACGATGTTGCTGTTCTTCATGTGATCGTAAAGGAACGCTGCCCATGTCAGTCGCGGAAGAGAGGGACTTGGCGGGCAGCCACTGCCGCCCGCTATTGGCGTATCGGCCGTGGTACCTGTACAGAAGATGGTCCTTGTATCCTGGGTGTTTACGCCGGAGGACGGAAGCATGCTGTCGTAATCAGTCCAGTAAGCATTTAGAGCAATTGCAAGCTCTTTCAGGTTGGATGCGCATGTGGATTTGCGCGCCGCTTCTCTGGCTTTCGCAAAAACAGGGAACAGGATAGCCGCCAAGATGGCGATGATCGCTATAACGACTAATAGTTCGATTAGGGTAAAGCCGCTCTTTCTTCGTGCAGCCATTAAACTACCTCCTATGGATTCCTCTTGAACGTTATATTTTTTGAATACTACTTTGTGCATTGGATATCTCCGAACGAGTCTGTCGGGACATCCGTCGATATTAGCTATGTATGAAGAAGTTCGTTCGCCTCGCGTCCACATCACCTCCCACCATATATTTGCCCGGACTCAACCGCCGGCTTCTATGGTGAAATTGCGACAGTCTCGTAATGCGATCTGTCCGACGCAGTAGAGGGCGTCCCGGCAAAGTTATACCACTGTGCCGTCGAGTTGTCCCATTGCTTGCCCTTCGCTTCTATGAGTTGGTTCTTAATGTTGGCTTGTGCGCCATCAGGAATGTCAGGCATAAGAACTGAGGGGAGCAACTTCACGTGGCCATCCGAGAACAGAATAATTGAGCCGTCGCTGTGTTGCATGTACTCACCCACAATATTTCCGGTTGCACTCACGGCCGGGCTCGTAACGTCTCGATCGTTTATGCTCAGGAATGGGTCCGTCGGGCAATAGGTCGGGACAGGATTACCACTCGAGTCCGTTGTATAGAGTCCCGGGTCATTGTCATTAGCGCCATATCCGCTGCAGACGGCTACCGTAACTCTGCTGGTCTCACGGGCAACCATCAGGGTCGATGCATTCTTTATCACACCCTCTGGCTTCTCAAGCATTGCAAAGTTGAAAGCATAGGTAACCGAAGGGAACCAGCCCTGCGTGGGCGAGTAGGTAGGAATCTCAGCATTCGTTGCCGACTGGCATCTCCAGGCGGTCGAGACATCCGTTTGCTGCGTTACCTGCTCCATAAAGTTATACAGACCTTCGATCCAGTTGATGCTGTAGCAGAACCGGTACCTGCGCCCCGGTCGTAGAGTTCATTCCGGACGGAGACAGGTAGCAAAAATGCGACAGAAGACCCGTTGTTGAGGTCCCTGGGGTTATCGGACGGTTTGTCGGATATGTATCCTCCCAGTCAGCGAGATACATCTTCAACGCGCTGCCGATCTGTTTTAAGTTAGACTCACAGTTTGATGCCTGAGCTGCCTTTCTCGCCTTGGCAAACACCGGAAAAAGGATTGCCGCCAGAATTGCTATAATCGCAACTACAACCAGCAGCTCAATAAGCGTAAAGCCTTTTCGACCTTTCATTGATCTTCTCCTTGTACCTAGATAGGATCTTGGCTCCTCTATCGTGTACTATCTCAACAATGTATTTATGATGCTGAATACTGCCGTTATACCTTCCCGATTGCGTCCCCCTTTCCCTCACGTTGATCGGAACCGAGCGTATGCGTTTTGCCTCGGTAAATATCGAGGAGCCTGTACATCATACCGGCACAATCGTAGCATAACGAGAAAGCACGTGTCAACGACCTCTGCAATACGCGCTATGCCCGAACAATCCCACTCGGTCCAGGAGAGAAAAACCACCTATTCTCCCTCGCTTACTAGACCACGTTTAAGGTTTATTTGTTCCGAAATGAAGCAAAATAAAGGCGATGGCGTGAATGCGGGGAACCCAGGCCCGGATTGTGCGTTCGATTGTGCTGATGCGTGCGAAACAGGTCCGTCTAGGCCTTTATGCCGAGGGACGAGAACTCGCCTTGCGGCTTATCACCGGCTTGGTCGGGGCTCACATCAGCGAGCGAATCGAGGTCGCCGATAGGGTAGGGAAATGGCCCAGTCATCGGAATCTTGTCTATCCATCGCGTCCGGAATGCAGGGTCTTGCATGCGGCAGCTATTCTTGTGCTTGCAGTAAGCTTCGTGACCTATCATACGCTCCCAGATGGCTTCGACACTCTCTTGCCTCGCGTTTCCGAACGTAAGAGGTGTAAAGTCGCAGGGCATCAAATCACCATACGCGGTCATGTAGAACTGGCACCAACCGGCGTAGCACCCAACCCCCGTGGGGCCGTTTACGTGTGCCTGAGTGATGATGTGCGGTGTTGTGTTGGATTGGTTGTATGCATCTTCGAGCCGGCACAGCTCCGTCTTGTCCTCGTCGGAGAGGAGGTGTTTCCTGTCTTGGGTGAGCAGCCTTCCCGTTGGGACAACATCAAAAATCGTTACCTCGTCAACGCCAATGCGTTTGGCCATTTCGATCAGTTCGACTACCTGGCCATTGTGGAGTCTTTCGGGGGTCGCGTACGTTGATATACCGGTCAAAATGCCTGCATCTTTGGCTCGCTTCAATCCCTCCAGAGCCTTGTTGAAGCAGCCCGGCACGCGGCGCATGGCGTCGTGCTGATCAGGCTCCGGTGAATCCAGCGACACGTGTATGGCCCACAGTCCCGCCTGGGCAAGTTTGCTCACGTTATCCTCGCTCAGGAGGATCCCATTGCAGAACATCAACGGGACGGCTTCATCCTTATCCACCCATTTGATCAGTTCGAATATATCGGGGCGCAACAGTGGCTCACCTCCCGTGAAAACCACAGTCACGACACCCATCTGCTGCGATTCGCTGATGACGTGTTTCCATTCATCGGTGGATAGTTCGGTCTGATTCGAGTTCTTGTTCGCGCTGCGCTGCAGTGAACGCAATTTGCCTGGCATCTTGTGGTCAGTTGCAGTGTGCACACCGTGGGCTCAGGGTGTCCGTCAAGCACCAGCGCCAGGTGGTTTCCAAGCAGTTTCATTGATGAAGATGTCGGGACCGGCGGCTGGTACGAGGTAAAAACAAGGGTCTCACCGCGCCGGGCAAACGGTTTTCCTCGGTCCCTTACAGCCTTTTGAACTCCCTCTACCGCTTCTCGGGCATCCGGTAGTTTTCCCATGGGCCGGTCGCGGACGCGGAAAAGGTCCCGTCCTCGGTGACCTTGGCGCGCATGCCCAGAAGTTCGATCTCCCCCGACTTTTTCAGTCGCGAGAGGGAAGCAATCGTCTTGACCATTTTGTTGTCTTTGAGGCGTTTTGCCAGCACGTGTGCAAGCGGACCGGAAAACTCGAGTTCTTCACCAGGCCGGACCCTAAGCAGTGAAAAATGTTGTTCGCCCAATTTCAAGCCTCCTGTTTAGCGACTGCTGCGGCCGCTTCCCTAACTATGGAAGTTACCCAGCAGCCGGCTTGTCTAAACTCATCTGTGATCGAGAACTTTACTCTCAGCCCACGCGGTGAGACGATCTATGTGTCAGTAAGCAATATTATATTATTTATCGCGGTTCGCAGGCAATGTTTTTTTGTCAATTTTGTGGACAGTGCCGGGGCTGGGCCCCTTGCACCTGCTCACCATTCTTGTTAAACTGCTCAAAGTAGGCTCGATTGGAACAAGCGGGGTCAGGCGCATGGGCACAAAAAACGAATACCGGCGAACTCTGAAGACTATTTTCTGCGTTGTGGGAATCGTCGCTCTGTTTTTTACCCTGTATTTTATGCGTTTGGGGTCATACCCGCTGACAGACCCTGATGAGCCAGTTTATGGACAGTTTGCCAAGGAAATGGTGGCGACCGGCGATTGGCTGACTCCGCACTACAACGGGGGGCTGTGGTTCGACAAGCCTCCGCTCTTCTATTGGCTGTCAAGTTGCTGCATCTCGCTTCTTGGACCGACCGAGCTTGCCTGCCGTCTGCCTTCCGCGATATTCGCCGTTGTGCTCGTGCTCCTGGTTTATGCGCTGGTCTCTCACGACTTCGGCCGCCGGACGGGGATAGTCTCCGCGCTGGTCATGGCGACCTGCCTGCAGCAGATAGTCCTGGCTCGCGCAGCGGTTACGGACGTAACACTCGGCGGCCGGCCTTACGGCTGCCTTGTACGCTTACAGGCGCTGGCTGGATGCCCAGGGACGTTCTCGCTTTGGGTGGATGATTCTCTGTGGAACAGCGACCGGGCTTGGAATGCTGACAAAAGGGCCCGTGGCTCCGGTGCTGCTGGGCGCCACGTTCCTTATCCACCTCCTCTGGACGCGGCGAATCGAGCGTCTTGCCAGCGCCGATGCTGTGGCTGCCGTGGTGGCCGCGCTGGCTGTCGGGCTGCCGTGGTATGCGGCAATGTATGTTATGCACGGAAGCGCATTTGTCCACGGTTTCCTCGGAGTCAACAATATCCAGAGGTTTCTAAAACCTGAGCATTCCAGTCAGACCGGGGGATGGTATTCCTGCTTCCTGAATGTGCCCATCCTGTTGGCTTTCTTCTTTCCCTGGAGTCTGTTTCTTCCTCAGGCCATCGCCAGGAACTGCCGTCTCAACGACGGAGCGCGGCTGGCGAGCACGTGGTTCGCCGTGGTATTCGTGTTCTTCTCGCTTTCCAAGACCATACTTGTCACTTACATCTTTCCGTTGTATCCGGCTGCCGCACTGCTCGTCGGAGCGTTCTTGAGTTCGACGGCGGGGAACGATGCGGGCGAGGGGAATAAAAACGGCAAAGGCCGCAACGTTCAAGGGAGCATTCGCAACGGGTTCGGATGACCCTTGTTTTTTCCGCTGTTATTGCAGTTATCGCGATCGGAAGCGCGCGCGACAGATATCCTGAGGCTGAAACGTCCGCCATTGTACTTGGCGTTATACTTGTTGGATCGGCAGCGGTGGCGCTGGTCACGTACGTGAAGCGAGGGAACGAACTTCGATTTGTCTGGGCGATAGGCATCGGAATGGCCGTCTTTGTAATATGGCTGGTGTCTGTGGTGATGCCGTTTGTCACCGCGCGGACCAGCACGAAAGACATCGTGGGGCGCGTCCCAAGCAATCTTCGCGCGAATGTGGTAGAATTGAGCCTTAATCGACCGAGTTTGCTGTTTTACCTTGGCTGCCAGCCGAAGCACCTGGTTGATGTTTCCGAAGCCAGGTCTCTGCTGTCAAAGCCGGAGCCAATGCTCGTTATCTGCAGGGAGACGGACGAAGCGCGGGTGATTGTCCCGGGTTCTTCGGAACTCGCGAGATCGGGCGGACTGGGACGTCTCGCTGATAAGGTCGCGTCCATGAGGGGAATGAGAACGAAGTGATAAACAGTCTAAGCATCGTTTATCCGATGTATAACGAGAAAGATAACATAAGGACCGCTGTGTCGGAAGCGATCCGCGTCGGGTACACGATTGCGCCTGATATCGAGATAATCGTCGTTAACGACGCAAGCACAGATGGCAGCGCCGAGATCGTTGACAAATTGTCTCGAGAATGCCCTGAGCTTCGCGTGCTTCATCATACCACTAACCGAAAGCTCGGCGGAGCGCTCAAGACCGGTTTTGCCGCGGTGAGCAAGGAATGGGTCCTGTATATGGACAGCGACCTGCCCATAAAAATGGATGACGCTCTGCAGGCAGTGCCGCTTGCGGAAGACGCCGATATCGTGATAGGCTGGCGGATATCGCGAGCCGAGTCGTGGCGGCGCGAGGTGATGAGCAAAGCCTACAACTCGCTGATCCAACACGTATTCGATCTGCACGTGAAAGACGTCAATTTCGCATTCAAGCTGTTCCGTAAGTCATTCCTGCGCCAGATAGTTCTTACTTCGGAAGGATCGTTTATAGACGCTGAGCTGCTTTTGGAGATGAGCCGCGTTGGAGCCCGCATTGCGGAGATAGGCTTCAACTACTATCCGCGAGTGGCTGGTGTTTCAACTCTCGCCGGGAACCGTATCATTCTCAAAATCCTCGTGGAAATGCTCCATTATCGGCTGGAGGCCTATGGCAAGAGGTACTGAAAACCTTGGTGGTGAACGCCGACGACTTTGGCTTGAGCAGCGGGATCAATCGCGGGATACAGTCGGCGTTTCGTCAGGGAATCGTAACTGGTACCGAGCCTCATGCCAAACGGCGCAGCGTTCGATGACGCCGTGCGCTTCGCCCTCGAAAATCCCGACTTCGGTGTAGGCGTTCATCTGTCACTTGTGGATGAGCGCTGCGTCGCGCGTTTGCAGGAAGTTCGAGGCATGGCCGGAGACGACGGAGCGCTGCCCCGTTCTTACGGGGCATTCGCGAAAGCCTACGTTTTCAGGCGGTTCGGTCTCAGACAGATCAGAGCTGAGATCGAGGCGCAGGTCGCTAAAGTCCTGGACGCCGGAATCAAACCGACTCATCTTGACAGCCACCAGCACCTGCACATGCTCCCCGGGGTTTTCGGAATCGTCCTTCACACGGCAAAGAACGCAGGCATAGGAGTGGTCCGCGTTCCTTTGGAGCAAGGCGGGCTTGGCGCCTTCGGCTCGGCCAGGGGATTGCAGACGTGGGTTCTGTCGCAGTTGTGTAAGTTTAACGCCACAAAGTTAGACAAAGCTGGTATTGGGCATGCCGATTGGTTTTATGGCCTTGAAGTCAGCGGCAGCATGAACGAACGAAACCTGGTGCGCACTCTTGGTCGGCTCGGCCAGGGAGTCAGCAAGATAATGTGTCATCCGGGTTTTGCCGATCCCGCCACGAGCGAGCGCTACCAATGGGGCTACCACTGGGATGACGAAGCCGCTGCGCTGTCATCGCAGGCTGCCCGTCAACTCCGCGAAGAGCAGGGCGTTAGATTGGCCAGCTTTCGCAATGCCTGGGATTAGCTGCCTGAGAAGCCTTCCGGGCTCTGTGACCCGCTTGGTATAGTCAATCTAAACGTGGGTATAAAAAAGCAAAAGGAAAGGGGAACTGCGCAATGGTGAAGCGAATCTCTACAATTGTGTTCCTGGTATTCCTCGTCAGCGCTGCCGCTTCCGTCTTTGCTCAGACTAGTCCTCAGCCCGCTAAGAAACCCGTCAAACCGAGTGCGGTGAAGCACGGGGCGCCGCCGATGAAGGCGCCGGGCAAGATGGCTAAACCGGCTGCGAAAGCGAAGATGAAAGCCGCTAAGACTACTAAAGTTTGCCCTCCGGGAATGCGACCCGCGCGCACGGTAAAAAAGGCTAAGGGGCATGTCAAAAAGGCCGCTGCCAAGCCGGCCGCTACGGGCAAGGGTCCGCGTATGATGCGTCACCGCGCCATGTGCCAGGGGATGGGTATGCGTCGGCATTACAGGACCTCGAGTATGGGCATGGGGCCAAGAATGCATCGCACGATGTACCGCGCACACGCCAGATGCGCGTGCCGTTCTGCGAGAATGCGGCATCACCACGCTGCCGCCATGGGCAGAGGGGCGAGCTGCCACAAATATCATCGTGTCCGGACACGGACATATCGTTCAACCAGTGCTTGCAAGAGAATCTGATCGACTTCATTGAGGATCGCGGCAGGAAGATGCTGCTTCGCCGCGATCCTGGGTTCTTATGCGTGTTTCACCCCCTTTGCAGGCCCCCAATGGCTTATCAATCAGATTTTGGGCTCACTGACACTTCCAACTGTTCGATTGTCCCGGCCCAGGGTAAGATAAAAGTAGCGGATCGTGCCGCATTGAACGTCTAGTCCTTAGGGAGGCCGCTGTTATGGACGAACTAGGCCTGGAAGCGAGCACTTTCCTGAGAGAGTTCCAGGATCAGCCGGAAGAGATTCGGCGGATTTTCCTATATGCAATTTGTCAGACGATGGTCCAGGCAGGTTTGCTTGAGTTCCTGGGGGCGTTTGCGACTCCCGGTTACGGGACTACGATTCTCTACAAGAACTCGGACACGCAAGAAATAATCGAGATTCTCAGGCCTGAGATGAGCGTTGAAGAAGAGCAGGCGATGAGAGCGCATATCGGGGAACTCCTGCAGGAGAGCGCGCGGAGCGCTGTGTAAGGTTGCGGGCTCGGGAATCACGTCCCGAGCCCGATTCATATATCTTAATGTGGCCACAGGACAAGGATGAACTATGGCCCGTGTGTAAGTATGCTTAGGAATCTACCCCCAAGGAGCTGTCAATTGTATTCTCTTCCCGCCCGAGTTGCCGCTGTGAAATGTGACCTCAAGAGTTTTTTGCAGGGTACATGCTCGCAAGAAGCTGGTGAGGTTGTCCGCGTGAGTAGTTCGAGGGTTGTTATAATAGGAGGCGGGCCGGCGGGGATGCTGGCTGCGGGACGGGCAGCAGAATGTGGAGGCTCCGCGGTTCTGCTGGAAAAAGGACCGGCGCTCGGCCGCAAGCTCCGCATTACCGGCAAGGGCAGGGGAAACATCAGTAACACCGCCGATCTGCCGGAGTTTATCGAAGCGTTTGCGCCTAACGGCAAGTTTCTCTACAGCGCGTTCTCCAGGTTTTTCCGGGACGATCTTCGGGAACTGCTTCGCGCAATGGGTGTAGAAACCAAGGAAGAGCGCGGTGGGCGCGTTTTCCCTGGCTCCGACAAAGCATCCGACGTCAGCGACGCCCTGAAAAGATGGCTCGCGGATAAGGGAGCAAGAGCGCGTTTGCACACCGGCGTTAAGTCTGTCTGTGTCAAAGACGGGCGAATTGCCGGGGTAGACGTTTTCGGCGGGCGAATGGATGCGGGAGCGGTGGTTATCGCTACCGGCGGCGTGTCTTATCCGAAGACCGGCTCGACTGGAGACGGCTATGCGATGGCAAGGCAACTGGGTCACACGATCACGCCGATCAGGCCCGCGCTGTCCGCGCTGGTGACCTCAGATAACTGGGTAAAAGAACTGCAGGGACTGTCGCTGAGGAACGTTGAGGCGACTCTGTTCGTCGAACCGATTGGCGGCCAGCCCAGGAAGATCGCCTCTGAGTTTGGTGAGATGATATTCACCCATTTCGGGGTGTCAGGCCCGATCATTCTTACGCTGAGCCGTGGAGTTGACGCTCTCCTTAGGCAGGGGAAAGTGTCTATATCCATTGATCTAAAGCCTGCCCTGTCGAGCGAGCAGTTGCACGCTCGAATGATAAGAGATTTCAAGCAGACAAGGCATCTCAAAAACTATTTGCCGGATCTGCTTCCAAGGCTGCTCGTGGACGAGTTTGCTTACCTGTCGGGGATCGATCAGGATAAGCCGGTTAACTCCATAACCGTCGCCGAGCGCTCCAGGATTGTTGACCTGCTAAAAGACCTGCGCTTGAGCGTGGTGAGGATGGCGTCTGTGGATGAAGCCATCGTAACCGGGGGTGGGGTCAGCATCAAAGAGATCGACCCTAAGACAATGATGTCAAAGCTCGTTGATGGGCTGTTCTTTGCGGGAGAAGTGATCGATATCGATGGGGAGACCGGCGGGTTTAACCTTCAAGCCGCATTTTCTACCGGCTACGTCGCTGGCGAGGCGGCGGCCGAGTATGTCAGGAGGACTCTAGATGAGTAGAAGACTTTCAGTTACTATCGTCGCCGCCTTGGCTGCTGTGGTTCTCGTTTCCACTTGCGCCCTGGCGCAGCACGCAAGAAACATTACCCTGGGGCAACTCTGTGCTCTTCAGGATACGCTGCGCGTCGGGCGGATTCACCGTGGAGCAGCGAGCGAATGCCATACAACTGCGGGCGAACGATATTCTCACCGGTGGCAAGTCGGAACTGACTGATGTCCAAGTCAGGCCGATTGGGCATGACGCGGCCATATACGTTGACAACAACCTGTTCGTAACAGTGACCGCCTGCGATGCTGCCGCAAACGGCAACACCTCGACGGTAGCGCTAGCCAATATGTGGGCTGACCGCATGCGCACGATCTTTCCTAAGGTCACGCCGACCAAGCCGGGGGTCGGTCCGCCTGAGCGCAACAATAAAAACGGTAAAAAGTAGATCGGCTTGCCCCTTATTTACAAGAACGTTGTGTCGTCAGCTATCAGCGCCTGCTGATAGCTGACTTTTTTGAACGATAAATGAGGGAACTTTGCAAGTGAACGTCGAATAGTATAAACTGGCAGCAGCCGGATAAAGTCCGAAGCGGGCGCCGCTGTTCGAGAGGTGGAGACAATGGATTTTGGGATTGCAGTAGTTATCGTCGTTGGAATAGCGCTTCTGGCGGTCATTTGGGTGGTTGCGAAGTACAATCAACTGGTGAGTCTTCGCAATCGCATCCAAAACGCGTGGTCACAGATCGATGTTCAGCTCAAGCGGCGCTACGACCTGATACCGAACCTTGTGGAGTCGGTCAAGGGCTATGCCAGTCACGAAAAGGAAGTTTTCGAAAACGTGACGCAGGCTCGCAGCGCAATGATGAATGTTCCGTCAACGCCCGCGGCGCAGGCTGATGCGCAGAACCAGATAAGCGGTGCCTTGAAGAGCCTCTTCGCGGTCGCGGAGGCCTATCCGGAGCTGAAGGCAAACGAGAACTTTAAGATGCTCCAGGAAGAACTCTCGGGCACGGAGGGCAAGATTGCCTATGCCCGTCAGTTCTACAACGATCAGGTTATGAGCTACAATACCATTATCCAGAGTTTTCCCGGCAATGTCATCGCCAACAGCTTTGGCTTTAAGGAGCACGAATATTTCCCGATGGACGATACCGCTCGGGAGAACGTTAAGGTGCAGTTTTAGGCCGAGAGCCGACGCTGTGGTGCACAAAAACTAATGTACGAACAGATATCATCCAACATCTGGCGCTCGCGCCTGTTAGTATTGTTTTTCGTTGTGCTGGTCGGAGCCATCGGCACTGCGTTCTACTTTGCGTACGACAATCCCATAGTCATACCCCTTGCTATATTGTTCGCGGTCGTCACCAGCCTTGGAAGCTATTACTACAGCGATCAGATAGTGCTGGCGACTGTGCACGCGCGCCCGGCGGATAAGCAGGAGTTCCCGCACTACATCAACTCGGTCGAAGGCCTGGCCATCGCAGCCGGCGTACCGTGCCCCAAGGCCTATGTTATCGACGATCCCGCGCCCAACGCTTTTGCTACCGGAAGAGATCCCGATCACGGGGTGATTTGCGCTACCACGGGCCTTCTCGGCATGATGGATCGCGCGGAACTCGAAGGCGTGATCGGGCATGAAATGTCGCATATCAAGAACTACGACATAAGGTTTATGAGCCTGGTCACAGTGCTGGTTGGATCGATTGCGCTCCTGGCCGACTGGTTTTGGTGGAGTGGGCGCCTGGGTGGATTTCGCCGCAGCAGTAACGAAGAAGGGGGAGGACAGGCTCAAATCATCTTCTTCGCAATAGGAATAGTTCTTGCCATACTCGCCCCGATTTCCGCGGCGCTTGTTCAAGCCGCAATCTCCAGGAAACGCGAGTATTTGGCGGATGCCAGCGGCGCGCTTTTGACGCGTTACCCCGATGGCCTGGCGAGTGCGCTGGAAAAGATCGACTCCGACCCTCACGCGCTGCAGAGCGCAAACAAAGCCACCGCGCACCTTTTTATCGCGAATCCTCTTAAGGACCACGGCGGCGCAATGAACAGCCTGTTCGATACGCATCCGCCGATTGAGGATCGCGTTCGCAGATTAAGGGAGATGTAGTTAGCCGTATGAGTCGTAAATGGATGGTTGCTGTGCTGGCGCTTGGCGCCGCCGTCATTGCCGGTTGCGGGAATCCGGTTCGGCAAAAAGTCGAGGATTCCGTCGCAAAGAGTCTTCCCGATATCATCGGTCCCGCCGATTCTTACAAGGTTACCGCATATGGACCTACGCTGGGGATGGTGAGGGGAAACTCGATGGGTTGGACATCGAAGGTCGCAATGTTAAGGTCCCCAACGGGATCAGCGTTTCTCTGCTTATTGTTAAGATCAGGGACATCGCGTTTGACACGGGCAAAAAGACCATTAAGAAAGCAGCTTCAACCGAGTACTGGGCTACACTTAATGAAGCTGAGCTTACCCGTTATCTGACCTCCAAATACCCCAACGTTCCCGGGCTGAAAATCAGCTTGAACAATGGCACCATCGGCCTCGCTGCGAGCCCCGCTGTTTCAGTGATCAAGGTTGGTTTGCAAGCTGATGCCGCTCTGGAGATACGCGATGAGCGAACACTGGTCCTGAACTTGAAAAGCCTCAAGGTTGCGGGCATAGGCACACCGGATTTCGCGCGCGAATACATAGATTCCAAGCTGGGCACGATCTTTGACGCCAGAGACCTCGGTTTTGACGCAAGGATCAAAGACGCTGTGATTGACCGCGGCACGTTGACTCTGAGCGGCGGATCTGGACTTGATGAAGATGGCTCAGAAGAAGATCGAGCACTAGCGGCTGCCGCAGCCATGGCCTGGCATATTCACCGCCCGTTGCGCTTCAATGTCCGTGCCAGGAAGGCGATCGTCTTCTTCCACGCGTCCGCGGCGGCTTCGGGCCTGTAGCCTTTGCCTCCGGACGGGTTTGCAAACGCGTGCGGCGCGTCGGGATAGGTGTGGATCTCGTATTTGACCCGAGCTTCAGCCAGTGCTTTTTGGAACTCCTGCACTTTTTCCATCGGTATCATCTGGTCCGCTTCGCCGTATATTCCCAGTATTGCCGCCTTAATCTTCGCCAGTTCCTTCGGATCGGTCACAGGCTGGCCGTAGTAGATGACCGCTGCCGTCAGCTTGGGATCGTTAAGCGCAAGTTTCAGTGACATGGCCCCGCCGAAGCACCAGCCGATGCTTCCGATCTTGTCGGTGAGAACCCAGGACTGAGACCTGAGGTAGTCCACCGAAGCCAGCAACTGGGTTGTTGCGGCCTGTTGGTCCAGGCTGCGGACCATGTCCATTGCCACTGTCGGATCGGTGGTTGTTTTCCCGAACAGATCGACCGCCAGAGCGACATACCCCAACTGCGCGAGCCTTTCCGCCTGGGACTTGATATTGTCGTTGAGTCCCCACCATTCATGGATAACGACGATTCCCGGAAACGGTCCGTTTTCCTTCGGACGGACGAGGTAGCCTACGTATTTGTCGCCTGGTCCATAATGGACCGTCTCAGCCTGAATATCCGCCGCCGCTCCTACACCCATATCCGACAGGATCGATGCCATAAACATCGTAGATAAAGCGAGATTTGTGGCCATAGCAACCTCCTCTGAAAATGCCGAAGGCATTTTCATCCGCGATTCCTCTGAGAATAACGCAGTTTATTGCAAATTTCCCAATCCCGATCACGTGTAACCATGTGATCTATATGGCGCTTGGTTCATGGCCTTGGCGGTCGCTAGCTGAACCTTGTATACTTGTGGTAGTGCAATATTGTCGACAGGAGTTTGTGCGAATGGCCATACCCGTCATCATCATTACCGGTTTTCTGGGCTGTGGAAAGACCTCGTTTTTGCGCCATCTGCTGCCGATGTGCGGCGAGGCCGGGCTTAGGCCTGGGCTGATTATCAATGAGGTCGGTGATGTGGATGTTGACGGAGAACTCCTCGCCGATCTGCACGCGGAGCAGGCGCGGCTTGTCGGCGGGTGCGTGTGCTGCACTCTGCAATCTCAGCTTACCGCAACGGTATATGATGTCTTGGAAAGGCGTGCGTGCGACCTGATCTTAATCGAATGCAGCGGGCTTTCCAATCCGATCGATGTGGTGAGCGCCCTGAGCGCACCCGCGCTGCTGCGTGAGATCGCGGTTTCGCACATCATCTGCCTGATGGATGCCGGGCGGGTGGAGAAGCTGCTCAAGGTCGCTGAACTGGTCGGAGCCCAGGCGGCGACATCCGACGTCGTGATATTGAACAAGGTCGATACTATAGCTCCGGACGCTAGGGACGCACTGGAGGCCCTGATGGATAACTACTCCGGTCGCGCGCACAGACACTGGGCATCGTACGGTGATATTGGCGCTGATCTGCTGAGGAAACTGGTCACAGACGAGGCTTCGCTCACGTGCGATTGTGGAGATTATCACGAACACGATGGTGCTGACCATCACCATCACTCACATTCTTTGCCCGCGTCGTTTTGCACGGTTGCCTTGAGTCTGCCTGAGGGCGTGGCGCGCACAGACCTGACGGCAATGATGCAGTCGCTTCCGGAGAACGTGATCCGCGCGAAGGGCTTTGCTCATATAGCGGATGAGGGCTGGCAGGTTCTTCACAAGGTATGGGACTCGGTCGACATCATCCCGCTCGGCGGTCCCGCGCCTGGAGCCGGAGGAGTGCTGATATGCATCGGGCAGCACTTGTCGGCGGAGAACATAAAGCAATTGGTGAGGGAAACGGTCGGGCTTAACTAACAGCTCAGAGGGTTTGCCCTCGGGAGCCTCTGGTGGGGGTTCGGGGGCGAAGCCCCCGAACCTCAAAGCGAATGCTTACTTGCAGAGCGGGCGAACCCACACGTTGCGGAAACGGATGTAGTTGCCGTGGTCCTGAAGCATGAGCGGGCCGGGCTCCGCGAAGTTGTGGTCGATCTCGCCGCCGGTCGGCTGCGGGACTTCCAGGTCGTGGTGAATCCAGACGCCGTTGAAGAGCACCGAGATTCGAGCGTTGTGCGTTTTTACGCCCTTGTGGTTAAACTTAGGTGCGATGAAGAGTATCTCGTAGCTCTGCCATTCCTCCGGCGGTCTGCCGGCGTTCACGCACGGAGCAGCCAGAGTGTAGACGCCGCCGCAGTCGTCATCTTTGCTGTCGAGGCCGTAGGAGTCCAGCACCTGGACCTCGTAGCGTCCTTGCAGATACACGCCGCTGTTGGCGCGTCCCTGGCCGCTCTGGTCCGCCATCAGAGGCAGCCAGAACTCCACGTGCACCTGGCAGCTCTGGAACAGTTCCTTGCTGCAGATGTCGCCTGTGGTAGGAACGACTTCCATGTAGCCGTTCTCGACTTTCCACGCTGCGGGCTCGCTTGAGCCGCGCTTTACCCACTTCGACATGTCAGTGCCATCAAAGAGCACGACGGCATCTGCCGGAACCGGTTCTGACCCCTTATATAGCATTTTCGGGTCGCCGCCGCAGGAGCAGCATTTTTCACCCATAATAATCCCCCTACATTAAGTAGAATTCTTTATTGCGAACTGGTACCTGATTGGTTGCCGCTCGCAACCACGGACTATTGTGCCACAACTGATGCAGCGTCTGCAAGCTCTTCAGCTAAATAAATGAAGTTTATCCGTCAAGTTGTCCCCGTCCATCAGTCCGTTCACAGTTTCCAGCTACTCTACTTCCGAAATCTCGTAAGCCTGCTCGCCGAGGCCGAGTTTCGCCGATTCCTCGCACTGCAGGTAAGGGTCCTTTGCGTGGATCTTCTTCAGCAGGTGACCCTCGATATCGTTCACTTGCAGCGGGTGCGGAAGTGAGCCCTGGATGAAGTTCTCGGTCTTGATCGAGTCGATTGACGCCTGCTCCACCGAGACAATGTCCGTGCCCGCGAATATCCCGACGTCCGGCACTATCGAGGGGGATGAGAAGCCCCAGCAGTCGCACAGCGGGGTCACGTTGAGCACGTGGTTGATGAACAGCACGCGGTCCTTTTGGAACGTGTCCAGGCAGGCCTTGTTCACATGGGCCATTCCGGTCTGGAACTGCTTTATGCTCTCCGCGCTCAGTTTGATTGCTCCCTGAGGGCATATATTTACGCAGTGCGTGCAGTAGCGGCAATGGTGCACAAAGACGTGGAACTTGCCCTCTTTATCGAACGTGAGAGCGCCCGTGGGGCAGTTGTCGCGGCACAAATAGCAGTGGTTGCACAGCTCTGAGTCCCATTCGAAGTCGGTTCCCTGCAGCGCGTGTATGTCTCCGCGGGACTTGCAGGTGACGTTTCCCATTCCAATGTTTTTGATCGCGCCACCCCATCCGCAGTCACCGTGACCTTTGCCGTGGCTGTATACGATCATCGCGTCGGCGTTCACTATCTCGCCGCAGAGCTGGATTTCTTTCAGGGTCCTGTAGTTCATAGGTACGGTCTCGAAGTACTTCTCATTGAACCCAGCCGCCGGAACCAGAGGAGCGCCCAGCACTTCCTCGGTGTAACCTCTGTGCTTTGCTCCCGCGATTGCATTGGAGCCGTCCGTGATAAACGGCCTTCCTCCCGCGTCCTTAACCTGCCGGACGAGCATACGAACGAACAGCGGAGAGATGGTTGTGAAGCCCAGGTGGCCTCCCAGGTGCATTTTGATTGCTACCGTCTTGCCGTCGAACATTGCTTTCAGCGGAAAGTTTTCGAGAAGACGAGTGAACTTTGCCGGCAGGCTCGCGTCGGCCCTTACGGCGTTGACTTTCGCTGAAGCGAAGAATACTTTGCTCATGTGCTATGTTACCTCTAGTGAATTTCTCTTCGTATATATTAAACCCGCGAGCCGTTGTAACCTTCCGTACATCATAACGCCCCGCAGGTTTCCCTGCGGGGCTCGTGAAGCGCTACAGCATATTCATAATCGAGTCCCGTATTAGGAGACTCCACTAATCTTATACCCGCGTACGTGACCAACCTATTACTCACCAGAGGCAATCATTATTCTGAAATTGCGGTCGAGTTCATCTTGTCGCCTCTTCGTATGTTCTTGACCACGTCGAGACCTTCGGTAACCTTGCCGAAGACGGCGTATTGGTCGTCCAGGAATGGCTGAGGAGCGAGCGTTATGTAAAACTGGCAGGATGCGCTGTTGGGATCCTGAGTGCGGGCCATCGCCACAACGCCCGCGGCATCGTGCCTGAGTTTGGGGCTGATTTCCAGCGGTATCTTCGGCTCGGAGTTCCCTGTGCCGTCGCCGCGCGGGCAGCCGCCCTGGATTACGAAACCCGGCTCTACCCTGTGGAACGTGAGACCATCGTAAAACCCCTCCTCCACGAGTTTTGCGATGTTGGCTGTCGTGATCGGCGCGTCTTCTTCGTACAGGGCGAATTTGATGGCGCCCTTGTCGGTTTCTATAGTGACTGTTCTGCCGGTTTTTGGCATTTGGTTCTCCTGTCCTGCATTCTTCGATGGGGACAGTTTACATGGGGCTTTCGTTTGTGTTAACCACAAGCAGGGGCGAAGGCCCTGACAAACCAGTGGTTGCGCGTCTGACGGGTTGCGGTTATCATGAAGTGTCATTGGAGGATCAGCCTTATGTGCGCCCGCAGAATGAAAGTGCCGAAGTTGATTGTGAAGGATCGTCAACCGGTAGAGCGTGAAACAGAGAAAACAAAGAAATCGACCCCAGCCGTGGCCCAGCAATGCGCTGCCTGCCGCTTCTGGACAGGGGAGATGAACTGCAGGGCGTTCCCCAACGGCATACCAAGGGCCATACTTGCGGGCAAACACGATCATAGAAAGCCCTACGCCAACGACCGCGGCTTCCGTTATTCCCCATTCTCCTGATAATGGCTCCCTCTGAAAATGGCCGAAGGTCATTTTCATCCCTTCGGGGCGACAGTGGTATCGCAGATGCCGCGAAAGCACGACAACGCTGCGCAGCAGTCGCGATAGTGTCGTATGCCACGATTCCCCCACAACCCATATTACTACGTCTCCGCCGACACCCGATCGTCAAAATGCGCATTTTATGTGGGACGCGGCTGCACGTGACCGCCCGCAATGCTGGGTTAGTCGAAGAACTTCTGGTAGGGGAGTTACGGAGACCAGTTTTTTCGCGAATAATGGTTGAGCTTGTCAGGGTCTGGGTAGAATAATCCGGACGGGCTTGGCAAACGTAAGCTTGGAACGCGTAAAAAGGCCTGTTCCGTGGAATATCAGAGCGGCGATACAATAAAATGGAGGTAAGATGACTATGCACGAATTGCCACCGCTTCCCTACGACTATAACGCGTTGGAACCGCACTATGATGAAGAGACAGTGCGCATTCACCACGACAAACACCATGCCGACCTACGTGAAAGGGCTGAACACGGCGGAAGAGAAGCTGGAGGAGGCCCGCAAGTCCGGCGATTTCGCAATGATCCAGCAGTGGGAAAGGCAGCTTGCGTTTCACGGTTCCGGTGACATCCTTCATACGATGTTCTGGGAGAACATGGCTCCGGATGCGGGCGGGCAGCCTCAGGGGGATCTGATGAACCAGATCAACAAGGATTTTGGCAGCTTTGACGCATTCAAGAAGCAGTTTTCCGATGCTGCCGTTGCGGTGGAAGGCAGCGGCTGGGGGCTGTTGGGATGGTCGCCGCAGTATCAGAGGATGTACATATTGCAGGTTGAGAACCATCAGAAGCTGACAATGTGGGGAATAGCGCCCCTGCTCGTGGTGGACGTGTGGGAGCATGCCTACTACCTCAAGTTCCAAAACCGCCGGGCCGAATGGGTAGAGAGCTGGTGGAACATAGTGAACTGGTCCGATGTGGCCACGCGGTTCGCCGGCGTGAAGAAGGGCGCGGCAGCGGTCCACGAGCCCGCCAGAGCACACATGTAGGCGTCAAGGTCCGCCAATCCATCGCGTGCTGACGGATGTCGCGGCGTGCACAGTCGATTGCGATTGTGATTATGAACCCCTCCGCTGCAGAGTGCGCGGAGGGGTTCGATGCGTCTTCAGGAAGGAATCGCGGATGAAAATGACGGCATCAAATCCAGTCATTCCGAGCGAAGCCAAGGAATCTGCTTTGAATGAGGCGTCTTAAAAAGCAGATTTCTCACTCCTCTGAAAATAGCCGAAGGCTATTTTCATCCCTTCGCGGTGAAACCGACAGTGACTCGCCGCAGGCGCAGTCGCGAAAGGTTTTCATCCGCGATTCCTTCGAAAATAGCCGAAGGTCATTTTATTCCCTTCGCGGTGAAACCCCTCGGGGCGACAGTAGTATCGCCAGATACTGCGAAAGCCCGACAGCGTTCTTCCGCAGGAAGAATGCGAGAGGTTCCTTCGAAATGACAGTATTGTTAGGTCATTTTGAAGACCGTGTGTCAGGTTTTACGCTCACAATGAGCTATAATTTGTTATGAATGCACGAATGTTCTGCGGGCGAGCGTTTAGAAAATCAAGCACAGGGGTAAACCGGCTCGGCAGGCATTGCCCGCGTATTAACACTACGAAACCGGAGGTGTTGTTTACCATGTCAGGTATGCCCACTGCGAGCATTGTAGTTCTGAGACAAACACAGGAGCGCATTCAGGAGTTCCATCGCTGTGCCGCACGTGTCAGAGCGAGAGGGCGAGTATGTACACTGCGGAGACAACCTGATTGCTTACAGGGTTGCATCTACCGTCCCCGATGGTCCGGGACCTGGTCACGGAAACCACTGAGTTCGTATTCGCAAATTAAACCCCTTTCGGCACACGGCCTCCCAACTCCCGCATCACCCATGGAGGACGATGCTTTCCCTGCGCCGAACACTATCATGCCGGTTGTCGCGTGATATGCAAGCGCCGAGTATCGCACTAACCGCCGTGCAGCGTCTGTCGGACGTCTGCGGGCGGGTTCTTCTGCCGGATATCGACCCACCTTCTGCGATTCCGATTTCATGGGGGATGTTGTGTTACGAGTAACCAATCTGGTCAAATACTACAAGCGAACTCTGGCGGTGGACGACCTGTCGTTCGAGGTCAAGGATGGCGAGATCGTGGGATCCTGGACCCAACGGAGCGGGAAAGACCACTGTTTTACGCTCTATAACGGGCATTGTGCAGCCTAGTGATGGGTCGATCAATGTGGATGGAGTGGACCTGGGCGAGAACGAGGAAGAAGCCAAGCGGCGGATCGCGTTTGTGCCGGAGGTTCCCACGCCCTATGATATGCTGACGGTTGTCGAACACCTGCGCTTCATTGCGATGGCCTACCAGACAACGGACAGCTTCGAAGAGCGCGCCGAAGCTCTGATGCATCGATTCGACCTGTATGATAAGCGCCAGGATCTGGTTGGGAGCCTGTCCAAGGGGATGAAGCAGAAATTGGCGGTTGCCTGCGCGTTCATTCACGATGCCCGAGTAGTGCTGCTGGATGAGCCGCTTATCGGAATCGATCCGAAGGGCGTGCACGAACTTAAGGAAATGCTGACTGAGGCGAGGCAAGAGGGAAAGTCGATCCTGATCAGTACTCACATGCTCGATACTGCCGAAAGGTTGTGCGACCGCATTATCATACTGCGTAAAGGTGCAATCGTGGCTGAAGGAAGCCTGGAGGAGCTTCATCTGCAGGCGAAGATGGGCCAGAACGCTTCGCTGGAGGATGTCTTCCTGAGTCTAACTGAGGAGAGCCAGTCCGTTGAGACCACTACTTTACCTTGAGTTCCGGCAGGCCATCAACTCCATAAAAAACACCGCTCGCAGTCCCAAGCGGCTGATTCCCGCACTGCTCCTAGGGTGCTGGTTTCTGTGCGCGGTCATGCAGAGCGCGGTATTGATGTCGGGCGCTCCGCGACCACCCCGAGCCGATTTGATGTTGCTTGCACACGTGCCGGAGGCTCAGATCGAACTGGGGCTGTTCCTCCTGCTGAGCATCGGAAGCATACTGGTTATGTATAACGGCTTCAACTCCGGGCTGATGATTTTTTCCGTGGCGCACATAGACTTCATGTTCCCGACGCCGATCAGCCGCAGGTCGGTCCTGTTGGTAAAGCTGATCAAGGACTATGGAAAATACAGCCTGTACATTATCCTCGCTTATGTGATTCTGGGCTCGATTATGTTCACGCCACTTAAGGTGAGCACATTTCCATTGGGTCTTGTGGGGATTGCCGCCGTGTTGGCCTTGCTGGTGCTGGTGGTCAACATATCTCATACGATCAATATAGTGTTTACCTTCGGCTACGAGCGCCTGAAGCAGTCCGGGCTGTTCATCAGAGCGCTGTTGATCGCGGCGCCGGCTTGTGTTGTCCTGGCGGCAGTATATCAATATATTACGACCGGCGATAGTTATCTGAGCCTTATGTGGGCTGGTAACTCGCCTGTGGTAAATATAGTCTTCGCCCCAGCAAGCTGGTGCGCCGGGCTGGTCCTTTCTCCGCTAAAAGGCGTGCTGTCTGATGATTGGCTGCATCTAATTCTTCTTTGGCTCCTTGCGGGCGGGAGTATGGTCTTGCTGATGTCTCGCAAGGAAAACGTATACGAGCCGTCGCTGGGAATAAGCGTGAAGTATGCGAGGACACGTATGGCTATGCGCTCGGGGGATTATACGGACATTCGGCTGGAAGCTCTTCGTAAAAAGGGCAATATGCGGGCCAATGGATTTTCGATGCAGCCGTTCGGACGAGGAGCAGTCGCGTTCGTGTGGAAGAATCTCCTGCTTCGCTACAGGGTGTCTCGTGGACAACTGCTGTTTATGCTCATAGCGCCGCTGGTGATTGTCTACATGGTCAGTCACTTTATCGACGATTCTGACGTGCTTAAATATCTACCGCTGCTGCTCCTTTACATGATGGGACTCCTGTCGCTGACCTTACAGGCTGAAGTTCGAGCAGACCTCAGGCACGCGAACATTATTAAATCTACGCCGGTGGCGGCTTGGAAAGTTATGCTTGCGCAGACAGTTAGCGGGGTGATATACCTCAGTGTCGGGATTGTGGTCTTCGCCGTCTATATGTGGGCGCTGGTGCCGCAGACTCGTGGCGAAATGCTGTTGGCGTGTTTGATCGGCGCTCCGTTCCTCGGGTTTTGTACTTTGCCGGCGATGATCATACCGAGTCTCCTCTACCCGGATACCCGCGACATGATGCAGAACCATTTCTGCGGGGTGGTGGGCTTCCTGTTGACGGCTCTCGCCGCTGCGCCGACAGTTGTGTTGGGAGCGTTCTTCTGGTTTGTAATTAAAATCCCCGTGTACACTATTCTTACTGTGATATGCGCGGCTAACGTGATAATCGGAGCCGCGGGCATAAGCATCGCCGGAGCCATGTTTCGCAAGTTTGATCCCACAAGCGAGTAGAGGATACCTTCAGAAACCATCGATTTCCACCGTACAAAAAAAGCTTCCCCAGTCCGGGGAGGACTGGGGAGGAGAAAAGAGGGTGGGAAGGTTTGCTAATTAATATACGACAGAGCAATTCCGATTGTTCCGCACATTCGACAACTATTTCGCAGAATCTCATGCTTAAGATCTTTGCCTCAAAAACGCGGGGCATGATGGTCGGGATTGACGGGTCGACAGCTGAAGCTTTCGATGTCGACCGTCCCCAACTTCACGCTACCCGCATCCTTTGCGCATTTGCCGGTAAATGGGGGATGTGTTAGAATTAACCTGTCTGTTTCCCTTCTTAAATCCAAGAGGACTATGATTTTATGCCACTCGTTGTGGGTGTTAGTTTTAGAAGGGTGGGAAAAGTCTACTACTTCGACCCTGGAGAGCTTGAGCTCCACGAGGGCGATTTCGCTATAGCCGAAACCGCCCGAGGCGTGGAGTTCGGCGAGGTGGTGCTGGAGCCGCGGCATGTGTCGGACGAAGAACTGGTAGCCCCACTCAAAAAGATCATTCGCGTCGCTTCCGGCGCTGATCTCGAGCGCGAAGCCGCCAATCGGGACAAGGAAAGGCACGCGTTCGGCGTCTGTGAGCGCAGAATAGCCGAGCATGGCCTTCCCATGAAGCTTCTGGATGCGGAATACGCATTTGACGGCTCCCAGGTTACGTTCTCGTTTTCGGCAGAGGCAGAGTTGATTTTCGTGAACTCGTGAAGGATGTCGCGAGCGCGCTCAAAACAAAGGTCCAGTTGCACCAGATCGGCGTCAGAGACGAAGCAAAGCTGATCGGCGGCTACGGCGGTTGTGGAAGGTCTCTTTGCTGCGCGACGTTCCTCAACAGCTTTGAACCCATCTCAATGAAAATGGCAAAGGACCAAAGCCTGTTCTGAACCCGGCTAAGTTTTCCGGCGTTTGCGGGAAACTTATGTGCTGCCTCAGATACGGAGCATGAGTTATACAAAGACGCTCAGAGGCGTCTTCCGAGCGTTGGAGCCGTTATTGAGATTCCGCAGGGGCGAGCAAAAGTTGTTGATGTCAATGTTGTTTCCAACACCCTGACAGTTCAGACGGAAGAGGATGTGCTGCTGCACATTCCCGCGAGCCAATTGGATCTACACGGGCTGTGTCGAAAGCACGGAATCGCCTGGGCATGAGCGAAAAGAACTGCCAGGCTTTGGTTCTTGGATGAGGACGTATTCCATTAACCGGCGGATGCGGAGGAGGATGATCTCTGCGAAGAAGCGATCGACCTGGTGCTGGATGTTGAGCCTGAAACAGTCACCATCTTGACTGACGGCGGGACGACCGAAGCGCTCGTGCCGACCGGTGTAAAGTGGCGTGAGCCTCAGGACAGCACTGCATCAAAACTCCAGGAACCATCTCCAGGCGGCGAGGAGAACGGCTCAAAGTCCGAAAACGGCAGCCGAAATGCCGGCAGAGCACGCCGCGGAGCCAGGGGACGCAGGACGGGTAACGGTTACAACGGTGGAAAGCGGCCAGGCTCAAACGGTCGCAGCAACCCGAAGCCGGGAGATCAGAAGAAACCGGAAGAAAAGAACTAGGACAAAGACCAATGCCTATTTATGAGTTCGTCTGCAAGCCGTGTGATGAGAGGTTCGAGACACTTACAAGCATGAGCCGAGTTTCCGAAACCAGGTGCCCGAAGTGCGGTTCGGGCGATCTGAAGCGTGTAATGTCCATGTTCTCTGCGCGGACAGGTGGAGACGGGTCTTCTGCATCTTCACACGCAGGCGGCTGCGCAAGCTGCGCATCGGGCCAGTGCTCTTCATGCTCGTGTCACCACTGACCCTACTGCGTGATTAGAGCATATTGCTTCCAATAAGGAGCGTTCAAGATGATTCGATCACGTGCATTAGCCGGCCCCGGAGTTTATTGGAGTGGCCTGGTAGTCATTGCGATTTGTTTTGTGTTGTCCGCAGGCGCTTCTATCTGCGCGCAGAGTGTCGGGTCAGGCAAAGTGGAGATCACCACCGTGAATAACCTCTCCGGCGGCAAAGCAATTCCTGTAACGGCTGCGCAGGGAACTCAGTTCGTCGTGAAACTCGATTCCAACAGGACAACCGGTTTCCAGTGGCAGCTTGCCGGCGACCCCGATCCCAAGATTGTGAAGCTGGTAAACCACGTATACAATGAACCAATCAATCCCAAGCTTGGCACGGGAGGTTCGGAGTCGTGGACGTTCCAGGCAGTGGGCAAAGGGACGACGAGCGTAGTCTTGAACTATCTTCGCACGTGGGAGAAAGGTATCAAGCCCGCAATAACCCAGACATTTTCCATTACTGTCCAGTAGCACGAGGGCTGCCCACCAAAACTGCCCTTGCAACCAGCTCCCACATGAGACCGGGTCTCAATCCCGGTTTTTCACCCCAGGCGAAACCCGCAATTGCACCAGCGCCAGCGACCTCACATATACGGCACAATGTTATAGGAAGCGAATGCCGACACCGGCATACCCGTCGAGACTAAGTCGGGTGACGCGGATAGAGGTCGAATTGGTTCGATCGAGAATGCCGCTCCGGTGTGTCGGCCGGGCTATCGAAGCAAAAGTTGCTGTTGATCAGGGACTATCGGCGGTAGAAGTTATCCCGAAATCGGACCCCACAAGTGCGGTCCGCGGAACGCGTGGTGGTTTCTAATCACTGGCAATTGGGCTTTGGTAGCTCGGCTTCCTTATTTCAGATGTGAGGAGGCCGAAAGGATGGATAATCCCTGAAGCAAAGCAGTACCCTGGGGAGAAATGTCTCGGTCACCTATCGCGATCGTCACGGCGACTTGCATACCACGAGCCTGCACGTGCACGATGTGACCTTCGTGCCGGCATACGGCGGGTGCCTGGTTGGCGATATGGAAGACGTCTGGCTGGATCGTGTCACCAGCATCAGCGCCATCGACTAGCGCGCTCGCGGGCCTGGCACGAATCGGAATATTGTTGTCTCCTGCATGTCTATGCCGCTTTGTGCCGTCTATGGGTCTTGCTGCGTTGATAAACCTTTAGTTGGTCGCATTCGAGCGCGCTGCACAGTTCCTGCGGCTGCCAGCCCTTGGTGACGAGAGCGCACTGCGCTCCATTTGTGTAAGGGCAGTAAAACGACTCAAAGTCTATGCCGTCCGCGTCGATGTCTTCGCCAAAAATGTCATCTATCCACTCCGAACTCACTCGACACCCTCCCCTCAGAAATGGCGGTTTGCCATTTCGTTCTCTTGAGCCGAACACGACAGCGCTGCGCAGCAGTCGCGAGAGTGTTCAGGCGCGATTCCCAGAAATGGCAATGTACAGGATATTCTCGGTGTCTGAGTGGATGAAGATTAGACCTGAATTTGTGTTTGGCAGCCGGTGCGACGGCCCAGGAAGTAAAGAGTAAAGCACAAACAAGCAAACAGGGCAGGGCTAACAGCCCGCGGATAAAGCGCACAGCGAGCACCGAACACCGGTGTTTCGGGAATCTTGTTCCCGAAACCTGAGCACGTATCGGAAATAAAGCTCCCAATGCACCGGGCCTATGGCGACTTTACCCGACGGCTGCTAGCTGGAGAGCGCCTGTCCTGTTTGTCGTTTGGCTTCCGCGCATGAATCGTCTGGTCGCCTGCCTGCATCTGGCAAAACTCCCGTTTTTGTGCTATGCTTTTCACAGTAAGGAGGCCTTGCCATGGCGGATTCAACCAACCTTTGCAGAAAGTGCATACTTAACCTCACGCCCTACGTGCCCGGAAAGCCGATTGAGGAAGTGAAGCGGGAACTGGGAATCGACGATATTGTCAAGCTCGCGTCCAATGAGAACCCGCTCGGTCCCTCTCCGGCGGCACTCGAGGCTATGAAAAGCGCGCTTAATAATGTCGCCCTGTACCCGGAAGGAAGCTGCTTTGAGCTCAGACAGGTTCTGGCCAGGCATCTGGGTGTCGACCCGGACATGCTGATCTTCGGCGCCGGAGCCGACGAGGTTATTCATTATCTGGGCATTGCGCTGCTGGAGGAGGGCGACGAAATTGTGCAAGCCGATCCGAGCTTCGTTCAGTATAAGGCTGCTTCCACGCTTATGGACTGCAAAGCGCACATGGTTGAGCTCAGGGATTGGACGCATGACCTCAAAGCTATGCTCAACAAAGTAAACGAGCACACCAAGATGTTCTTCATAACCAACCCGAACAACCCGACCGGGACCATGGTTTCGGCTGATCAGGTTGAGGCTGTTTTGGACTCGCTGCCTGAGCGCTGGTGGCGCTATCCTCGTGCTCGATGAGGCTTATTATGAGTATGCGGACGATCCGAACTACACGCGCGCCATCGAGTGGGTCAACCGGGCGCAACGTCGTGGCGCTGCGCACGTTCTCGAAAATCTACGCCCTGGCGGGCCTGCGCATCGGCTATGGCATAGCTCCGAAGTTCATTATAGATTTACTCGAAAGGGTCAGAGCGCCGTTCAACGTAAACAGCATCGCACAGGTGGGCGCAATCGCCAGCCTTGGGGACGCCGGCCAGGTGAAGCGAAGCCGGGAACAGAACAAGCGCTCCAAGGAATATTTCTATGCCGAGATGGACGCGATGGGCATATCATATACTCCAACCCAGGCGAACTTCATCTGGATCGATGTGCAGCGCGACTGCAAGGAAGTCTTTACACAGCTGATGGAACGTGGAGTTATAGTGCGGACCGGTGCTATATTCGGCTGGCCTACGCACATTCGCGTGACCACGGGCACCGATGAACAGAGCCGGCGATTCATCTCGACTCTTCGAGAAGTACTGGCAGAAATGATTATAGTCCTGGCTCCATCGGCGACGGATGCCGATCTTCACGAGCTGTTGGGTAATCTTAAGGAACGCGGCTACGGCGTGCACTTGTCCAAAGGTGTGGAGAAGACGGTCATCGGGGTTATCGGCGCGCACGACGACGTCAAGCCGATGATCGCCGAGCAATTGTCGTCTCTGAAATACGTCGAGCGCGTAGTTCCGATCCTCAGGCCGTATAAGGTTGTCAGCCGGGATTTCCACCCGGACAAGAGCATTATTCGCGTGGGAGGTGTCGATATCGGTGGCCAGAAGGGGAGTGGTTATGGCTGGGCCGTGCTCCATCGAGAGCGAGGAACAGGCGCTTGAGGTAGCTCGAGCGGTCAAAGCTGCCGGCGCCAGCATACTTCGCGGAGGCGCGTTCAAGCCAGGTACCTCGCCCTACAGCTTTCACGGACTTGGCGAGGACGCCCTGAAGATGATGGCCACCGCTCGCGAGGCGACCGGAATGCCGATTATTACCCGAGGTTATGGACCCGAGGGATGTCGATCTTGTCGCCGGTTATGCGGACATCCTCCAGAAGGCACCCGAAATATGTCTAACTTCTCGCTTCTCCAAGAGGTGGGCATATCAAAGAAGCCTGTTATGCTCAAGCGCGGCATGGCTTCCACAATCGAGGAGTGGCTGCAGGCTGCCGAGTATATAGCAAACCAGGGCAACTACGATATAATCCTCTGCGAGCGCGGAATACGCACGTTCGAGACGTACACGAGGAACACATTCGATATCAGCGCCATCCCTGCGGTCTCCGGCCCGAGCGACCCGCCGATCATAGCCGACCCAAGCCACGGAACCGGTAAGTTTCAGCTTGTTTCACCTGTCGCAAAGGCAGCGATTGCCGCCGGAGCCGATGGAGTTATGATCGAGGTGCACCCACATCCTGAGCGAGCGCTTAAAGACGGCGCTCAGTCGCTCACTCCGGACAACTTCGCCAAGCTGATGCAGGAGCTTTCAGCCGTTGCGCGAGCGGTCGGTAGATACGTTTGATGTCCGCAGCGCAGGATCAAATGATCTTCGAAACCGTCGCGGTGGTCGGCGTCGGTCTCATTGGCGGCTCGCTCGGCATGGCTGCGAAGAAGCGCTCTGTTGCCGGGCGGGTGATCGGAGTAGGTCGGTCTGAGCAGAAGTTGATGCGCGCGAAAATCCTTGGCGCAATCGACGAATATTCGCTTGATTTCGAGGCGGGGGTGTCGGAAGCCGACCTGGTCGTGATTTTGTACTCCCGTCCGGAAAGTGGTCCCGACGCTGGAGAAGCTGTCCCGAAGCCTGAAGAGCGGGGCTGTGGTGACCGACGTAGGCAGCACGAAGCGCGAGATCGTAAGCCAGGCCCTGGAAGTAATGCCGCCGGGCTGCAGTTTTATCGGGGGGCATCCGATGGCCGGCTCTGAGCAGACCGGCGTGGAAGCCGCGATCCCCGACCTTTTCCTCGGCGCGACCTACGTTATCACGCCTACTGACGAGACCGACTTTGTTTCCCTGGGCAAGCTCACTTCATTTGTGGAGGCTATCGGCGCCAGGGTCGAAGTGATGAGTCCCGAACAGCACGACTTCTCTGCTGCGATTATCAGCCATCTGCCGCACGCAATGGCGGCGGCGCTTCTTCACACTGCAGAAAAGGCGCAGCGCGATGTCGGAAAGGTGTTTGGGCTGGCCGCGGGGAGCTTCAAAGACCTTACCCGCATATCGGATAGCTCGCCGGAGCTTTGGCGAGATATCTGCGCGACGAATGCCGATTCGCTCGTGGTGGCAATCGGAGAGTTCCAGGGCTTTTTGGCGGATTTCAAAAGAGCATTGATGCAGGGCGACGAGAAAGCGATAACGGACTTCCTTGAACAGGCCAGGCAGATCAGACAGACGTATTTGAGAATGCTGAAATGAGAAAACCCATTGTTGCAATAGACGGGCCGGCGGGCGCGGGAAAGAGCACGATTGCCCGGATGGTAGCGGAAAGGCTCGGATATCTGTATATAGATACCGGGGCGATGTATCGCGCGGTTGCATGCGTTCGTTCGCAAAGAGCAGATCTCCATTTCCGAGCACGCGAAAATCACTGCGCTTGCGAACCGGCTTGACCTTCGTTTCGAGAAAATAGATGGCGAGCAGCACATATTTGCCGACGGCGAGGACGTCACCGATGCCATAAGAACAAGTGAGGCGACCAGGCTATCGTCACCCGTGAGCGCAATCAGAGGCGTCAGAAAGCGGCTTGTGGATATTCAGAGGAAAATTGGCGAAGAGGGCGGCGTGGTTATGGAAGGCCGCGACATCGGCACGGTCGTCTTTCCCAACGCGGAAGTGAAGGTTTTTCTGACTGCCTCCGTTACCGAGAGAGCACAGCGCAGGACCGAACAGCTCAGGGCGATGGGCGTGGAGGCGGAGATCGACAGCAGATCGCGGCGGAGATAATAGAGCGCGACCTGCGCGACAGTTCCCGGGTTCATGCGCCGCTCAAACAAGCGCCGGATGCGGTTCTGGTGGACACCGATTCGATGACTATTGACCAGGTGGTCGACGCCGTTTTGGCTGTTCACAACGCGAAATGACAGGGATAGGTTGTAGATGCTGGTAAGAGAGAAGATGAACCTTTATCCCATAGCCAGGGGGTGCTGCGGCCTGGTCTGCAAGATCTTTGGCCGCGCGCAGGCAATAGGAAGGGAGACATCCCCGAAACTGGTGGGGTGCTTCTGTGTGGAAACCACGTAAGCTACATTGATCCGCCGGCGCTTGCGGGACTCATCAAGCGTCAGGTGCACTACATGGCCAAGGTCGAGCTTTTCGATATGCCTGTGCTGGGTTTTTTCATGCGACGTGTCGGCGCGTTTCCTGTTAAGCGTGGCACAGCCGACCGGGGCGCGCTCAAGAAGGCGATGGATTACCTGCAAAATGGTGATGTCGTGGGAATATTTCCGAAGGCACCGCAACCTTCATCCCGAAGAGGGCCTGATGGCGCCGGAGGCAGGGGTGGGGATGATAGCCCTGCGCGCCAAAGCCACGGTGATTCCTGTTGCGCTTGTAGACACTGAAAAGCTTTACCCGCCGCACTCGCTTTTCTTCCGTTTTCACAGGATCAATATCGTCTATGGAAGGCCTGTGCCGCTCGATGATCTTTATTATGGGCAGGGCGGCCGCGAGGCCGGTGATGAAGTCGGACTCAGGATAACAGCGGCGATCGAAGCCCTGCTGAAAGAACATCGACAGCCCTAGGATTTGGCGAAAACAAAACCTAATGATCAGAGGGGAATTATATTGAATACCAACGATACGCAGGAGGTCGGCTTTGTTCAGGCGACCACGACGGTAACTAATCTCGGTGATATCAGCGTCAACCGTGCTGGTATTCCCCTCGGGGGGATCGGCGCAGGCAAGATCGATCTGACCCCGGATGGTTCCATCACCAACGTGACCACCAACTGCAACATCGAATCTCCGATATGCGATGGATACGCTTCCACGCCTGCGAAGATCGTGGCGGGCGGCGTGCCGGGCATTTTCTGGGCCTTGAAGGATGAAGCCGGAGCGAGGGTTTTGAAGCTTCGCCCTATGGAAGGTCTTCCCGGGGTCAAGGAAAACCAGTTGAGTTTCGACGGCAGGCTTCCGGTTGTGAGGCTCGCTTACCACGACATCGGCCCGATCGACGTTAACCTCAGCGCGTTCTCGCCGCTCATTCTGGGTGACACCTCGCCGGACTACAGAGATTCCTCCATTCCCGGCGCGCTGTTTACCTACGAATTGGTCAACAATACCGGACGCGAGCAGGAATACACGTTCCTCCACAGTTGGCAGAATATGTGCGGCTGCACCGGTTTCTACAACGAGAAATACTGGGGAGTCAACGACAACCGCGGCAACCAGGTGGAGTTCCGCACCGATGTAAAACATCCCGGCGCGTGGCACTTCTCCGCGAACGAGGAAGCGCAGCCCAGGGGAAGAGGCAATTACTCCATAAGAATTGACGCGCCTGCGGGGACTAAGCTCGAAACCAGGACCTACAAAGACCATCACGAGATGTGGGACCAGGTTGTTCAAGGCAAGCCCCTAAGCGTCGACGCGCCGTGGTTGTTCGGATCCAACAGCCTGATCGCCGTATCCGGCAAGCTCCCGGCCAATGGAAAAGCAATCATCCGCGTGGCCATCGGCTGGTATTTCCCAAACCTCACCAAAGAGTATCATCCCGAGATCAACTTCGGGAGGATGTATGAGAACTGGTTCAAAGACTCGTGGGAAGTGGCGGAGTATTTGCTGAATGAGGGAGACCGGCTCTTCAAGGCGACCACGGACTGGCAAAACAAGCTGTGGGCGTCGAACCTGCCGGAGTGGCTGAAGTATAAGCTCTGCGACGATCTTTTTCCGATGATCACCAATAGCTGGTATACAAAAAACGGCGATTTCACCATCTCTGAGGCTGTCACGAATATGGGCGCGATGATGGGGACTATCGACCAGCGCAACGGTTCACAGGCGCCTTATCTGCTGGCATTCCCGAAGCTGTGCCGCAGCGAGCTGGATCTCTTCCGCGCGCGGCAGGTCAAGCCCGGCGATGCGAACGAGAAGGGCATGCACTACGACTTCAGCACTGGCAACTGCGACCTGATGATCGATCAGGTGGGCGCTGTGCCGCACGATATCGGACACGACGACATCGGTTCCTACACCATCACACCCGGCGCCGAGTGGATCGCTGGTCATTGGCCGGACCTGCTCTCGGGTTATGTCTTGCAGTGGTATGGCTACTATTGCTGGACCAATGATCCCGTCGCTGGGAGCGAGTGCTATCTCTCCTGCAAGTCGACAATGGCGTTTCTTGAGAGTCTGGACTTCAACAAGGACGGCATTCCCGAACTCTGGGGCGCCGGTTCCAGCAGCTACGACAACTATTCGTTCCCGTATTACGGGGTTATGCCGTATGCCGCTACCATGTATATGGCTGCGCTTGCCGCGATGGAAAAATGGGCTATGGACAAGGGCGATGTCGAATATGCCGCCGGTCTCAAGGCTCGCAGAGAAATGGCCAATACTTCGCTGGTCGAGAACAATTGGACCGGTAGCTACTTCCGCACTTGGCGCGATAAGTCGCATGAGAACTGGAAGAACTCCAAGCGCCCGGCATGTCTCGAGTCCAATTCGATCCACGTGAGCCAGATGGCCGGCCAGTGGTATGCCAGCATGATGTCGCTGGGTTACATAGTTGACCGCGATAAGCTGGAAAAGGCCCTCGCGACCATTACGGCGAACAACCACGCGAAAGTTACGGGCGGCGCGCCCATCGAGGTCTGGCCTGCGGAAGACGGAGCGCCGGAACACTGGGGTGAGTGCTGGCCGCACTACACCGAGGCGTATTATTGTGCTCTCGCGCTCTACGAATCGGAGAAAGACGCGGGTCTGGAGCAGCTCTTCAAGCTCTGGACGGTTATGGAGAATGCCGGCGCGCGCTGGGACTCCGGTCTCGGGATTGCCGGTCCTCAGAACGACGTTATGAGCGGCAGATGGTATATGACCAACCCCGTGAGCTGGTTCGATCTGTTGGCTATCTCCGGAGTGTGGGTCGATCAGCCAGGAAAGAGACTCACCATTGCGCCGAATGCGCCTTCGAGCATGGGCGACTTGAGAAGGTTCCGCTGCTTCTTACCGCGCGGCTGCACGCGGCAATCGACTTCGACCAAAGCGCGGCCTTCCAGCAAGCCGCGTTCGAGGTAACCCGCTTCACCGGAGAACCGATGGTCTTCGACGAAGTAATCACCCGCATCCCCGCCGGTTCCAAGCCGAAAAGTGTCTGCGTGAACGTGAACGGCCGGGGCTGCGAATCGCAGGCATGGAAACTCGACGAAGCAAACGGCTACGTCATAGTGAAGCAGCCTGTTACGCTGAGCAAGGCTGGGGACAAGATCAATCAAATCGAATTGTAACACTGTTTTTGATGGGACGGGGCGCCTGCCCTGTCCCATCAAATAAGTTACTGACCCCAACACCCCATCACGAAAACCACCTACAAGTATGATCGTCAGGACCCGGAACGATGTGTCTACTCAGGGAAGAATCCTTGGCAAATCGCGGATGACTGACAATAAATGCTTGACGCCTGGAGTGCGGGGTAGAAAGCGCTCAGCTTTGCTGGTATAATCTCTCGATTGGTCGGCATAGCGATCGGTACGAGGAAGGACGCAAATGAAAGCAATAGGAATCTGTGGAAGTCCGCGCGGCGGCGGGAATACCGAAATCTTGATGAGGAGGTGCCTGGCGAAAGTCGGGGCTGCCGGAATCGAGACCGAGCTCGTAACACTGGCCGGAAAGACGATCAAACCCTGCGTTGCCTGCGGCGCGTGTCGCCTGCGAAAGGACGGCAAGTGCGCAATCGCCGGTGACGACTTCGACGCAGTCTTCTCCGCGATGAAAGAAGCCGATGCGATTGTTGTGGCTCGCCTGTCTACTTTGGGTCTGCCACTCCGCAGCTCATGTCGCTCTTGGACCGAGCCGGCTACGTTTCCATGTCCAACGGGAGACTCCTGTCCCGCAAGGTCGGGGGAGCGATAGTTGTCGCGCGGCGAGCGGGCCAAAACTTCACTTTCGCGCAGCTTCTTTATTGGTTCCTGATCAATGACATGATCGTGCCGGGATCGTCCTACTGGAACATTGCGTTCGGCCGCGAAGTCGGAGAGGTATCAAACGATGAGGAAGGCCTGGCGACGGTAGATCGTTTCGCCGAGAACCTGGCCTGGGTGACCGGCCGGCTTGTCGAGTGAAACCCTCGGTCAATCCGTAACAAGGATATGGAGGAGGGACTCCCAATGCGTTACATCAGTTTCGGTGTAGTGTTCATTGCCTTGGTTCTAAGTGTCGGTCCTGCAAATGCGGACGGCTGCTACGTACCCCGGCTTAGTCTCGACTCCCGAAGTCACTTTCGCGCCATCGCCGAACCCACGCAGAAAGCCATCATCTGCTACTATAACGGTCGCGAGCGGTTGATCGTCCAGGTGAGCTACAAGGGTGATGCGAATGAGTTCTGCTGGCTGGTGCCAACGCCCGCGAAGCCTGAAGTGAGCATTGTCGAGACCCCGGTTTTCCATGCCTTTCACGTGGCCACAGCGCCTGAGGTGAGATACTGGCTGGATGCCCGCGCGTGTCTCGACGCCGGTCTCGCGCTAGCCGGGTCTTCACGCGTGAGGTCGGCAACGCCGCCGGATGTTGACGTGTTGGAACGCGAGCAGATTGGCAGCTATGATGTCTCGGTGCTGCGTGCCGAGAACGCGACGGATCTGACAGTCTGGCTCAGGACCAATGGCTACCGCGTCACGCCTCGCTACACGCGCATCTTCGAGGACTACCTGAAACGCGGATGGGTGTTTACAGCCGCGAAAATAGTGACTGCACACGGGGCCGCGGTATCAGCGAAGCTCAAAGAGGGAGTCCTTGCGCCTCTGCGTCTGGATTTCGACTCCCCCACGCCGATCTATCCTCTGAGGATATCGTCACTCAACCCGGGCAGGACAAAGCTCCTCATTTACACGGTCTCGGAGCACCGACTGGAATGCCCGGGCTTCAAGACGGATTGTGTCATGGACGGGTCATCGTGGCGCTGGAGCCATTCGTATCCAAGCAACTGGACTTCCGACTTGCTGAAAGACCCCTTGCCAGAAACGATGATGCTTACGAAGCTCTCCGCGGATTTCTCGCCTAAAATGATGACCAGGGACGCTATATTCAAGCAGGCAAGAAATGATGACCGGATGGAGCCACAGTACGTGTCACCGGGATTCATCGAAAACCTCGGCTCGACTGCTATATCTGTCATGGAGATTCTTCTATTATTGCAGCTTAACTTTCATGTATTGCCGCTTAGCTTTCTCACCTGCGTTTTGGCGCTGGTGGCTGCGGGCTTCGCGAAAACCAAGCGAATTAAGATATGGCTGCGCTGGATTGCCGCCGTGGAATTCTGCTGGTTTGGCCCTGGGATATTCTTTTTTGCGCTTACCTCAAGCGAATGGATATATCGCATAATGGGAATCGGCGTAATCCTGGCTGTCATGGCGGTACTGGTTCGCGTGGTGTTACATTTGAAACGGTGGAAAACCAAGAGGGCAAAGCTTGAAGCATTAGCCCATGTTCCATCAGGAGGTTCCAAAGAAATGTCTTTCCGATTCTTTAGAAGAATGAAGCTCGCTCGT
>CAVZJH010000030.1:0-44387 GCA_963775535.1 uncultured bacterium | reverse complement strand
GTTTATGTACATGCTCAACCAGTTCCTCCTGCTGCGGGTTTGTGCTGATGATGTTCGCGGCATCGGTGAGCTTCTGCGCAGCCTGGAACTCACCTTCGGCATTGATTATCTTGGCGCGGCGCTCTCGCTCGGTCTCCGCCTGGTTCGCCATAGCGCGCTTCATCGTCTCCGGCAGAGTGACGTCCCTCACCTGGACCCCGGTAACCTTGATGCCCCAGGGTTCGGTAGCCTCGTCGATAATCGTCTGAAGATGCAGATTGATCTTATCGCGCTCGGCAAGGAGTTCATCGAGCTCGGCCTGCCCGATTACGCTTCTAAGCGCGGTCTGCGCAAGAAGCGAGGTTGCCCTGACCCAGTTCTCGACCTTGGTGATGGCATCCTCAGCATTGATCACCTGGAAGAACACGACCGCGTCCACAGTTGCCGAGACGTTATCCCTGGTAATGATCTCCTGCTTGGGCACGTCCATTGTGACCACACGGGTATCGATAATGATCAGTTGGTCAATGAACGGCCAGACAAACCGGATGCCCGGCATCTTAACGTGATCATACCGACCAAACCGCAGCAATAGGCCGCGGTCCCACTCTCTGATCTTTCGCACTGAGTTCACCAGCACGATAACTACGATAAAAATGACAACTACAATTGCACCCAAAGCTCCCGGCATAATAACCCCCTTGTTTTGTAATGGTGAATCATAAATGCGTCTTAATTCCGTCTGCCCACCAAAACCCCACGATTGCAGCATGCTGCCTTTGTGCTTGACCACATGACAATGCGTTTGGTGTATCGGGAACTTTATTCCCGATACGTCCTATTTGTTTCGGGAACAAGATTCCCGAAACACCGGCACGGCTTCCTGGAACGTTCTGCATTCATCACTCTGCATTCTGAACTTTCCTGACTTTCAGCTTCAGACCATTCATCTCGATCACCTCGACCTGCTCGCCCGTGTGAATCTCGCCGTCGACGCTCGTGGCTGACCACAGTGCGCCGTCCACAAAGATTCTGCCGCTGGGGTTGAGGTCCGTCCTGGCTTCGCCGGTATGCCCGACGACACCTTCCCTGCCGCCCACATATGGGTTTTTGAGCGCTCGAACCCCGAGACCTATCACAAACACGAAGAACGCGCCTGTTGCAACCGCTACGATAGCAATCGTCCAAATCGGCACCATAAATCCCTCCGAAGCTCTGAACAGCATCATCAGCCCGAAGAACAGGCTCACGACACCGCCGACCGCAAGAATGCCGCTTCCGCCCATGTGCAGTTCAATACCGAAGAACAACAGCGCCAGCACGACAAGCGCCAAACCCGCCGCATTGACCGGTATCACGCTGAACGAATACAGCAGCATGATAATCGCAATCGTGCCGATTACCCCCGGCAATATGGAGCCGGGGTTGGCGAGCTCGTAGATAATGCCGTACATCGCCAGAAGGAACAGGAACATCGCGACAACCGAGTTGCTGAGGAAGTGCAGGAAGCCGTCCATGCTCCCATCGGCTTTTCCTCCAGCGCAGCGTCAGCGCTGTGAAGCGTGACAATCCTGCCGGAGGCGAGTTTGACCTGCTTGCCGTTGATATCCTTCATCAGGTCATGCACACTCGGCGCGACGTAATCGATGACGTTATCCCTGAGCGCTTCTTTGGCGGTATAACTCGCCGCCTCGCGGACCGCCTTTTCTGCCCACGCGCCGTTGCGCCCGTGCTTTTCCGCGATAGACCTCGCATACTTGGAGAAGAAATTGGTGACTTTCCTCTTCATGGTCGCGCCCATTTCCTTGCCCTCTTCGCCGGGCCCACCGCTCACGGGACTGGCCGCGCCTATGCTGCTCTCGGGAGACATCGCGGCAACATCCGCTGCCATGGTGATCATAGTCCCGGCAGAACCGGCCATGGCAGCCCCAGGCCCGACATATACAATGACAGGAATCTTAGCCGCGAAGAATGCCTGAACGATCTTTTGCATGGAGGTTATCGCGCCTCCGGGAGTGTCCATTACGATGAGCACGGCCTGCGCACCGTCTTCCTGGGCGGCATTGATCCCGTCCCTAACGTAGTCAGCCGTGGCAGGGTCGATCTGGTCGTTCACGTAGAGGACATGTACAGGCGCAGTTGTGCCCGCACACGCGCCCAGGGAGGCAGCGAGAATGAGGACCAGCGTTATGGAAATGATCCATTTCATAGTTTTTATCCGTCGCACAATGTTGGTTCGGATTTGCAATCCGGGACCTGCAAAGGCATCGCAGATGCCCAGATTGCCTTTTACGGGCCAGATTGCAAATCTGCCCGAACAACGGTAGTATCCGGGGGCAAAGCCCCCGACGCTTGCCTGCTTAACTAACATATTCCGGGCGACACCGCGCTTCTCCTTTTAATACGAGAAATATGGTAGAAAAAGTCCGTTCGGTTCTTTGACTTTCAATACTGGAGTTGCTATACTGAGTACCCGTGAACCAACTGAAATATGCGTCGGCGCGGGATCGGCTGACATACGTTTTTGACCTCGACGGAGTGATCTACCGCGGTGATGAGCCGCAGGATCATGTCCGGGAGACTGTGCTCTCTCTAAGAAATCAGGGGCACATCGTCCGCTTTTTCACTAACAACGCCACTGTCTCCAGGTATAGCTACCTCTCCAAGCTGGAGAAGATGCGTATTCCCACCCCTCTGGAAGACATCATGACCTCGGCCTACGCGACCGCTATGTATTTCCGCGAGAAAAATGCTGTGGGCAAGACTGTTTTCCGCATAGGTGAGCGCGGAATGGTCGAGGAATTCGAGGCCGTTGGAATGAAGGTTATAGGGGATGGAGAAGAACCCGGCGCCCATATCGACTTTGTCGTGGTCGGGCTGGACAGAAGCTTCAATTATGACTCTCTCACCAGAGCCCAGCAGGCGGTTTTCGCGGGCGCTCAGTTCATCGCGACAAACGAGGACCCAACATTCCCGCTGGAAGGCGGGATGGTAGTGCCCGGCGGCGGATGCATGGTGGCAGCGCTTCGCACCGCGACAGGACAGGAGCCTTTTGTTGTCGGCAAACCTGAAACCTACGCTTTCGATAAGATCCTTGAGCTTACCAATACCCCGCCTCAGCGCGCGATAATGGTGGGAGACAGGCTGGACACAGACGTGATAGTCGGCAACCGAGCCGGGGCCGAAACTGTTTTGGTATTGACCGGAATAACGTCGAGAGAAGAAGCCGAACGGGCCACGGGTGAGATGAAGCCGGACCGGATTATCGAAACGCTGGCGGATTTGGTTCGATGACGACGGCACTGACAATCGCGGCGTCCGACTCGAGCTGCGGAGCCGGAGCGCAGGTGGATTTGGCCGTTTTTCGCGAGATCGGTGTGTACGGGGTGTGCGCGATAACCAACGTGACGGCGCAGAACTCGCTGGGTGTGCACAAGATATGCAAGGTGCCGCCGAACATCGTCGCCGCGCAGCTTGATGCTCTGACAAGAGATTTTGAAGTAAGCGCGTGCAAGGTGGGGATGCTGTATTCCCCGCAGGTTCTCGACAGGGTAACCGAGCGCATCAGGAGGCGCGAGATACCGAACGTGGTGCTCGATCCGGTGCTCAAGGCGAAGCACGGTGAAGTGCTGCTCTCGCCGGTCGCCGTCAAGCGAATGAAGCGCTCGCTGATCCCGATTGTGACGCTCGTTACGCCGAATGCGGACGAGGCCGAAGCGCTTACGGGCATCGCGGTCGGCAGCGTCGAAGACGCACGGGAAGCCGCCCGGGCATTAGTCGGCATGGGAGCAGTCAGCGCGCTTGTGAAAGGCGGACACCTGGAGGGCGAACCGGTGGACGTGCTTTTCGACGGCAGTGACTTCCACGAGTTTGCCGGCAGGCGGCTGGACAAGAACATGCACGGCACCGGGTGTGTGTTGAGCGCGGCTATCGCAGCAAGGCTGGCGCTGGGCGACGATATGGTTCGGGCAGTTCGATTCGCGAAAGATTATGTAACCAGGGCAATTGGGCGCTCCGTCAGATTGGGCAAAGGCGGACTGGATTACTTTTCGAATTAGATCTTCAGGGGGTAGGTATGAGCACAAAATACATCTTCGTAACCGGTGGCGTGGTTTCATCAGTGGGAAAGGGCATCACAACCGCTTGCCTTGGCAGGCTGCTGAAGAACCGCGGGTTCAAGATCACCGTCCAGAAACTGGACCCTTACATTAACGTCGATGCGGGAACGATGAACCCGTTTCAGCACGGCGAGGTCTTCGTCACGGACGATGGGGCCGAAACCGACCTCGACCTGGGCCATTATGAGCGCTTCGTTGACGAGAACCTCTCTCGACTCTCCAACGTAACGACAGGCAGGATCTATGACGCCGTCATCCGCAAGGAGCGGCGCGGCGACTACCTCGGCGGCACGGTGCAGGTAATCCCGCACATCACCGACGAGATCAAGAGCCGCATCAAGCTAAATGCCGAACAAACCGGCGCGGAGATCGCCATAATCGAGATCGGCGGTACGGTCGGCGACATCGAAGGCCTGCCGTTCCTCGAGGCCATAAGGCAGTTCAGGAAGGACGTGGGTTCGGAAAACGTGATGTATGTTCACGTTACCCTGATAACCTCGGTGGGTCCGTGGGGCGAGCTCAAAACCAAGCCTACACAGCACTCGGTTATCAAGCTTCGAGAGCTCGGCATTCAGCCGGACGTTTTGGTCTGCCGCACCAAGAGGGCGATGAGCAAGGATATGAAGGATAAAATATCCCTGTTCTGCGATGTGGAAAAGAACGCTGTCATCGAGGCGCGCGACGCCGACACCATCTACGAAATACCCCTGAAGTTCGAAGATGATGGGCTTTCGGACCTTGTCATGAAAAGATTCGGCCTGGAAAACGGCAAGTGCGACCTCAGCGAATGGCGAAAGATCGTCGATGTCCTGAAGAAACCGAAAAAGAAAGTCACGGTCGCCATAGTGGGCAAGTATACCGGCAACGGCGACGCCTACATAAGTCTGGGTGAGGCCGTCCGGCACGGCGGCATCGTTCACGACGCAGGCGTGCAGATCAGATGGGTCGATTCCGAGGAGATCACTGACGAAAATCTGATGGAGAAGATCGGTGACGCCCACGCGATAATAGTCCCTGGCGGCTTCGGAGCCAGAGGGGTCGACGGGAAAGTGGCATCCATCAAGTATGCGCGTGAGAACGAGGTCCCGTTCCTCGGCATCTGCTACGGGCTGCACTGGACCGTAGTTGAGGTTGCGCGGCACCTGTGCAAGCTCAAGAACGCGAACACGGAAGAAGTGGACCCTGAAACGCCGGACCCGGTCATCCATATTCTGCCGGAGCAAGTCGGAGTCGAGGACAAGGGCGCGACGATGAGACTCGGATTGTATCCGTGCTGCGTCATCGACGGCAGCCTGGCCTCGAAGGTGTATGGAACGGACCTGGTATACGAGCGGCATCGGCATCGATTTGAGGTCAACAATTCCTACCGCACGAAGCTCGAGCGCAGCGGGCTGGTGTGTTCGGGCGTATCACCGGACTACAGACTGGTCGAGATAGTTGAGATGAAGAACCACCCGTTCTTCATAGCCACGCAGTTCCATCCGGAGTTCAAGTCCAGGCCGAACCGCCCGCACCCGATCTTCAAAGGACTCATGGAAGCGGCGCTTAAGTATCAGGCGGGCAAGCCGGCGGAAGTGAAGAACGGGCGATGCGGGATAGGTGTTGGGGTGAACAGAACCCCTGTGTATAGACTGAGGCAGCATGCTGAGCTACGTCGAAGCACGCGGCCAATCTTGCTGCCGAGTCGGGGCCGCGGGGTCCGTAACTTGTGACCTTTGGTCTTCGGGATACTGTCTTTGGAATTCAACAGCACCCTAACAACTGTAATATCGATCTTTTTGCTGCTCTTGACCGGCTACGGGGCGAAAAAGGCCGGCATTCTGAAATCAGGCGACGCCACTACCATAAACTCGATAGTGGTTAACCTGACCATGCCTGCATTCATCTTCGTCTTCACGCACGGCAAACCGATCACGCAGGCAATGATCAAGACTCCGTTCCTGGGGTTCGCAATGGAAATGGTCGTGCTGGGACTTGCCTGGCTGGCTGCGCGCGCACTGAAGCTGGACAGGCCAACGACCGGCGCATTGATGCTTATAACCGCGTTCGGCAATACCGGCTTCCTCGGCTACCCCGTGGTCAGCGCGGCATATCACGGCGACAAACACGCGATACTCACGGCCGTTATGTTCGACCAGTTCGCGATGTCGCTCGCCTTGAACAGCATCGGCGTGGCCGTAGCGACCTGCTTTGCCGGGTCGAAGTTCCAGTGGAGGAGCCTGCTGCACTTCGTAAAAGGTCCCCTGCTGCCCGCAACGATCATCGCGCTCATCTTCCGCAAGGCCTATGTCCCCTCACTTATTATGAGCCCGCTCACTTACTTATCCGCCGCGACGGTGCCGCTGGCGATGATCTCCATCGGGCTAAGCCTGAGCGGGAGTTCGCTCAGGCAGTATCCCGCGGCGTTTGGAACAGCCATTGTGCTCAAGATGGCTCTTCTGCCGGTTCTGATGTATTTTGCGCTGCCCCTGATCGGGGTAACGGGAACGATTGCCAAGGTGGTAGTTCTGGAGAGCGCCATGCCTTCAGCGGTCGTCTCCGGCGTCATTGCATCGCGCTACGGCGCCAACGGCAGATTCGCGGCAGGGGCTATCTTCGTGATGACCCTTCTGAGCGTGATCATGATCCCGTGCATGCTTATGATCCTGGGATAGGACCGACCTCTCATTCAGCGGCAAAGCCCCGCACCAGGTGATTGTATCGCACATCCGTTCGGGAATGAATAGATTAGTGCGAATGATATTTCTTCTAAAGCAAGCATGGATTTAGGAATCGTGCATGAACACTCTCGCGACTGCGCCTGCGGCGAGTCACTGTCGGGCTTTCGCAGTATCTGGCGATACTACTGTCGCCCCGAGGGGTTTCACCGCGAAGGGATGAAAATAGCCTTCGTCTGTTTTCGAAGGAATCGCGGATGAAGCCTCTCGCATTCTTCCTTCGGAAGAACGCTGTCGGCTTCACCGCGAAGGGATGAAAATAACTGCGTTATTTTCAGAGGAGGAAGCGAAGGCGCAAACGCCGTAGTTATTGGAGATGAGTCACGAACATAGGTTCGAAATCCTTGAGCATACCGCGGACGCAGGCGTGATCGGAAGAGGCCCCAGCATGGCTGAGGCTTTCGAAAACGTCGCGTACGGCATGTTCTCCATAATGGCGGACCTCAGTAAGTTACCAGCCAACTACCTCCAGGAAGGTGGTGGCGGTCGGGGAAGATGACGTCGTGCTTCTGCAGAGGTTTCTGTCTTCGCTGATTGTGATGTTCGACGGAGACGGACTGCTGCCGCTCGACTTCGAGATAACCGAGATCTCACTGGGTCGCCTGACCTGCTGGGTATCGGCTCGAAAAATCGGGGAGGATATCGAGTGGCTTGGGCCGGCGATAAAGGCAGTGACTTATCACAAAATGGCCGTCGAAAGTAAGAGCGGCGAATGGGTGGCGCGGGCGATATTCGACGTATAACCTGCGCCTTTGAGGGAATCGTGGTGTGAACACTCTCGCGGCTGCTGCGCAGCCGTCGCGTTCGCCACGGAGATAATAGCAAAAAACGCTATTTTCAAAGGGAGAGGGTTATGGACCTTACGCACAGGCAGAGGCAAATTCTTCAGTGCATCACACAGCACACTGAGATCCACGGCTACCCGCCGACGGTGCGGGAGATCGGCGAGGCGGTAAACTTAAGTTCCAGTTCCACCGTGCACGCTCACCTCAGAACGCTGGAGCAGGCGGGCCTGATCCGGCGCGACGCGGTCTTGACGCGAGCGATACGCGTGGTTGCCGGCAACATCGAAATGTGCAAACCCAAGCACGTGGCCAATCTGCCGGTAGTCGGGCGGGTCGCGGCAGGCCGTCCGAGCCTGGCAACGGAAGACATCGAAGACACGTTCCCCGTTCCCATCGAATTTTCCGTCCGGCGGCGACGGCTTTATGCTCAAGATCAAGGGCGAAAGCATGATCGAGGACGGGATTATGAACGGCGACTACGTCATCGTCCGGCGCCAGAATGTCGCCGAGAATGGCGATACGGTGGTTGCCATGGTCGAAGATGAAGCCACCGTCAAACACATCTACAAGGAAACCGGCCGCGTTCGGCTTCAGCCCGCGAACTCGTCAATGGAACCGATGTATTACGATCGCGTGGATATAATCGGCAAAGTAGTTGGATTGGTAAAGAAAGATGGTGTGAGCACGTGGGAGGACCTGAATGACATCGGAGCGCTGTTCTGATGAAAATATCGCCAGGATGAAGGAGACAACGCAGATACTGGTCCTTCGGCTGGATTTGGACTCTCTGACCCAGAAGTTGTCCGACCCCGATCATCTGGTGCGCAAACTGGCAGCGCTTAAAATGCAGTGGCTGGAAGACGCGCGAGCCGTAGAACCACTTCTAAAAGCGATGGAAGACGAACACCCCGGGGTCCGCGCCGGCGCGGCCCAGTCGCTTGGTCGTTACAACGATCCCGCGTCTTTTACCGCCATCCTGGACCACCTCGCGCACGATCCGTCTCCCGGCGTTCGTAGAGTGTGCGCCCACGCCGCAAGATCTTCAGATGCGGATGCCACAATGGAATGTCTGGAACGCGCGTTAAAGGACCCGGACGAGCTAGTTCGTTTATCAGCATGCTGGTATTTTGTGCACAAACACGACAGCCGGGCTTTGAGCGCAATATGTGATCTGCTCAATAACGCGGACACAGTCCTCTGTTACGGCGCAGCAACCGCGCTCATCCGTTTGGGAATTGAAGGCGAGCGGGTGATGGATATGCTCCAGAACGATGCTGCATGGATGGTTCGCAGAGAAATAGCTGATGAACTGATCCGCGCCGGAGTTGCCGACCAAAGAATAGTGGACGCTATCGAGCGTCTCATGCGCGAACCGGAAGCTCAGAAATATGAGGCCAATATAGATGAGTATCGTGCGTCGTTAGGTTCTGAAGACGAAGAGCTCTCCGAAGAAGATATGGAAACGATCCGCGAAATAGAAGATTCAGGACCCAGGCCGCTCTCCGAAATGCTTGCGAAGGCCCGCGCGCTCTTGGAGCAATAGAGGGTAGAAGGAATCCTGATGGGACAGGCGGAACTTTGCCGTGTTCGGCGAAGAGAATTGTTCAAGGGAGGAACCACATGTCAGAAGTCAAAGTGCCTTTTTACGGGCACGTTAAGCAGTATCACAACCTTAAGGCGGACATCGACAAGGCGATAGTCGATGTTCTCGAGAGCGGCGCCTACACGATGGGCCCGACTCTCAAAAAGTTCGAGGGAGAACTGGCCGAATACATGCAAATGAAGCACGCCATCGGTGTAAATTCAGGAACCGATGCGCTCTGGCTCGCATTTCTCGCACTAGGTCTGGGCAAGGGCGACGAGATTATTACCACTTCAAATACGTTCTTTGCCACGGCGGAAGCTATATGGTTGATAGGCGCAACCCCCGTGTTTGTCGACTGCGACCCGAAGACGCGCAACATCGATGTTACCAGGATCGAAGAGAAGATAACCCCTAAGACGAAAGCCATCGTTCCGGTGCACCTCTACGGCCAACCCGCCGACATGCAGGCGGTCTCCGCTATCGCAAAGAAGCATAACTTGCTGGTAATCGAGGACTGCGCACAGGCAATGGGCGCTGCGGGCGACACATGGAAAATCGGTGAGCTCTCCGATGCCGTAGCCACCAGTTTCATAACGGCGAAGAACCTCGGCACATTCGGCGACGGCGGCGCCGTTATTACCAACAGAGACGATATTGTCGAGCCGATCCTCAAGATGCGCAACCACGGCTCAAACAAGCGATCTCACCACAGCGTGGGTTGGAACAGCCGTCTCGATGATATCCACGCAGGAATTCTAAGCGTCAAGCTGAAGCATATCGACGAGTTCAGCAACGCTCGGATCGCGCGGGCGAAAGATTACGATCAGTTCCTTGCAGGCAGCGGCATTAAACTGCCCTACGGCAAACCGGGTTACCGCCATGTCTATCACCTCTATGTGATCGAGACGCCGGCAAGAGATGACCTGCAGTCTTACCTGAAGGATCGCGGCATTATCGCTCTCACAAACTACCCGATCGCGATCCATCAGCAGGAAGGCTTCCCGTTCGGCGCGGGCGATCCCCATCCGGTTCTTCCGGAAACCGAACTGAATGCCGCTAACTGCCTGTCCCTGCCGGTCTATCCCGAGCTGACTCAGGATGAAGTGAAATATGTCGCGGATGCCGTTCTGGCGTGGGAAGCTTCGCAGAAGTAGTTTGTTATGTCGGGGGCTTCGCCCCCGAACCCCTACCCAGGGCGCTGCCCTTGGAACCCGCCAGGGAACTGAGTTCCCTGGACCTCCTGCTCGCTTCGCGTATGTCCACCCTTACTGGTGTGGACATACGCGAAGCGAGTCAAGGGGTCTGGGGCCCGCGGCCCCAGCGGAGTCCGGAGGCGGAGCCTCTGGTGGGAGCACGAGGGTGAAACCCTCGGACGTTATGGAGGTAAGCGCAAATGGCACAGGTATACACGGTAGCGATAGCGGGTTTGGGCAAGCGAGGCAAGGTTCATGCGGACCTTTTCCACAGGAGCCCCAGGTTTACGGTGGTCGGCATCAGCGATGTGGATCCCGAAAAGATCAAAGACGCAGCGGCGATGTGCGGGAACCCTCCAGGCTTCGAGAGCGCCGAAGAAATGCTAAGGCAAACCAGGCCGGACGTGTTCTGCTTCTGCACGCCGCCGGCGGTTCGTCTTCCGCTGGTGAAGCTGGGCGTGGAAAGCGGTGTCAAGCTGATAGCATACGAAAAGCCGATGGCCACCAATATGACCGAGGCGATTGCGATTCACGAATTGCTGAAGGCTTCGGGGGTAAAATCGGTCCAGAGCCATCAAAGGAAGTACAATATCCAGTTTCAAAAGACCAAAGAAGTCGTTGACAGCGGCGCGCTCGGGCAGATTCACACCATCCACGCGACGGGCACAGGCTGGATGATGCACCTGGCGACTCACCTCGCGGATTACATGCGCTGGTTCAACAACGATGCCGAGGTCGAGTGGGTGATCGGGCAGGCAGTCGGTCGCGAAAAACTGACTGATAACCATCCCTCCCCGGATTACCTCGGCGGCTTTCTTCAGTTCGCAAACGGCGTTCGCGGGATTATGGAAGTCGGAGAGTTCGCGCCGGACGTGCCGGAGGTCGACTATTGGTGGCGCAAGGTCAAGTTCGTTATTCAGGGGACCAAGGGCTTCGCGGAAGTCCACGTAGGCGGCGGATGGCGTGCAGTCACCAAAAGTCGCGGCGCCGAGGGTTCGGATGAAGGCACCTGGGACTCCGAACACGAGCAGGAGCCTTACATCGAAGATATCGCGCTCTGGCTGGATGGGACCAAACACCACCCCTGCGACGGCGAGGGCGGCTTCAAGGATGTCGAGATCATGTGCGCCCTCATGCGCTCCGCCGTCGAGCGGCGAAAAATCGACTTCCCGCTCGGTCCCGGCGAGGCCGAGCTAGAGGGACTGGCGAGAGTGCTGCCGGAGTGATCGTTTGAACACGATTTGAGTGATTTTGGGATGTACAGGATGGGTTTGCATACATGAGGAGCCCTCTTCAATCCTGTTCATCCCTCAATCTCTTCAACCGTGTTCAGACTCCCGTAACACCAGCCCGAGAAAAAGGACCCGATAATGCAAGACTTCCCAATCACAATGATCCGGTCCAATCTCGATGACCTGCCGTCGTATGCTCTGCCCGATGGCTACCACATACGCACGTTCAGCCGAGGCGAAGAGGGAGTGTGGGCCGATATCGAGGTGGCAGTTTCCGGATTCGAGAGTCGTGAGCAGGCGCTTGCGAGGTTCGATGGGGAGTTCGGTTCACACCTCGATGAGATGGAGGACAGATGCTTCTTCCTGATCCATGACGAAACCGGGTGGATCATTGGCACTACTACCGCGTGGTACGACCCCGACTTCCAGGGGGAAAACTACGGGAGAATTCACTGGGTCGCAATTACACCCGAGTTTCAAGGCAAGAAGCTGGCAAAACCAATGCTGAGCGCTGCAATGGCTCGTTTGGCCCAGTCGCACGCCAGGGCATATCTCAAAACACACACGATTTGCTCGCGAGCGATTAATATATACCTGGACTTCGGTTTTGTTCCGTTCGTCGATTCGCCGCAGGGAGCACAGGCGTGGAGGATGCTGGCTCAGGAGATCAGGCATCCGGTGGTGGAGAGATTTCTGAAGGAATCGCGGATGAAAATGCCTTCGGCATTTTCAGAGGAGATCAGCTAACCCGCCCGGCAGTCTCGCGGAGCACAGTGAGCACGCGCGCTATTTGCTTGCTCAGGTCGAAGTGCTCTCGCGCCCGTTCGCGCCCGCGCGCTCCCATGGCCTGCGCGATATCTCCGTCCACGATGATACTCTCCATGGACCGAGCAACGGCATTGGGATCGGAGCACGGGATTAGGAAACCGGTTTCCCCCTGAATCACTATCTCGGGAAGCCCGCCTGTCGCGCTTGCGATTACGGGCCGCTCCATGGCCATTGCTTCCACCGCGGCGAGGCCGAACCCTTCCTTGACCGAGGGAACTATCACAGCATCGCACGCGGACATAAACGGCCGGATATCAGTCTGAAAACCGGTGAAGTGAACGTGATCGGCGATGCCCAGCGATGCGGCGAGTGCGGCGAGTTCCTCGCGGTCCCGGCCGTCTCCCACGATCAAAAGCCGTGCACGGCGATTGTTTTGAAGCAGGAAAGACATCGCTTCGACAGCCGTCCTCTGGCCCTTTTCATTGGAGAGTCGCCCAAAAACTCCGAATATTGGAGAATCGGGATCATAGCCCAGGTTTCGTCTCGCTTCGGCTGCCCTAACGGGCTGAAACTTTGCCGGATCGACCCCACCATGGACCACATGGATCTTCCTTTCGTCCATTCCCTGGCCCGAGAGATGACTCTTGACCGCCCCCGAAACGGCAATGACGGCATCTGATTTCCTGAAACAGGTGGCCGTGTTAAGACCGTGGACGTGGGCAACGCTGCGCTTTCCCGCCAGCCTCGCCGCGAACGCTCCGAGCAGGCTCGCCGTGGAAAGATGCGTGTGAATAACATCTATATTGCGCTGTCTGAGCAGCCGGGCCAACCTGAACACGGTCAGCGGGTCGAACTTGCCGCGTGTCTTCCAGTTGACGCTGGTGATTCCTCGCCGCGCCGCATATTCGACGAAGGGCCGGCCCTCCGGGCAGAACAGCTCGACGCGCGCCCCCAGCGTGGGAAGCCCCTCGCACAGATCGGCTGTGAATACCTCAGCTCCACCGATCCTGGACGGCGTAATTGCTTCCAGCACGCTGAACTCAGTCACGCTCCTGACACCTTTCGCGCCCGGTTGATCTTGCGCATGAGCAGTGGGCCGATCGCGTTCCATCTGACGTTGACCCTGGGAATCTCGAAGACCCCCGAGCCTTTCACGACTCCCAGCCTGGTGCTCACGGCATTGTGGTATCCCGCCTCGACCGCTGCCGCCAGCACGCGGTCGTCGTAGTCACCGTAGGGGTAGGAAAAAGAGATAACCTCCCTGCCAATCAGATCTTCCAGCCTGTGCTTTGAGTCAGAAATCTCGCTGTGCAGTTGATCGTCGCTGGTATCCGTAAGGTGGGGGTGTGTGAGTGTGTGCGAACCTATCTCGAAACCGTTCGAAGCCATCTCCCTGACCTGCTCAGCGGACATCATCGGCTCTTGCCGGTCGCCGGCGTTCCGGTCCCACTCATTGATTCCGCCTATGGAATCGGCCACCACATACACGGTCGCCGTCAGAGAGCGCTGGGCCAAAACGGGATAGGCGTGCTGGTACACACTAAGATAGCCGTCATCGAAGGTAATGGCGAACTCATCGAGATCCGCAGGGACGCCGCAGAGAGACTTTTGGACCGCGCTTTCGAGCGACACACAGCGCCAACCGCGCTTGGCAAGATAATCGAGTTCCGAACGCAGAAGCGGCGGCGCGACATACTGCCCCGCCACCAACGAAGACAGCCTTGGGAGCCCCAGGCGGTGGTATAACAGCACGACCGACGTGCCGGGTTTTTCCTCGCTCAAGTTTACCTCTCAGACAAGAACACCCTGCGGGATGCAGTTGGGCCTGCGCAGTGTTCCGATGTTTCGGGATTTGAGCGGTGAAGACCAGCGCACGGCGGGAAATGTCAGTACCCATCCGCTGCGGAAATCCCGATACACCGGCCTATTGCCAAGTCCGGTTGTCGAAGCCGCAAATGATCAGTTTGACCCGTGATTAGCTTCCTGACGGCATCTCGCGGATGGTTACCACGAAATTGCGCGGTTCATCGCCTCGGTAGGCCGTAATATTGGCAGTGTCACCGATTTTCTTGTCTCGGATCGCTTTTTGTAAGGCGCCGCCGTCCTCAATCTTCTCATGGTCTACCTCAACGATTATATCGCCTTTCTCGATTCCTGCAAGTGCCGCGGGGCTGTCTTTTTCGACTTGAGCGACAATTACACCCTCAATGACCGGAAGCTTGAATACCTTTGCGATTTCCGGAGTAATATCCCCGAAAGAAATTCCGATGTAAGGGACTCTTACCCTGCCATACTGACTGACCTCGGTCATAATGTTGCGCGCTGTGTTGATGGGGATTGCGAACCCGAGGGTCCCTTCCTCTCCGCCGACCACCGCAGTATTCACGCCGATCACACGTCCCGCGCTGTCCAGTAGAGGACCGCCGCTGTTTCCGGGATAGATGCGGGCGTCGGTCTGAATGAGGTTGCTGAGCGAAAGTCCGCCGCCGGGAATGTTGCGGCGAAGCGCGCTGACAACACCCACCGTGACCGTTCGCTCAAAGCCGTAGGGGTTACCGATGGCGATTGCTATTTGACCGACCTGCAGCGCGTCCGAATCACCCAGAGGAGCAACCGGCAGACTGGAAGCGTTTATCTTTAAGACGGCCAGATCGATGCTTGGGTCGCCGCCGAGGCTCGTGGCGGGCAGTTCCCGTCCATCAGAAAGCGTGACCGTCAGCCGCGTGTTTTCTTTCGCCACGTGATTGTTGGTAAGGACCTCGCCATTCGCCGACACGATTATCCCCGATCCCAGCCCGGTAGCCTTATCGCCTTCGTAGATCGTAACTGCCACCACCGCCGGTGATATTCGTTTCACGATATCGATCATCGTGCGCTCCTGAGGCAAGAGAAGCGCCGCGGGTCCATGCCTGATCCGCCGGGAACCGCATTCTCGGCGATGGCGCCGGTCGCCGTCATCAGAGCCAGTATCAATGCTACTAATATCAGACCAAAAGGTCGTTGGCTTTGCATAGTTATCCCTCCCTCCAAGAGAGACCTTCGCGATGAGTCCGGCGTCATCCCGTAACTCGGGCGAAGTCAATGTGCCTTCACTTCCTGTATAGGCAAACTTGAAGAGAAACAAACATGTAGAGGGCGATGAGAGCGGGGGTCAGAAAGCCAGGCTGAGCTTAAACTGCCTGGGACCCTGCTTCCACCACAGGCTGGGGACGTCTCGCTGGGCGACCTGAACGTTCATGGCCACTCCCAGGCACTTCCAAAGGAGGTACTGAGTGGCCGCAAGCGCCACACAAGGCGTGTTGTTCGTGCGGCTGAGGTGCGCCAGCCAGACCGATACGGGCCTGCCTCTCTCGGCGAGATCGACCACAAAACCCGCCGCCGCATCGTTGGAGAGGTGGCCTTTGTCACCTTCGATCCGACGTTTCAGATACCAGGGATACGGGCCCGTACGCAGCATCTCCAGGTCGTGGTTCGATTCCAGGATCAGCAGATCGGCGTGCCCGGCTTCCGCTCGAATCTCAGGGGTCAGGATACCGGTGTCCGTGGCGCTGCAGACGGCGGCATCAGTGCTGCATATAAAGTAGCCGACCGGGCGCGCTGCGTCGTGCGAGATCGGAAACGGGCGAACGCGAAAATCGCCGACCGACATCTCCTCACCCACATCCAGCACTCGCGAAGGCACACATCCGGCGCCGGCGATACACTCCAGAGTCAGCGCATTAGCAATCAGCGGCACCCGGTACTTGCGCGCCATCCGAACAGCCCCGGCTATATGGTCCGAAGTGCTCGTGGGTAATGAGTATCGCCGAAAGATCAGATGCGTCGACTCCGGCCTGAGCCAGAGCCGGGACCAATCGCCGGATACCGATGCCTGCGTCGATAAGAAGAGCGCTGTTGTCATCCCGAACCAGGATGGAGTTTCCCGAAGAGCCGCTTGCAAGTGAATGAACCGTTAATGCCATACCAGGTAATACATTACCACAAGCGCGGCTGGGTGGATAGAGGGTACATGCCCGGGGCTATGCCCCTGAACGCCACCAATCCCGCATACACCCCAGCGGGCATCGGATAAAGTCACCGTAGGCCCGGTGTATCGGGAACTTTATTCCCGATACGTGCTCAAGTTTCGGGAACAAGCTTCCCGAAACACCCGGTGTACGGTGCTCCGTTGATAGCTTTATCACATGTCTGCTAGCCCTGGCGGATGCTGTCTATAAAGCGGCGCAGGATGCTGTTCACCTGCTGGGGGTATTCCTCCTGCGGACAGTGACCACACGTATCGACTATTTCGAGACTGCCGGCGCCGATCTGCGCGGCTAGACGCTTGCCGAGATCGAGCGGGATCACCTTGTCCTGCCTGCCCCAAATGATCTGAGCTGGAATTGAGATATGGGAGTACCGAGCGGACGAAATCATCGATATCGCGAGGTACAGATTTGTTTCGCTACGGCGGCCAGCGCCTCGTGAGCCCCAGGGGAACTCAGGGTGCGCGCATACTCTTGCATCGCATCGGCGGGCATACCATTTCGCGGATGATACATTGCTCCCTGAAGCAGCTTGAAACCAAGTTTTTCCGGAATGACCTTCATCCCGAGCAGCGGAAGAAGAGGGATTCGAAGCGCCCAAATGAACCATGGGAGCCGCTGAGAATAACAAACGCAGTCCACGAGGGCGAGGCCGGCGATTGAATCCTGATCAGGCCCGAGGTCGCGAAGCAGTGAAAGGCAGACGCCGCCGCCCATCGAATGGCCGACAAGCACGGGCTGCTCCAAGCCGAGCAAAGAAATGGCCCCCGCGATAAGCTGCGACTGGCGCTGGAGCGTGTAACGTTCGCCGAGGGGTTTATCGGACTCGCCAAACCCCATGAGGTCGATGGAGACGGTATGGTTAGAGTCACTCAACCACTGCGCAATACGCCGCCACGAGTACGAGGACGCCGGGAATCCGTGAATGAACACCACAGGTTCGCCCTCGCCGTATTCTTCATAAGCGAGGGTTACGCCGTCGACGGTCAGTTTGTTGTTTTCCGGTCTAATCACTCCACAAACGGCCCCTGATTTCAACACCGGACTAGGTGTGTCTCAACATTAAGAGGAAGTCCCACCTCGGCAAGCACCTTTATTATACCACCCCGCCAAATGCAGCATCGGGGTGCGGATATACTCCACACCCCGATCTATCAGACTTTCCGGACAGCAGATTAGCGCTAGTCCTCTAGTCCTTCTTCCTCGCAGCCTCGGCAATCAGGCCCCGGCCGATTTCGTCGCGCTGGATCTGGTTGGTGCCCTCGTAAATCTGGGTGATCTTGGCGTCGCGCATCATCTTCTCGACCGGATATTCCTTCATATAGCCGTAGCCGCCGAAGACCTGCACGGCGTCGGTGGTGACGCTCATCGCCATATCGGACGCATAGCACTTGGCCATGGCGGAGTAGGCGGTGACTTTCTCGTCCGGCTTGGAATCGATCCAGCGGGCGACGCTGTAAACGAGCGCCCTGGCGGACTCCACTCTCATCGCCATATCGGCAAGAAGGAACCGCAGTCCCTGGTTCGCCGAGATCGGCTGACCGAACTGAATGCGCTCCCTGGAGTAATTCACAGACAGATCCAGAGCACCGGCGGCGATCCCGAGGGCCTGAGAGGCTACACCCGGTCGGGACTGGTCGAACGTCTTCATTGCCGTGAAGAAACCGGTGCCGCGGCGGCCGATCATGTTCTCCTTGGGCACTCGGCAGTCCTGGAAAACGAGCTCGCGAGTCGCGGAAGCGCGAATGCCCATCTTGTCTTCCTTCTTGCCGAAGCTGAAGCCTTCAGTTCCTTTTTCCACCACGAAGCACGAAACGCCTCTCGCGCCACGGTCGGGATCGGTCACTGCAAAGACCGAATAAATATCCGCCTCGCCACCGTTGGTAATCCACTGCTTGGTGCCGTTCAATATGAAGTAATCGCCGTCCTCGACACCCCTGGTCTGCATTCCGGCGACATCCGAACCGGCGTTGGCCTCGGTAAGACCGAACGCGGCGATTGTGCCGTCGGCTATCCTCGGAAGCCACCTCTGCTTCTGCTCGTCGGACGCGGAAACGAGTATCGGGAATGTGCCCAGTCCGGTCGCGGCAAAGGCAAGCGAAATACCGCCGTCCACCTTGGAAAGCTCTTCGGTGACAACGCACATATTCATGATCGGGGCTCTCTCCCGCCATCCCACCATATTCGTCCGGAATGAAGACGCGGAACAGATCCGCTTCAGCGATGGCCTCCACTATCGGCCAGGGAAACTCGTTAGCCTCATCATAATGGGCGCTGACCGGCTTGATCTTTTTGACTGCCAGGTCCCTGGCAACATCCCTCATAAATATCTGCTCTTCAGTCAGAAAATAATCCATCTATCCTGTTGTCCCTCCTGCAAGCGCGTCGAAATACCCATTCATAATTTCTCGCCGGCATCGACGCGGGCGCCTTTTGCTCGCGCAACCCGACGCATACACTGAGTATTCTGCAAACCGCGCGCAAGTTCCTTCAGGTGAAATCTTTCGGAAAGATTGACCGGCGCCTGCCGGGAATGTAGAATGTTGACAGACACATCAGCAAAAGGATTGCACAACCGATGAAAATCAAGGCCATTGCGTGCGAGGCGCTTACGCGCGAGATTCGACTGGCCAGCGCGAGGACCCGCACGTTATAGATATAGAGTTTCTGGAGTTCGGACTTCACAACACGCCCGATGATCTGCGAAAGTCGATTCAGGACAAGATCGACGATACCGAGGGGCAGGGCTATGACTGCATCATCCTGGGCTACGGGCTGTGCAGCCGCGGGACCGCAGAGATCTGCGCACGGTCGATCCCCATTGTGATCCCGCGCGCGCATGACTGCATCACCTTTTTTCTCGGCTCCCGCACGAGGTACGATGAAGAGTTCACCTCTCACCCCGGAACCTATTACTTCAGCGCGGGGTGGATAGAGCGCAAGGAAGGCGATATGCAGCAGGGCACAATTGGCGATGTCCAGGCACAGGCTTGCGAGGAACGCTACAGGGAATACGTCGAAAAATACGGCGAAGACAATGCGAAGTTCCTCATCGAGCAGGAGCAGCAGTGGTACCGGCACTACACACGCGCCGCGTATATAGATTCCGGCCTCGGGGATGTTGAGGCATATCGAAAGTTCACCCAAGACCTTGCGGCAGACCGTGGGTGGGAATATGCCCAGATCGAAGGCGACCTCGCGCTCATCGACCGGCTGGCCGGCGGCCATTGGCACGGCGAAGATTTCCTGAAGATCGAGCCAGGGCAGTCGATTGCGGAATCGTTCGACACTGCGATACTGGCGGCGAGATGATTACCGAGGGTTTCACCCTCGGGCACCCACCAGTGGCTCCGCCTCTGGACTCTGCTGGGGCCACGGGCCCCAGACCCCTGGCTCGCTTCGCGTCTGTGCTCATCCCTACCGGTGAGCACAGACGCGAAGCGCATTATGGGGGTCCAGGGGCCACTCGGCTCCTGGCGAGATCCAAGGGCAGCGCCCTTGGTGATGATACGGGGGCAAAGCTCCCGAATAACCACTAGTTTGCTGACGGAGTCTCTTCAACACCTGCCCGAGCGTTCCGGCAGGCCAGTTCTTCCATCAAATCCGTCTGAATCTGCTGAATCTCCATGAGTCGCTGCCACTGGGTGTGCAGAAGATGATCCATCTTCTCACTCAAAGTCCGAATCTCAAGCTCCGCCTTAAGGTTAACCTGGTAATCGTGCTCGGCTCGCATTCGATCTTTCGACTCCTGGCGGTTCTGGCTCATCATAATAATCGGAGCCTGGAATGCCGCGAGGCCCGAAAGGCCCAGGTTCAGGAGGATGAATGGAAACGGGTCGAAATGCCGGAAGAACAAAGCGTATGAGTTGATGGCTATCCAGACCACAAGAATAATGGCAAAAATGATGATGAAGTTCCAACTGCCGCCGAACTCGGCCACTCTATCCGCTATGCGCTCGCCGAAGCTAAGTTTGCTGTCGAACTCGTCGTTCATGTTCTTTGACAGCAACTCCTGCTCTTTCATGCTCTTCACGACCGCGGCTTCGAGTTCGGACATCTCACCCTTTTCGGCGGTCAAAGAACTCTGCACATAAGCCATTCGGTAATGGTCGAGATCGTGATTGCAGATGTAGCCGTTTGCAGACCAGTCCGGATTATCCTTGCGAATCTCTTCAACAACGGACTCGCGGACGGCTCCGCCGGCAACCACTTCGCTCATGGCCTTTTGCTGCTTGCAAACCTGACAGGTGACTGTTGCGAGTTTTGTTTCCCCCACGCTTCTCTCCTTATAAGGTCGAGTTGTTGAGCAAGTATAACACAAATGGGGCTCAGTTGGTTCCGCAAAAAACGAAACCTACCCCAGGTGAAACATTGCAGCGATGATTGGCCCGAGAATCGCAGCCAGGAATGTGGCCGCCGCGAGCGCCACGGCGAACTTCATGAGCACTTCTCTCCAATCGGACATGAGGGTAACCTCCATTACGAGTTTACCCCCTCTGCCTCACGGCTTCATACAGCACCACGCTCGCCGCGACCGCAATATTCAAGGAATTGATTTTTCCGCGCATAGGAATCCGCACAACCGCATCGGCAAGTCCACGGACGATATCGGAGATACCGGTATGCTCGTTGCCCACCACGATCAACGTGGGCCCGGTGTAGTCAACTGAAGTGTACGGCATATCCGCGTGGGCTGAAGTTGCGATGACCCGGAAACCGTTATTCTTCGCTTCTTCGATGACGCGTCGGGGATCGGCCTGCAGGCAAATAGGAACGGTAAAAACCGCGCCTCTGGAGCCGCGAACCACTCTTCTGCTGAAGGGGTCAGTCGTGTCCGCTGCGAGGATCACACCGTCTACACCCGCCGCATCAGTCGAACGAAGCAGCATGCCGAGATTGTCGGCGTTTTCGCAGCATTCCACCATTTGAACCAGCGGGCACTCCCCGCTCAGGACCTGGGACAGCGAAGCGACCCTGCGTTCCACGATGGCTAAGCATTCCGGCGTCGGCTTTGCTTCCAGGACCTTCGCCAGCAGCCCTTCCGTGGTGTAATAGGCATTTACCCCGGAAGCTGCCCCGGAAAGAAGCTCCTCGGCCGCGGAGGACGAGGCGAACTTGTCCGTGAAGATCAGGGAATCGACCTTTCCGCCGTAGTCGAACGCGCGTCTGACCAGTTCCTCGCCCTCGGCAAAGAAGCGGTTATTTCGCCTGCGTCCGTCTTCGCCGGTGAGTTCGTCCAGAAGCTTTATTACAGGGTCTTTTTGTCCGGAATTCTTCGAACGTAAGTCATATCGGATGTCCTGGCAATCGGGCGATGTTGTGGCATTAATATTTCAGTACCATCACCCCGTAAGCCGGGACTTCCACCGTGCCGGAGCGCTTTTCGCCGATCAGGATGTCGGTGGCTTCGCGGGGAAGGGTGATGGTTCCTGGCCTGCATTCGTATTCGAGGACTACCGCGCCCGCACCTGCGTCACCTTCGCGCGGGGCAAACATCACGTTCTCCGATGCCTCTGCGACGGGCAGGATGCCGACGTCGGCCCCGATCGTCTTTAAGAGATTCAGCAGTTCGGCGGGACGTGGAAGCGTGCCCAGCGTTATGATCTGCCCCCTGCCCAAGGCAGACCGTGTGACAGCCGCGAGGCCCGCGAGTGGACCATCGGCGTATGTCGCCAGCGCTTCGGCTCCGCGGAGTTCCAGGCCGTCGTACCACAGCGAACCCTGCGACTGAGTCCCGTCCTCCCAGTTCATCTTAAATGTGGGCACTTCGCCCGGGATCTGGTGCTTACAATAGATGCCTGCCCAGTCCTCCAAACAACCATAGGGCGCATGGGTAAAGCGGGCGCCGTCGGTGGTCCGGACATCGGTAAGCGGCCCGGCGATCCAGGTTCCTCCGCTGGTGATCCAGGCATCGAGCCGTTCCCGCAAAGCGTGCTGGTCGAGGGCGGGAAGCAGGGGCGAGAAGATCAGTTTGTAAGGCGCGAGGTCCACCGACGCGTCGATGACATCGGGCCGGAACTGCGCCTGGATGAGCGGCTTGTAAATGTTCCGGCTCATCTCGGCGTAGTAATTGACAGCGGCCATGGGCTGGTTCTTGAAGACGATGTACGCGAGGTTCGACCAGTGGATCGCCAAACCGGTGCGAACGGGCCTCGTGCCGTTGATGAAGCCGGCTGCCGCCTTAAACTCACGGGCCGTCTGCTGAACCTCGCCGAATATGTGAAGCGGCCTCCCGCTGGCATCGATCACGGCGCCATGCATCAGCTCCTGGCCCGCGCGATGTGTCTGCCAGAGCCAGAACATATTCGCCTCCGCGCCGAGAGCAATGGGGAACCAACTGTTTGCGCGGCAGAAGCCGGGCTCGTTATAACTGTGGGCACTCACGCTTCCATTCCAGGAGGTGGCTGTCTCGGTGTTCCAGAAGGGAATGTCCTTGATCGGGCGATTGAGATCGAACCAGAACGCCGACTCCCAGAAGCTGTCGCGATTGTGGTAATGATTGAACTCCACTATGTCCAGATGCCGGTTGATTTCGTAGTGATCCACGCCGCCGACCATCATCATATCCGTGCCGATGGGGTGCTTCGTCAGTTTGTGGAGCACTTCCGCCTGGTGTTTGGTGAAATCGATATATGACCGGGACATAAACTCGTCCCAAGCCATCAGCAGCGCGGGGTGGTGCCAAACGTCCGGGCGGGCGATGGGAAGCTGGTCGAACGAATCATAGGTCATGCTCCAGAGGCTGTTGCACCAGGCCTCGTTGAGGTTCTCGATTGTGCCGTAGCGCTCGCGCATGAACTCTCTGAACTTGCCCACGCAGACCGGGCAGAAGCAGGAGCGCGACAAGTTCGTGTAGACCTCGTTATCGATCTGCCAGCCGATGATGCTCTCTTCGCTGCCGAACTCCTCTGCAAGCCTGGTAACGATCCGGGTGCAGTGCTCGCGATAAACGGGATTGTTGGGGCAGGCGTGACGCCTGGCTCCGTGCGATTGAGCGACGCCGTGGTGATCGACAAACAGCACCTCGGGGTAACGCTGCGTAAGCCAGGCCGGAGGGGTGCAGGTGGGAGTGCACATAATGGCCGCGATCTCCGCCATAGCGAGCTTGTCGATTACGGTGTGCAGCCATCCAAGGTCGTATTCACCCTCCCTGGGCTCCATAGAACTCCAGGCAAACTCGCCCACCCGCATAACGTTTATCCCCGCTTCTTTCATCAGGGCGATATGCTCGTCCATCTTCTCCATCGGCCAGTCTTCAGGGTAGTATGCGGCCCCGAGATACGGAGGCCCCCACGGTTTTTGGTTCGGCATGTCCTCTCCATCATTCAAACTATGTTGGCAATAAGGTGGCTACGTTGCGTTGCTTCGGTTGCAGGCAGCCAGCGCTGAGCGCATCGCAATCAGCATTTCGCTGTGATTGTGGAGGATGAAGCCGACCTTGCGCCCGTCTCGAAGCTCGAGTATCAGGTGCTGCCGGCCATTCCTGTATTGCCCGGCAAACCAGGGGTTCTCGGAGACAGGACTAATATCCTCCAGTGGTATCTCCTCCCGCCGGCCTGTAATAGTTTCGTAGATGAACCGGCGAGAAGTGAGCGCGGCAACGCAGTTGCCGGTGATCTCGAAGGCATTTCGATTGGTTCCTCGATATAAGCCCTTTACCGGTCCAAAAACCGCCCGCTCGTTCGTCAGAGCGATATCCCGATCCATAGAGCCGATAAGCGCCGCTGTTTTTCGATTGAACCAGACCACGAACAACCCAACCAGCGCCGCCACAACTGCCAATACAAAGATTATGATCAGTATCCAGCTCATCAAAACACCTTCCTCACCGGGAAACATATTCGATGTTGAGACCGAGATTCCTTGCGCCTGGTTTGATGGGGTTGAAAATCCGCTCATCCCGACAGCCGTGTGCTTCGGCTGCGCGCAGCCGAAGCACACTTTGCCGCCGATCACGGGTTTATGTCAGATTAACGGATTCTGAGACGAACCCACTTCGGTCACATAGTAGTTTCCGTCTATCCGGGCAAGTGTATAGCTGAGGTACACAGTCGCCGGTTTGTTGTCCTGGTCCTCGTATTTTTGCGTGGCGAAGACGGTGAACGTGTTATCCGATCGACGCTTGACCTTTGTCCAGACAAAACTCTGAGTCCGAATCTGCCCGAGCGCATCGCTCGTCATAGCCAGATAGTCATCCGGTCCCACCGAGTAATCATAGTTGCCGTCGAGCAGGACACAGATCTTGGCATCGCCTTTCTGAACGTGCCTCTGGATGAGGTCGATGTTTCCCACAAGCCACGCCTTCCGGATATTGGCCATTGTAGTATCCAGACTATCGTATCGGCTTTCGTGGAAATACTGGCAATGGTTGTATGGGCACGAGTCTACATAAACCACTCGGGGATAAAAGTCGAAAAACAGGCGAGTAATAACTATATACGGGAAGAACCCGTAGTGGAAGTAGACTGACCTGCGGCTGTAGTTGTCGTAGTGTTTGTAAGACCAGTACGCGTAATGATAGTTGTAAACGTGATTGCCGTTGTGGTACTCCCACAGCCCCTGGTGCGAACCCGAGCGCACCATTACAGGCTCTCTGAACCCCGCCGGCCTAAGGATTTTGACCGATCTTTGACTCGCGCGCGGCGTGTACTCCGTCCTGATGGTAGTCGGCCTGCCGCCCACCATGTGCACAGTCGGTCCCGAGTGCGCTGCCTCTTTGGTCAGCCTGCTCCCGTTGGCGCCGGGGAGATTGCCATGCCCCGGCAGCGCGCCTCCGTTTTGCGGCCCGCGTGTCCCTGGTGTCTCACCGGCGTTACGAGGCTTGAGTCCGGGATACAGGCTTCTGTTTTGCGGCCCGCGTGTCCCCGGCGTCTCACTGGCGGCACGAGGTTTGAGCCCGGGATACAGGCTTCTGTTTTGCGGCCCGCGTGTCCCCGGCGTCTCACTGGCGGCACGAGGTTTGAGCCCGGGATACAGGCTTCTGTTCCCCGGCTTGTTTGGCCCACTGTTGGGACGGCCGTTCGCGCCGGAACTACTTCTGCCCTGCCTCTGATATCCGGCGTTGTGCGAGCTGTTTGTTCCGGAAGCCGGGTGTGTCCCGTTGTTGACGCGCGGCTGCGTCCCCAGCGAGGGGTTCCGTTTGCCGGAACTGCTGGAACTTCCCCTGGTCTTGTTAGCAGTCTGGTGGGAATGCGTTTTTCCTTTTTTGTCTTTGCTGTCGTCGTTGGATGCAGTCCCGACAAACGCAAGCAAGAACACCAGCGCGGCAGCCAGCAGAGCCGCCATAACAAAACGCAACCCCATTCTTTCCGATTTGTCCATCATAATGCCCCCTTTGATTGAGTTAGAGCTTGTTTGATACATTGATTTCGCTTCGGTTGAATGCAGCCGAAGCACCCGAAACTGCCGAGGTCCTATCTTCTTAGACGTAACGCGCCAGTCAGCATTGGCCGCATATATTTCGTTGCTTCGGTTGCATGCAGCCGAAGCCGGCCCCGCAGGGGCCGCACAACCCACCTCTAGAATTGCACCATCTTCCAATAGCACAGAGGTAGAGAAAACAGCCAGTACCCTGGGCCTTTCTTTCCAGAATCCCCCGCCTGGCTTGAGGCGCCTGGATGTCTGCGCCAAGGTTCTGTGCAGGAACTTCCTTACGTTCTCCCCATTCTCAGCCCACAGCGTTATGTGCACGTGGTTTGGCATTATGCAATAGGCCAAGATGCGAACAGCCAGCGCCAGTCTCGCTTTTTCCCACTCGTCGTAAATTACAGCAACTGCCTTGGGGTTCAGCGAATGGGCAAAACCAGCCACTGAATCAGTACAGAAGAACGCGTGACCATCAGGGTATTGATTGTGCCATCGAGACATGGTTAACCATTCCTACCTTAGTTGACGCGGCCTTCGGCTGCGTGCAACCGAAGCAGCCGAAACGACTTCTTGGCGCGACCGATCAAATCCTGGCCTCCCGCTTCAACTGCAAATACTTATTGACTGCGGCAACAGTCAGGTCGCTGGGGGTTGCGTCGACGGTCACTACGCCCAGGTTCGCGAGTTGGGCCAGGGCTTTCTTTCGTTCCCGGATGATCCCCAGCGCAACGGTCTGCGCGTAGATATCCGATGCTTTGTGCGGCTCGGAGTCTATGATCGAGGGGAGTTCGTAGTCTGCGAGGGCCACGCAGACCACCAGGTGTTTGTTGATCAGAAGCGACATGCTCTTTATCAGCAGCCGCGACGACTCCGGGTCTATGAGATCGGTGAACAAAAACACCAGGGCGCGCTTGCGCTGCTTGTGGCTTACAAAAGTGAGGTTCTTGAAGTAGTCGGATTCCTCGGTCCTGGGCTGGAGCGGATACAACGCCTCCATCATCGCCGCCGCCTGCGACGATCCCTTGCCCGGCGCCAGAAACGATATCGGCTCACCCGCGAAACAAAACAGCCCCACCCGATCATCGGAGCCCGCGGCGACGTGCGCGAGCATCACCGATGCGTTTATGGCATAATCCGCTTTGGACATCCCGGGCATACCATCGGCTTCCGCGGTTCGGCTGGCCATGGTCCGCCCCATATCGAGCATAATCATAATGTTCTGGCTCTGCTCGACGTCATATTCGCGGGTGATCAGATTTCTCCTGCGCGCGGTGGCTTTCCAGTCGATGTGCCTCATGGAGTCGCCCGGCACGTAATCGCGCAGTCGCTCGAACTCCTGCCCCTGCCCCAGCAGCTTCGACCGCCTCAGCCCTATCATCGCAAGGCGGTTCTCGCGCGCAAGCAAGAGATGAGTCTTGATCTGCGAAACATCGGGATACACCTTGACGCTCATTTCAGACGGCACACATTCCTGCCGCATCACGAGCCCCAGGACAGTCGTAAACCTCGCGTAGAGGTTTCCGAAATGGTAGTCGCCCCTCTCGCGCGGAACCGCCATGTAGTTTATGCGCTTGATCGCGCCCGGCCGAATCGTGAGCGTTTGTATTCTCGGCTCGACTTCAAACTCGAGCGGCGGCTCGTCCCTGACTTCCAGATGCAGCGGACTTTGACCCTGGTGAGAAATCGCGATCCATACCGGGTTTCGCTCACCCAGAGAGAGGACCGTCTCGCGCTCACGTTCAACGCCGCAGCGATGCGAATCCCTGAGCCACATGCGGTCGATAACCGCCATTATTAAGAGGAACGCGATGTAGCCTGCCCCGAACCACTGGAACATATATCCACCCCACGGCACGGCGAAGAACCATATCGATCCGGCGGCGAAGGCCGCGACGAACCGGCGGGTGGGATATATTTGGGGCATTGCGAACCGGGAATTGCTCATCTGGGCACCGGCACCGCCCCGACAATGCTCGCCACCACCTCGTCTGCCCCGATTCCCTCGATTGCGGCTTCAGGCGAAAGGATGAGCCTGTGCCGAAGGATCGGCGGGGCCAGGGACTTGATATCGTCGGGGGTAACGTAATCGCGCCCCCTGAGTGCGGCCAGCGCTTTTCCGCACTTCAGGAGCGCAATCGAGGCTCGCGGGCTCGCTCCCAACACCACGCGGTATGCCCCACGGGTCTGCCGGGCGATGTTGGCCGCATAACGGATCACGTCGTTGTCGGCCTTCACCTTCTGCACTTCGTTCCACGCGTCAATGAGCGGCTGAGTGTCCTGCAGCCGCTCAAGCCCGGCCGATGTAAGATCGTGCGCGTCGAAGCCTTCGTGGGACCGCCTGACCACTTCCATCTCGTCGCTCTCGCCGGGGTAGCCTACCATAACCTTCATCAGGAACCGGTCGAGCTGCGCCTCCGGAAGAGGGTAAGTGCCTTCGTATTCGATGGGATTCTGGGTCGCCGCGACGAAGAACACCTCGCCCAGCGGGTAATCCACCCCGTCCATCGACACCGTGCGCTCTTCCATAGCCTGGAGCATGGCAGACTGAGTTCGAGGCGGGGTGCGATTGATCTCGTCCGCAAGCAGGATATTCGTAAACACCGGTCCTTTCTTGAGCCTGAACTCGGAGGCTCCGGAGTCGAAGATATTGGTTCCGGTGATGTCCGACGGCATAAGGTCTGGAGTGAACTGGATTCGCTTGAAGTCACAGCCCAACACGTGCGCCATCGTTCTGGCCGTCAGGGTCTTCGCGATGCCGGGCACGCCTTCCAGAAGCACGTGGCCCCGCGCAAGCAGGCACACAGTCAACTGCTCGAGCACTTCCTCCTGACCGGATATTACCTTACCTGCCTCTTTTCGAATAAACTCCCCCAACTCATAAACCGTCATTTCGTCAGTTCCTTTCTCATCTTGTGCCAGCTTCTTGCCCATGCCAGGATCGTTGCTTCGTCGGCGGACCTGCCGGACGAGGAGATCGCTTCGTTTCCAAGTTTTTCAAGCTCCGCAACTTTGTCGGGACAGCGCGCCGCCGCGGCCTGAAGAATCTGATCGAGCCCCACGTTCGGCGGAAGTCCCAGCGCAGTCGCGCAATCCGCGAGGAACTTCTTCCCGAGTTCCCTGCGAACGAGATCGGTCGCCCTGGCCTTGTGCAGAAGCGACGACATCGAACTCAGATATTCACCCCTTTGGCGAGCGCCTTCCTTGAGCTCAATCGGCCTGCCGAAGCGCCGCGAGACCGAAAAAACCAGGAGCAGGAACGCAGCGCCGAGCAGCGCGAGCCCAAGCCTGGCGGGCTTGCTGAGCAGCGACACGATCCCCTCGCCGGAGTTGTAGCCGTGGTGGTACTCGTCAAATGTGATCGCGAGAGCGCGCTTCGGGTCCCGGTGGCTCAACGCGTTCAGGACCAGGATAAGGTTGTCGCCTCTGTCGATCCCGGAGTTCGAGAGCGGCCACGACTCCGAGAGGTAGATTATCTCTCCTTTGCCGCACCGGCTGTAGGCGACTGTCGTACCCCTCCTGTCCGAAAACAGAGGCAGCATCGGCGTTTCATTATTGTTATTTGTATAGTAATTTGTGTGCGGCCCTCCCAGGGCCGCAAGTGCTTTCGCCCTTCACCCGAATGGCTTTCCGCTGGTGATATCGCTGTTGAAGTCCCAGGCGTCGTCTGTGATCCGGTAGTCATCGATCACCTCGAAGCTGTTGACGCCAGGCGATAGGAACGACGGCGCGGCGGCCGTGGATGTCATAGTTTTCGGCGGCTTGTCCGAATCAATCAATTTGAGTGTGTAGTTGGTCGTATACACCAGCGTATTCCCGCGCTCCACCCAGTCTCGGACCACATTCGATTCGGTGTGAGTGAGCGGCGTCTCCGGCGAAACAAGGAACAAAACGCCGTCCTCGGGAGCCGTGCTGAGCGGGGCGAGGTTCCTCCTTACGCCGTAGCCGAGCTTGTGCAGGGTGTCATACAAACCCTGAAGACCGAACGGGCTGTAAGAATAAGTCGTGGGTCTGAACGACAGACCGGATTCCTTATCTGCGCGTTTCCCGCCTCCCATGAGTGACGCTGCGACGATCAACACAACGAGCATCGCGATCACGATCCACATATCCCTGGAAAGCCTTGGCATCAGAGCATCCCCTCCAGTCGCTGGAGGCGCTCCGCGCAGGCGAGGTAGTCTTCTCCGGCCACGTCGCGTTTGCCGTATATAAGCTCGTCGAAGCGGTGCGTCATTTCCTGGAAGGTCTGGGTCAGTTCCGCCCGGGGCTGGTTTCTGAGGGTTCGCAGATATTCCCAGTTGGTGACACCGTCGGCATACTTCACCAGCTTTGCCCCATCGAGGACAAGGATCGCCGCAAGGTAGCTGCTGCGGAACGCTTCGCGGAAGTTTCCGGCGGCGGCTGCGCGCTCGGCGGCCTCCACGAGCGATGCGGCCGTCTGCTTGGTTTTAGTTGTCTGTTTCTCGCGTACGGGCTCGGTGCCGGTGGTCTGCAGGGTGTAATAACGGACCAGCCTGAGGGTCAAATACACGAGGACAGCCACGAAGACTACGATTGCGAGAGCCACTAGAATCCAAAAGATAACCTCACCCACTATCGGCGATACAGGAAGGCTCCTCGCGATACGGCTCAGGAAATCGAGTATCGCCTGCTGCAGCCTGTCCAGGAACGAAGGCTCGTATTCGTTTTGCGCCAACACTCTTTTGAGCGTCGAGCGCGCCTGTTTGACCGATACCGGGCTATTGTTCGGAGCATTACGCGCCGCCGACTTCAACAGGTTTATACGTTCGATAAGCGCCGTTATGTGCCGCGCTCTCGCCTTGCCGGAGAACCCCTTGAGATCGCCTATTGAGTTTTTGACCCATTGCAGGTCGACCCTGATGTTTGCGCCGCCTTCCTGCGAGACTTCCACACCAGACGGTATTGTGCCGGCGATGTGATCCAGTGCGAGCCCGCCGGAAGCCTTATCCATCCTCCGCGCGGTCTCGAGCTGCCCCGATATGGAGTCGAGGGTGCGGGCGTACTGAGCAGTCGTCACCGCGCTCGCCGATGCGGCGAACATCGACCAGGCAGCAAGGGCCAGAGCGAAGATCAGGCGTCGGCGAATCATCAGGAAGCTGGAACCTCCCTATTAGGCGAACCCAAGTCCCGGGCAAGCATTTCTATGTCGAAGCCTTCCTTCCTGACGCGAATGTCGTAGTAGAGGAGAACGGTAGCGATAGGCACAATGGGATCCACGACGCTGGACAAAACTGAGCACCATACATACCACAGGGGTGATGCGTTGCTCTCCGGAACGATCAAACGGTGGTAACTGTGTCTGGTTTGCACGAAAATCGTTCTGGTATGCAAGAACATCGGCCACCACAGGACGCAGCACACTAGACCCACAACACAAAGCAGGACGAATATCCTCCCGATATGGCCTCTGGCCAAATCACGGCTTCGCGCAAATGCGGGGTAATACGCGCGATTCTCCATCATCAGGACCGGCGCAACAAACACTGACCACAATCCGATCAAGACGCCAGGCACGATGCACAGGATCATCCCCACATAGAGTGCCACAACTACCAGCAACGATGTTATGGTTGCAGCCCCGACTTTTGCAATAGCAGCCCCGTACGCCGATAACACAGTTACATTTTCGCCGAGATAGCACTGCGAGACCGCCCAAACAGTTGCGCAGGCTTGTATCATCATGAAGACCAATGAGAGGTTCGAAGTGATCCCACGCCCGCTCCCATAGAACGAAATGAGGTAAGGCACGTGCATAACGGCACTGATCCCTACAAAAAGCCAAAAATGCTTCTTGTACAGATCGAAGACCTCATCGAAGAGCTCTCTATTATTAAGTGGTCGCAGGATTCTTTGAGCCACGCGGCTTCCTTTTGAATGGCAATCGTCAGACCGGCTTTGCCTCTTCCAGCGGAGCCGGCGATGCCGCATTTAGACTTGCAGCCAACATTTCGACGTCGAAGCCTTCTTTCCTGACGCGGATGTCATAATAGAGCAGGACCAGCGCCATCACCTGGACCGGTGTTGTAATCACATTGGATACTCCGGCCACAAGTCCATATATCGCGCCCAGTGGCCCCGCTGGAATCGGGCCGTTGCTAACTCTCATCAGAGCATACTGCATCAGCCCGGTCATCAATCCGGAGACGGCGGAAACAAGTATACCGGCTACCACGCTCACCGCGATTATCCGCCACCAGTTTCCACGCGCCAGTAGTCCGCTTCGGCGCATCGCGTCTCGCCCGCATTTGTGCTCGATGATGAACACCTCAGTAACAAACGCGTAGCTGAAGGCAAGCATAATGCCCGGAACTATCAGTGCCATGCCCAGGAGAATGAACAGTCCCGAAAGAAAAAGCAGTGCGAAGAGCGAAATGATTCTGCCGCGTATCGAGGCATAGGCCTCGCGTATGGTCACCTTGTTTCCGAGGTAACACTGGGCAACAGCCCACGTCGTAGCCGCCACAATGATGAAGTTGAACAGGATCTCGAGAGCTGCCAGTATCCAGCCGCCCACGATGATACCTCCAAACCCGTAAACGAGAATGTTGAGCGGCAGGTAGAAGATCGCCACAATACCCGTGAACAGCAGAAAGTTGTTCTTGTAAAGATCGAAGAGCTCGTCGAACATGTCCGCGTAGGACAACGGACGCAGGATGCGCTGTGCCATAGGTTACTCCTTTGGTTTTGTCGCGCCGCCAGGTATTTCGCAGCCGCGTTTGATGGACTTGCGGAAGTACTTATAGCTTAGTTCTAGTTTCGTGTGTTTTCTCCTGCGTTCGCACGAATTATCCGAGGGCGTTGCCCCTGAATATCCGCAAATAGAACGAGCGCAGCAAGTCACCCCTGCTGCGCTCGATTTCGTTGTCTATATTGACGAAACGCGTTATGCGGCGGCCTTGGATTTCTTTGTATCTCCCAGCCTTGCTGCCAACGCCAGCGCAAAACCGACGATGGCGATAACGCCGGCGATGATAAACGCCTCGTTGTAGCTGCCTGAGCCCATTTTTATGGTTGCCGCCACTTTCGGGCCGAAGTATGCCGCCACGCTGAACGCGGTGAACAGCACGCCGTAGTTCACGGCTGCGTTTCGCGCCCCAAAGGAATCAGCGCACAGCGATGGGAATGTGCCCAAATACCCGCCATAGCATGCTCCTATCAACGCTGCGGCAATAACCAGAGTCCCATAAGACGTGGCGAGCCGCGGGAGCATGAGCATGGCGACCGCTGTCACCAGGAACATTAGAGCCAGAGAGGTCAATCGCCCGAGCCGGTCGGATATCGACCCCCAAAACACTCTTCCGGTAGCATTCGCCAGTCCCAGAATCATGACAACGCTGGCGGCCACTTCCTTGGACAGCCCTGTCATCTCCTGGGCGATAGGAGACGCCTGGCTGATGACCATCAGACCCGAGAACGCGCCGAATGCGTAGAGCACATACAGCATCCAGAACTTCGGGCGCCCCAGCATTTCGCTCCAGTTCAGGTTTGCAACCGAACTTGCCCTGGCTGCCGTGGGTGTTCTGGGCGTGAAGTTCGCGGGCGCATAATCTTTCGGGGGGTTGCTCATAACTAAAGAAGCCAAACCGATGATTACAATGAATGCGACTCCCAATACTTTCAGGGTTCCGAGTATGCCCACATGAGGCATCGCGATCAGGTGCGGAGCCGCAATTGCGATTATGGCCGTGCCGAAGCCCAGCGCGCCGACAGCCAGACCGGAAGCCATCCCCCGGCGGTCTGGGAACCATCTCACTGAAATAGCAACTATCGCACCGTAGGCTGCCCCACTGCCCAGCGACATCATAACGCCAAACGTAAGGTAGAGCCAGAGCAAGGAATTACTGAATCCACCCAAAAACATTCCCAGGCTGAAAAGAACTCCTCCGATAGCCACAGCCAGACGCGGGCTGCGTTGATCGGCAAGTTTGCCGGCCAGCAGCATACCGACAGGCAAGAACGCAAGGCTCAGCGTGAAAGCAAGCGCCCACTGTTCCTTGGTGCACTTCAGGTGCTCCATCATCGGTTTCGCGAACACACTCGATGCGTACGCCGCCCCCTGGCATAGATTCGCTAGAATGCCGGCCAGCAGGATCAGCCAGCGCTTTTTGTCAAGATTCACGTCGTTCACCCCATTAACAATATGGTTTAGCGCCGCACAAAAAACAAGCGCGTCAGTTACAGGTTACACCACTATGACAGAAATGGCAATAGGCTTAAGGTTGTCTTTTGTCTTTTGACATACACTTTCCCGCGACAGCGTCCTCTCAGCGTTTCTCAAAAGTCCGGGCAAAGATCAGCCCGAAGACAAATCCCGCGACATGCGCCATGTAAGCGACGCCGCCGGTTTGCTTGGTGATGATTGCGCCGACCTCGTTGAACAGCTCGAATATAAACCACAGACCCACCAGCACAGCGGCGGGAATGAAGGTGACCGTTACGAAGAAGAAGATGAAAAGGACTGTTCTGATCCTGTCGCGCGGATATGTGATCAGGAACGCGCCCATCACCGCCGCGATTGCGCCGCTCGCGCCAAGGCTCGGGATGCTGGAGTGAGGCTCATCGCGCATTGAGCCAGAAACGCCACGGTCCCTCCCATCAGGTAGAAGACCGCGTAGCGCCCGGGGCCCATCGAGTCTTCCATCTCCGGCCCAAATGCCCACAGGAAGATCATATTGCCGAGGATGTGCAGAAATCCGGCGTGCATAAACATCGCCGTAAGAATAGTGATCAGGTGCCGACCGGACATGATCTCCGAGGGTAGTACCGACCACCGGCGTATGAATGACGGGCCCTGCGCAAGCTCCACAAGGAATACCAGAACGTTCACCACGACAATCAGAGCCGTAACCACGGGAAATCGCACCGGCCGCCGATCGACATCACCCAGTGGGATCGGGATCATGCCTTAACCTCGAGTATTGCCCATCAATGGCGTTTACGCGCGTCGCTGCAAACAGAGTCAGTTACTTAGGCGTACCCGGCCCGCGTCCGGCCCAAACTGCAGCTTCAGCCTAACAACATTAGCCACCAGCGAGATGATCAGCTCTTTGGCATGCTTCATCGCGTAATCCAGTGACATGGGACCGGGGACTATGCTGAAAACCGCGGTCAGCCCGGCGTCATAGAGCGATCTTATATCCCCCTGGCATTATCCCGCGACCGCGACCACGGGCACTCCGGCCTTCCACGCGCGTTTGAGCACTCCGCCGATGGTCTTGCCGTAAGCGGTCTGCTCGTCCACCCTGCCCTCGCCTGTGATCACCAGGTCCGCGTCCGAAAGCGCCTCATCGAAATTTGCGGCATCCAGCACCATATCGATTCCCGAGCGCAGCTTCGCATTCAAAAATGCCGCCAGTCCCGCCCCGAGTCCTCCGGCCGCGCCTGCGCCGGGCATATCCACGATATCTTTGCCCAGGTCATTCTTAATCACTTCGGCATACCGCGCCAGGGCCTTGTCCAATAATCGGACCATCTCCGGCGTCGCGCCCTTTTGGGGACCGAAAACCGCCGAGGCTCCCGTGGAGCCGCACAGGGGATTAGTAACGTCGCAAGCGACTTCCACCTCAATCTCGCCAACCGGGAACCTGAAACCCGACATGTCGATGCCGGCGAGGTCCACAAGCGCCGCCCCACCCTCGCTTAGTTCTTCTCCATCCTGGCTGAGGAATCTTGCGCCCAGCGCCCGCATCGCCCCGGAACCGCCATCATTTGTAGCGCTTCCACCTATTCCCACGACGATTTTCTTTACCCCCGCATCGACTGCCGAGAGGATCAGTTCGCCGGTGCCTATTGTGCTTGCAATCAGCGGATTGCGCTCTTCATCTGAGACCAGGCAGAGCCCGGATGCCGCGGCCATCTCGATAATTGCTATCATACCATCCCCGGAGATTCCGAAGAATGAATCAACTTCGCGCATAAGCGGGCCGTGGGCTTTGACCTTGCGGATCTGACCGCCGGTGGCGCGTGCCAGCGCATTAACCGTTCCCTCCCCGCCGTCCGCGAGAGGGATTCTAACGACTTCGATTTGCACATCTGCCGAGCTGGCGCTCAACTGGACGCCCCGCGCCATGGCATCGGCCGCTTCCACTGCTGATAAGCTTCCCTTAAATGAGTCCGGACAGACTATCACTTTCATGACTCAGCAAACCTTTCTTGGACCGCGAGTTTCATCGCGCTCCTACCGGAAACGGAGGTCTCCGGACTCTGCCGGGGCCGAGAACCCCCGAAGCCCCTAGCTCCAAAGATGATAATATCCGTCCCCTGTCCTGATCTTCACGGGCATCCCGAAGAGTTCCGAGAGGTTTTTCTCGGTGAGCACATCCTGTTTTGCCCCGTCTCTAAACAGCTTTCCATCCTTGACCATAATAACCCGGTCTATCTCCGGTATTATGTCGTGAAGATGGTGGGTCACCATTATTATGCTCTTGCCGGAGCGGGCGATCTTGCGCAGCATGCCGCTGAATTTACGCGCCGCGTGCGGATCGAGGCCGTTCGCGGGCTCGTCGAGCATCAGCGCCTTTGGTCGATTGACCAATGCTCTGCCGATCAGCATCCTGCGCGCCTCTCCGGTGGACATCTCAGTCATGTTCTTCTGGGCCAGGTGCGAGGCCTCGAGAAACTCGAGTATATGCCTCGTTCGATCCTCCATTTGCTCGGTAACCTTGTGATAAGGATAGATCCCGATGCTTCCGAAGAAACCCGACATTACTGTCTCCCAACCCGAAATATCTCTGGTGCACACCTGCTGCAGATCGCTTGAGACGATGCCAATCATCGTCCACAGGTTGAAAATATTCCACATGTGCTCACCCAAAATTCGCACAGGCGGGCCCGATTCAGTCACAACAGGATGAAGCTCGCGGGTGATGGTCTTGATGAGCGTCGATTTTCCCGAGCCGTTTGGCCCCATTATCGCTGCGTGCTCGCCGACATCGATCCTGAAACTGACGCGCTCCAGGACCCTGGCGCCTTTTATGATGACGGTGGCGTCGTTAAACTCGAGAAGCGGCGTGCTCACCATTGCAGCGCTTCCTCCGGGGCATCGGCAAGAGTGTTCGATATCCAATCGGCGCCGGACAACTGCTCAGCCGTAAAGCTCGTGGTAAGGGCAAGGCAGCGCATCCCTGCGGCTTTTGCGGCGGACGTTCCGTTTACCGCGTCCTCCACCACCAGGCACTGCCCGGGAATAAGTCTGAGCCTGGCTGCTGCCGCCAGGAATATCTCGGGGTCGGGCTTTTTCTTCACAACATCCTGCCCGCTCACTATCGCATCGAATGTGTCCAGCGGCAGGCCCATTTCGCTGAGGTTGATATTTATCTTAACCCTGTCGGCGCTGCTGGCGAGCGCGAGCTTGAGACCCCTGGCGCGAGCCTTGGAAATAAACTCGCGCACGCCCGGCAAGGCCTTGAGCCGCCCCCTGACTATCTCGGCGTAGATCTCGTATGTCCTCGCCTTGGCCTGTTGTATATCCAGCGTAAAGCCGTAATTCTCCGCCACACCGCCAATATACCGGTCTTCTCCCGCCCCCACAAAGGGCACAAAGTCCTCCGGGCAGACCGTAAGCCCGCGCTCCGCGAACACTCGCACCGCGGCCTCGCAGATAAACGGCTCGGAATCCACCAGCACGCCGTCCATATCGAAAATCACGCCCTCGAGCATGTCGGGTTAACACCTCTTCTTCAGCAACTTAAAAGCGGAGCGCAGAACCCCACCCCGCAATGTTCTCTTTGGCATCGACGTTTGTTTTTCCTGCCGCCGGCACACGAACGAAAGGGCGCAGCCTGGGTCGACCGCGCCCCTTCAAAGCGGGCCACTGCGACTTGCGCAGTGAATAACAAAGAACCAATCACCAATCACTCATAAGTCCGAACCACAGCCCGAGGGTTGTTAGAGCACGTGGCATGACGCCACCCCGTGCTTTTCCAGGTATCTCTGGTGATACTCCTCGGCCGGGTAAAACTCGGACGCAGGAACAATCTGTGTGACTATTTCTTGTTTAAACTTGCCGCTTGCCTGCAGCCGTTCTCTGGAAGCATTCGCTGCACGCTCCTGCTCGGCGGTGCGGAAGAAGATCACCGATCGATACTGTGTACCCACATCCGGACCTTGCCGGTTGACTGTCGTCGGGTCGTGTATCTTCCAAAACTCTTCCAGCAGATCTTCGTATGAGACCTGCGAGGGTTCGTACTCCACCTGCACTGCTTCGGCGTGGCCTGTTTTGCCTGTGCAAACGTCCTTGTAGGTCGGGTTCTCCTGAGTCCCGCCCGTGAATCCGACGGTGGTCGCCACCACCCCTTTTACTTCGCGGAAGGCGGCTTCCACGCCCCAGAAGCATCCGGCTGCGAAAGTGGCTTTCTCCATATAATATCGCCCTCCTCCCGCTCCGGCCTCAGGTCACCTGAACTGCCCGCTATTGAGCAGCCGCTCCGGCCTGAGAACTCGTTGCGGAACCTACAACTATTATACGAATCCAACGCCCCGAACGTGCCTTCATATTGTGATGCAGGAATCAGGATTCCTGGCGAATAACGCTAAATTAAACAGTTATCATGGACTACAACGCAATGCCCCCCGAACTAATGGCAGCAATGCTGAACAGTCTCAAGGACCCTTTCATGTTCGTGGACACAGACCACATAATCCGCTACATTAACAAGGCCGCGATAGAGAAATATTCGAAACGTGGTGGCGCGGACTTTATCGGGCGCTCGGTGCTTGATTGCCACAACGAGACTTCATGCGCTTCTATCATCGAGATTGCCGCGGCCATGCCAAACGGCCTGGAGGAACAGCTAATTGCCGACAATGAGAAGCATCGCATATTCATGAGAGCCGTTCGTGATGAAGACGGAGACTCATCGGCTACTACGAACGCTACGAACCACCCGAGGGGGCTGGAAGGGAACTACCGCGAAAGCACGAAACGAAAAAAATATGAAAAGGGGAAGGGGAGGCCATCGGGAATGATAGATGCCGCCTTGGAGATTTGATGGTCAGGCGTCTCCTTACGCCGGACCCATTCCCCAGGGTTTCATAACCCGCAGATCCCACAGGCGTAACTCAGACAACTAGATTCTATGTTTGCAAATGGCATGTCGGGGTTGGGAAACCCCCGAAGGGGATTCCGGCGCAGGGAGGCGCCGGAACATGGCAATACTGCATTTCGAAGGAATCGCGGGGATGAACCCTCTCGCATTCTTCCTGCGGAAGAACGCTGTGGGTTTCACCGCGAAGGGGTGATCTGTCCCGCATAACTGAACAGTCTCCGCCGCGCCCGGCGATTGCGTAAACCTTTCATTGGATGTAAAATGAATCTAGAGGATATACTCGGTTATATTCCCCGATTTGAACGTATCCACTTATCACCGTAGAGCCACTTTTTCCAGGACCGGAGAATCTGTATGCCTAAGAAGCTCGAAATCAAGGTATGCGTCGGCAGTTCGTGCCACATACGGGGCGGCACCAAGACCCTGCGGGCTTTGGAAACCCTGATACAGGAGTCTAACCTGACGAACCGCATTGACCTAAAGGCGGATTTGTGCCTCGAGAACTGCCTGGCGGCGCCAAATGTTGTGCTGGATGGTGAAGTTCACGGAGGCGTTACTCCTGAAGTGGTTGAAGAGTTCTTTAGCAACCAAGTTTTACCTCGTTTGAAGGCCGGAGGTTAGAAGCGGCAATTGGACTGGCGGGAAGATTGTGTATCCGCGACCCCCGGGACAGGTGAAATCGTGAAAAGCTCGATAATCACCACCGATAAGGCGAAGTGTAGAGACTGTTACAGGTGCGTCCGCGTCTGCCCGGTAAAGGCAATATGCATATCGGACGGACAGGCGCGCGTGGACGCGGAGAGGTGCATCGTCTGCGGAACTTGCGTTCGCGAGTGCCCGCAGCAGGCGAAGCACGTTCGCAACGACCTGGAAAGCCTGGCGGCTCTGCTGCTTCCCCGGGCCTGACCATCGCCTCTGTCGCGCCGTCTTTCCCGGCGGCATTTGCCGATTACGGCGGCGGGCTGCTACCTGCGGCGCTCAAGAAGCTCGGCTTCGGACTCGTGACGGAGACGGCTGTGGGTGCTGAACTGGTGGCGCTGGCGACTGCGGACCTGATCAAAAAAGACCAGGGAATGTGGGTCACGTCGGCGTGTCCGGTGGTGGTGAGCCTCATAGAGCGCTATTACCCCGATGTCTGCAAGAGCATAACTCCCATCGTCTCGCCGATGGTGGCGCACGCGAAGTACCTGAAGGCGAAGTATGGCAGGGACACCAGGGTTGTGTTCATTGGCCCGTGCTCCGCGAAGAAAGGCGAGGCCGAGTCGGGAGCCCGACATGCCGTGGACGCGGTGCTCACATTCGATGAACTGCACGAGGCTTTCAAGAAAGCCAAGATAACCGCGAAATCGCTCGAGCCGGTTGTCTTCGACGACGTTCGCCCCAGAAACGCGCAGGTTTTTCCTTTGGAGGGCGGATTGGCGCTGACGGCTGCCATTGCGTCGGACCTTTTGAGAGACGATTTTATAGCGCTCTCCGGCTCTGAGCACGTGAGAGAGATGGTCGATCACTCGCGGATGATGGCCCGCGCCGCTTTTCGAAGCCCTGTTCTGCCCGGGCGGCTGCATCAACGGCCCGTGCGTAGGCTCCGCAAGGGACATTTTCGCGCGCAGGGGCCGCGTGCTTCAATATCACAAACGAAGGACATTCGAAGCGGAAGAGGAGATCGACCTCGCGTTTGCAGAGAAAGATGATCTAAAAAGCAGATCAACCGAATGGGCATTCCTCATCCGCAGTTCAGCGAGGAAGAGATCAGGGCTGTCCTTGCCGAGACGGGAAAACATACCTCCGCGGACGAACTCAACTGCGGCGCGTGCGGGTATACATCGTGCCGGGAAAACGCACGGCGGTGCTCTCGGGAATGGCTGAACAAGCATGTGCCTGCCGTGGATGCGGCAGCTCGCGGAGCGCAAGACGGTCCAGATCATCGACAACAGTCCGAACGGAATTGTGATGGTGGATTCCGGGCTGAAGATAGTGTCGTTTAACCCCGCGTTTGCCAAAATGTTCTCGTGCACCGAAAAATCATCGGCAGGCCCATCGGGGTGCTGATGGACCCGGCAGACTTCGAGCAGGTAGCCGCGGAGCTGATCAACAGGATCAGCGGCAAGATGGTGATGCAGCCGCAGTATGGCATGGTGGTAACCGAAAGCATTTACCGCCTGGAAGGCGAAAACGTGCTGATCGGCATATTTGCGAACATAACCAAAACCAAAGAGATCGAGGCCCGGATCACCCGGATGCGCACCGAAACACTCGAAACGCGGAACGCGTTATCGAGCAGCAGATGCGAATGGCGCAGGAAATTGCGAGCATCCTGGGAGAAACCACCAGCGAGACACGGGTCTTGCTCAGGAAGCTGACCGATCTCGCGAGGCAGGTAGACGAGCAGGCGTAGCGACGAAGGTCGTGCTTCCGGCGTCCTGCGTCGGAGATCAGTTTTCGACTTTTGACGCACGGCTTTCGACACAATGAAAGAATACACAGTAGACGTATGCGGAAAGAGCTTCTCCAAGAGAGGCGAGGATATATGCGGGAGACTCTTATAAGGTCTTCCGCACACCTGATTCAACGGTTGTAGTGCTCTCCGACGGCCTCGGCAGCGGCATCAAGGCAAATGTTCTTTCCACACTCACGGTAGAGATAGTTGGCGGCCTCGTCAGCGGGAATATGAGCACGACGAGGTGGTCGAGACTCTAATCGCCACGCTGCCGGTGTGCAAATGGCGAGGCATCGCGTATCCACATTCTCCATTCTCCGAATCTATGACACGGGCCAGGCAACCCTTGTCGAGTACGATTCTCCCACATCCCTGAAGCTCCGCAGCGGCATCAAAGTCAGCACCGCGACGGGTTCCGAGCTGGACGTTCTCGGCAGATCGATCCGCGAGAGCCATTTCCGAATGAAATCCGGCGACATGGTCCTGCAGATGTCTGACGGCATTATCCATGCGCCGGGGTCGGGAAGGAGCTCCGGATGGGTTGGCAGGAAGAGGGGGTGCAGGCTTACCTCGGCTATGTCGCGCCGCTTGCGGAGGGCGACCCCGACCGCCTGACGGATTACGTTATCCACCAGGCGAGTGACCTGTGGCTTTCGGGGCCCGGGGACGATGGAACGGTGGTCGCCGCAAAGTATCGGAAGGCGCGCAACGTGACTGTCATTACCGGTCCGGCAGGCGACCGGAGCGAAATGCCCCGGATGTTAAACGATTTCGCGTCGGCTCGGGGTAAGAAGATCGTCTGCGGAGGAACCACTTCGCACCTTGTCGCCACAAAGCTGGGCAAGGAGGTCGAGATCGACTTCAAATATCTCGACAGCGGACTCCCGCCCACTGCCAGGATAGATGGCATAGACCTGGTTACCGAGGGAATACGCCATGAACCGGGTGGTCAACTATTTGAAGCACGGCATCCCCGAAAACGAAGAAAACGCTGCGACCAGGCTGCTGGAGAAACTGCGCGCGTGCGATGGAATCAACTTTATGGTCGGCACAGCGCGCAACGCCGCCCACCAAAACGCGAACTTTCCGCCGGAAATGCTGCTCAGGCGAACGGTCGTGGAGACGCTGGCATCCCTGCTGAGAAACGAAGGCAAGGATGTTGAGGTGAACTACTACTAATCGGGGCGACACCGCCGAATATGATGTCATCCCGAGACAGATCCCGGGATGACATTCTCGGATGGATTCGTCGAATCCGAGTAAGGATGCGCTAATGCTGCATCGCACCGTGCATTGTTTGTCCAACTCCTCGAAGCTCAAAACCGATCAGCATCTGCGCAAAGCCGAAAACCAGAGCGAAGAAGCCGGATCACCCAGACGACCGCATACAGACCCATGATCGGCGAGCCGATCAACAGCACGCCGAAGAGCACGGACAAAACTCCGGACACGCCCCACAGCCACCTGTTGCCAACGAGGTTGGTTCCGGTGATTGAGTCAACGAGTTCCACGACCCCTGTCACGATTGCCCAGATGGCAATAATGACAGCAGCGCTATCAGGGTCTTCCCCGGGTAAGCAAAAGTGACTATCCCTGCGGCTATCCCTGCCAGACCCAACACCAAATAGAGCCACCAGGGCTTACTGGTAAAGGCTGCCACAATCCCAAAGATCCCGTCCAGCAGCGCATATACCCCAAACAATGTAAGCAGGACCATGAGGGTTATTCCCGGCCATGCTACTGCGATTATCCCAAACGCTATGGCTAGAAGTCCACGTGTTTCCAGTGTCCACCACAGCGGTCCAACACCCACGCCACGCTCTTCACGTGTCGCAAAGGTCTCCATGGTAAAATCCTCCTTTTGCGATATTACCCGGATGTTTAGTGTACCGGCCCTGCAGGGGTGTAAGCGCGTTGAGTGTTTGGGGATTGTTTTGCGCGTCGTGCGTCGAAAACCCGTTGCTGCGTTTGCATGCAGCCGACAATGCGGACGTAACTAACGAAACGACAGGCTGGAACGTCTTGAACACGATTGAAGAGATCAAAGAATGGACACGATAGCTATCGTCGCCTTGGGCGCCGTAACGGGGGCGCCTTATACATGCAAACCCATCCTGTTTATCCCGGAATCCATTTAATCGTGTTCAGACAGCTTTTCGCTACCGGGGGGGCTGGATTGCAAATCTGCCCAAACATGGACCCACCCGGAAAACGAAGCATGCCGGCCCTGCTATTTCCCGCGCCGCCTTCGCAGCCCCGCGAGTCCGCCAGCGCAGGCAGCGGCATTAGCACCGCGGAAGGCCGGAACGAGCGTGCCGTCGTATTGGTAGGCGTCTCCATCCGCGTAGAGCCAGGAAATGATTGTGAATTTCGTGGCCTTCCCATTGATAGTCGAGCGTGCTGTCTCCGAATTGCTGGAAGCCGCCGGACCAATCAAGAGACAGCCTGGAATACTGGTCGTAAGAGTCGAACTGATAGAGAGGAATCGACTCCGTCCGGGCGTCGCCGCCTGCTCGGAGGCCACGGTATAATTCATGCCATTGCCAGGCCCGGACCGTAGCCTATGGGCTCGCTGGGACTCATCACGGAAACCGTGTCCTGGGAACCGTAAACTTACGCATCGGAAGGCGGGTTGATCGGGATTGCCTGGGCGGTCGTCGGAAGCATTGCGGAGAGATCGATCTTCGACAGGTATCGCAGAAAGGCTCGCGCACTGGAGAGTTCCCAGGGTCGCCGTTAGGTGAGCCGCGCCGTCACTGCTCATCGCGAGAGAAAGAATGGACGGGGTTGGATCGACGGTGAACGAGGTCGATACAGTCGCAGGCAGGCTGAAATCCGCGTAGCTCTGGTTTAGACGCGCGGAGCTCTGATATGTGCCGTCGACCCGTAGTATCCTAGTAGATAACGAACTGCCCCGAGAGCGTGCCCTGGTAGACACAGGTCGTAGCAGCCCCCGCTGCCATAGCAAAGCTAAGACCCAAGACTGCTGTTATCAGCCACTTCATCACGGCTGGGTGCCTCCTACGATATGTGTCCGAGGGCTTTGCCCTCGGGCTCCCACCAGAGGCTCCGCCTCTGGACTTCGCTGGGACCGCGAGCCCAGACCCCTGCTCTGGCG
>CAVZJH010000029.1:0-112593 GCA_963775535.1 uncultured bacterium | reverse complement strand
GTTATGTTGCGTGTACCTTCAACCGATTCTCGTATTGCTGCTTCGTGCTCAAGAGCTGTCAACTGTTCCTTTCCAGAATGCTACCGACTTCCACAGGCACAACCCAACTCAGCGATAGGATGCCTTTCTTGCATTGATCCAGCTCGTAAGCTTGATGGCTGCTTTCCGTTGCATAACTTGTAAGGTCATCAAGCAAAGCCAAAGACAAGGTAGTGTTTCCTCGTTCGGCTTCTGCAACCATTGTCGCCGCGACATCGCCTTGGCTAAATGGGGGCACCCCCAAACCGCGAAGATGCTCTGCCACTTGGACCGGCAATACTACCAGGTAACTGTCAGCCAGCTCCCACATGCGGGCAACTGTCCATTGGTCGCTGGTAGTCGCGCTGCTGACCTCGGGGATTGATATCCGGATGATCGTCCACGTGCCTGAGGAAATAGCTTACTGTGATTCGTCCCAGATTGACATGCTCCGACGAAAACGCTTTACGGAAGTAGCCAGCCTCACTCAGTGCCCCTAACCAACTACGATGCAGTTTGTCATTCATAGATTCGAAAGCGTACGCGGCCGCGGCAGGTTCTTGCAAGATGGTTGCTATCTTGGAAATGATACCAGGTGATTGAGGCTCACTCGAAAGAATGTTATCCAATAGTGCAGCCTTCGAATAGAAGCCCATATTCTCAGACATTCCAGACTACCTCCAACATTCTTTCGACACGTCCCGTTTCTTTTGCAATCGTTGTGGCCCACGCATGATGGCTCGTCGAACTGTAGGGTGAAATCGATCAAGATCGGAATTGATGTCGCTGAGACTCCGTGTTACGATTGTCCACCCGACAAGGAAATCTCGTACCTGTGAGTGCCGAAACCTCACCTGTTCCGATTCGAGTAGGTACCTGAATTCCACGACTCTCGAGTTTTGTGAATCCTGCATCGCGCGGCAATGGTCTAATGACTTCGAGCCTTCCGTCTACAGCGCATTCACGCGCGACTGCAATTGCCAGGCTAATGCATCATCACCATCTACTTCTTCGATACTCTGTCGATATCGATTCCATAGAGCATAGTCGCTATTCACATCGCCGACTGTACCGCCTTTGGACACAATATCAGCAACTAAGCTTAGATTTACATGTTTTCCGGCACAACCCTACTAGTTCCGGATGCGCCTGGCCCAGCCCAATATCCGCTAAGAACCCAGCTGCTTCTTGCTCCTCGAATTGAGATATAGGCAAATCAACGAACATTAATTGCGTATCTGCTTATCCCGGTCGTAGGTAAATCGCGGACAACTAACAGGACTTTCGCTCCAGCACGCAATGCCATGCCAGCGGTCTGCAGAACTTCAGATCTTTGTTCTCCAGTAAGGTTATCTGCCTGATCTAGTATCAGAATAAACTCGCAACAGCGCGGAAGCGTGTTGATGATTTGCATCCATGTGCAAGAATCGCGCTGCTGCGATCAACTCTCAGATATAGAACTACAAGATCTTCCTTGATAGCTGTCTCCACGACTTCACTGGCTATTCCCGATTTGCCTACTCCAGGATTACCCCGGAGTACCAGCCTGCCATGTTGTCGCAGAGACTGCAAAGCAGCTGATGCCTGTGGTCTTGGTATGTGCCCAAGGATTGGCATTTTGGGCTGTTGGCGAGAGGTTGGCTTCCGAAAATCGCCGACATTGCTGTGCATATTCGACTTCGTCCGAAGATATCCCGAGCAAGCGGCAGGTCCAGAACCAGTTTTCCTCGGACTTTAGCGCTTGTTGCTTACCCATGCCTCGTGGTGAACTATGAGCCTGAAGCCGAACTCCTTCTCAATTTCCTCTGTCCAGGTCTTTATAGTTGCATCAGTTATTCCAGATTTTTCAGTTCCGAGAGTAACAAATATAACGGCCTGCTTGTTGTGTTCAGGGTGATACTTGATGAATGACTTACAGTCATCGCCGATCTTGGACAGTGTGCAGGTCAATGAGACGGCAGGGAAGCAGGGCGTCCCATCGGAGGTCTCCATGCCCAGTAATGCATCGGTTCCCCCGTCACGCACATAGTAAGAAGGGTTGACATTCTTGTAGCCGTACCGCTCCAAGAGCCCAATTGCGAAATCTTGAAAGGGCCTGTCTTCCTGGGCCCTCTTCGGATCTCGTTCAGACGCTGGTTAAGAGCTGCACTTGCTGAAGAATGGACTGGCGTCCAGTTGCACACAATAGGTCACCGTTTATGATGAGTTAACGAGTACGACACACGTTGCGCATGTCCAATCGCCGGGAACTGGGGCGCGAATCAAACGTCGGGAGCGGTCTGGGACTTCCATGTCAATATCGATCACGATAACTCTAAAGCTTATTATAGCGCAAATCCTCAGCAATGCGGACAGCGGGAGCCCAATTTGCCATCTTTTTCTCATTTATTTCGCTCCAAACGAGAGAGGGCGAGAAATGTGTACAGGCGCTTGAGGAGAGGTGTACCTGGTCGGCACCTATTCTTCTCCCATCGTGCCAGCGTTGTCGAATCGACATTCAGATGCTTGGCCAGCTCCTCTTGAGTCAGCCCTTTGATCTTGCGGCACGTAAGCGGCACGTAAGTATCTTCTCACCGAGTGCCATCTCTGCTATACTGTCCTAAGGAATATAGCCGAGGAAGTTAATGATCTTAGGCGTAAACTCAATGCTAGGGGATACCCGGTTTGTTTCCCAGTACATTATTGATGTAGTGGTGGCTCCGATTATCTGAGCAACATTTTTTTGCAGCAGTCCAAGGTCGAGTCGCTTTTTTCGTAGGTGGTCTCCCAGGGTTTTCAATTCGATAGGATAGGCCTTTGAAACAGGTTTTTGAGCTCGTAACTCAATATGGCAGAAAGGCAACGCAGGAATGTCCGTGCGGTTTCTACAACGACCACGTCAAGACTTGCACGTGCACTCCGCACTTGATCAGCAAATATCTCCAGCGGATATCCGGTCCGCTCCTCGACCGGATCGACATCCACATAGAAGTGCCCCGCCTCAAGCAGGAAGAGCTTATGGGAAAAGCGCCGGGAGAATCTTCAGCCGCGATCCGCAAGCGGGTGCGCAGCGCGCGTGATGCTCAGTATGGGCGGTTTTCGGGCTCGAAGAGATTCTGCAATTCCCAGATGAACTCCCGACAAATGAAGTTGTTCTGCAAGCTCACCCCCGATGGAGAAGGCATGCTCAAGCAGGCCATCGAACACCTGCGCCTCTCGGCAAGAGCGTATGACCGTATCCTCAAGCTTTCCCGGACAATTGCGGACCTTGCCGATTCCGAGATGATCGCCGCCCAGCATGTTGCCGAGGCTGTTCAGTATCGGAGCCTGGACAGGAAGTACTGGGGATAGCAGTCCCGAAGCACAGAAAGTGTTAACCGTACTTGAGTTCGGTGCTCTGCCCGACCTCGATAACATAACCGTCAGGATCGCGGATGTAGCAGCGAATTTCGCCGTACTTGGGGATCGGCTCCGTGATGAACTCGGCTCCTCGACTTCTCCATAATTCATAGCACGCTTGGATATCCGCGACGCGGACATTCATAAAGCTGTTGATGTGATTTGGGTCGGGGACGCTGAGCGTTACCGTCGGCTTATCCGGGGTCGGCCCGCCTCCAACGTTCAGAATCATCCAGATATTCGCGAGCTGAAGGTACCCAGGCGCGTTGCCGTCACCCAGGCTCAGAATGCGAGCGCCGAAGACCTTTTCGTAGTAGCGAGCCGATCGCTCGATGTCGGCGACGGTGAGAAAATGCGCGATGCTGATCCCCTCCCGCGGGGGCATCTCATAGCTCTTCTGTTCGATTTGTACGCTGGTCATTGACGACTCCAATTCCGGTACAGTCATGAGCCTCAGAAGCGCTTGGGCTGCAGAGGTCGACGACGCGGGGTTCTGCCCCGTAATCAGGCGACCGTCAGTGATGGAAAAAGGCTGCCAGTTCGCCACCTTCTCAAAGACGGCACCGAGGCGCAGCAGCTCATCCTCGACGAGGAACGGCACAACCTTGGTAAGTTGGGCGTCTTCTTCCTCGCCATTCGTGAAGCCGGTCACGTGCTTGCCCTTCACCAGAGGCTCGCCCCGGTAAGTGACATGACGGAGCACACCGGGTGAGTGGCAGACTAAGGCGACCGGCTTGCCTGAATTGTAGAAAGACTCTATGAGAGCGATGGAAACGGGGCTCTCGGCGAGATCCCACATGGGGCCGTGCCCTCCGGGGTAGAATACGGTCTCGAAATCCTCCGCTTTCACGTCTGCAAGCTCGACGGTATGAGCAAGGGCTTCTTGTGCCGATTTATCCTCCTTGAACCGCGTCATGGCCGGCGTTTGATTTTCCGGCAGATCGCTCTTTGGATCCATCGGCGGCTGCCCGCCTTTCGGGGAGGCCAGCGTCAACTCGACACCGGCGTCTCTAAAAACGAAGTAGGGAGCGGCAAATTCTTCCAGCCAGAAACCGGTTTTGCGACCGGTATCGCCGAGTTGGTCATGTGACGTCAGTACCATTAGGATTTTCATATTCGTTCTCCTCTTTTGTTCGTCAACAGCCCTCACTCACTGATCTTCACATATCCACCTTGAACGAGTTGGATCGTCCGCACTATGGCGTCGGTGTTCACCTTGATCCCGGGTAGCAGGTCTGCGTTGCCCCATCCATGAACGGCCGCAGCCGCGCCGCACTACTCGACTCGCACCCCGCTCTTCATCGAGTCTGCGACGAGTTCCTCGTATGGGTTGCCGGTCGCGATACCGCAGTCGGCGTTGTAAGAGTCGTCGTTTAGCGTGACATGGCCGGCATTCGTATGAAACACCGCGACAATATCCGATTTGGCGCTCCAATCGCGGACGTCCTTTATGATGAGCTGGAGATGGAAAATCGATGCCGGAAAATCCCCTTCAAACGCCGGCGCAGGAATATGAATACGACTTTCGCCACCGACAGCTTCACCGGAATGTCAACATGAAGTGGCTTTGCCGATGCGGTCATGTCGACTCCTTCAAATGCGTGCCCTAGCCTCGGGCGCGGTCTTGGCGGACGAGGAGGGAGCCTCAGCCATGCGTGCGACGGCCTCGTCGGTCGACAGCACCAAATGAGCCAAGAATCGGTAGTTGATCAGGGCCGCCTGATACCCGTCGCCCCACTCCGGATGGCGAGGCCCGGCCACCGCGTCTTTTACGACGGCGACTTCGAGCCCCCGCTCAAGGAATTCGCGCAGATGTGACTCTACGCACGCATTCGCCAGCATGCCGCCGAGGATGATCTTGCTGATCCCTCGCTTGCCTAGCTGCAGTACCAGGTCGTTGGTCTGCGGTCCGAACACCTTGTGTGGACTGACTACAATCGTCTTACCATCTTCAATGTACGGCTTGAATCGATCCAGCCAATCGGCTCCTGAATCGGCGAACCCCGTCAGATTCAGCGGTCCGCTGCGAGCGAAGGTGCGCGTTCTGAACTCATCAGATTCGAGCGGCCCGTTTGTCTTCCAGCCGTCGTCGGTCGGGTAAAAATAGTGAGGTGAGATGAACAACTCATAGCCATTCGCCTTCGCGGCCTCAAGAAGCCGCTCGATGTTCCCGACCGTGCCGTTCTCGGTGACACTGGCGCCAACCGCGTCCCAACTCATGCCCTTCTCATTCAGGAAATCATTCTGCGGATCGATGATAACAACGGCGGTATCGCGTGTGTCGAATTGCATAGCTCATTCCTCCTTTGGCTTTGATCTAATACCTTCTTACCCACCTATGCAAAGACGGATTTTACGTAGAGGAACTCAAGCGCAAGTGCTCATCCACTTCAATGCCAACGTGCGCAGCTTGCTGTGACTCGTCGAAGAACAAACACGCTGCCAAGCACTTCCGCGCCACGGGTCACCCTGTCATAAAGTCGTTTGAAAAGGGTGAAGACTGGATGTGGTGCTATTGACACGAGGACTATGTGGCACAGTAGTCTGCTGTCGTGGGACCGAGAGATAGAACTCGAGTGATGTCGCCAAAACTAACCCCAATGGCGTCCATGCTCTGCGCGGCGTGAGCCTGCGAATCGATACGGGCGAAACGCTCGTGCTAGTTACGCAAATACGCCGGGATACTTCGGCACCATTAGAGCGCCGAAATTTTGACCGGAACGATTCTGAAAGGAACTTCTCTCCACCTTACCGATGCAGTCTATGCAACGGGTTTTGCTGCAGGGATCATTATCATAAAGGGGCTTGGATTCTCGAGATGGTACGTGAACGCAGGGACATAAAGATGAGATGGAAGAAACTGGTCGGCACAACGTGGCGACCGTAACATTCCTTACGCTGCGGGAGCTTGCAATCTTTGAAGCTTGTCGGGTCCCTGGGTACCGTCGTTCCTGCAGCATAAGACTCCCTTCTCGCACATGCTTCCACTGGAGGCAGCCTTGCTTACCATTCACCTTGACCCCTGCCTGCCGTGTCGGTATACTAAGTCAAGTTGCCACGCGTGCCGGAGTGTGTCTCAAATTTACGGAAGTTCAGGGGCTTGGCCCCGAACCCCTACCAGAGACCTGTCTCTGGACTCTGCTGGGGCCAAGGGCCCCAGACCCCTGGCTCGCTTCGCGGATGTCCACCTAAGTAAACGTGGGCATCCGCGAAGCGAGTTGGAAGGTCCAGGAAACACGGTTTCCTGGCGGGTTCCAAGGGCAGCGCCCTTGGTGGGAGCCCGAGGGTGAAGCCCTCGGATAATCCGTAAAGTTGATACCCGCCCGCGTGCCGGCCGCTCGGAGGGGTCATGCAAGTTTCCAATACAATCACGGTGCAGGATCGGAAAACGAGTCCTCGTGAATGCCTGCTGTATAACATTGAGCGAATTTCTTATACAGATGCGCTCAACCTCCAGCACCGGTTGCATGCCCGCTGCGCCGATCGCCAGATTCCGGGTGTCCTCCTGCTGCTCGAGCATGATCCCGTAATCACTATGGGCGTGAAGGCTTCTTCAGCCGGCAATGTTTTGGCGAGCCCCGATGTTCTGCGTGCGAATGGCGTAGAACTGGTTCAGACCGACCGCGGCGGCGATGCGACTTATCACGGACCCGGGCAGTTGGTCGGTTACCCGATTGTCAGGCTGCGTGAGATGGGCCTCGATTTACACACCTACCTGCGCTTGCTGGAGCAGTGCATTATTGATGCGCTCGCCGAGTTCGGTTTACACGGCGAAAGAAATGGTCCCGCGGGTGTATGGGTGGGCGGCAAGAAGGTCTGCTCGATGGGTATCGCCGTGCGAAAGTGGGTCACGTACCACGGATTCGCGCTCAACGTGGACCCCGATATGTCTCATTTTTACTTGATCAATCCATGTGGACTTCCCTCTGAAAAGATCACTTCCATGGCAGGGCTGCTGGGCGGCGCGCCCGATATGAACGATGTGCGAGAAATCTGCGCGCGCAGTTTTGCGGCCACTTTCAATCTCACACTAGAGTCGTGGTGCGACGAGCCATGATATCCCGCGCCCAACGGCTGATCGTTTCGTTCGTGGTGTGCATTCCGGTGCTGGTTATGCTGGCGCTTGGAGTAGAGCACTTTGCCAATCAGGTGAATCGAACGATCAGTAACTCCGGTTGGGTCCTCATCGACGAGCTCTCTCGTCAGTTTGGCAGGGAGGTTCGCGTGGGGCGCGTGCGCGTGACTCCTCTGGGTACCTTGGTTATGGAGAATGTGCGGGTAGCGGAAGGAAAAACGCTGGCCAATGGAACCATACTTGCTGCCAGGCGCGTCAGCGTCCGCTACGACCTCAATGCTCTGATATTTCACGCCGCAAAAGCTGGAAGTGTCCGTTCGGTGCAGCTTACCGATGCGCACGTGCTCGTGATACGGAGATCGAACGGCACATTTAACATTCTTGAGCTGTTCAGGCATCGTCCAGGCCCGCCCGGGCCACCATTTTTAGGAAAAGTCATCATAACTAACGCCATGGTCGTGTATCGTGATTATGTGGCGGGCACTCCGGGTGCTCCTGTTTCTGGCGTGGCGAGCCATGTGAACGCTGCCGTGGACGCCGCCGGCGCGCCTCAGTATTTGTTCAGTCTATCGGCTCGAGGACAGGCGGGAGTCACCGGTCCGGTAATGGCTTCGGGGTCTTATGACGACCGCGGGCACCTTCTTCGAATGGACGCCAGTGCACGGCAGTTGAGCGCGCGGTTTGCTTCACATTATATGGGCCTTCCCAAAGGAGTCTCAGTGCTCCGCGGCACGCTTGCCGGTACCGCGGGGGTGGAAGTTCGGTTTGTTCCGAATCGGCGGTCGCCGTCGATAACAGGCGTTGCGACAATTGCTGATGCAAGCGTTGCCGTTCCTGGCCTGCGTGAGCCGGTGACAGGAATCGGCGGGCGCGTAGTGATGATCGGCGAGAGAATAGCGGCGAACCTGAGCTGGACGGCAGCGCGCAGCTCAGGTCGAATCAGCGGCACCGTTGTCGGGCTCAGGCAGCCGATGTTCAATGTGTCGGTGACGTCTTCAAACGTTGATTTCACCCGCCTCATGAGCGCCGCGGGCGTGGCCGCAATTGCGCCGCAGATTCGAACGACCGGGACCGGTTCGCTGCGAGTCGTGATTTCAGGCCGTACTGACAACCTTTCGGTAGATGCGGTCGGCTCAATTCCCAACATTACCGCCCAGGGCTACAGCGCGGGCAGTGTTCGCTTTTCGGGATCGTATCGAGCAGGGGTTGTCGGCATCCGTTCCCTTCGGCTTGTGTCGATGGGCGCCCAGTTTCAGGCGAGCGGGTCAGTTTCGACGAGCGGGGCGAGGGGAATCTCCATTCGAGGGCAGGCGAGAGGTCTGCGCATGTCCGCCCTCCCCATTCAGTCAAGGGTCAGTGTGACAGGCGCCATCAACGCTGATTTCGTTGTCACTGGGACTCTTGCGCGGCCGGTTGTTTCGGTGAGCGCCGCGATCTCGAGAGGTACCATCGAGCAAGTCCCGTTCGGGTCAGTGGCCGTGCGCTTTGACATAGTCAACGGCGAAGCCCGGATTTCTTCTCTGGGCATCAAGAATCTTGCTGGTGGAACGCTGAAAATAAGTGGACGCGCTAACCGCCAGGCAATCGATTTGAGTATCACCGCGGATAGCATTCATCTTGGCAGACTGGCCGCGCTGCTGCGAGTGAAAGGTGTTGAAGGCATAGCCTATGCAAGCGGGCGCGTTTCCGGCAGCCTGAGCAATCCTTCGTATCGGGGAACGGCGGAGATCTTTGGCGGAAGATACGAGGGCTACGAGACAAACTACATAAACCTGAGCTTTGCCGGGGACTCCAGGGATATCGACATTACGCAGGGGATAATACGGCAGTATCCGGCTGAGTTTCGGTTCGCGGCTAAGATTAGTGGTCTGGGAACGGACAGACTCGCTTTCAACGGAGACATGCGCGCCCGGACCGTGCAACTGGAACAAATTCTTGCGTTGATGGGACGCAGGGCCGGAGTCACAGGCACAGTGACCGCAGATTTTACTGCAACGGGGACATACCTCACTGACGCCTCGCCAGGCCAGGTTCCGTTTGTAAGCACAGTCGCTTCCGGGAGTCTGGAATTGACGGACGGAACCGCGTTCGGCTATCCAATCAGCAGCGCCACCGCGGCAGTAACCTATGCGGACAATAAATTGAGTATCGAGAACGCGGAGATCTGAGCGAGGATTGTCATGCTACTATCGGAGGGCAGGTCCTCGCCGACACCAGGACGCTTGATTTAAGGTTCAATATCACCGGATTCGATCTGGCGCGGGTACACGAACGCGTAAGGGAATATGTTGTGCTTGCGGGCATCGCGAATGCCACCGGTACTTAACCGGAGACTGGAAGAACCCGGCTATCGCCGCGAACCTGGGAATTGATAACCTGTCCATCAATAACGAGCGGTTCGATCAGGCTCAGCTTAGTGCCGTCTATTCCGACGATGCGCTTTCATCAGCCCAAATGAACCTGAGCCGAAACGGGCAGCTTTACCAAATACAGGCCGCCGATTTTGACCTGAGAACCAATTGTATGAAGTCTGCTACTGGACGGATAACAGGGGGAAGCGTTCCGGACATTTGGGGCATACTCAACGCAAGTCCTTACCTGGCGTCTCCTGGTTCCCAGCGGCTTCACAAGTCACTGCAAAACCTGCCCAGGCTTACCAGCGGTGTTCTGAACCTGGAATTCCAGTTAAGTGGGTGCTTGTCACATCCCGATGGTTTACTGAAGTTTACAGCCACAAAAGTCGTGTCGATATCCAGCGCATAGAAAGCGTAACCGGCGATATAACAGCCAAAAACGGCGCAATCTGGATAAACCAACTCCGGGCAGTTTCCGGGGAAGCCAGTGTCGAGGTGGCCCCGGCGACTCCCGGGGCTCCGGTTTACGAAGACGGGAGAATCCAGCTTGCGCTTTCGGCCAACAACTTTGATCTTTCGCAGCTCAGGCCGTTGGTTCGGCATCAATACGCCTTCCGGGGTTCTGACCGCAGACTTTGTCGCGCAGGGAGAAGCCAGGGCGCCGCGGATCAGGGGTTCTGTCGAGGTAACGAAACCAGGCTTTGGCAAGATCCAGTTTGACAGCTTTCGCATAGCACGCGTCGAAGTTACCAACAACCACATCGAGCTTTCGGATATGATTCTTGCAGTCGATAACCACCAGGCAGTTGCCCAGGGATACCTGCCGTGGAGTTGGTCGGGTGTGACCATTCCACGCAATCGGCCACTCGAGTTTACCGCGAATCTCAACAAAGAGGATCTGTCCATTCTGGCGGCGTTTTCGTCTGAGATCGATGCGGCGAGAACAAGCGGAGCGCTCTCCGCTGTGTTTAACCTTACGGGAACGCTGGCCGACGCGAAGCTCAACGGGTCTATGACTTTGAATAACGGCCGGCTCTCGCTGAAGGGGTTTACCAACGACTTTACGAACGTCACGGCCGACATCAAGTTCGTGGACAAGCGAATATCGGTAAATCAGTTGACGGCTGATTCGAGCGATGGCGGCAGCGTCGCGGTCCAGCCGGGCGGCTACATCGATATAGGCACTGAGGGGAACTCTGCCATAAATCTCCTGGTTGTAGCGACTGGGCTAAAGGTAGCGGAGAAGAACGTTCTTGGATACAATGAGGACGTTTCCGGGCAGGTTGATGCCGGTTTATCCGTCACGGGCAACGATTTGCGGCGTCCGGTAATTGCGAACGCGCCGGTGGCCGCCACGGCGGGTGGCATAAACATATCGAACGCCAAACTTGTCTTTGCCGTGCCGGAAAACATGCAGACTAAGCCTATCCAGCCGCTCTTCGTCGACCCGCAGCTTAACAATGTGAGCATTAACCTTGGAAATGATGTTGTGGTGCAACCGCCCAAGATGAGGTTGACCGTGACAGGTGAAGGCGCTCTTAAAGGCAGGGTGTCACAGATCAACCTGTCGATGAAACTGACGATACAAAGTGGTACCATTGCGCTGGCCGTGAGCAGGCTGCGCATACTGTCGGGCGGGACAATTTCGGTCAGCTATGCTCCACCCGCTGCGCCCGAAGTCGCTGTGGAGGGTCTGCGGGCAACCACGATGGTGACTGCGACAGATACGCTCGGACAGACTCAGAGGTATCAGATCACGGTCGATGTGAATGGGCCTGTTACGAGCCTGCATATCGGACTGACCTCGAATCCGCCCGGCCTCACCCGTGAACAAATGCTGGCGGCTCTTGGGCACGTGGAAGGCATCTTTGCATCAGGGGAGAGCCAGTTCCAAAGTGAATTGCGCAATGCGTTGACTGCGGTCGGAACGAGCGCTGTGTTTGCGCCAATCGAGGAATTTCTTTGTGGAGAGACTCGGATTTGAGCAGTTTACTCTCGAATACAGCCCTATATCTCCACTGGCGCTCTTTGTATCGAGGCAGTTGTTTGGGAACGTTTACGTCTCGTTCTATCAGCAATTGCAATCGAATTACACCGGTTTGCGCAATGTCAGCTACGAAGTGAGATTGGGCTACAGGTTCAAGAATATCTACACATTCAGCATGGGCGTCGACAGCCTGCCGGAAACGACCGTGGAATTCGGTTATTCGAACGCATTCGACTAAAGTGCTTTGTGCACTCCGGACAGACTTGAAGAAGCTCTCGAACGAAAAGAGTTCAAGAAACGCGTAGAGCAGGCAATAAGCCAGCTTCCAATCGACTATAAGATAATAGCGGTGCTTGCATGGGTTCGCTCACCAGAACATCGCAGAGGTTCACTTAGTTAGCGATTCTTATGCACAAGCCATTACTGAATGCTTTTCAGCTTGAACGTGTGAGTGGCTGTATAGTATAATCTTACAGCGGCCTTAAGGCTGCTTGCGGGTATTGCAGGAGGAGAAAGACAGAATATGCAAAGTCGTGTGTCCAGTGCCGGCGTTATCGCATTTATTGTCCTGGTTGTATTGGCCGTGGGAGTCTGCTCGGCAGCCTGGGCGCAGGAAGCTGCTAAGGTCATCGAGGTGGCCATTACAGGAAATCAATGCATCAACACAGACGCTATCCATAATGTTATCACACTGAAGGTCGGGGATGACAATACGACCCAGGTCACTGACAAAGATAAGGCAGCCATAATGTCTCTGGGCTACTTCAGCGCCGTGACGGTCCATGTGGATAATGTCGCGGGCGGGGTGAAGGTCACTTACGAAGTCACGGAAAACCCCAAGATCACAAGTGTCAAGGTCGTCGGCAACGAGCCGGTGCCGGTCCAGAAAGTTCTCGATCTTATGAAGACCAAGCCGGGTCAGGTTCTTAATACCGCAACCCTGAATCTGGATATCGACGCGATTCAGGGCTACTACGGCGATCAGGGATACATCGTGTACGTTACGGCTGATATCGGTGTGGACCCGCAGACGGGTGTGTTGACGGTCCCGATTCTAGTGCACACGGTGGAAAGTGTTGAGATAACCGGAGCGAAGAAAACCAAGCCCTATGTCTTCCTTCGCGAAATGAAGACCCAGCCGGGTAAAGTTTTTAACGTAAAGGTCCTCAAGGCGGATATGGCGAAGATATACAACCTCGATATACTCGAGGATGTGAAGCAGTATCAGATTACAGCCGGCAGCGAGATCGGCCAGGTGCGGATCACAATACCGGTGGTCGAGAAGAAAACGGGGCAGGTCTCTCTCGGAGTCGGATACTCTTCGCAGCAGAAACCGGTTGGAGAAGCGCGGCTCTCCGAGACGAACTTCCGCGGGCGAGGCCAGGGATTAAACCTGCTTTGGGAGCAAGGTACAGCTCTGATGTGACGGGAGGCGGGTCCAGCTATGAACTCGGCTATTTTTGACCCTGGCTCGATAAGAAGCACACCTCGCTTTCGGTAAGCGCCTATGATAAGATCCTCTACAGATTCTCGGAAGGCATATTCGGCGGAGGGTCGACGCTCGCCAATGATACAGCGTACAACGAAAGACACAAGGGCGGCGATTTTACACTGAGCAGGCCGGTGACCGACGCCACCAGGCTTTACCTGGGTGGACGATTTGAGAACGTCACTACCGACCCCTCCCTGCTGGTTACAACCGGGAACCTGGCTAACATTATTCAGGACGGCGATGTCACGGCGGGTTCTCTTCGTTTAGTGCATAATACCCGAGATTTCGAGCTGAGCCCCGCGACTGGTGGCTACGAGGCGGTTTCAGTGGAATTGGGAACGGTCGCTGCCACGTTGTACAATGTGTCCAATAATGTCATTTCGTCCTCACCATTTGACGGCGGATTCGCCAAGACGTCTGTTGACCTCAGACGCTACTTCAGCCGCGGCGGAAAAAAGACCAGCCCGAACGATAAACGCATAGTAATCGCTACCAGACTTCTTGTCGGAACTTCCACCGGTAAGTTGCCGTTCTTCGAGCAGTTCTTCGTTGGTGGCGGCGAGAGCCTGCGTGGTTACGTAGAAGACCGTTTCTGGGGAACAAAGATGGTGCTGGCGAGTATTGAGGTGCGAAAGCCGATCGCTCAATCGATTGACGGTGTCGTTTTCACCGACTACGGCGATGCCTGGGATACTGAGCCTGAGTTTGCCAATGTCTCCATAAACAATCTCACGCAGAGCGAAGCATTCCAGGGACACTTCGGCGTCGGTGTTGGAATCCGGGTAACAACTCCTATTGGCCACTTGAGACTCGATTACGGTGTAGGCAGCGAGGGCGCGAGAACTCACTTCAGTATGGGCCAGGCGTTCTAGCGGGCTTATTTGCTGGGACTGTGAATCGATGATATGGAGTTTAGGGGAGGGTGTGTGCCCTCCCTTTGTTTGTTGGTATCTGCGTGCCAGGAAAGGTCCTGACATACAGGACCAGCGGCCACCTGTGCTCGGGCTGGACGGTCTCGTTCATCACCGGGTCGTGCCCGAGCCGGACAACATTGCTTCGTAGAGTTGGCCATCCCCCAGAGCCGTCACAGCCGGGGACGACAGGTCGGTGGGTTTTGGAACGTAGCTCTGCCCGACAGGGCCATTGCCGTCTCCTTCTTCGCCGTGGCACATGAGACAGTAGTAGCCGTAGTAGATGCGTCCGTTGCTGACGTTCGTGGGCGTTGGCGGCAGCGGATTCTTAGCCGCGGCGGCCTGGAGGATCGTGAAAGTTTGAAGCCTTCCTCCCGTCGGTACCATGCCCGCGGGCGCGTTCGGCATCTGCCGTTCAAAGGGTTTGATGGAGCGCTGGTCTATCATCTCCGGGCCGCAAGACCCCATGCGAGCACACACGCGAGCACAACGAGCATTATCGGCATCCGGCTAGCGTTCAGCATTTGCCTCTCCGGGTGTTAGCGTTTGCCGTGGCAGTTCGACCTGGCGCGGAGGTGGGCCGGTTGGAATGGACGACGTAGAGACTATGGAGATCCCAGGCACATAAGGCACGGTCCCATATTCCCAGTCACGTGACCTCCAGCCTATCAGCCAATACTGCATCAGGCACCAGAAGATCGTAAACAATACGACCACAACCGGAGCCGTATAGCCGCCCACAAGCCATCTGTTCCGGCTGTCGCCGCGCCCGTTGTCCTGCTGCTCGTTCAATAGCTAACTCCTCCTACCCAAACGGCAATAACGTACGCTGCCATAGCAACGGCTGAAAAGATGAAGTATGCTACAAGGGCCGCTGGAACTCCCGTGTGCTTTTCATGCAAATGCCCGGGAAGCTCAATCTCCGGCATCTCCTTTTCCTCTTTGCGATCGTGCGCAGCATACAGCGCTGCGATCCACCACGCCGTCAACAGCAAGCCCGCGGAAATAGCCAAAAATGCGATTATACTCACCAGTGATGGACTCACCAACTCCATTAAATGTCTCCTATCTGTTGTTCATTCCAACCCAGACCCCGGCAACTACGACCGCCAGGGTCACCACCGCCATTATGGCCCATGTGTATCTGTCCGCCTTGCTCGGCAAGCGTGAATCGTTCTTGTCCGGCTCATCCAAAGCCTCCGCGTCCAATGCGAAGCGGCGAGGCCTGTCCATATCCGAGAACTGATGTGTCCTTACCGCCCACAGGAATACTGCCGAGAACGCTGAAGTTCCAACTATTGCATACCCGATCCACATCTCAAGAAACGTCATCTGACTGCCCCCGTATTTGGCGGAATCGGTCCCATGTTCGGGAACTCGCGTGGCCGGGGGGGCTTCTTTTCCCTCGTATGCCGCCGGGATGCCTTGTTTCGGATACTCGTCGTCGCGATGGTTTATGAAGTTGTAGGCGACGTAGTTGCCCACGTCCCATATCTTAGCGGACTCCAGATGCTTTTTGAAGTAGGGCATCGCGCTGCCCGTGATGCCGTTCATGATCTGATAATAGAGGATTCCGCCGATATACTTGCCGTCGATGAGATGGCGCTTTAGTGTAGTGAAATTGACCGGTGTCGGCTGCAGGTATGGCGCCGCTTCTCCGTTGCCGTCTCCCACTGGAGAGTGGCAGCCCACGCAATAGTCCTGATAAACCTTCTCCCCCGCGCATTATCGAGGCGTGGGACATGGGGCTCTGGGTAGGCATAGGCCGCCACTCCTGCGGAACCTGGGAATGCAGCCATCTTATGTTAGCATCGGGACCTCTTCTGAACGCGGCAAGCGCCTGCGCCTTCCAATAGATCTGATTGTCGACCCGGGAGTCCGCACTCTTCGCTCCCAGGCTCTGGACGTAAGCGGTCATCGCCTCGATGTTGCTCGTTTTTTCGAACGCAAATCTGGGCATCAGCGACCGCGGGCTGGTAAACCTGGGGTCGATGAAATGGGCGAGTTGCCGATCGTCCGGATGCTCGCCGCCTTCCTGAGAGAGGTCAGGTCCGGTGCGTTCCGAACCCAATAAATGTGGACGCTGGTTGTAGTAATCGCCCTCGCGGGCTATGCGCTCGGCTCCGACTCCCCAGTCCTGCGGCCTGATATACTGCGAATGGCAGTAGCTGCAGCCATTTGCGATGTAGCGCTGGCGCCCTCGTTCTTCCAGTGTCGATGCAGGCCTCCACATCGCTGAAGGCGCGTTCCTCATGGTGAGCGTCGGCCACAGCACCGTCGCAAAAGTGGCGGCAAATACGACCATTATGCTGCCGATGATGATTATGGAGTCTGTCGTTCTCACTGTTAAACGGATTCCCCTTTGCGAAGTGTCATTATCACGTTGTAGAGTCCCACGAAGGCTCCCGTTATTATCAGCAGGCCACCCGCGAGGCGAAGAGTCATGTAGGGTTTCAGGAGTGGCACAACCTTATAAACAGTGTCTCCATTATTCCAACTCTGACCTTGAATCAAGCCGGCAGCCGTAAGCACCAGGAAAAAGTCGATCAACCCCAGCAGAACCAGCCAGTACTGCACGTTGACCAGCTTTTCACTGTATACTCTGCGCCCGCACACGGACGGCAGGACATAGTACATCCCGCCCAGTGCGATAAAGCCTGTGAAGCCCAGCACAGCGATGTGCGAATGGCCGATCACCCAGTTGCTGAAGTGTGTAACGCGCTGTATCCACGCAATCGACTGCAGCGGACCCTGTATGCAGACGATCGCGTACCAGATGCTTCCCACCAGCAGCAGCTTGGCTGCGGGGTTGACGAGGAAGTTCTGGAAGCGCCCCCTTGAGGTGTACCACCAGTTGATCAGCACTGTCGCTACCGGCAGGATCATTGCAAAGCTGTCGATGATCGACACGGTCTTGAGCCACGTCGGGATTGGGGCCTGGAGAAGATGATGAGCGCCAATATGCGTGTAAAAAGCGAGCAGGGTCCAGAACCCGATTATCCCCAGAAGTTGGCTGTAAAGCGGAGCCCGCGCGATCCTGGGAACCATATAATAGCCTATTCCAACCGCGAGCGGCGTAACGAGCAGCCCGAATATATTGTGGCCGTAAAACCACAGAATGATGGCGTCGACGACACCGGCCTCTGACCCCGTGCGTGGATTCCACATGCAGTTTCCGACAAAGTAGATGATAGGCGTCCACACCACCGCGCCCGCGAAGTACCAGGCTGATACGTATAGCAGCGGTTCCCTGCGGCGAGCAACCGTCATTACCGCGACTATTGCCAGCAGCACAAATGCCAATACTACCAGAACATCGGAAGGGAATATCCAGTCGGCGTATTCGCGGCCCTGGGTGAACCCCATCATCAGGGCCAGGTCTCCGAGGATAATCGCGGCGTCGAAAAAGAATGCCGCAAGGTTTGCCATCGGTTCGCTGTAGAGTTTTGTGTCCAGTACTTTGGGAAGTATGTAGAGCGCGCAGCCCAGCAGCATCCCGGTCACGAAACCGAAAAGGACCGTGTTGGTATGGACGGCGCGAATGCGGCCGAACTCCAGCCAGCTAATGTTGGCGAACATGTCCGGAGCAACCAGGTGAATGGCGCTTGCCAGGCCCGCGAGCGTTCCGACGACCATCCACACGGCCCCGCTCACGAGCCACGTCTTTGCCGCGCTGTGTTGCTGTTCCCAGTAATGTTGTTTCGGCATTCTAACCTCGGTTGCGTGTGCGTCAGTAATGGCACGTGAAGCACGAATCGGGCGCGTTGTACCTCCAGTGACAGTCTATGCAGAAGTTCATGTCGAACTCGTATACCTCTTTGACTCTGTCCATTTCCTTTACATCGCCGTGGCAAGTGCCGCAGTCAAAACCCCGGGCGATGTGAGCCTGATGGCTGAAGTGCACGAAGTCCGGAAGCTTGTTCACACGCTTCCACGGTATCCCCTTGCCCTCGCGTCCATACTCCCGAATTCTGGCTATCGGGAAGAAGTTCGAGGCAATGACGTCGTGACAGAGCAGGCACTTTTCCACGGGCGGCATGCCCGGGTTTTGTGAGTTTGCGGCGTTAGGATGGCAAAAGAAACAGCTCAACTGCTTGGTCGACACGTGTATTCTGTGGCTGAACGGAACAGGTTGATCCTGGCCCGGATACAGGGAATTGAATATCAGGGCAAAACATACAGCCACGACAAGAACTAAGAAGCACGCCGCGAAGGCCATCTGCGGTGGTCTGGGTACTCTTAAAGCGCGGTTCCTGTTCGGCAAGGGCGCGTTCTCGTCGGCCTGTGAAAAGCCCTGAAACAAGCACAACCCCTTTGATCATCAGCCCCAGAGCCTGCCTTATCCACGATGGCGTCCTTTGCTGCTCCATAGCTATAATGGCTCCGTTGTGTCGATCTTGCGAAGGGCTTCCTGCGGGGCGGAGATCGGTGAATATCGCTGCAGGAACGACGTGACCGCCAACAGGAAAGCGCCCAGGAACGCAAAGAAAGTCAGTACGCCCGTGGGAAACAGCATGAGCCTCGATGGATGTATCGACGGCGCCACCATAACATAGCGCTCGAGTGAGACCCCTATTACGGCAAGGACAGCGACCGGCGCGAGCATACGCGGGTGCTGCTTAAGACGACGGCTCTGAAGCAGCACGAATGGTATGCCATACGCCACAATGAATGACGTCCAGCCGACAGGCGGCCACATTCCTTTGTCATACCGAAGAATGATGAACCGGACCTCTTCGGGCAGATTTTCGTACCAGATGGTAATGTATTGAGCGAAAAAAAGCCCCATGTTAAAAAGCGAAAACGCGAGCAACAGATTTCCCATATCGTGGAACTGGGGGGATTTGATATAATCCTCCGCGCCCAGGGGCTTGCGCAGCGCAGCGGCCATCAGCACAATCACAGCCATTCCCAGATATAAGTTGGTGCAGAAGAAATACGGCCCGAACATGCTGCTGACCCACTCGGGCTCCAGCGACATGATGAAGTCATAGGAAACAAGGGTGGAAATAAACGCATACGCCAGCGTGGCCGCTACAGCCACTGCATTGAGCCTGGAGTGGTCGGTTTCGGATATTTCACCACCCCGCCTCACCTTTGCGTCGCCTGCAAGGCTCCAGCGCACCATGAGGTAATACAGGCCCCAAAGCAGCGCAAGTCCGACAACGTCACGTATCACCATGAACGGGATATTGAGCCAGGCCTCTTTGCCCCGCACCGGATGTCCAACCCATGGAATCCAACGCGACGTTCCAGCGAGCAGGACGATGAGGACCAGCGCTGAAACCGGCACATACGCGACCGCCGAGTGGCCAAGTCGGCTGATCGCCGGGGTCCAGCGCGCCTGCGCGACTCGGAACGCAGCGGCCCACGCCAGCATTCCACTGGCGGCTCCCATGAAGATCAGGAAGAAAATGTCCAGCCAAAGCCACGTATCGCGCGGCGAGAGCGCGAAACTTATCGCCAGGCCTGCCAGCCCTATCACTATTGCCGCTATGCACGCCCACGTGGCCCACGCGGAACGTTTGTAGCGGGGCGTCAGGGTTGCGGTGAGGTTACCTGACATCGATTACCTCCACCGCACCGGCATCCCGCAGCAGGCTGCTCATCTCGGCCCTGTCGCCCGGACTGCAGTGCACGTCTATTCCATAACGGTCCTCGCTGAACCTGGGATCGTAATCTCTGCCCGGCCAGCGCGGACCCAGGCTCGCGTACCAGAGTATCGCCAGAAACGCCATAATGGATCCAGTAAGGATGGTTCCTTCGTACGCGGGAATGATGAACGGCACGTTAGATACCGGCGGCTTGCCTCCGACTATCAGGCCGTAGATGAGCGATGTGGTGACACACATGATCCAGAACGTAGCGAGTCCGATGATCGCCCCGCTCGTGTCCCAGACACGCACGCGGCTGCCCTTACTCGGCATTAGATCCTCTATCTCTTCGAGATTCGTCGGACCATAGGCCTCATAGCACCGGACTCCGCGCTCCTTGAGCGTCCGAAGAGCTGCCTCGAAGCGCTCAAAATCCTCATAGAGCCCACGCACGACCGCTTCCTCCATCAACTGCCTCCTGTGTTCGCAGCGTCTTGCTTGACTTCGCTCATCGGCACTGAAGGGAAGATCTTCACGAAGATCAAAAACAGACTGATGAAGAAGCCAAACGAGAACGCTGTAATCGCAATCTCCGGGGCGCGCGGCGCGTAGATAGCCCACGAGGAAGGAAGATAGTCGTGGGCGAGCGATGGGACGATGATCACGAACCTCTCGAGCCACATCCCTATGTCGACCAGGATCGCGGCAAAAAACAGGTATTTCAGGCTGTATCGCAGTTTCTTTGAGAACAGGGTCATCGGGACAACGACGTTGAATGTCAGCATCAGCCAGAACAGGGGGCTGTAATACCACGTTCCGAACGCGCGCCACGCATCGAACTGCCTCTCGAACGTGTCCGCGCTGTACCAGTCCATGAACGACTCGACTATGTACGAATAGCCCAGTATCGCGCCGGTAAAGATCATCAATAGGCCTATCTGCCGCAGGTCATACTCAGTCAGCAGCCGCTCCAGGCCCAGCTTTTTCCTCAGCGGGATCAGCAAAATGAGAACGGTCGCTAGACCCGAATGAATGGCGCCGGCAACGAAATACGGCGCGAAAATTGTAGTGTGCCAGCCGCGCACCAGAGACATCGCGAAGTCCCAGGACACGACGCTGTGCACCGATATTACGAGCGGAGTCACCAGCGCCGCAAGACCGAGGTAGGCTCGAGCATAGTGACGCCACTGTTCGTACTGGCCGGTCCAGCCCAGGGAAAGGTTCGCGTAGAGCCGTTTGCGCCAGCCCTCAGCGGTCTTATCTCTGGCCGTTGCAAGGTCCGGGATCATGCCCGAGGTAGAAGAAAAGGGTGCTTACGATGAGATACGTGCTCACTGCGATGACGTCCCACACGAGCGGGGACTTGAAGTTTGGCCACAGATGCCGCCAGTTCGGGTAAGGCAGGACCCACCAGAAGACCCAGACCCGCCCGAGGTGAATGAGCGGAAAAAGCCCGGCGGTCATAATCGCGAAGATCGTCATCGCCTCGGCTGCCCGGTTGATTCGATTCCGCCACGTCGTTCGGAACAGATAAAGGATTGCGGAGATCAGGGTCCCGGCATGCGCAATACCGACCCAGTAGACGAAATCGGTGATGTATACGGCCCATCCGACAGGAATCGAAAGGCCGCTGACCCCCATGCCTAAGAAATACTGGAAGAGATAAGCAATAAGACCGCAAGTCATGAGAAAGACGCACACGCCCAGAACCAGCAGGTAGCCCCGCGAGGGCCACCCCAGGGAGTTCAGCACCTGATCATCTACATCCCTCATCTGCTTGCCGGTCATGCTCTCGCCTTCTCCACAACGTTTTTCAGGTAGATGACAGCCGTCTTGGTATTGAGCTCCGAGAGTACCTGATACGCTCGCGGGTCCGTGCGAATCAGCTTCGATACCCGCGAACCTGGGTCCTTGAGATCTCCGAAGGTGAATGCTCCGGTAGGGCACGTCTGAGCGCATGCCGGAGTGATCTCTCCATCTTTGAGAGTGCGACCTTCTCGCGTTGCCAGTATTTCACCCTGGCGAATGCGCTGGATACATAGAGTGCACTTTTCCATCACGCCGCGGCTGCGCACGGTAACATCCGGGTTGAGTTGGTAGTGCAGTGGCGACGGCCAATCGTAGTCGAACCAGTTGAACCTCCGCACTTTGTAGGGACAGTTGTTTGAGCAGTAACGGGTGCCCACGCAGCGATTGTAAATCTGCATATTGAGGCCCTCGTCGCTGTGGGATGCGGCAAAGACCGGGCAAACAGGCTCGCACGGCGCGGCATCGCAATGCTGGCAGAGCATCGGCTGAAAAAGGACCGGCGCCGACGGCTGCTTCCAGTCGATATACCGGTCGATCCGAATCCACGACATTTCTCTGCGGCGCCAGATTCCGTCCGGGTTTACCGTGCCCAGGTTGTTCTCCGCATAGCAGGCTGTGACACACGCGTGGCAGCCAATGCATTTGTCCAGATCGACGACCATTGCCCAGCGGTGCTTCTTGTGCTTATGTCCGGGATAGAAATCCATCCATTTGAAGCCGCTGGAAAGCGGCATTTGTATCTCTTTCCCGCGCTCGAACGGCTCAGTCAAAGCTGCGGTCTGAACGATCTCACGTCCCTGTTGGTCGGTTGATCCCTTGATTCGCGTCACCCACTTGGACCCGCCGACAGCCGCGACCCGAACGGGCGGGTTTTGAACGGAAATCAGAGGATAAACGTTTACGCCAAAGCCTGCCGCGTATCGTCCGTAGTCGCTGTGACCTTCGCCGATCGGCACCGCGACGGTGTCCGGGGCAATACCTTCCCACACGTATGCGCCGACCCGTAATTTCGTGCCTTTGTAAGAGATTTCCACTATGTCGTCCGTGTCGATTCCGAGCTTTTTTGCCGTTTGGGGATGCATTTCTACCCACGAACCCCACACTGCCTTGGTAATTGGTTCCGGTATTTCCTGGAGCCAGCGGCGATTTGCGCCGCGACCGTCGTAGTAGTAAATGTGTGGAAAAGCCCAAAGCCGGATCTCTCCGGCCTTCGGCGGACTCGCCGGCGCTGCTGTTGACGACGGAACTGCCATCGCAGGCGCGGCGGCAGCGGCTGGTGGGATGCCGCCGCCCGCTGGAAGCCGGACATTCAGGTTCCAGGAGTTGTATCCGGTGTTGGGTGTTGGGTTCGCTCCCGCACCGGGCCAACGACCGCCGTGCTGAAGCAGCCCTTCCCAGCCGGGAACACTCGCATCGGGGGACGCGCCCGGAGCAACAGGGAACCCCCAGCGGCGGCGGAGATATTCGTAGTAGGTGGTCGCTTTGAATGTCGCAGCGGGATCGACACCGGCGAATCTTGCGAGCTGGATTAAAATGTCTCCCGTCTGCCGGGTGTTGAAAAGCAGTCCCATAGTCGGCTGCATCAGGTTCGCAACGTCGGGATACGGCACATAGTCGCCCCAGGATTCAAGCGGCGTGTTGGATGGAAGCACCCAGTTTGCACGCTTCGTCGTCTCATCCATATAGCTCGACAGGCTCACGACCATCGGCACACGCTTCATTGCGCTGACAAATCGCTTTTGTTGCGGCAGGGAATATGCGGGATTCGCGCCCTGGATCACAAGCAAGTCGATTTTGCCGTCCTCCATATCGGAGATCAGCCCCGTCATTTGAGCGAGAGTTCCTATGTGAGTCACCGCGTGCGGGCGAGAGGTGTTGACCAGTCTTGTCCCGAGAACGCCGTTCATGATGCCTGCTGCGCGTGCGGAGTCCGAATCCCAGCCCGGCAGCACGAGCGGAGCCCTCGACGCTCCAAGTCCTCGCGTCGCATCTCTAATCACGCCCGCATCGAGCCCATACTTTTTAGCGACATCTTCGAGCGCGGAACCTCCCAGCGCGCCTCTGCCCATTTCTGATGCAATCACCGAGGCGATTTCAGCCTGGGCGCCGGGCGGAACAAGTATTCGCAGGTCTGCGTTTGCCGCAGTCATTGAGACGCGTGGTCCCACATACACGAACCGACCGCGCGTGCCGTTTCTGATTCGCCGCATCTCGGCGTACCCACCGGCATACTCGACCGGCGATATCCAGGTCTCGAGGAAATCGGAGCCAAACGCCATCAGGTAATCGCTGCCGGCGATATTGAAGCTCGGGACGATTCCGCCGTAAACGGACTTCACGGCGCTGTAATCGATGGGTTCGTAAGTAATGAAACGATCCGAGCCTAGTGACGCCATCCAGGTACGCATTAGCGCATCCAGCGATCCGGTCTGAAGATCCGACACAAGCGCTATTCGCGGCCGTTTCCTCAGTTGACTTCCCACCGCGCTTATAGCGTAGTCCCACGACGAATCCTCGAAACGGCCGTTATGGCTGCGCAGGGGACCTTTGATACGGTCGGGATCATAGAGCCCGTGGAGCGCGGCTTGGCCGCGCGCGCACAGGGCTGAGTGGCTGATAGGATGTGTTGGATTGCCTTCGCACTTCACTACGCGTGACTCGCGCGCCCTCATCAACATCGCGCATCCTGCCGGGCATTCTCTGCAACTTGTGGCATACCAGGTCGAGACGCCCGGCACTACATTCTCGGGCTGATGGACGTAAGGAATCAGGTGTTCATAGCCCGTGGCTATAAAACCGATTCCACCGACGGTTACCCCCAGTCCCTTCAAGAACTCTCGACGCGAAATAGGCAACTGCTGTCGCCCTCCACTTGCTCAAAAAGTTAATCCGGATGCGATTCCCGGTTGTCGCCGCAGCTATGTATAGGCCAGGTCCCTTTACAAGTCAGGTGTATTCTATCCAGCACGAATACTTCCTACACCTTTCATGAGCCAGTTTTCTGGGTAAGATCGGAGGTGTGTGTCAGATTCCGGAGGCAGCGCCCTTGGTGGGAGCCCAGGGGCAAAACCCTCGGATAAACCCTAACACCCGCTCGCCGGGAAGGAGTCGCTTGGTTATGTTGGGCGCATTTATGGTTGGTTTCGGAGCAGGTATCGCCGCAACGCCGCACTGTCTGGGAATGTGCGGCGGCTTTCCCCTGTACCTGTCACGTTCTTCGGCAAGGAAGACGTGCCTGGTGAGGCCGTTGTTGTTTGTGATTGGAAAGAGCTTCACGTACGTTTTTCTGGGGGTACTTGCCGCCGCGTTAGGTATAGTATTGTTTAAGAATATCAGCTCATCTTTAACTGTTTCATTGGTGCGAGTGGCGGCAGGAGTGCTCACAGTGACCCTGGGAGGGATAATGCTGGGGTTCAAATTGCCTCCGATAAAGGCGTTGCAGTCCGCTGCCGAAACTGCCTTTTCCCACGATGTATTTGGCGGTCTTCTGGGCAGCACGGGTCGGTTGGCTGCTTTCGTACTTGGCCTGGGTGTCGGCTTTCTTCCGTGCCCTCTTCCGCTGGGAATGCTTGCAGTTGCGGCGGCGTCTCACAATGTGTCGCAGGGCGCGGCGCTTCTTGGCGGTGTAGGAATTGGCACGGCGCCCGGCTTGCTGGCTGCAGGAGCGTTTGGTGTTGGGCTGGATCGCCGGTTTGCGAAGCCGGGCTTGCGCGCGGCGGGGATCGTGGTCCTGGCTATCGGGCTTCTTACTATCGGCCGCGCGACAGGTGTGATCGCAGGATCGCATCACGCAAATCACCGGGCCGTTGGGTGCTGCTGCGGACGGATGCAGTAGCAAAGGAAAAGTTGTTCCATGGCGAGCTTTACGTGCGACTACTGCGGGCTTCCGTTTTCGGGCAGAGGATACCTGCCTGACGACAAGCATCATTACTGCTGCTATGGGTGCTGCCTCGTATCGCGCATTGTAGATTCGCGCGGCGATGAAGGAATTGCGTCATGGATCTTGATCAGACTTGGTGTGAGCGCATTCCTCGCGATGAACGTGATGATGATAAGCGTCGTTCTTTACGTTAATCCCGCTTCCGAACTTGGTCCCACTGCTTTGCACGGGTTTCGCTGGGCGCTTGTAATCCTGTCCACTCCGGCTATGGTGATCCTTGGAACTCCCTTTTTTGCCGGGGCATTACGCGATCTAAAGCGCGGCAGTATCGGCACGGACATTCTGATTGTTACCGGTTCCACCGCGGCCTATAGCGTGAGCGCTTTTCATGTCATTTGCGGTAGGGGAGAGGTGTATTTTGACACAGCGACAATGCTGCTTCTGATAGTCACGCTCGGGCGACTGCTTGAGGCATCGGCAAAGTCCAGAACGTCTCGCGCGATAAATGGCATGTTGGAGCTGACTCCTGACCAGGCACGCGTCCTCCGAGACGGCAATGAGACTGATGTACCCGCGTCGGAAGTCAGGGTGGGGGAAAGACTGATCGTTAAGCCGGGGGAGCGGGTGCCGGTGGACGGACGAATAACGTCGGGCTCGTGCTTGTTGGAAGAGGCGGCGTTCACGGGAGAGGCGCGTCCTCGCTCGTGCTCGATAGGAGACAGAGTTTATGGCGGCAGTGTCAATCGCGACGGTTTCATTTCATTGGAAGCAACTGCAACTAACTCCACATCGCTCCTTGCGCAAATTCAGGATATGGTGAGACTTGCTCAGCGGAATCGTGCTGCCATAGAACGCCTGGCCGAACGGGCTGCTTCGATATTTGTTCCGGTTGTGTGGTTAGTTGCCGCCGCCGCGTTCGTGTATTGGGCAGCCGTTCGCGGGAATACTGAGCGGGCTGGGCTCTCCGCGCTCGCCACGCTGGTCGTCGCCTGTCCCTGCGCGCTCGGTCTCGCGACACCGATGGTCGCCTGCCTCGCCATAGGCAAGGCAGCACGGGCAGGCGTCCTGATACGGTCCGGCGAGATTCTGGAATGTTTGTCTAAGATTGACTGTATGTACTTTGACAAGACCGGCACTCTAACTGCGAATAACCTGCGTGTCTCGCAGATCCGCACCGCCTCTCGAGATCTTCATGAGGACGAAGCGCTGGCCTGGGCTGCATCGCTGCTTTCCGGGAGCGAACACTCCATTGCGCTCGCTGTTGTCCGAGAAGCTCGGTCCAGGTGTGTGCCTGTCGGATCAATTAGGGATTTTCGCGCAATTCCGGGGTTTGGAGTAGAGGGAACAGTTGTGTTGAATGCCCGGGAAAGACGCGTGACCGTGGGCTCACTGAAATTGCTTTGTGAACATCACGAATTGCCCGAATCTTTGCGTGCACGCTGCGATGAGTCTAACCTCACGGCCACTTATGTTGGCTGGAGTTCAGTGGTGCAGGCAGGATTCCTCTTTGAAAATCATCTTCGTGAGCAGTCGCTAGGAGTCATCGATGCTCTCAAAGCAAAAGGGATCAAGACCGCGCTGGTGTCGGGCGACCGGGAGCAGCCGACTCTCCGGACCGCCGAAGAACTGGGTGTTGCTGAGATTTTCGCCGAGTGCAGTCCCAAAGACAAGGCTGATCTCGTGCGAAAGTCGCGAATCGCTGGTGGCCGGGGCATCGCTTTTGTCGGCGACGGAATCAACGATGCGCCTGCGCTCGCCGAGGCTGATGTAGGCATTGCTGTGGGTGGTGGGACGGACCTCGCAAGGCAGGCTGGCGATGTAACGCTTCTCGGCGATGACCTGTCCAGGATTGCCTGGGTCCTCGATCTCGCCCGGGAAAGCCTGAAGATAATCCGGCAGAACCTTTTCTGGGCGTTCGGCTACAACTGCATTGCCATTAGCCTCGCTTTCTTCGGATTTGTCCATCCTCTCATTGCCGCCGCGGCTATGGTCATGAGCAGCCTGTCGGTCATGGCTAATTCCATGCGATTGCTCCAATAGTGAAATTCCTGAAGGAAATCCACATGCCGTTGCAAAAGAAGAACACGTGCGGTTTTGTGAGCGTGCAAAGCCCGGTTTTTTGCCGCCTAAGAAGTATCGATATTATCTCCGATAATTGTATGTAGCTTGCGGTTGGAAATCCTGCGGAGGAGACGTAATTTTGGCTCATAACACGAGGTTGTTGGTTCTAGCGCTGGTGTTGTTGTGCGCGGGTGTTTGTGCGTCCGCCTCCCAGACAATAACGATGAGTCTGGACACACCCTGTCTGGACGCATCATCCAACGCTTCTGCGAGTGCCGCGGACCACGCCAAATCTTCCTCTGCCAATGCGCAGCCTAATACCGTCAAGGTTGGCCGCGTGGGCACAGTTCAGGTTTCAACCGCTTCGATTTTCCAGTCAAAATCGTACAGCAGCAGGAAATATGCTGTGGTAAAGTCAGGGACTCCGCTTGCCATCGTAAAAGAAGAAAACAATTGGTACGGCGTGTTGATGATCAACGGCGCGATTGGCTGGATCGGGCGCAGCAATGTAAAGATGACGGATTACCAGCTCGTGTCGAAAGAACCGGCCCCTCGCAGCGATCAGCCGGTTTCTCGAGGCGTGCCTACTGTGCGTGACGGCGCCTTCGGGGTAACGATTGTGCGAACAGCGCTGAGTTACACCGGAACCATCAGCTATGTATTTGGCGGTTCTGACCCGGCAACCGGCATGGACTGCTCCGCGTTTCTTCGTATGGTTTTCGGCCAGAATGGAGTCACCCTGCCCAGGACCGCGCGCGAACAGGCGCAGGTTGGTGACAATGTTCCATTCGACCAACTGCAGCCCGGCGACCGGCTCTATTTTTCCTGTAAAAACCCCTATATCGACCACTGCGGCATCTATGCCGGCGGCGGCAGCTTCGTTCATTGTTCCAGTTCGAGGCACGGTGTTGAGGTAGACAGCCTTTCGTCGAGCTTCTATTGGCGAAGTCTGGTCGCTGCCAGGCGATCGTAGACAGCGAGCCTCAGCATTTGATTTCGCGTGCGAAACTCCTTTAGGTGTTAACCGTCTATTCCTGGGAAACCATTAACATGGGCAACACCCAAGAAACGCAGGAGGAATGGTGCAATGCGAACGAAGATGATAGCCGCCGTGCTGGTGGTTCTCATAATATCTGCAAGTATTGTGTTCGGCGCAGTTGCGCGCCGAGGGGCAGGGCCTGGACACCACGGCTGTGGTTTCCTGCGTGGTCTGAACCTGACGCAGGATCAGATCGCTCAGATCAAGGTACTGCGAACGCAGTTCCAGACTGCCACACAGACAACCAGGACTGACCTCAAAGCCCGAGTGCTGGAGATGATTCAGCTCTGGTCTGCGAATCCCCCGGACCCTGTGGCTATCAAGGCTAAGGCCGCGGAGATCGAGACACTGAAAGCCACTATCAAGGATGCGCGGATCGACTTCATGATCAGCGTATACAGCTTGTTGACTCCCGCTCAAAAGGCCCAGGTACAAACCAAGCTCCAGACCCTGACCACCAAGATCCAGGAGGGCAAGGGTATGGACTGGGGCATGGGAGTGTGCCCCGGCGGCATGGGCGGTGGCCCGAGAGCCCATCGAATGAGAGGCTCGTACCTAATAGAAGAATCCGGATTGCTATGGATGATGCCCCGGTTATTGTGATCGGGGCATCACCTCGATTAGTTTGAGGTTCCCTGACAAACCAGATGAACTACTTGAGCGGTAGACCCAGTCACGCGCGCTGCTTCCGACGTTACGATTCCGACGACCCACAGCACCTTTTCATCGTCAGTCACGACCGCCGCTTTCGCCCGCTGTGCGCGGGGTATTTTCTTGTCAACGAAGACATCCTGCAGTTTCTTTCTGACCTTCATTCCGAACGGTATTATTCTGTCTCCGGGCTCGAGATTTCTCACGCGCAGCGCGCCCGCGATGGCGCCGGCGTCAATAAATGCCTCGTCCGGGCTGGTCTTGCCGGGCGCCGCGTAATCCGACAAACGGGAAGTAATAGTGATTCCGATCTCCGGAATGGCGGTGGTTCCGGGGACTGCGATTTGGTGATCGAAGAACATGACCTCGGGAATCGTTTCGGCCTCCCGCAGGCGAAATTGCATCCCCCTTCTTTCGGCATACAGACTGCCTGAAGGCAGGGTGATTGTGAAGTCATCTCCCGCGCGCAGGGCTTGCAACACACGGTCGATCTGCTCGAACGAAACATCTTTTAGATCGCCTTTCAGGCGCATAAGCTCAGACCTGATCAATTCATATCCAAGCGCGGACGGGAGGTCGAGCAGGAAAGTGGCATCAATCGACCCCCGGAAGGTTACGGCGCGGAGCGCTGACTGCGTTACGACTTCCATAAGGTCGCTTTGGTCGGATGCGATGCCGGCAAGCCGGATAAGCGCTTCCCTGATCTGGGGGTTGTAATCGCGCTCCAGGAGAGGAAGTAGCTCGTGGCGGATGCGGTTGCGAGAGTAGCTGACATCCTGGTTGCTTTCGTCGATCCGGAACGGGAGCGCGTTTTCGTCGATGTAGGCCTCTATCTCGGATCTTGGAGTATCGATGAGCGGCCGCACGATATTTCCGCGAACGGGCCTGATCGACCCGAGACCGTCGATCCCCGTGCCGCGGATAATGTTGAAGAGCACCGATTCGACGCGGTCGTCGGCGTTGTGTCCGACAGCGATCTTCTGAGCGCCGATCTCCCGGGCACTTCGCTGCAGAAACTCATATCTGAGATCGCGCGCCGCTTCTTCCATTCCCATTCGCATCTGCTGCCTAAGCGCCGGCACGTCCATGCGTTCGACGGTTACTGGTAAACCGAACTCCTGCGCGAGCGACCGAACGAACTCTTCGTCTAGATCGGACGCTTCTGCGCGTATGCCGTGGTTCAGATGCGCGACGTGGAGAGTGATGCCGAGCCTGTTGGAGCAAGTGTGGAGAGCATGCAGCAGCACGACTGAATCCGGCCCACCGGATACGGCGACAAGGACTTTATCGCCCGGTGCGAGGAGGCCGTATCTGTGATCCGCTGCGAGAATGTCTGTGGGATGCTCTGATTTCACCTCTTCGCTCTCCACTATTCTTCAAACAGCATCCGGATCAGGTCAGTCGGCTCCTCGACGATAAGCTTCGTTTCCTCAACGGCTCGTTCGTCATACGGCAGGTTGTTGCGTTCCGGCCTGGTGGAGTCAAAGAGCAGGAACGGGACCTTTGCGGCGGAATGAGCGCCGGTCGCGATAGGCGTGGGATGGTCGGGCATCAGGAGGATGCGAACATCTTCTCCAAGTTTCGACGCGCCGTCAAGGATTGTGCCAAGCACCATCCTGTCCTCGTTTTGAATGGCCTCGATCTTTTTGTCGATGTCGCTCTCGTGCCCTGCTTCGTCGGCCGCTTCAACGTGCACCCAGACGAAATCGGTCCTGCTGGAGCGCACTCACCGCATACCGTCCCTTGCCCAGGAAGTTAGTATCTACATATCCCGTCGCTCCGGGCACATCGAGGACTTTCAAGCCGACCATTCTTCCAAGACCCCTGATAAGGTCCACTGCGGCAACCACCGCTCCTGTCTTGCCGAACTGGGTGAAGAAGTTGGGGATCGCGGGAAGGTGACTCTCGCCCCAGAACCAGATCATATTCGCGGGCAGGTGGCCCTCGTCCCTGCGGCGGCGGTTGATGGGGTGATTCTCCAGAATCTCATACGAGTCGAAGATCATCGACGTTAGCTTCTCAGCGCCGTCGCCCTCCGGCATATACTGCGAGAACGGCTTGCCGTGGATCTTATACGGAGCCATGCATTTCACATTGTCCGAACCGCTGCGCCAGACCATAATGTGCCGGTAGCTGACGCCGGGGTAGAACTTGATGAGGTTGGTCGAGAGCTTTTCGTCGATGGCGTTTATAAGTTCGCGAGCTTCCCCGGTGCTGACGTGCCCGGCGCTGGAATCCAGCATCAGCTCGCCGTCGGTCGAAACAAGGTTTGTCCGAAAGACGGCATCCGTGGTTTCCATTGGAATCCCGAGGCTTGCGGCTTCGATAGCCCCGCGCCCGGTGTAAAATTTCCCGGCATCGTAGCCCAGAATGCCCATGTTGGTGACGTCGCTGCCCGGATACATTCCCTCGGGCACTGTGCGGGCGGCGCCGACCCTGCTCTTGCTTGCAAGGTCGTCCATGTACGGCTTCTTGGCCACCTGCATGGGCGTCTTGCCGTCCAGCTCAGCCAGCCCCTCGTCCGCCATTCCGTCGAATATGATAAGAAGATACTTCATTGTGGTTGTCGTTTATCGCTTGCGGGATTCGGGCGAAGATTCGGAAATCACCACCCAGCGCAGTATGCCTTCTCAGAGTTCTCTGCCGACGATTCTTTTGAAAGCTTCCCGATACTTTTCAGATGTCTTAATGACGATCTCTTCGGGCAGTTGGGGACCGGGATATGTCTGGTCCCAATCCAGGGTCAGGAGATAATCCCTGACGAACTGCTTGTCGAAGCTCGGCTGGCCTTTGCCGGGCGCGTAAGACTCAGCGTCCCAGAACCTCGACGAATCCGGCGTCAGAGCCTCGTCTATTATGATGAGCTTACCATCGAACTCACCGAATTCAAACTTGGTATCGCAGATAATGATTCCGCGCTTCGCCGCGTAATCGGAAGCATGCCTGTACAGTGCGAGGCTCATCGCTTCCAACTGTTTGCCCGCATTTTCGCCGACTATCTCGCAGGCTTTCTCGGCACTGATGTTGATGTCGTGGCCGCTGGACTCCTTCGTCGAAGGAGTGAAGACCGGCTGCGGGAGCTTTTGCGACTCCACCATATCACCGGCCAACTCTACGCCGTGCAAAACTATCCAGTCGCCGTTTCCGGACGCCGCCCGCATTGCAGAATATTCTTTCCAGGCAGAACCGGCCAGGTAACCACGAACGACGCATTCGATTGGGCAGGGGCTGGCCTTCGCCGTGATCATCGAGCGTCCATCCAGGATTTCCCGATAGTCCTGGGCGTTCTCTACCCCCGCGCGCGCGATTCGGGCGAGTATCTCGTCGATATCAGCCGTGATGACGTGGTTCTCTATTATCTGCCTGGACTGATCGAACCAGAACGCGGAGAGCTGCGTGAGAACTTTTCCCTTGTCCGGAATCCCGGTCGGCAGAACCACGTCGAAAGCCGATATGCGGTCGGTCGCGACTATGAGCAGGGAGCCGCCAAGATCGTAGACGTCACGCACCTTGCCGGTGATGTGCTTCCTGAGGCCCTTGATATCAGTGCTGGTGACGATCATATAAGGTTTATCTCTCTGGCTACGGCGTCTGTATCTGCGGGCAAATCAATGATGCTCGGGCAAATCTTTTTTGCTCTTTCCGGGTCCTTGAGACCGTGCCCCGTCAGGATGCAGACGACCTCGCACTTCTCCTTGAAGAAGCCTTCTTTCGCCTTCTTTATAACCCCTGCAACCGATGCCGCCGACGCCGGCTCGCAGAACACGCCCTCCGTGCCCGCAAGGAGCATCTGGGCTTCGGTGATCTCTTCGTCGGTCACTTTCTCTATCACTCCTCCGGACTCATCGCGCGCCGCTTCAGCGCTCTTCCAACTTGCCGGGTTGCCGATCCTGATGGCTGTCGCGATTGTCTCCGGATTCGCAATTGGATGGCCTTCGACTATCGGCGCGGACTTCGCGGCCTGGAACCCGAGTATCGCCGGCAGATCGCTTATAATACCGGCGGCTTTATAAGCCTTGTAACCGGCCCAGTAAGCGGTTATGTTGCCCGCGTTGCCTACCGGAATCGCGTGATATGTGGGCGCGTGTCCCAGGTCATCGCATATTTCGAACGCGCCGGTCTTCTGTCCTTCGATCCGGAACGGGTTCAGGGAGTTCACCAGGGTGATAGGATACTTATTCGTAATGTCTTTGACTATATCCAGCGCATCGTCGAAGTTGCCGTCGACGGCGATTACTATCGCCCCGTGCATCATCGACTGAGAAACCTTGCCCAGCGCTACCTCGCCCTTGGGGAGGATCACCGCGCAGACGAGCCCGCCCGAGCCGAATACGCCGCCGCCGAGGCCGCAGTGTTTCCAGTGGACGCGCAGATCGTGGCCCTGCTGCCGTTTTCGACTGCCTTGCTTATGGCCATGGTCATTCCGCGGTCCTTGAAGCTGCCGGTGGGGTTCATTCCCTCGAACTTGACATACAAAGTGATCTTGTCACTGATTGTCGCGGCAAGCCGGTCGACTCGTATCATCGGAGTGTATCCCTCGAGCAGCGACACAATCGGCGAAGATGGGGTCAGCGGGAGGAAGTCCCGGTATCGCTCGATAAGCGGAAGGCGTTTGAATGTAGTTCTCATGTCGGTGATTGCCATTTCTGTTTCCATTTCTCCATTCCGAGGGCTTTGCCCTCGGTAGGGGTTCGGGGGCAAAGCCCCTGAATCTCCCCTATTCTTCCACGCGAATTCTACTGCCGATCTCAGTGACCACCGGCAGCCTGCGGATCGCATCCAGCGCTGCGCTGACGTTCGGCTCGTTGGCTTCGTGAGTGAGCCAGACGATTTCGGCCTGGGAGTCCGATCGTACCTTCTGAATTACGGATTCGATGCTTACATTGTTGTCCGCGAATTCAGTCGCAATCGCGGCCAGCACGCGCGCTGGTCCTTCGCGATAATCCTGATGTAGTTCTTGCATCTCACGTTATCGATGCTCAGCACTTCGCGCTTGTCGTAGCACGTGCACTGGATTCGCGAGGTGCAGTTATAGTTGATGTTCCTTGCGACGTCGATTATATCGCCGACCACTGCGCTCCCGGCGGCCATCGAACCCGCGCCTGGTCCATCGAACATGACTTCTCCGACCGCGCTGCCGCGAACGTAGATGCCGTTGAAGACGCCGTTCACGCTTGCGAGCGGATGGGCTTTGGGCACAAAAGTCGGATGGACCCTGGCTAGAATGTTGCCGTTAACCGGCTGTGCGATGGCGAGCAGTTTGATGGCGTAGCCGAGCTGATCCGCGTAACGCATGTCTTCGGCCGTAACCTTTGAGATTCCCTCCCGGTAAACCTTCGTTACATCCACCCGGCTGGTAAACGCAATCGATGCCAGGATAGAAATCTTGTAGGCCGCGTCGTTACCTTCGACATCCGCAGTGGGATCCGCTTCCGCATAACCTTGAGCCTGCGCGTCTTTCAAAACGCTCCCGAAGTCCAGCCCTTCGGCGCTCATTCTCGAGAGAATGTAATTGGTGGTCCCATTGACTATCCCCTTGATCTCGAGGATGTCATTTCCCGCAAGGCAGCTTTTCAGGGGGCGAATGATCGGGATTCCGCCGCCTACGCTCGCCTCGAACATCAAATCGCGATTGAGTTCGGCCGCGCGAGGAAGCAGCGACGCGCCCTCCTTTGCGATCAATTCCTTGTTCGCGGTCACGATGTTCTTTCCAGCCTCAAGAGAGCGGCGAATGAAGTCGCCCGCAGGCTTGAGCCCGCCTATCGTTTCCACGACAATGTCGATGTCCGGGTCATTTATAATCTGATTCGCGTCCGTCGTGAGGACTGAGCTGTCTATTTGCACCGGCCTGGGCGTGGTTATGTCCAAATCCGCTATTCGCCTGATGCAAAGCCTGGAACCGGCTTTTCTGGCAATGGACTCCTGGTTGTCCAGCAGTATCTTAACGGCTCCGGCGCCGACCGTTCCGAAGCCGATCACTCCGATATTGATAACGTCTTTCAACTCTGTTCTTGCTCCTCGTGTCCTCTGATCCTGACCAGAATCTCGCCCTGCTGAACGAGCTTGCCATTATCGGCGGGCACTGCTACCACTTCGCCGGGTACCTCGCTCGGAATCGGGCTGAACACCTTCATCGCTTCGATCAGGCCCACTTCCGTTCCGACCTCTATTATATCGCCGACTTCCACAAACGGCGCCGAGTCGGGGGTGGGGGCTCTGTAGAAGACACCCACAAGGGGGGATGTGATATCGACGATGCTGCCTTCGATCTCGGCTTCCCGGGACGGATGAACTTCCTCGATGAGTTCTTCTTCCGGGGACAGCATATGCTCGAATGGCGCCTCTGCGGCGACCTGCGCCACCACGGGAGCGGATTAGCGCCCCTTTATGGTAATGGAAAGGTCACCTTCTTCGACTGTGATCTCCTCGAGGTTATGGGTCTCCACGAGTTCAACGAGCTTCCTCACGACAGATATATCGATATCCAGGTTCCCCAATTTACAAGCTCCCACTGATACGAAAAAAGAAGGTCAGAATGAGTCTGCCCTTCTGTATATCCATGTATCTTGCGCCGCCGCGCGGCCAAGGGTAGTATAGCATCGGATTTTGCCCAGTGTCAAGGACGGCAGGCATGGCATGGGAACTGAGGGCTGACGTAAGATAATGAGGTGCTTGCATCTGGCTCCCTCTCCCCACCGCGGGAGAGGGCAGGGGTGAGGGGGTGATCTCGCGCAAACGGTTCACCCTCACCCTGACCCTCTCCCGTAAAGGGAGAGGGAATACGTTCAGCCAGGTCGTAAGGTCAGATTGTCACAATCGTGCGTCGGCCCTTGCAGACATTGGCAAGACCCCGCCGCTGTCGACAAATCCGGTTAGCTTCCGGCCAGCCGTACAAAAAAGAAAGGCTCCGTCGATTTACTCGCGAAGCCCAGAGGGAAGGAGGAAAAGATGGTTAGTTTGTGCCATTTAATTTGTTCCATGTTTGCTCGATAGGCCATACAAGTATTTTCCGGCTTTTTGGGCCCCGGCAGGCGAGAGGAATACTGCGCGGTTCCGGCTAACCAACCGAGTGGCTAAACGAATGGAGGTTTTTTACGTGGTAAACGAAGTGATGCTTGTAAACAGCGATGGCATTGGCTCACCTGACAGGCAGTTGGCCCAGCTTCTGCTTAACAATTTCTTTCGGCTGCTGTCGGAGCGCGAGCAGTTGCCCAAGTATATAATCCTGCTGAACGCCGGGGTTAAAGCGGCGACGCGCAATTCCGAGGCCGTGGGTTATCTCAAGAAGATTGAGGATAAAGGGGTAAAGATTATCTCCTGCCGCACGTGCGTGGATTACTTCGGGATTGAAAGTGAAATAGACGTGGGAGTGATCCACACAATGATTGAGATCATCGACATCGCGCTCAGCCACAGTGTGCTGACAATATAGGTCCGGCCGGTGCGGATTCGGGGGCTTTGCCCCCGAACCTCAGCCAGAGACCGAATCGCTGAAACACTCGCGATTATTGCTTGTCCCAATAGATCAGTGCGGGCTTGTTGGGCATGTACCGGTTTCCCGGCTTCTTCCCAGGCTGCGATGTATACCCCCGCGAGGTCCTCACATGACAGGGTGAGCTGCTTCCTTAGAATCTGTCCGGTCATGTCGGACATAGTTTCATAGTAGAGATAACTGCAACCCGGATCAAGTTGCCGCGCCTTATCGTCGGCTCTGAAGATTGCGTCATTGTTGCCAAAGGCGGCAATACACCAGGAGAACTCGGAGGTCAGGATATTATCGACCTTGGTTGGCGCTGTCGGGTTTATGTCTTCCGGCTTCACCGTCAGTGCAAGCAGTGCAGTTTCCCATCTGAAGTGCAAGCCTTTCTCTTCAGGCTTGTCTCCATCATAGTTTTTCGTCGTGTGCATCGGCACATGCGTGTCGCCGACAAAATGTGCCAGCAGCGCAGACTGCAGAACGATCTGTTCGGTGTCCTTGTTCTTGAACGCGGTCACCAGTTTTGCATAACGCTCAGCAACTACCCACGGCAGCACGCCCGCTTTCGACGCATCCTCTTTGTCCAGAAGTTTCTGGGCCGAGTCCTTGTCAACTGCCGCTCTTACTTTGTCAAATGGCGGCTTATCATACATATCCAGGTCGATGTAATGGTTAGGCGCGGTTTCGTGATGCGTCTCCCGCCAATCGTCCGGGAGCATTGAGAACGCCACTATGTAGCGCGCATTGGCTCTGTAGAACGGCGTCAATTCGGCGGGCAGAAGCTTGATGGCGTGGTCGGTTATCAGAGTGTGTCCCTGCTCTCCCCAAGCCCAGCTTGCCGATGCCGCCAGGGATATGATGGCTACCAAGAGTATAGTTATTTCGATCTTAATACGGCGCATTGAGGAATCCTTTCCAATAAAACGATCTTTTAGACAGCGGGAGCATCGGCATGGCCTTTATTGATGCGGCCATGACTATGCTCCCGCGAAGCGGATGGCTCAGCTCTATGCCGCAAGCGGTCTACCGATCAAGAATCAGCTTCATCTCTTCGGGACAAAGGTCACGATTCCGATCAGCGCGCTTGCGATAGATGCTGATGTCGTTTCACTTTTTCTCCTTCTGCATGGGGCTCTTGGGCCCCTTTCATTACACTGATCTTATTTAATCAGACCCGATCTACAGATGACAGGCTGTTGACCCAACGTTGGGTTAACCGGACTTGGGTTCAGGTCCCGCAGGTTTGGACATCCGAGGCTGTGCGCGTCTCTATGTAACGCATCGGTGCGTTTTGCCCCGAAGGCACGTAAAACCCGATAACGCCGGTTACCGACACATAGTCATTGACGTTGACCGTTTTTGTCGAAGACACCTTCACAGAGCAGCCGCTGCCGTCGCTGATATAGAACGCGCCTGCTTCGGTCGAGGTCACCTTGCCCCACGTCGTTACCAGCAGCGCGCCATTGAAAGGACCACGCGCTCCGTCGACTTGGTTGCCCTGGTATGTTTGGCCGTTTATATCACGGCTGGACATAGCTATCGGAGCAATTGACCCCGAACCGGTATTAAAAACTCGGGTGGCCTGAATCGTATTTTCAGCCGTTGGAGATGAGCTCATGTTTCCAAGCACTTCAACAGCCGTTCCTACGCCGGGATTCGCTGTTGAGTTCACACGTACCCCGGTGAGCCGGTTCGAGTCCTCGATGTAGAAATGGTCCGCAAACGATGACGTCACGACTTTTGCCGTGGTGTATACCTGGTTGCCATTGGCGAGCGCGCGTATGCTGCTGACCGGCATGGCAGCCAGGATATCGAAAGTTTCCAAGACGGTCAGATGGTCGGAACTTCTGCTGTCGTAACTGTCCAGGCCGACCGGGAGCTGTCCGTGCGTGAACCAGACATTGGTATCACAAACAATAGAATTGTCCTTCACGCTCGGAAGAGATCTGCTTAACGGCGTCAACTGACCCGAGACGAGGATGTAATCGAAACGAGCATCGGGACTGGTGCTGGAAATCGTGAAGTCGCTCCCCCAACCGTTCTGCGGAGCGAAGTCGTTGAGGAATGCGCCCTTGATCGTAGTAATGGGGTGATAGGTTGATGACAGCGGATACTGCGGATTGCTTTCGTCCTCATTAAAGTCACCGGACATTACGTAGGGAATAGCGGCATTCGCAGTGATCGAAGACCAGTTAATTATATCCTGCTCAGCGTTCTGAGCGTTTGACTGGCGCTCGGTGGCATCCGAGGCGGTGCCGTCTGCTTTGAAATGCGCCGTGAATATTCTCACCTGGCTGGAATCCGGGAACTGGATTGTGCCGCAAAGTAAATCTCGCGGAGGCAGTGAATAAGAAACACGGTTTACAATCGGATACTTGCTTATGATCGCATTTATCTCGTATCCATCCGTGACGGAGGACACGTAGTAGCAACTGCTGGGGAGGTTCGCGAAACAACTGATGTAGTTATTACACCACAGTACGACATTGTTGGCTGCCAGGGTGGTATTGGCGCCTTCAACTTCGCTCAATGTAAGCACATCGGGCTGGTAGTAGTTGATGATCTTAGCAATGTTTTGCGCCGCACTCGAGTTATAACCTGCATCTTGACCAACATCCCCTTCGATGTTGTAGGTCATTACCTTGATCTGAGCAGTCGGGGCGCAGCGCGCCCCGACTACCAGAATGACAAGGCAAATAGCCAGCAGCCTGCCGTAATGGAACTTGCGGCTACCATTTAGTTCAAGTGAGTCAGGTTTTGTTGTTGCCTTGCTCATAATCTGCCTTTGCTCTTAGTATTTCGCAAAGTCATCGCCGTTTACCATCGTGACCACTGCTGGCGCACCTGGTGCGACGTGACCGGAGAAACTGATGAAGTCATTCGCTGCAAGTGCAGGAAGCGCGTATGTGTACCCGGAGTATGATACGCGGACAGGGGAATTGCTTCCGTCGTCGACGTCAATATACTGGGCGTTGGTGTTGATGTCCACGATCTGGCCAAATGCTCGGATCCATTTGCCTACAGTGCTCAGTCCAAAACCGTTGCCGACACACTTGTTGCACATACCAACCGGCTTGATTAGTTCGACCAAGCCCTGGGATGAGATATATCTTTCTCCTACCGTCATGTCGGGATCGCCCACTACGGTATTTGTGCTCATATAGCCTGATGTGTGGATTCTGTCACCCACCTGCAGGTCGGATCTTATTGTCGACATTACTATCTGCGCGGCGCTTCCTTGACCCACCACGTATCTGTAGTATACGTTGCCGGTGATTGGGGCGGTGTATGTCCCACCGATGGACTCGACCGTGCAGGTACATCAGATTGATTGGCTGGTTGTCGGCCAGCGCTTTGGCATCATTGATGTTCTGGGCAGGCGCAGTCTGGTCGGTCGGGGCAATGTAGAGGCCGCGAGCGTAATTGGTTGTTGTGGTCGTGCCAGTGCTGGGAGTCACATCCACATAGGCGCCGACGAACAAACCGCCAACGTCATAGCGAGGGTCAGTCTTACCGGGCAATTGGGTCCGGTTGATGTCCTGAGTGCAGAACGCTGCGTTGTTAGCATAGTCCTGGGCTGTGGAGTTACCGATGGGAAGGCTCGTGATGGAGCAGATGTTGGTCCCATCGTTCCATGAGGCGCCCCGCCACAGAATTGGTTCGACTGTCCAGCCACTGGGATTGGACGAATCATTGGCACTGGCTTTGTAGATAGCGGCTGTGCGCTCGATGGTGTCGCCCCAGACCCCGGCCCACGCGTTTGTGGAGAAGTAGATATTACAGTCGTTATCTATTGCTACCCCTGCTATGCAGCTAAGATAGTTCCCGCTGGGATCGTACAACATTGTCGTGGAGTTGAGGTTATCTACGGCGCACTTAAAGACGCCAGGAGTCAAATGACTCATGAAGAGGACGCCGAGGCGGGGGCACGTTCTGAACGGAACGGCACTGCCAAGGTAATCGTAGTCGTGCACATTGATCACTACAGGAAACGCTATGTCACCGTGATCGTTGATCGATATCTGCTCAGGCCCGCCGTAAGAGGAGCGGCTGTAGAAGTTCGTGTACGCATATCTCTTGCCGTCAGGCAGGTTTCTAAACGAATAGGTGTTATTGGAGGTCGTCGAGAAGCCGGTGCTGGACCCGTCATCCTTGTAATTGATCACTCGCAGCCTGAACCACTCGTCCGATTCGGGTGTCGGGTCGGTTGGGAGGGCAGCGGAAACACAGGCTATGACGTTAGCTGTGTCATTGACGGTCGGGCTGCCTCTGTGGTCGTTGTTCGGTGGAGTAAGGTACTGTCCGTGAGGGCTCAAGAAACCGCCGCCGTCCGGGAAATTCGCTCTGGCCATGCCCAGATACATGGCCCAGTTCTCAGAGACCATCAGATTCTGGTGCTCACCGATGTTGCCTACGCTCCAGGTTTCGCTGGCCGATAGGCCGCCGGCCAAAAGAGTGAAATTATTGCCCGAATAGGCTGTTCCGAATGTTGTAGTGCTCTCCTGGTCCACAGGCAGCGTGCCGAGCGCATTGCCTGCTATGCCACCGCTGTAGCCGTCCATCCTGAATGCCAACAGCCCGCTCGTCTGGGTGACACCGCCGTAACCGAAGCTGCGAATGTTCGCTGTGTCAAGCGGGATTGTTGTCGCGATCAGGTTTCGCCATACCGTCAGCGTGTTAGGATTCGCCGGGTCAAACGTAATGTAGAAGCCGATCATGTCGTTGTACTCGTTCGTATTAGTGTCGGAGTAATTTCCATAATCCAGAAGCGAACCGTTTACCCGGTAAATATTCCCGGAGGGAAAAGCCGAACAGATGCCACCGCCGCTCAGCGAGCGGTTAGCGTAAGCAGAAACAGTGGATAATTCGGTGTCCACAACTTCGGCGACGCCGTATCCGTTGCCTAATGCAACAATGCTTCGTGTGTACGTCGAAGACGCGAGGGCGGCTCCGGAGCACAAATACGCTGCTGCAAGCACTATGATGCTTGCAATGATTGACCTGACTGCCTTAGAGTTCATATTAATCTCCTTTCATCTCCTCTGAAAATGCCGAAGGCATTTTCATCTATTCGCGGTGAAACCGACAGCGTTCTTCCGCAGGAAGAATGCGAGAGGTTTCATCCGCGATCCTGTGAAAATGGCTTTGTCGCCATTTTCATCCCTTCGTGGTGAACACGACAGCGCTGCGCAGCAGTCGCGAAAGTGTTCTGGCACGTCTGCCGGGTTGCGTCCCGGCGCTTTGTCGTTTATGGCAAGCGAACCGAACTTCACTCCGGCCACAGATGAGGTCCGGCTCGCCGTGCGCCCGTAGTTTTCTATGGATAGACAACGGTGGGGACTTGAGGATTCCACAAATCCGCAATGCCGTATCCCTGGTATACAGAAGTCCAATGGGCAAAGTCGCCACGCGTGGAATACTGCTGGTATGTTGCCTGCGACCATGTCTCCTGCGGCTTCATAGCCCGGACATGGCCATCGATGAACAGAAAGTTGGATTTGCCGTCGTGGTAGTTTTGCGCGATGTTCGCATATTTGAGCTGCTTGAAAGTGTCATTCACAAACGGATATGTGGCACTGTCGGTATAGAAATCCGATCCCATTCGCGAACAGTATCCGGACTTGTCTTGGACGCCCTCGTAAAGGAGAATTACCTTCGAGGGAGTGGGGGCTGAGCCCAAGAGAAAACCGCAATAAAAGTCAGGCGGAAAACTGGCGTAGCTGAGCTCGCCGGGATGAGCCGCTCGAATGTAGTCGTTCATAATGTAGTTCACGCCGGGGGAGTATTCGGTGAGGTTGCTTACCTTGGCTGCCAGCGGGCATGACCACAGGTTGTGCGTACTGCCCGAGTGGAGCATTGTTTTCAGGTATGGCCAGACTCCGCCATCTTCAATCAATTGACCAAGGCCCGGTTCCTGAATCCAGACGGCCGTGCTCGATATGCCGCCCGGTATGGGAAGCCTGTCCTGCCAGTCTGCTGCATACATTTGGAATGCTCTCGCGAACTGCCCGAGATTTGATTCGCAAGTAGCCCTATAGCTGCTCCTTTTGACATATATGAACACAGGGAACAGTATGCTCGCAAGTATTGCTATGATCGCGATCACAACAAGCAGCTCGATCAGGGTAAATCCCGTTCCACCAGAGCGTTTGAGAGTCACTGTAGGCCTCCTCTTTCGCGTTAGACCATGACAGTCATAAGTCTAACAATGGTGGCTTACAGCAGGCTTGCAGGGGGTTAACCGGCTGTTTATTGTTCGCTTACCGGAGTGTTGCCTTGTTGTTGGGGGCGTGTAAGGTTGTTCGCCTCAGCTATTCGATATACTGTGGTTCCGAGCACAAAAATGAGCTATTTCGGCTGTTGTTCAGACTTTGGTGACTGAGTTTGCGGGAGCAGAAGAACAGCCGCATAGTTGGTGAAGTATTTCTGCACTGCTCGTTGCGCGTCTGCGGCAGTTACCTTCTCGATTTCATTCGGGAAGTCATTATACATTTGGTAGCCGATGCCTACCGTTTCCAGCCAACTGAGTTGGAATGCTCTGTCCATCAGCCGCTGGTGGGAAAGGGAATATGTACCAATGGTATAGCCCTTCGCGCGCTGCAGGTCTTTCTCCGACAGAGGATTTGTCTTGAGGTGGTCCACCTGCTCGAGCAGTGCGCTCTTAACGTCATCCAGGACGAGCTCCGGCCTGAGGTTCTTGAGCGACAGCTTGAATGGATCGGTGACGACATAGGCCAGAACGTGGCTTTGATATTTGTAGCGGGGATACATTATACCCACGTCGTAGCCCATGCCGCGCTTCTGGCGGAGTTCACGGAACATGAGCGAAGCTTTGCCGCCTCCCAGCGCATTCGCCGCCACCGACAGCGCCGCGTAGTCCCTGGCCCCGACGCCCGGAGCAAGCCAGCCCAGCAGCAGATAGGCTGTGGAGATGTCAGACTCCGAGGCATGAAAGCTGTTGCGCTCCAGCGTTTCGTCGGCTATCCCTCGGTCTACCGGCAAATGGCCTGCGGAGATTCCGGCAAAAGCCATATCGACGCGATCGATGACCTGTTTGCTTGTCACGTCCCCGACCACTGTGATGACCATGTTGTTGGGTATGTAATAGGTAGAAAAGAACTTCTGCAGGTCCTCGACAGTGGCAACTTCGATAGTGTGCCTGGACCCGAGGGTGGGGCGCCGGTAGCCGCTGTCCTGGTAAAGCTGTTGCCGCAAGTCAGTGTAGGCGTTTTCGAAGGGATCGTCGTTCACGACGCCAATCTGGCGCAGTAATTCTTTCCTGGCTTCTTCGACCACTTATCCTCGAAATTCGCTTCGGTCAAGCTTTCGCCGATGAGCGCCATCGCCTTGTTGAACATCGTAGAAGTGGTGATTGCAGAGATCTCGGTGAAGTCCGGCTGCGATTGGACGCTCACGTTGCCGCCGACTTCGTCCGCAATTGAAGCCACTTCCTCCGCGGAGCTGAGTCTTGTTCCTGCCAGCAATAGCTGTGCCACAAAACTGCCAAGCCCGGCATTTTGGACGCTCTCCTGTGCCGCTCCTGCCCGAACGGTGGCAACTATGGCCACCAAACCGCTTCCCGTTTCCGGTTTTACGAGAACAGTGAGTCCGTTGTCGAGCACGGTCTTGCTGATCTGAGGAGCAGATGGCGCGGGCACGGATTCTTGCGCGACAACCGGTACCGCGAGGAGCGCCAAGCAGGAAGTGAAGAGCAAGGCTCTTGCCATTCTCATTGTTTTGACCCTCCCTGGTCCGGTCCGACTATTACCACCACAGCGTGGTTGGGATCAAAGTATTTCTGGGCTGCTTTGATAATGTCGTCATTGGTGACCGATTGCACACAGCCCGGATATTTGGTCGCGAATGCGGGATCAGACACCGCGAAATAGAACCCGTAAGTGTTCGCGAGTCCGCCATAGGTTTCGTTCTGAAATGCGTACTCGCCGAGCAGCGACCTCTTTGCCGCGTCAATACTTTGCTGTGAGATACCTGTTTTTTGAATGTCGGCGATCTGATCGAATATGGCGTCTTTGGCTTTTTCGGTGTTTTCTTCACTGGCGCCGGCGATCAGGGAGATCATTCCCGGCTCTCGCTGTGTGAGGAAATCACACGAGGCGCCAATGACAAGCCCGAGCTTCGTTTTGAGCTGATCGTCCATCCAACTTCTGTAGCCGATGCCGAGGTAGGTCGAACATGACATCGGTGGCGCAGATATCGGAATAGTCGGCGCCGGATGGGCCGATGAAGCCAATGGCGAGGTAGTCCTGTTTGTAGGGCCCGTTGAGCGACTTCACGACCTGTTTCGTGGAGGAGGTGTCGATTGTCGGGTTGTTCACTTCAGGCGCAGCGGCACTGGACAAACCTTGAAATGCCTTCCCGACCGCGTCCACTGCCTCTTGAGTATTGACGTCACCGACGATGACAACGGCCGCATTTGCGGCAACGTAATGCTTATGATAATAATCCAGAATATCGTTGCGGGTGATTTTCGCTATCGACCGTGACGTCCCTTCTATCGGCAGCGCATAGGGGTGCGTCTTGTAGAGCTCCTGCGCCAGAATGTCCTTGCATACCGCGACGGGGTTTGAGAGTTTCTTCGCGATCTCATCGAGAATCACCGGGCGCTCGTCCTGTAAATCGGCCTCCCTGAACTGGGCGTTCATGAGCGCGTCCGAAAGAACGTCCAGAGCCTTGTCCAGGTAACGGGAGCTGACTGTGGTGCTGAAGTGCGCCCAGTCGTGCGACGTGTGCGCATCCAGGGTAGCTCCAAGGCTTTCCATCTCGAGGTCCATGTCTCCCGGCTCGCGCTTGGCTGTGGCACTGAAGATCATGTGCTCTATGAAGTGCGAAACACCGTTGTTCGCATCCGTCTCGTTCCCGCTGCCGGCCTTCACCCAGACATCCACACCCACCAGGTCGGCGGCGTGGTCCTCCTGGACGATAACTGTGAGACCATTGTCCAGCTTTCGAATGGACGGAGCATTGGGCTGCGACAAGGCCGCTGAACCCGCAATGCCGACCAGGAACGCGACTATAAGTACCCTATGTATCATGTCGTCTCCGCACCCCGACGACCGGGGACTCGTAGTTAGGTAACAAATCCATTATAATGGTTTATGGTCGAGAAAGAAAACTTAACGGGTTGGAGATGGCAGGTTACGGTTTTTTGGAACCGCCGGCCTCGGTCGTGCCATGGTAGAAGAACGACATTTAAGAAACTTTGACTTCACGCTATTATTTGCCACCCTCGCCATTGTAGCGTTCGGCTGCGCCATGATATACAGCGCCAGCGCCGGAGGAAGAGCGGGAGCCGGGTTCGTGGAGCGGCAGGTCGTGTGGGCTATGCTCGGATTGGTGGGCGCAGCCATTGTCGCGTCGGTCGACCATTCCATTTACGAACGCTATGCCGGCAAGTTGTACGGGTTTACGCTGATCATGCTGCTGGCAGTGCTGATTAAGGGTCATACGTCCAAGGGCGCACAGCGCTGGATCGGCTTCGGTCCCGTTCAGATCGAGCCGTCCGAGTTGGCTAAGATATTCTTGATCCTGGCCCTCGCCGTTTTTCTTGTTAGCCGGTTGGAGAACATTCGCAGCTTCAAAGTGTTCGTGCTTTCCTTTCTCTACCTTGCCGTTCCGATGCTGCTCATATTCAAACAGCCCGACCTCGGGACCGCTCTTGTCCTCATCGCGATTTGGATTTCCATGGCTCTTTGTGATGGGCACGGATATCAAGAATATTTTGATTTTTGCCGCCGTAGGTGTCCTATTGGCGCTTGTGGCCTGGAACACCCCGGGGTTGATGAAAGACTACCAAAAAAACAGGGTCATAACATTTATCAATCCTGCCGCGGATCCCCTGGGAAGCGGGTACCACGTTACGCAGTCCAGGATCGCAATAGGTTCGGGGCAAATGCTGGGAAAGGGCTTCTTGAAGGGCACGCAGAGGGAACTGAACTTCATCCCTGAGCAGCACACAGACTTCATATTTACCGTGGTCGGTGAGGAGACCGGGTTCGTCGGCGCGTCGACACTAGTCTTGCTGTATTTCGTGATGCTTTGGCGCGGGCTGAATATAATGATGGCGACCGAGGATTCGACCGGCCGCGCAATCGCCGCGGGCGTCGTAGGGATGTTTCTGTTCCACATATTCGTGAACATCGGGATGACCGTGGGGATTATGCCGGTCACGGGCGTCCCATTGCCGCTTGTCAGCTACGGAGGCAGTTCTCTGATGGCGAACATGATTGCTGTAGGACTTCTCGAGGGCATCAGCATGCGCCGCCACAGGATCAACTTCTGAGTAGTTCAGGGGCTTTGCCCCCGAACCCCCAACCAGAGACGCCGTCTCTGGACTCTGCTGGGGCCGCGGGCCTCAGACCCCTGACGCGCTTCGCGGATGTCCACCTTTACACAGGTGGACATCCGCGAAGCGAGTCGGAAGGTCCAGGAAACTCAGTTTCCTGGCGGGTTCCAAGGGCAGCGCCCTTGGTGGGGGTGCGGGGCAAAGCCCCTGAAATCTAAATGCAGAGGAACTCTTTGGTCGCCTTTGTGATGACCTTAACCCCTGTTTCGGTTACCAGCACATCGTCTTCGATCCGGATTCCACCCCAGCCTTCGATGTAAATGCCTGGTTCCACCGTCGCAACCATCCCTGGCTGCAGGGTAACATTGCTTGTAGTGCTGAACGCGGGACCGTCGTGCACTTCTATCCCCAGCGCGTGTCCCAGGCCATGGCCGAAGTTATCGCCATAGCCTTTGGATGCTATGTATTCCCGAGCTATAGCATCGATTTCACGGCCGGTTTTTCCGGGCGCCATTGCCTCGATGGCTTTCATTTGGGCATCAAGCACGATGTTGTACACTTCGACCTGCCTGGCGGTCGGCTTGCCAAGGCAAACGGTGCGAGTGATGTCGGAGCAGTAACCGTCCCGGAGCGCGCCGTAGTCCATCTTTAGTAGTTGCCCCGTTTGCAGGATCGCGTCCGTCGGGTGGTGATGAGGGCAGGCTGAATTGGGCCCGGCGGCCGCGATTGTGTCGAAAGACTCCTTGTCAGCGCCGAGCTTCCGCTGTGTGGAGTCGATCAGAAGCGCAACCTCCCTTTCGGACATTCCCGGTCCTATCTCTTGTATGACTGAGGCGAATGCGGCGTCGGCTATCTCCACGGCCCGGCGAATCAGTTCGACTTCGCGCTTATCTTTCAGGGCCCGGAGATTCTCGACAATCTTTCGCGTGGAACGCAGGCTTACGGAAGAGCTTACAGCTCTTCTGAGAGAGCGGTAGTCGGCAACTGTCACGCTTTCCGATTCATACCCGGCTGTCCTTGGCGCGAGTTCGTTTATCACTCCGGCTGCGGCAGCGAGAGCGGTCATGCCGGCATAATCGCGCACTGTAACTGCGGGACATTCGGCGCGTGCTTGAAGCGAATAACGCGAGTCAACGAGAATAAACGCCGCTTCCCGGGCGACGACCAGCGCCGCGGTGGATCCGGTGAACCCACTGAGGTAAAAGATATTGGGCATACTGGTGACAAGCAACGCATCCACACGGCTTTCCGCCATTCTCTTACGCAGCTTGCCCGATCGATCAAGCATTCCGGTTCAACTCCACTGCCGCTCTGATTGCCAGTAGATAGCCTTGAGCGCCAAGCCCGGCAATCTGCCCCGTGACCACGGGTGCTATAACGGAGTTATGGCGAAAATCCTCTCTGGCATAAACATTTGAGATGTGGACTTCGATGCAGGGGAGTTTCACTGCCGCTATCGCATCCCTGATCGCATAGCTGTAGTGCGTGTATGCTCCGGCGTTGATCACGATGGCTTTCGCTTTACCTACCGCGGAATGGATAAGGTCGATGATGTCCCCTTCGCTGTTGGTCTGGTGGATCTCCAGATCGACGTTGAGGTCGTCCGCAAGCATCAGGCAGCGCTTGTTGATCGCTTCCAGGGACTGCGCGCCGTATATGCCGACTTCACGCATTCCGAGCAGGTTGAGATTCGGACCGTTTATGAGGAGTATTTTCACAGGGATTCTCCTTCAGAGCTGACGATTGTTGCCTTCTCAATAAGCATTATCGGGATGCCGTCCTCAATTGGATACGTTCTTCCGCACTTGGAGCAGCAAATGGCACCATTTTTGAGCTCAACTTTTGGCCGGTCATCGCACGCGGGGCAGGCCAGAACGTCGAGCAGTTCCGGGCGTATATCAGAGTCCGGCATTGTCTGCTCCATCTCCGGCGTGAGCTGCGCTCTCGTGCCTGATCACTGTTGCCAGGTAAGCATCGATCACTTCGTGCGTACCTCCGTCAGCGTGAACTTCGCCTTCGGTTATCCATATCGTTCTCGATGCGACCGATCTTGCCGCCTCAAGGTCGTGAGTCACAAAGACTATAGTTCGACCGGCAGACTTGAAAGTGTCGATCCGATCGTAACACTTTTCCTGGAATGCCGCATCGCCAACCGCGAGGTACTTCATCGATAAGCAGAATATCGGGGTCCGTTTCGACAGCGATTGCAAAGCCGAGGCGCATCAACATACCGGCTGAGTAGGTCTTCACGGGAGTGTCGATGAAGTCTGCCAACTCGGAAAAATCGATAATCCTGTCGAGCCTGTCTCTCACCTGCGCGGTGCTCAAACCCATAATCGCGCCGTTAAAAAACACGTTCTCCCTGCCGGTCAGCTCGGGATGGAATCCTGCGCCCAGATCAAGCATGGTGGACATCCTGCCATCGACCTCGATGGTCCCCGCTGATGGTTTGTAGACCCTGCCGATGATTCTCAGCAGCGTGCTCTTTCCAGATCCATTGCGTCCGATTATGGCAACTGTCTCGCCGTGGCTGATCTCCAGGTTTATGTGACTGAGCGCAAGCAGTTTCTGCGTGGGCGCACGTCGGAATGAGAGCACGGCGGCCTTGAGAGATCCCTGTTTCTCTCGGACAATATCGAAAGACTTCTCGATGTTGTGCGCAGCGATAGCTGATTTCATCATATCCGCTCCGCGAACGCCCACTTGCGCGAGTTAAAGAATGCATAACCGGCGACGGCTACAAGAGTGCACGTCACCGCCGCAACAGCCAGCATCTGGTAATCGAGCGGGACGCTCTGTACGTGGGTGCCCCTGACCCCGCCATGAAACGCCGGCAGCAGAGTCTTTCTGTAGGCGTCTGTGAGCGCATTAATGGGGTTGAGCATGTAAAGCTTATATAATGCAAACTGATATGCCTTGGGCAGGTGTGAATGCGCCAGCCTGGCGTAAACCAGTTCGGACGGATACATTATTGGTGTCAGGTAGAACAGCACGTTAAGAAGAGCCGATGAGCATGTATTTGGTGTCCTCGTAAAACACATTCATGCACGACACGAAGCAGGTAATCCCCGTTATGAGCAGGCACTGCATCACAATAAGCAAAGGAAGCCAGAGCGCAGTGACGAGTATCCCTCTGCCGCCCAGGAACAGGTGTATGTAGAAGAACAGATATGCGAAGAACACTACCATTGCAAGCATGAAAATGGACCAGGTTCGCCGCAACGACCGACAACGGAAGCACCTCACGCGGGAAATACACCTTTCGCAAGAGGTCTCGATGCATCAGGACAACCTGGCTGGAGTCAAGCAGGCTCATCTGAAAGAATATCCACGGCAGGTATCCGACCAGGAGATACGCAGAGTAGTTGGCGATCTGGAGGCCCATGACATACTTTACAACCAGAGTGATCGTAGCGACCTGTACCAGCGGGTTGAGAAGTGACCAGAAGAAGCCCAGCACAGAGTTCTTGTACCGCACCTTGAGGTCCCTGACTATTAACTGCTTGAGCAGGTCTTTGTAGCGGAAGAGCTCTCTGAATTGTTCAGTCATATTAATTCTACGCATCCCAAGCTCGATATGTGCCGACAAGCATCAGTATATGAATTGGCCGGTAAAAAGTCAACGCGCCCACGGCAGGTGATATCTCCGGCGATCAGTCGCGGTTTCTTAAGAAAATGAGAATACTGGCTCAGCTAAAAGAAGGAATCGAGCGCCCGGCGTACGTAAGTAAAGCATACATAATGTTCACCTTGTCGAGCTTGCGCGGCGGGTAGTGTTGTGGCATAATAGGCTCATCTTAAGAAACTGTTACGTACTTACCTTGTCGGGAGCCCCTGAAATGTATTACTGGAATAAAGAGACTGAATGCATGGAGCGTGAAAAGCTGCGTGCCTTGCAAAGCGAGAGGCTGGTTAAGACAGTCAAGCACTCTTATGATAACGTGCCACAATATAAGAAGAGGTTTGACGAGATCGGTCTGCGCCCCGAGGATATCCGCGGAATAGAAGACCTTGCAAAAATCCCGTTTACAGGCAAGACAGACTTCCGTGGCAATTACCCCTTCGGCATGTTCGCGGTTCCGATGGACCGGGTTGTTCGGATCCACGCGAGCTCGGTACCGACCGGCAAATCGACGGTTGTCGGCTATACGCGCGAAGATGTCGCAACCTGGGCGGAACTGATGGCTCGAACACTTGGCGCCGGCGGCACTACCAAAGGCGACATCGTTCAGAACGCATACGGATATGGTTTGTTTACCGGTGGTCTGGGCGCGCATTACGGAGCGGAGCGCATAGGCGCATCCGTTGTGCCGATCTCCGGAGGGAATACCAAGAGGCAGATTCAGATCATGCAGGACTTTGGCAGCACCGTCTTGTGCTGCACTCCGAGCTATGCCTTGTTGATAGGTGAAACCGCCTCGGAAATGGGGATCGATCCCCACGAGCTTCCCATAAAAGCCGCGTTCCTCGGCGCGGAGCCGTGGACCGAGAGCATGCGGCGGGAGATTGAGCGGCTGCTGGGAGTCGATGCGCTGGATATTTACGGTCTCAGCGAGGTTATGGGTCCGGGAGTTTCGTATGAATGCCTGGAGAAAGGCGGCCTGCACCTGAACGAGGATCACTTCATTGCCGAGATAGTTGACCCTGAAACAGGTGAAGTGCTGCCCCCTGGCGGCAAGGGAGAACTGGTCTTTACAAGCCTGACCAAAGAGGCGCTGCCGCTGCTCAGATACCGAACCAGAGACATCACTTATCTGGATGCCTCGCCATGCCCTTGCGGCAGAAGCTTTGCGAGGATGCACAGGGTGATGGGCCGAACGGATGATATGCTCATTATCCGTGGAGTGAACGTCTTCCCGTCTCAAATCGAGACTGTGCTGATCGAGACCGAGGGAACTGAGCCGCACTACCAGATAGTTGTCGACCGTGCCCCCGGTGCGATGGACAACCTGGAAGTATGGGTTGAGGTTTCCCCGGACACGATCTCGGATGAAGTTCGTGCGTTAGAGAACCTGGAGCGCAAGATCGCGGCGGAACTCCATTCAGTTCTGGGCATTTCGCTCAAGGTGAAGTTGGTAGAGCCGAAGTCGATCGCCAGAAGCGAAGGCAAGGCAAAAAGAGTTATTGACAGGAGGGACCTGTACCAGTGAAGGTAAGCCAGCTTTCTGTTTTTATAGAGAATAAATCGGGCCGATTGGCCGATGTTACCCGCTGTCTCGCGGACAACGGCATCAATATAAGGGCGCTGTCCATTGCCGACACGATTGACTACGGCCTGCTCAGATTGATCGTTAACGACCCCGCTGCCGCAAAGGCAGCGCTCATCGATGCAGGCTTCACGGTGGCTATGACGGAGGTTCTGGCCATTGAAGTCCCTGACGACCCGGGTGGACTGGCCAATATCATAAATATTTTGGCCCAGGCCGGCAGCAACATCGAGTATATGTATGCGTTCGTGGGTTCGACCGGCAAGAACGCCATAGTGATTTTCCGCATCGAGAAAGTGGACGAGGCAATAGCGACTCTGCAGAGCAAGGGCGTCAAGATCTTTGCCGGGAGTGAGCTTTACTCCCTGTAAGCGGGGTCGATTGCATGTTAATCTGGGAGGGTTTGAGAATGTTGGGTTTATATGGCAAACGTTTGCTCATCACTCTGACATTGGCCGCTGCCCTGATGGGGCTGGCAGGGTCCGGATGGTCTGCCGCCAGGGCAAAGCCTTATGTCATCGGCGCGATCTTCTCGACTACGGGGGATCAGGCTCCTCTGGGTGTTCCTGAGCGCGAAACTGTTGAGATGCTGGTGAAACAGATCAACGGCAGGGGCGGTATTCATGGACATCCGGTGAAAGTGGAGTTCTTCGACGACGCTGGGAAGCCTGAACAGGCGGTACAGGCATGTCGGGAACTGGTTTCAGACAACAACGCTCTGGCGATTATCGGTCCGACCGTGACGGGTCCGAGCCTTGCTATCGCGACTATTTGCAATGACGCGAAGGTGCCTCTTATCTCGTGCGCCGCCAGCGTAAAGATTGTAGAGCCGGTCAAGGCTTACGTCTTTAAGACGGCTCAGACCGATTCGCTGGCCGTAGCCAAGCTGCTGGATTACCTCAAGAAGCGCAGGATCAAGTCCGTGGGGTTTCTGAACGATTCCAATGCGTTTGGCGCCAGCGGCCGGGATCAGTGGGTGGCTCTCGCGGGTCGTGCCGGAGTGAAAACAGTGGCTATGGAATCGTTCAACACCAGTGACACTGACATGACTTCGCAGCTCACGAAGATCAGGGCGAAAAGACCGCAGGCGGTGGTCTGCTGGGGAACCAATCCCGGGCCGGCAATAGTCGCGAAGAACATGCGAATGCTGGGGATGCAGCAGCCCTTATTAATGAGCCACGGCATTGCCAATCCCGAGTTCATTAAGCTGGCTGGAAGTGCCGCTGATGGAGTCGTGTTCCCGTCCGGAAAGATCATTATAGCATCCTCGCTTCCGGCGAACGATCCGCAGAAGAAGGTCCTGCTCGGTTACGTGGCGGACTTCCGGAACGCCTACCACAAGCCTCCGATCACATTCGGCGGTCATGCCTGGGACGCGTTCCATCTGGTTGTAAGCGCCATTAACAAGGTAGGGCCAAACCGCTCGAAGATTCGGTCGGCAATCGAGGGAACGAGAAACTTCGTGGGTATCGGTGGGGTGTTCAATATGACACCACGAGATCATATGGGTCTCACGAAGGATGCGTTCGCGCTGATCGTGATCCAGCACGGCAAGTGGACCATGGTTAAGTAATCAGTCAGGTTAAGCGGCGGAGTTGCGTTGTATTCATATAACGCAACTCCGCTTTCTATCGGAGATTATGTGGAACAGTTAAGCCAGATACCGCAATTGGTGATCTCTGGGATTACCAGCGGATGCATATATGCGATAGTTGCAGTAGGGTTTTCCATTATCTACAACAGCACGCAGGTGATCAACTTCGCGCAGGGTGAGTTTGTGATGATTGGCGCGATGGTAGCGGCCCTGCTGCTTGCTAAGATGAGCCTGATTGTCGCATTCCCCGTTGCGGTGATTGCCGGGTGTCTGGCTGGTGGGCTGCTCGCGGTCTGCGTGTTGATACCGCTGAAACGAGCATCGGTGATCAGCCTTATTATCATAACCGTCGGCGCGTCCATAATGTTTCGGGGACTGGCGCAGCTTTTTTGGGGGGAGACGGCTATTCCTGTGGCGCCTTTCACAGGGATAGCAAGGGAAGGGTTGGTTGAAGACCGCGTGTTTCACATAATGGGCGCGGTTGTTCAGGCGCAGGAGTTGTGGGTAATGGCGATCACCGGGATCCTTGTTCTCGGTATGCACTTGTTCTACAAATACTCACTGCTGGGCAAAGCGATGCGGGCGTGCTCGATGAACCCGACGGGCGCAAAGCTTGTCGGAATCAGCGTTCAGAAAATGGTGATTCTATCGTTCGTGATGGCGGCAGGGCTTGGCGCCGTGGCCGGCGTGACGGTCTCGCCTGTTTTTTACGCAAAATGCAACATGGGCACGGCATTGGGTCTGAAGGGTTTCTGCGCGAGTGTGTTGGGTGGACTGGGCAATTTCGGCGGGGGTGTAATAGCCGGGATTATCCTTGGTGTGGTTGAATCAGTGGTCGGCGGCCTGCTGTGGAGTGACTACAAGGATGCCGTCGCATTTGTTATCCTCGTGCTTATTTTGTTCATTAAGCCCGAAGGCATTCTGTCGCGGAAGAAGGCGGAGGCTTGATGATGGTGGCAAACGTGGAAGCACGCGCACCTGTGAACAAGCGCTCCGCCCGAGGCGCAGTGAACTTGCCGAGCCTTCTGCCGTTTGTCGTCTTCCTGGTGGTCTACGCGTTTTTGCCGAGGTTTGCTAAAGACCAGCAGATGAGCACGCTGGTTTTTATTGGGATCAACGTTCTTCTGGCCTTGGGTCTGAACCTGCTTATGGGGTATGCCGGGCAGGTTTCGCTCGGCCATGCGGCGTTCTTTGGGCTCGGGGCATATACCTCGGCGATTATGACGGTGCGACCGATATCCCAGGATGTCATTCCAGGTTTCTCGGTTGGTATTGGTGTGATGGTCGGCTGCGCCGTAATGATTTCCCTCACCAGGGCTGCGGGGACACGTTTAGCAGGCTCAGTTGCCGTTCTGATAGTTATGTCCTGGGCTGCGAGGCTTGCGCACTTGAACCTGCCTCTTGCCGGGTTGGGTTACGGACTCGCGATGGCGCTCTATGGTGTCTTCTCGAGGGCGATCTGGTGGAAATCGGGTATTGCGGGGTTGTGTGCGTGGCTCGCGATGATAATGTGCAACTCGTTCCTGTTCTCAGTGCTGGGCCGGGGCGGGACTTCGCCGTGGACCGGAATGGCCGTCGGGGTGCTGATTACAGGGCTTGTCGCTTATCTGATTGGAGGTCAGGTCCTCAGGCTCAAGGGGCATTATCTTGCAATGGCAACGCTCGGGTTCGGCGTCATAGTCGAGATCCGTTTTCAGGCAATGGACCGCAGTGACAGGCGGCTCGAGCGACGGCATATATGGGATTCCTTCGATTCAGGTTATGGGCAGCCTGCCTAAGGCGATTAGACACCTGTTCGTGGCGGCGGCGGGCGGTCCGATAGATGCTCAGCGAGAGTATTATTACTTGGTCTGGGCGTTCGTGTTCTTCTCGCTTGTCCTGGCTAACAACATCGTGCGATCGAGGGTAGGCCGCGCATTTCGGGCCGTTCACGGAAGCGAGACGGCTGCCGAGTCCCTGGGAGTGGATACCGAGCGCTACAAAGTGCAGGTTTTCGTCCTGAGCGCCGGGCTCGCATCTATCGCCGGAAGTCTCTACGCGCATAATGCCGGGATCGGCTACATAAACCCCAGCGAATTTGACTTTATGGTCTCCGTGCAGCTTGTGGTGATGGTTGTCGTTGGTGGGATGGCCAGCATTTGGGGAGCTTTGCTGGGCGCGACGGCCATTCAGGTCATAAGGGACTGGCTGCTTAACCTCGATCAAGCGAACTTGCATGTGCTTGGGATTACCCTCAAGGGGTTGGATCCGATAGTCTTTGGGGCGGTGCTGATAATCGTGATGATCGTGCTTCCCCAGGGGTTTGCGCGCGGCATATCTGACGGGGTAACGGCTTTTCTGAGGACGGCGGGCCGGGCTGGAAAGAAGGCGTGTTAGGGCCTTGGATTATCTGATCGATGCTAAGAGGGTCACCAGATCGTTCGGAGGTCTGGTTGCGGTCAACGGTGTAGATATGCGTGTGGGGTGCGGGCAGACCAAGGCCTTGATCGGCCCGAACGGCGCCGGAAAGAGCACACTGCTCAATTTACTCACAGGCGTGATGCCTGTGACGAGCGGTGATATCCGCATCAATGGCGCTCCGATTGCCGGTAGGTCGTGCTATGAGGTCGCATCGATGGGGCTTGCACGGACTTTTCAGACTGTGCGGTTGTTCGAGAACATGACTGTGCTCGAAAATGTAATGGTCGGCTGTCATAGCTGGAGCAGGCAGGGGCTGCTCTCCGGTGCTCTCAGGTGGGTCGGGCACTATCGCGAGGAGCGTAAAATCCGCGCCGAATCGATCAGTCAGTTGGAAATAGTCGGCTTGGCTGACGAAGCCAACTCCGGCGCGGGAAGTCTGCCTTTCGGAAAGCAGAGACTCCTCGAGATTGCTCGTGCGCTGGCAAGCAGGCCGAAATTGCTTCTGTTGGATGAACCGGCCTCGGGTCTTTCAACACGAGAGACCGGCGTCCTTAGCGAGCTTCTGAAACGGATCGTTGCGCAGGGAGTCACTATACTTCTTGTCGACCATGATATGCAATTCGTGATGGAGATATCGGACGAGGTCGCGGTGCTCGACCAGGGCCTCAAGATTGCTGAGGGCACACCGGATGAGGTCCAGAACGATACTCGCGTGATAGCCGCCTACCTGGGTGCGGAGGCTCAATAGTGCTGAAGCTGCAGAGCATTATAACTTACTACGGGAGAATCCTGGCCCTGCGGGGAGTGTCGATTCACGTTGACGAAGGCGAGATCGTCGCCATAGTCGGCCCAAATGGCGCCGGCAAAACGACCATCCTAAACACAATATCCGGCGTCATGCCGGCGAAATCGGGCCGCATCACCTTCGCAGGTAGTGATGTGACCAACAGACCCGCGGAAAAGCTGGTGGAAATCGGACTTATCCAGGTGCCGGAGGGACGGCAGTTGTTTTCGAGCATGTCTGTCTACGACAATCTGATGCTGGGGACTTACAGGAGAAGCCGCGCGGCAAAGAGAACTTGCGCCGCGGGCGATCTCGACGAGAATTTACCAAGTCTTTCCGATTTTGAAGGAACGAAGAAACCAGCTTGCCGGAACGCTCTCGGGTGGAGAGCAGCAGATGCTGGCGCTGGGAAGGGCGCTGATGGCGAGACCGAAGATGCTGCTCCTCGACGAGCCTTCGATGGGACTGGCCCCGCTGGTGGTCAAGGACATATTCAAGGTCATCTCTGAACTTCGGAAGACGGAGGGCACCACGGTTCTGGTTGTCGAGCAAAATGTGAAAGCCGCGCTGGGCATTGCGAAGAGGGCTTACGTGATGGAGACGGGCCGGATGGTGATGGAAGGTCCCGCTTCCGAGTTGTCCAGGAACCCCGAGATCCAGAGAGCATATCTGGGCAAGGGTTACCGGCAGATAATGGGGTAGGAAGATCTATGCCGATCTGGAACAGAAGACTAGAGACAACCACGCGATCCGAGGTGGAGCAGATGCAGTTGGAAAGACTGCAGGCGACCCTCAACAGGGCCTATCGCAGCGTGCCGTTCTACCACCGCAAGTTCGAAGCGCTCAACGTCGCGCCGGAAGATGTTCAGTTACTTTCCGATGTGGCCAAGCTGCCTTTTACTACCAAGGACGACATTCGCGACGGCTATCCTTACGAGATGTTTGCCGTGCCGCTGAGGGAAATTGTCAGGATACATTCCTCCTCGGGCGCGTCCACGAAGCCGATTGTTGTCGGTTACACGAAAAACGATCTCAAACACTGGTCCGAGCAGGTGGCGCGGGTCATGAGCTCCGCAGGCGTCACAAAGGACGATGTGGTGCAGGTCGCTTTTGACTATGGGCTGCTTACCGGCGGGTTTGGAATGCACTACGGCGCGGAGCGTCTGGGCGCATCTGTCATTCCTGTGTCCATGGGCAATACCGAGCGTCAGATACAGATCATGCAGGACTTCCGCAGCACCGCGCTCGTCAGCACCCCGAGTTATGCGTTGTATATGATCGAAGTTATGGACCGAATGGGTGTTGCGCCCGAGGGGTTGTGCCTGCGGGTGGGTCTATTTGGTGGGGAGCCTATGAGTGAGGCTGCCCGTGCCAGGATTGAAAGTCGTCTGCAAATCCTGGTGACAGACAACTACGGCGTGAGTGCCGTGATGGGCCCGGGTATAGCGGGTGAGTGCGAGCTTAAGGATGGGCTGCATATCAATGAAGACCATTTCCTGCTTGAGATCATCGATCCGGTTACCCTGGAAGTGCTTGGGCGCGGGGAGGAGGGTGAGCTGGTGATCACCACTCTCACCAAAGAAGGCGTTCCAATGATCCGCTACCGCACGCGTGACGTCACGAGAATTACCCGTGGACCGTGCCGCTGCGGAAGGACGACGGCGAGGATGTTCCCGGTGCGCAAGGCGCACAGATGACATGATCATCATCAGGGGAGTGAACGTCTACCCGTCAGAGATCGAGGCAGTGCTCTACGATGTGGAGCATGTTCAACCGCACTATCAGATGGTTGTTGACAGGGAAGCGGGTGTGGACTTTTTGACCCTCATGGTCGAACTGTCGGCGCAGATGGTCAGCGATCAGATGATAAAGCTGGTGGAACTCGAAGAGACAATAAAACACCGGATACACGCGGTGATCGGTTTGACTCCGAGAGTCAGGTTGGTTGAGGCAAAGACGCTTCAGGACGTAACGCGGTCGAACCGGATTATTGACAACAGGGAGAGCTGAGGGACTGGCAGTCGGCTAAACTGACTGGCAGGTTTGCTCGAAGAAACAAGCCCGTTAATTAAGCATGCAGTCTTCAGCTTGTACCTCAAGCAGCCATAATGATCGTGTACAGGCGAGTTGGCCGCATGCACGTGTCGTTGTGTGGCGTTAAATGGAGGTGGTTGCCGGAAATCTTTGCAGTAAGTGATGTGAATCTACTGTATTAAATGGAGGAGAAGGACTTGAGAAAGGTTTACTTAGTAGTTGCGATTTTACTGTTGAGTTTGATCGCGGTAAGCGCATTTGCGCAGGGCATTCAGAATGTCGAACTGCACGGATACATTCAGAACAGGTTCTATGCAAACCCATCGACCCCGGCAGAGGTCGCGGTGCAGAGAGTTTCTCTCTCCGCAGTCGGGAAACTGGGAACGGATGGCCAGGTTTATGTTGAGGTATACTATCAACCGTGGGGACCGGACTATGTGGTGTCGAGTGCGGGTTCCCCTCCCCTGGCGACTAACGTTGGGGCTATAACTGCTGATGAGTTCCGCACGTACCTCGAGAGTGCTTATGTGGATCTTCCCTTTGCCGGTGGACGAATTCGGATTGGTAAGGGCAGACAGCTTAACTTCGGTTTGACACCGTCCTACCCGAACAGGAAGACGACTCAGTATGGCATCCTTGCTGAGACTTTCACGCAAGACCGCATCCAGGGTATTCAGGACCGATGCCAGCAAGGGTACTTTTCGATTGGGGAGCGTCCATGTTACGCCGATCAGAGCGTAGGTACCGGATTTAATTCACGGTTTATTGGCGAGTTCCCCGGATTCGGTCCGGATAATGTCGTTGCACATGTCGCGGACCGGGATATTCCCGGTGAGATTAGCGACAGGCTCGCAGTTTCTTCCAGAGTGGGCATCTCCACTCCCTGCTTCCAGATACACGTTTCGGGAGCTACCGGCGGAATGGATCAAAGCGACTTGGCGCAGTTTAATGCCGCCGCGACAGCCATTACCCCGTTCGGTTTTGGTACTCCGAATAATACGAATACCGACCACAATAAGTATGGTGTCGATTCCATATACAGCTCCGGTCCCTTTGTTGCACAGGGGGAGTGGTATCAAGGGCACTTCAGTTTCCTGGGAATCACAGGATACAGCATACTGGCCGGATATCAGCCTGCGGGCAAGCAGCGCGCGTATGTTCGTTGGGATGCTCTGAACAATGATCAACCCGCAACTGCAGATAATCAATTATCGTGGAACACACAGCAACTTACTTTCGCTTTCATACAACCCATCCGCAAGGGCGTGTGGGCAGAACTGGAGTATGAAAAGAACATGGAAAGCCCACCGGCCGGAGTTGCCAGCGTAAAGAACGATCTCCTGTTCGTGGAGTTCTTCTCGGGCTTCTAGTCAATTCGCAGGCAAAGAAGCAGACAGAAATGGGACCGGATGGTTGGGTTACCATCCGGTCCCACTTGCAAATGGATGTGATGTGTCTACTGACTGGGTTTTACCCATCAGACTCTGCCGGTAAACAAAACGGAGAAAAAAGATTTATCTGTCGCTGGTCATTTTTCGGGCTGACCGAGCTACCTCGATAGCGTTCCAGATGTCCTCCTCGGTTACCGGTCCCTGAAAGTATGTGAGCTTGCCATTGACGAATATTCCTGACGACATTCCCTTGTCCACTATGGCCTCGCGAGTGGTTTGATCGTGCACTACCAGCTCGACCTCGCTCGGAGCTGTCTCATTCATCACCGCCTCTACCACGTCTCTGTTGGACATAGCCAGGTGGCAGCGCCTGCAGTCGAACAGATCGACTCTTATCGCAGAGCCTCCGGTTCTCGTCTGGGCGTGCGGCTGTAGATAGTGAGGTTCCGATGCGCTCCCGTCCGACTTTGTGTAAAACAAAGTGGTAGAGTCGCGCGACTGGGCAGGCGACATACCGACGTGGCGGAAAAATGCGGCAGGTGCGGAGCTGATAGAGCGACTTGGAGCCGGGTTGGCGCCTTCAGCGGCAAGTCCTGCAGCGCCTCTGTCCTGCGCATCCTGGATTGCAGCGTGGATAAGCGCGGTGCCTATGCCTTTGTTCTGGTACTTGGGCTTCACGAAGACGCATTGCACCATGTAGAATCCGTTTCCGTCCACATCCAGCGGAGCGAATTCCATCGGGTAATAAAGGACGAAGCCCGCGATTTCACCGCTGTTGTCCCGCGCTATCTGTCCCCTCAAGCGTCCGCCGTCCAGCCACGCTTTCAACTGGCTGTGCATTTCTTCTCCATGCGGCTTACCGGCTGAGCAGAAAACGCCTTCTCTGAGATTGTCTACAGAGAGCGGCTCGATTATCATCTGTTTTCCTCCGCTTGGGTGCCTGCGCAAGCACCCCGGCAGGTCACGCCGTCAACTCTATCTAAGTGATGATACCTGTTTCATGCCTTCACTTCAAGCCTGCGCTCTGGTAGAATTAGGTCCGAAGTCAATATTACTGGCAGCAAAGATAGACGTAGACAACCTGGTTGCAGGCTATAACGGCACAGCGGTAATGAACGGGGTTTCGCTGGAGGTCGCAGGGTCGGATTTTGTGGGGATCATTGGTCCCAATGGCAGCGGAAAGACGACTCTGCTGCGGGCGGTCTCAAGAGTTCTTCGCCCGCGCTCCGGGTGTGTGCGGATGGATGGAACGGATATCTACTCGATTCCCGCACGGGAGTTTGCCCGGCGAGTAGCGGTCGTTCCACAGGACACGATGGTTGCCTTTGACTTTTCGGTGCTGGAAATCGCGCTTATGGGACGTTCACCGCGACTTGCGCGTTTCGCCCTCGAGAGTCCCACGGATGTCGCCGTGGCAATGGATGCTCTTGCTCGCACCGGAACCGACCATCTCAAGGATCGACTGGTAACGGCCCTCTCCGGCGGCGAGAGGCAGAGAGTGATGATTGCGCGGGCTCTTGCGCAGGAGCCTGACGTGATTCTTCTCGACGAAGCGACCTCACACCTGGACATCAGCTATCAATTCGAGATAATGGACCTTGTGAAGAGCCTTAACCGTGAGTCCGGGCTTACGGTAATGGCGGTGCTGCACGATCTGAACCTGGCCGGGCATTACTGCGATAAACTGGCGCTTATCGGCGGCGGGTTAGTCCAGGCTGTTGGTGGACCGGAAGAGGTCATAACATCGGAGAACATCCGCCGCGTATACGGCGCCGAGGTCTGGGTTCGGCGTTATCCCACTACACACCGGCCTTATGTCATCGCCGGTGTAAAGCGTTGGTCGACAGCTTTGCCCGATGCATTTGAAAACCGGCCGAGCGTGCATGTGATAGGGGGCGGGGGCACCGGTGCTCCGATCATTGCAAAGCTCCTGCGGCGCGGCTACCTGGTTACCTGTGGGGTGCTCAGTGTTGTGACGCGGATCAGGAGGTTGCCGAAGCGCTCGACGTTTCGCACGTTGTGCAGCCCGTTTTCTCCACATTTCGGCTGAACTGCACAGCGAGCACCTGAAGCTGATAGAGGCGGCTGATGTCGTTGTTCTCACGGATGTGCCGATCGGCAACGGCAATCTGCCCAATGCCGAAGCTGCCCGTGATGCGGTGCGAGATGGCAAGAGGGTTGTTGTGCTGAAGCCCGACAGCATCGATGACCGTGATTTTACCCAGGGCAGAGCCGGCGCTCTGGTTCGGGAAGCAATTTCACTGGGAGCGCGCGGCGCGCAGACGCTGGACGAACTGCTAAAAGTCATTGAAGTGCAGACCGGCGCTAGACGTGCCGGCCTGCCTTAACAAGATATGCGGGGTTTCGCGCTCAGATTGCACTAAACCCTGCGGTAAACTGTCTTGCGAATAGAGCGGGCTAGATGATCGACTTTATCTCGGCTTCCAACACCTGTTGAAGCGACCCGTATTCCTGGTCCGGCAGCTTGTCAAGCATCTCCAGTATGCGATCAGGCGCATTGTGTTCCTGGGCATAATCGATCAGGTCCTGCTTTTCACAGGGGAACTCCAGACCTTTGAAGTATTCACTAACATTGATTCCGGTCAGAAAGTCTCTCCAACCCATAGCACTTACCTCCTGTTTACCCGACTGCTGATAAATCTCCGGCGTTGATATACCACTTTATCGACAAACTCTATGGCACATAAGCGATGAAGAGCAGCGTCAAAGAAGTCAGTGCCTTCCTGCAATCAACGGCACACGAACCTTAAATAAAGGAATTATGTACGCGACTTGTGGAAGGTTGAATGTGTAGCCTGCGGTGGGCCGCTGTCGCCCCGGGGGTGTCCGGCTTGAAGCGAAGAAAATGGCAAGGAATGCCACTTTCGAAAGGGGTGATGGTGCTTGGACATTGATACCCTTTAAGAGAACTTGTCGTGCGTGAGGGCTGGACCTGCATCTTCGCGCAGGTGAGCCGCCTGTGTTTCGGATTCACGGGAAGCTGGTTCGCACCAGCATCCGGTGGTGGAAGCCGTGGAAGACATTGTGTTTCCTATTCTCAATGAAGAGAGGCGGACGCGCTTCCAAGAGTTTATGAAGCTGGACCTTTCCTACGAGATTCAGGGCGTCTCCCGGTTCCGCGTGAACTGCTTTCGGCAGCGCGGGCATATGGGGGCCGTGCTGCGAGCGATCCCCGTCAAGATCAAGACCATCGACGACCTGATGCTGCCCGAGATTTCCAAGGACATATGCCTTAAACCACGAGGTCTGGTGCTGGTGACCGGGCCCACGGGATCGGGGAAATCAACAAGCCTCGCGGCGATGATCGACCACATCAATCGCAATCGCCATTGCCACATTATTACCATCGAAGATCCCATTGAGTTCGTCCACGAAGATAAAATGAGCGCCGTCAATCAGCGCGAACTCGAGATCGATACTCATTCATTCGCCGCCGCCCTAAAACACGTGATGCGCCAGAACCCCGATGTCATCCTGGTGGGTGAGATGAGAGATTTGGAGACTATCTCGCTGGCAATTACCGCCGCGGAGACCGGTCACCTTGTGTTTGCGACCCTCCATACCACCGATGCGCCCCAGACTATCGACAGGGTAATAGATGTCTTCCCGCCTGAGCAGCAGAACCAGATCAGAATGCAGCTCTCAGTGACAATACAGGCGATTATCTCCCAGACGCTGCTTCCGAGAGCCGACACCGGCGGCAGGGTTGCGGCGTTCGAGGTAATGATAGCCACGCCCGCCATCCGGACTCTGGTTCGGGAGGGGAAGACCCACCAGGTTTATTCGGACATTCAGGCGGGCGCCCAGTTCGGAATGATCTCGCTGGACCAGTATCTTATCGACCTTCTGAAGAAGCGGATGATCGTCTACGAGGACGCATTATCCCGGTCGTCCAACCCGCGTGACTTCGAGCAGCTCGCATCGCGGATGCTGCAGATGGGGCCGGTGATGCCAAAATGAGCAAGACGACTATAGATGAGCTTTTGAGGATTACGGTGGAGAGAAATGGGTCCGACCTGCATCTGAAGGCGGACAGCCACCCTCTGCTGAGAGTATATGGCGAGCTTATTCCGATCGAGGAAGTGAATGTCCTGTCTCGGGAAGACGTTAGAGCGCTGGCATACACGATAATGTCGAATGCGCAGAGGCAGCGCTTCGAGCAGGAATGGGAGCTCGATATGGCTTATGTCATTCCGGACCTGGCCAGGTTTCGCTGCAATATGCTCATTCAGCGCGGAAACATGGGAGTAGTCTTCAGGGTGATCCCGGTCAAGATTCAGTCCATGGAAGAGCTGATGCTGCCGCCGGTTTGCAGGTATTTTTCCGAGAGGCCGAGAGGACTGGTCCTTGTCACGGGACCGGCAGGCTCCGGGAAGTCTACTACCCAGGCGGCAATGATCGATTATATAAACAAGAATTTCACCCACCATATAATGACGGTCGAGGATCCAGTCGAATCCGTTACATGAGGACCGGCTTTCGCTAATCAATCAGCGTGAGCTCGATACCGACACGCTGTCGTTCAGCAATGCCTTGAAGTTTGTCCTGAGGCAGGACCCGGACGTGATCCTGGTCGGCGAGATGAGAGACCTGGAGACGATCCATCTGGCTATTACCGCGGCGGAAACCGGACATCTCGTGTTTGGCACGCTCCACACTCCTGACGCGATACAGACCATAGATCGCGTCATCGACGTTTTTCCGATGCACCAGCAGCAGCAGGTTCGAATGCAGCTTGCGGTGAACCTTGTGGGGGTTATTTCCCAGACGCTGATCAAACGCCGTGACGGCAATGGACGGGTGGCCGCGTTCGAGACACTTGTAGCCATTTCGTCTATCCGAAACCTTATTCGCGAGGCAAAGACGTTTCAGATCTCTTCGATGATCCAAACCGGCGCGAAACAGGGAATGGTGACGCTCGATCAGTATTTAGCCGGGCTTGTGAAGAAAGGAATCGCTGACGTGCAGGAAGCCCAGTCGAAGTGCGCCAATGCAAAAGAGTTTCGGGCGCTTTTGGAAGACGAGCAGCCGGTAAAATAGGGCGGCAGGACAGCCGGGGCGAATCCCATAAGTCTGAACTCACCCGCTTCAGCATGCCTCCTTGACATGGCTCGGGGTGTTGAGTAAGATTGTAGTGTCTGTGAAGCAGTGACGTTCAATATTTTTGAGGCGGATTGTCCCCGAAGGTCGACCTGAGTCAGGAACCATGTGGAGTAAGTCTGCGTAAGATATCCTGAACTGCTTGACAGTAGGTTTTGTGCGCATTTTGAACAAACGGAACCGGAATAGTGGATCGGCGTTTGTTCGATTATTTGGAGAATTTGCCGGGGGTCTGTCCCTAAAGGCAAACGGAGGATTCATCTTAATGGGTATCTATCGTATGAGGACCGAGCTGGGCCATTACTTCAAGTGGGTGCTGCTGATCGTCCTGGTGCCAATTTTCGTTATTGGTGGCGTCAACTACTTTGGTGCCAACAATCGCGGCGGCGGTCCTGTCCAGCGTCAGTCAGGTGGAACAGAGGTTGTTGCCAAGGTAAACGGCTCCGAGATTACCCGCGCGGATTACAATGCCGTGGCTGATCAGGCAATTCAAATGGCGAAGGATCAGGGTGATCGCTCGTATCTTGATTTTGCGGATCGCAGGGCATATTCGTTCCAGCAGTTGGTGACTTCCAGACTCTTAGTGGATGCTGCCAAGAGCATGGGTGTGCAAATAAGTGATCGTAAGGCAAATGACGAGATCGACAAAATAGTGAGCCAGCAGCTCAAGATTGAGCGCACACAGGTGCTCGGAAAACTGTCAAAAGAGCGCGAGGCGACGGACCCGCGAGATGACAGCGAGTTCAAGAACCAACTGGCAAGCGTCAACCGCTCCATCCAAACCGAAGAAGATGCAATCCGCAGCAAAGTTCCCATGCAGCAGGTCCAGGCTCAACTGGCCCAGATGGGGATTATGGATAAGATCAAGTCGGAGATGAAGCCCGTTACCGACGAGGACGTGAAGGCCAGTTACAATATCTACAAGATCCACCAGATCTTGCTGTTCAACCGAAATCAGTTGCCTAAAGAGCAGTTCGCGGCGCGCGTAGCTAAGGTGGAGACTGCTGCGAGGTCCGGTTCGGATTTTGTGAAGCTGGCAAGCGAGAACTCGGACATAAAGAGCAAGAATGGCGGCGCAGCCGATTACTCGTTCGACTCAGGTGCGATGTATCCGGCTGAGGTTCGCGATGCGATCCAGAAGCTGAAGCCGGGTGAAGTGAGCCCTGCTATTCAGACGCAGTTCGGGGCTTTCATAATAAAGCTGGACGCCGTCGAGCCGAAGCTGCCGGCGAAGTTCGATAAGAAGACCATGGACGCGCGAAAGAAGCAGATGGTTGAACCAGCGCGTGCAGGCCGAAGCGAGCAATGTGATGCAGAAGATCGCGTCGAACCCGAATGTGGAAGTTCTCGATCCGGAACTTCGAGGCTATTGGAGCGTTTCAATGGCTCAGCAGGCCCTGATGTCCGGGAAGACGGCCGATTATACCAAGAACATCGAAATGGCGATCGGCGCTCTCACCACTGCAAGAAAAGAACACGCGAGCGATCCGATACCCTCAATAAAGCTGGCTCAGCTTCTCGATCAGGTCGGTAAGACGAAGGAAGCAATCGCAATCCTTTATCCGATGCTCGAAACTGAGAGAGTGGTCGAGGGTTCGGACTTGAGAATTATGCTCGGCGATATGATGCTCAAACAGGGCGATAAGGACAAAGCCGTCGACCAGTATAAGCAGGCGAGCGAGACCGCTTCGTATGATCCTGCTCCGCATAAGCAGTTGCTGGCGAAATACAAGGAAATGAAGCGTCCGGACCTGGTTGCGGCAGAGCAGCAGTGGCTGGATGCATACGATAAAAAAGCCGCTGAAGTAAAGGCAATGCGAGGCAAGAATGCGGCAGGCAGGACCTCGGGCGCACCGGCGCCGGCGCCTGCGTCGAAACCGAGCAAGTAAAGTGCCGGATCATCTGAAATGAAATCCAGACGGAGGAGCGCCGATGTGCTCCTCCGTCTTTTTTGACGCGTAACTACCGGCCGTCGCCGGGAACGGAAGAGATGCCAGGAACCCTACACATAGTATCCACGCCAATAGGCAACCTCGAAGATATAACTCTTCGCGCGCTGCGCACGCTCAGAGAAGCGCATATCATCGCGGCGGAGGATACGCGCGTCACACGCAAGCTCCTGAGCCACTACGACATCCATACGCCTCTCATCTCCTACCACCAAAACAGCACCGAGGGACGCGTCGAGCAGATCGTCGAGATGCTTCTTGAGGACAAGAACGTCGCCCTCGTTTCCGATGCGGGCACTCCCGGCGTCTCCGACCCCGGCCACGAACTGATAAGCTTGTGCATATCCAGCGGCATTCGCGTCGAACCTATTCCCGGCCCCACCGCGGTCATAACCGCCTTGGTCATCTCAGGAATGCCGACCGCTCACTTCGCTTTCGATGGCTTCCCTCCCCGCAGGGAGAGCGAGCTGCGTGCGTTCTTCAGGAGCCTAAAGTGCGAGACCCGCACTATCTGCCTGTACGAGGCTCCGCTGCGGCTGCGCAAGACTCTGGACGTCATACTCAGGGAACTTGGCGACCGGCCCATTGCAATTGTGCGAGAGGCTACTAAGATGTTCGAGGAAGTATTCAGAGGCACAGTCACCGGGGCAATAGATAGCTTTTCGCAAAGGAAGGTAAGGGGCGAGATCGTCATAGTGCTGCGCGGCGCTCTACCTGATGAACTCGCGCGCTGTGAGCCTGTCGCCCTGGATCTGGAGAGCCGGCTTGCTGAGCTGATAAAGTCGGGATATTCCGACAGAGATGCTGTGAGGCAGTGCGTGGTAGAGTTCAAGCTGTCGAGACGCGAGGTTTACGCTGCCGCGCTGAAGCTCAAAGCTCGGGAACAGCCAGGTCAATCGGAAACTTGATGGTGTTTCCTTTTTCCTTCGCGCCGTTTTGGGCTGCTGCTTTGATTGCCGAGGCTGTGGATCGGGCGCCGCGACGACATCGGCTTGTTTCCCGGCTAACGACCTGACTGCGTAATCCGTACCTGTTGAGGCGAGGGATGACAGTTGGGTGCCGGGGAAATAGTGCGCCAGTATTTGATCGCTGGTGTAGTTGAACGGCGGTTCGGCCAGTCCTCTTGCGCCGGTCTGGCAGAGGCCGATGCCGTGGCCAAAGCCCCTGCCCGTGAAGGTGATGGTCCCGTCATCGTCACTTGCGATAGTGAACAGGGTGCTTTTGATCACCCCGTAGCCGAGTGCGCCTCTGAGTTTGTTGCCCGTAATGGTTGCTGTGCCCGTCTCTCCCGTGATTTCAATGGATTGCACACGACCCGACGGTCCCGTCGCGGCAACCGCTATGCTCTTCAGGCCAGCCGCCTCCTTGATGCCGGCGGAGCGCAGTCTGACCTCGAGGTCGGCCGGAGTATAACGTTTCTCCCATTCCAGGTGAGATATCTCGCTGGGTTCCGATACGCAGCCCAGGTAGGGAATGTCGTGGTCGGGGTATGCTTCAGCGTAACTCTGCGTGGTCCCTCCGCAGTCTGCCGAATACAAAACACTGATGAGTTGGCCGTTGTAGGTCAGGACCATGCCTGCGGTGTCCATCACGGCTTTTGCGCATCTGTTTTTGCCGGAGACCGAGCCGTTGTAGACCTGGCAGTGCTGGGAGTCGCAGATATCGAAGCCCTGCGAGGAATGCTTGCCTCGGTTTTTCAGAGCATAGGTGCGCACCGCAATCGCCTGCGCTTTGAGCGCTTCGGTGGGATACGCATCCGGCATTTCGGCCGGAAGCACGCCAAGCACGTAATCTTCCAGGTCTATGATGTTCACGAGCCCCAGTTTTCCCGAACGAAGCCCTATTTCCAGCTGACCCCGATATTCCTTCGGTTTACCCCGGGCGCAGGCGATCTTGATTGTTGCGGAATCGGCGGGTGTCAGCGTGACGGGGGCCTGCATGATCACTGAGCTGCCGTTCCAAAACGTGAGAGTGAGCACTGATGCTGTCACTTCAAATGCAACCGATGCGCCGGCGGGGTAGGATATCGTCTGCGTGCTTTCGGTTGACTCTCCGGGTTCGTCAGGCGCAGGCGCGCCGGTGATGGAGAAGCCCGATGCAGAAGATACGGTGATCGGCGATGCGGCCTTGTTATAGCTCGTGAGTCCAACGCGCAGCAGTGCCGGATCAGCAGGTGAAGCGGACGTAATGGAGGGCGCCAGGGCGAAGAATGTGATGAGGCTGATAATAAGTAAGGCTTTGATCCGCTTCCTGCCCACTGTCCCTCCATTGAGCCTGATTGCTTGCTCAAGGTTAGCACGGCCACGGGTGACTGTCAAATTTGGCTTTATACGAGTGGGCAAGTCCCTGGAATGAGTTCAGTTTTTCGGGAAAGGCCGATGCCGGCTTGGAGATTTGATGGTCAGGCGTCTCCTTACGCCGGACCCATTCCCCAAGGTTTCATAACCCGCAGACCCCACAGGCGTAACTCAGACAACCAGATTCGATGTTTGCATGGCATGTCGGGGTGGGAAACCCCCGAAGGGATTCCGGCGCAGGGAGGCGCCGGAACATCGGCAATACTGTCATTTCGAACGCGGTGACTGGATTTGATGCCCCAATCCGCCCTTGACAACTGTTCCCACTCGTCCCATACTTTGTTTCGGTAAGCCGAGCGATTCGGAGGGTTTGTTTTGAGGAAAGTGGTTCAATTCGGTGCCGGCAGCATCGGCCGGGGCTTCATCGGCCAGTTGCTGAGCGAGTCGGGTTTCGAGGTTGTATTTGTTGACGTTGTTCCGGAGCTAATAAACCAGCTTAACGAGCGGCGTACATATCCCATAAGAATGGCGTGCGAGGAGCCCTGGACGGTTGAAGTCACCGACGTGAGGGCGGTAGACTCTCGAGACATCGATGCGGTGGCGCGCGAGATAGGCTCCGCTGATCTCATGAGCACCGCTGTGGGAGTGAACGTGCTCCCGAGGATCGCGCCAACCATCGCGGCGGGTATCGCCGCCCGATCCGACGCGGGTGTCGAGACCCCGATCAATATAATCATTTGTGAGAACCTGCAGAACATGGGGGCGTTCCTGAAAGGCGAAGTTGAGAAAGCCCTGCCGCCGCAATTTCACGATTACCTCGACCGGAATGTCGGGTTTGTTGAGAGCGTCGTAGGACGGATGGCGCCGATCATGACGCCGGAGCAGAAGCGGGAGAACGTTCTCCTGGTAATAGTAGAGCCCTACAAGCACCTGCCCGTGTCGCGGTCGGCCATCAGGGGTGAGCTGCCGGAGATCGCCGGTGTTGAGCCCTCCGATAACTTTCAAAGTTTCGTGGATCGCAAACTCTACACCCACAACGCCGGTCATGCGGTCGCCGCCTACCTCGGCTATCTAAAAGGGCATGTCGACATTCACGAGGCGGTGGCTGATGCTCAAATAAACGCTGTAGTCCGCGCCGCGCTGGCCGAGACAGGAGAAGCCCTTGTCAAAAAGCATTCTCTCGACCCCCGGGAACATAGGGGTCCACATCGACGACCTTCTGGCGCGGTTCGCCAATGTCGCGCTTGGAGACCAGATCACCAGGGTGGGGGGAGATCCTGTGAGGAAGCTTGGTCCCTCGGACAGGCTGACAGGGGGAGCGAAGCTGGCTCTGGAATATGGAGTGTTTCCGGCGAACCTGTGCAAGGCGATTGCGGCGGCACTCAGGTTTGATCCGCCAGGAGACCCGAGCGCAAACCGCATTCAGAAGATGCTCCGCGCCAGGGGTATAACTGCAACAATCGTCGAGATCAGCGGACTTGCGGAGGATTTAGAGCTGACAAAGGAGATAATCAAGCATTATGACAGTGTCGCTGAGGAATTCGGGCCCTAAGCGAAGAAGCTCATAGTGTTTATCGAAATGCGGGATACACCCGAAACCAAGGGAGAGTCTGTATGTCATATATGCTGGATGAGATACACCAGCAGCCGGATATTATCGGAAAACTGGTGGAGTGCGAGCGGGAGGCGGCAGCGGCACTGACTGCCGAGATCAGCGGCAGGAACATAGACTTTGTTGTTATTGCCGCCCGTGGAACATCCGACCACGCGGCCGTCTACGGCAAATATCTGTTCGAGATCGAAAACCACTATCAGGTGGCGCTCGCTGATCCTTCGATCTTCACCCTTTACTCTGCCAGATTAAAACTCGACCGAGCACTGGTTATCGGCGTTTCTCAGTCTGGCGAATCCGTGGATGTTGCGCAGTATATCGAGGAATCCAGGAAAGCCGGAGCGTTGACCCTGGGGCATAACCAACGAAGCCGGTTCGACTCTGTCCAAAGTTTCCGCACACACCATTCTCTGCCACGCCGGCAAAGAATACGGCGTGGCGGCAACCAAGACCTACACATCGACGCTCGCCGCCATCTATTTGCTCAGCGCATATCTCTCTAACGATGAGTCACGCATAGACAGGCTGCTCACCTGCGCGCGGGCAATGCGAACCGCTCTGGGCATCGAGGATTACATCGCCGCCAAAGCAGAGAGATACCGTTATATGCGGGAAGGATACGTTATATCGCGAGGTTTCAACTATTGCACGGCGATGGAGACCGCGCTCAAGCTTGCCGAAACCAGCTATATCGGCCTGATTCCATACTCGGCCGCAGATTTTATGCACGGTCCGATAGCGGCTGTTCACGAGAATGAAGCCTGTTTTCTCATCGCCCCGCCTGGCCTCGCGTATCCGACAATGCAGGACATGGCCGGGCTTCTCAGGGAAAAGGGCACCGAGACAATCATCACGAGCAGCGAGGATGAGGTTCTTTCCCTGGCGACCACGCCGATCAGATTGGACGTTGTTGTCGAGGAGGAACTGAGCCGCTTATCTACATAATACCTGGGCAGTTGCTCGCGTATTACCTGACAAAGGCACGGGGTTACGATCCCGATAGACCGAGAGGGTCAGCAAAATCACAATCACGCGGTAGCAGGTGGTTTTTCGCGGAGTCGGAGGATAAAATGATTAACGAAGATCGAGTCAAACAGCTATTTCTGGACCTGGTGCAGATCAACAGCCCGTCGAGGCACGAGCGCGGTGTGGCGGATTATGTAAGCGCCAAGCTCCGCTCACTCGGGCTGGAGGTCGAGGAAGATAATGCGGGTTCCGCGTTCGGTGGCGACACGGGTAACGTCATCGGTTTCAAAAAGGAACCCTCCCGGGCGCCAGAAAGATTTTCCTGTGCTGCCACATGGACACGGTCGAGCCCACGGAGAACATCAGGCTGGTCGTAGACGAGGAAATTGGTACCGACGGCAGCAGCATCCTCGGCGCCGACGACAAGGCCGGCATCGCGGCGGTTATCGAGGGCATTGAGTCGGTGTTCGAGAGCGGCGCTGCGCACGGCGACTTCCACGTGCTCTTTGATGCGTGCGAAGAATCCGGTCTCAACGGCGCGCGGCAGTTGGATGTCGCCCGGATCAAGGATGAACTGGGTTATGTTCTGGACACTCAGAGGCCGGTCGGGGGCATTACGATCAGCGCTCCTTCCCACGAGGACCATGACCGTCGAGATCACCGGCAAGGCCGCGCACGCGGGTATGGCTCCCGAAAAGGGAATCAGCGCGATAGTTGCTGCGAGCAGGGCGATTGCAAAGATGAAGCTTGGTCGAATAGACGAAGAGACCACGGCCAACATCGGCGTGATCTCCGGCGGCAAGGCGCGCAACATTGTGGCCGACCACGTAACGGTCACCGCGGAAGCGCGGAGCCGGAATCAGGAGAAGCTCGCTGCTCAGTTGGAGCACATGGTCGGCGTCTTCGAAAGTGAGGCCGCGGCGATGGGCGCGAAGGCGGTTGTAAAGAGCGAGCGCGAGTACCAACACTTACCGGTGGGCCGAGAGCGACGAAGTTGTTAAGCTCGCGGCTGAAGCTGCCAGGCGTGCCGGAATCGAGCCGTCGTATCAGGAAGGCGGCGGCGGCAGCGATGCCAACGTGTTCAACCATAAGGGGATACCTTCGGTGGTTATAGGGGTGGGTTACGAGAATGCTCACAGCTCGTCCGAGTACATCCGGATCGACGATCTTGCGAATGCTGCCCAGGTCGCAGCCGCCATAATCCTGGTGGCTGCGGAGTCGGGAGGCTAGTTTTGCTCACCCGAGTCCGTGGCGAGGTCATATCGGTGGATGTTGTTCGGGGCGATGCGCTGGAGCTGACGGTTGACGCCGCAGGCGTTCGGGGGAGGGCCATCGCCTATACCGATCTCACGGGACCTGTCCACGCGGGGGACCAGGTGCTGCTGAATACGACTGCGGTGGTCAAGGGCCGGGTACGGGGGGTTACCATTTCGTGATGGCTAATCTTTCGAGCGATGACGTGGGTGAGATTGACGAGGGCCACATCGTCAAAGCGCGCTATACCCCGGTCCAGCACACCGTTCTGGCGGTCGAGGAAAAGGACTCACCGGAGCGCGGCGAGATCGAGGAGTTTGCGACACTCAATTCAATGCCTGTTGTGATCGGCCAGCTCCACAGCCAGCTTGCGCCTGCAGCGGGCGCGATAAAGAGGCTTTCAAACGGCCGGGCACGCGTTGCATATATTATGACGGACTCGGCGGCGCTGCCTCTCGATTTCAGCAGACAGGTCCACGAGCTTCGCGGCAAGGGCCTGATCGACTCGACCATAACGGTCGGGCAGGCGTTTGGCGGCGAGATCGAGGCCGTCAATATCTACACCGGGCTCATCGCGGCAAAGCAGGTAGCCGGCGCGGACGCAGTTATCGTATGCCCCGGACCCGGGAATGTCGGCACCGGGACCCTGTATGGCTTTTCATCGATAGAGCAGGGGGAGATAGTCAACGCAGTCAACGTGCTGGGCGGATCGGCGATTGCGGTCGCCAGGATCAGCTTCGCGGACCCTCGCCCGCGTCACCAGGGCCTCAGCCATCACACCATTACCTCCCTCGGACGCGTGGCGCTCACCAAATGCATCCTTGCGCTGCCGATGATCGACCAGATGAGGCTCCTCGCAATCCAGGAACATATTCGCCCACACGCCCATTTCCTACAAGCACAAAGTCAGGATAATGGACGGCCGCCCGGGAATAATCGAGCTTCAGGAGAAGGGCGTCAAAATGCAGAGCATGGGCCGGTCTTTCCGGGAAGACGAAGATTTCTTCCTCGCCGCCTCGGCGGCAGGCGCCGTGGCGGCTGGCATGCTGAGGACGACGGCCTGGTCCTTTTTGAATCGCGGATTTCGCGGAGAATCGCGGAGGGCACGGATTATGATGGTCCGACGTCTCCTGACGTCGGACTCTGCTCTCGGGTTTCCAAACCCGCCCCGACTTGAACTAAAGCCCATTGCCCCGCCGCAACCCATCTCGCAATTTTTCACCCACTGCTGAGCCCATATGTTATAATGCCCTTGACCCACCGTAGCGCCTGGACCGTCATTGCGCATTCCATGCCGCGTCGTGGGCCGTAATATCTAAGGGGAGTATTGATGGAAAATATCAGGAAGTTCACCCTCGGCGCTGCAATCTGCGCCGTTTTTTTGCTTGTGGTTGCGCCGTGTTTTGCCGGAAACGGCATCGTCGTAGCGGGCAACGCGCGGTTTACAGTTGTTACGGCGAACTGCATTCGGATGGAATACAGCGAGACTGGCAAGTTCGTCGATGCTCCGTCCATGTTTGCTGCGAACCGCGCGGCTCGTTTTACCGGATACAAGCTCACCCGCTCCCGCCACACGTTGACTATCGATACCGGCGCCATTAAGCTGCGCTACAGCGCCGATGGAAAACGTTTCAGTCCCGGCAATTTGCGCGGAGTTATCAAGTGCGGGAGTGGGACCGTTACCTGGAAGCCGGGGCAGGAGAACTCAGGCAACCTCGGAGGGACCGCTACCACTCTGGACGGCTGGAGCGGCCCGGGCGAGCTTCCCAAAGGGATTATTTCCCGCGACGGCTGGTACGTCCTCGACGATTCCCGAGGAGACCTGCTTACATCTGACTGGGTCCAAGCGAGGCCGGATAATCTCGGCACGGACTGGTATCTCTTCGGCTATGGTCGCGATTATAAGACAGCGCTGAAGTCCCTTACCACAGTCGGCGGGGCGATTCCCATGCCCAGGAAATACTCGCTCGGCGTCTGGTACTCCCGATACTGGCCGTATACCTCTAAAGAGTTCCGACAGATCGTCGAGGAATATACCCAGCACGGCTTTCCGCTCGACGTAATCGTCCTGGACATGGACTGGCACAAAGACGGCTGGACCGGCTGGTCGTGGAACCGGGACCTCCTGCCGGATGCTGAAGATCTGCTCAAATGGTTCCACCAGCAGGGACTCGCATCCACGCTTAACCTGCATCCCTCGGGGGGCGTCGCTGCTCACGAAGATATGTACGAGACTTTCACGCGAGATATGGGAGTCGACCCGGCGACCAGGCAGACTGTGGAGTTCGATGCCGCTAACAAGCGCTACGTTGACACGCTTTTCAAGGACGTCATTACTCCTCACGAGAAAGAGGGTGTCGATTTCTGGTGGCTGGACTGGCAGCAGCAGCGGTTCACCAAGAGCATTCCGGACCTGACCAATCTTGCCTGGCTGAATCGCTGCTTTTACACTCATACCGCGGCGGACGGCAAGCGCGGAATATCTTTCAGCCGCTGGGCCGGGTGGGGAGACCATCGATATCCCATTCACTTCTCCGGCGATGCGAGCACCGACTGGAGCATGCTATCGTTCGAGGTGCCGTTTACGTCCACCGCGGGCAATGTCGGATGCTTTTTCTGGTCGCACGACATAGGCGGCCACATGGGTCCGAGAAACGAGGAGTCCTACGTGCGTTGGTGCCAGTTTGGCGCTGCGAGCGCGGTTTTGAGGTCGCACTCTTCGCGCAGCGCCGAGAACGACCGGCGGCCCTGGAAATTCCCGAAATGGGCCGAGGACTCCATGCGCGTAAGCTTCCAGCTTCGCTCGAAAATATTCCCCTATGTTTATTCGTGTGCTGCTCAGTCGTGCCGGGAATCGGTGCCGCTCACGAGGCCAATGTACATCGAATATCCGAACTCGGAAGAAGCCTATCACAACGGTCAGCAGTATCTCCTCGGAGACAGGGTGCTTGTCGCGCCTGTCGCTGAGCCGGGCACGGGGCCGAGCAGGATCGGCAGGCAGGTGGTCTGGTTCCCGAAAGGCGAGTGGTACGACTACTTTACAGGTGAAAAGTTCACCGGCCATGCACGAAGCTAGTTACCGCAGCCATCGACGAGTTTCCGCTTTACGTCCGCGGGGGAATGCCTCTGCCGATGCAGCCTCTTGTCCTGAGGATGGGCACCGCGCCGCTCAGCAAACTGGTTGTGCGCTGCTACCCCGGCCAAAGCGACAGGATTGGCAGTTTTACATTCTATGAGGACGACGGCATAAGCACGGGCTATGCGCGAGGCAAGTTCGCGAAGACCAGGCTGTCTTACCTGGCCAACTCCTCGCACATCACCGTGACGGTGGCTCCGGCGGTCGGGAGTTACCCGGGGCAGGTCAAATCGCGAAGTTATGTTATCGAGCTTCCGTGCACTCTGAAGGCGAGCAAGGCAGCGGTCGACGGCAGGCCGGCGAAATGCAAATACGACAGGGTAACGTGCACGAACGAGGTTAAAGTCGGTCCGCGCTCGATTGCCAGGGGCTGCAGAGTAACTTTGACGGCCGAACCCGTCAAATCTGATGTGCTGTCCGTGAGAGCCTTCACCAGACGGACCGGTCTGAACGGCGGGCGCAGCATGAAAGAATTGGTCGCGTCCGCGCTGAATCGGAAGAATGGCGCATCCACGCTTGCATCGGCAGGAATGGGCTTATTTGAAACGAACGAATCGCCGTATTTCTACCCCGCCCGGCATTCGACCAGCCTCTACGCTCCCGCTGAACTGCTCGGTTCGAAGAACGTAACCTGGACCGTTGAGGAGGTTGGGCCCACGGGGTCAACTGTCAAGGTCATCGAAACACGGCACGGGGTCCTTACGGGGTCTAAGACTCAGGCGCCGGCGATGGAGCCCAAAGACCTGCCGTCCGCCGCCGGTGATCATTTCCAATTGTGCGCCAGGATCAACGCCCGAGGTCAGAGCGTAACCCTGCGCTTCGAGCCTGTCGCGTGGAACCCGCTGGACAGACCGGAAAACGTCGCTCGGACGGCAAAAGTTACCGCCAGTTCGGTCGCGTGGTCGAATGCGCAGATGGGCGCGGTCGATGGAATAGTGGACGGTTATCCTCACGCCTACACGCGCGAATGGATCAGCAACAATGAGAAAACCGGCGCATGGATCAAGCTCGACTGGGACACCGACCAGACCGTAAATCGCGTCTGGCTTTTTGACCGGCCAAACCTGGACGATCACGTGACTTCCGGGGAGTTGACCTTTAGCGATGGGACAAGCGCTCCGGTCGGGGAACTAGCCAACGACGCATCGACCGGCGCGGATATTCGGTTCGAGCAGAAGAAAGTGCAATGGATGAAGTTCACCATAACAGGCGTGGGACCGAAAACTTACAGCATAGGCTTGTCCGAGATCGCGGCATTTCGAGCCGAATAGTGGATTGATTATCTTGCCTTTTGGGTTCGGGGGCGAAGCCCCCGAACTCAAATAGCGGCGGTGGCGTCGATTCCCTCGAACAGGACGGTGCTCAAGTAGCGCTCGGCCGCATCGGGGAGAACGACCACTATGTTCTTGCCTTCGAACTCATCGGACCTTGCGAGGCGGTCCGCTACTGCCATTGCGGCTCCGCACGAAATTCCGACCAGTATTCCCTCTTCACGCGGCAGGCGCTTGGCGTATTCGAGTGCCTGATCGGTTGTCACAGTCTCTACCCGGTCGACAAGTGACAGATCCAGAACCTGCGGCACAAACCCCGCGCCTATGCCCTGTATCTTGTGGGGTCCTGGCTTGATCTCCTGGTCCATGACGGTCTGTGTGAGCACGGGAGACTCCGCCGGTTCCACCGCGACGGAAATCATCTGTCTGCCTTTGACGCACTTGATGAAGCGCGATACGCCCGTAATCGTGCCGCCGGTGCCCACTCCGGAAACCAGCACATCCACATTGCCGTCCATGTCCTCCCATATTTCGGGACCGGTTGTCTCTTCGTGAACGGCGGGGTTGGCGGGATTATTGAACTGCTGTGGCATGAAATATTTCTCGGGGTCTGAAGCGGCGATCTCTTCAGCTCGCGCAATCGCGCCTTTCATGCCCTTTGCGCCTTCAGTGAGCACGAGCTTTGCACCCAGTGCCAGCAGCACCTTGCGGCGTTCCATGCTCATCGTTTCCGGCATTGTTAGTGTAACCCGATATCCTCTGGCCGCACCCACGAATGCAAGCGCGATGCCCGTGTTTCCGCTGGTGGGCTCAATTATCTCCACCCCGTTGCCGTGGTGGATTGTTCCTCGCATTTCCGCGTCCCATACCATCGCCGCGCCGATTCTGCATTTCACGGAATACGAGGGGTTGCGGCCCTCGATCTTTGCAAATACGGCTGCCTTCGCGCCCTGGGTAATCTTATTGATCCTGACCAGGGGAGTGTGGCCTATGCTATAAGAATTGTCCTCAAACCAGTTGCTCATTATGTTCTCTCCCTTACTTGGCGTCACTGGCATCTTACCCCGCTAGTGGCAAGGAAAAACTATAGAGCTTGATGAGGAAATACGCGGCAATGCCCCGGACTAATCCGTCCCGCTGTAGAACGCCACAATCGCAGCGTCGCGCACGGTTTTGAGCGGGACTTTATGCCCTGCGGCGGCGGCTTTGCAGTCTTCGTACTCGGGCTGGACGTTTACCGGCTCGCCGGAGCGTTGGGCAATCTTCAGCCTGATCGGACCGTACTTTGTTTCGAGGGTTATGATCTTCCTCGGCAGGCATATGCGCGTGCGAGAGTCGATCCTGATGCCGATGGTCGACGTCTCCTCGAAGAGAATATTGCTCATTGTGACGATATCCTGCGGGGCGCAGATTACGGAGAGAAGAGTCGCCGGCCGATTCTTCTTCATTTGGACAGGGGTCATGTAGACATCGAGCGCGCCGGCCGCGAACAGCCGCTCCATGACTACCTCGTAGATTTGGGGGCTTATGTCATCTATGTTCGTCTCGAGCACCGTGACCTCGGCGTGCTCGGCACCCTGCTTGTCCTCGATATCCCCGACCATGACTCGAAGCACGTTTGGGATGCCGAAGTCTTTTGTGCCCGCGCCGTAGCCAATGGATCTGGCGGTCATCGGAGGCATCGGGCCGAATTCCTGCGCGAACTCGGTGATGATGGCCGCGCCGGTCGGAGTTACGAGCTCGCCCTCAATTCCGAGCGTCCTCCACGGGACATTCTTGAGAATCTCCGCTGTGGCAGGGGCAGGCAGGGGAAAACTGCCGTGCGCCATTTCCACCATGCCGTGGAAAGTAGGCATCGGGCTCGCGTAAACCTGCTCGATTCCCAGCAAATCGAGGCAAACACACGCGCCGACTATGTCCACAATTGCGTCCACGGCCCCGACCTCGTGGAAATGTATCTCCTCGATGTCCTTGCCGTGGACCATGGCCTCGGCCTCGCCCAGGTGTCTGAAGATGGCTGTGGCCCTGGTTTTAACGCCTTCGGGAAGCTCGCTTGCCTGAATAATGCGCTTGATATCGGAGTAGTTTCGGCTGTGGTGATGGGGAGTGTCGTGTTCGTGATGATGCGGAGTAACGCTGATCTTGGTCGCTGCAATGCCTCGCTTTACTACTTTTTCGCAGGTGAGGTCGTATTCGTGCACACCCAGCCTGCCGAGCTCACTCTTCAGAGTTTCAAAGTCGGCTCCCGCGTCGACGAGCGCTCCCAGGGTCATGTCGCCGCTTATTCCGGCGAAGCAGTCGAAGTACGCCGTCCTCATCGGTTTATCATGTGCGCGAAGTACCCCGCGCCAAAGCCGTTGTCTATATTCATCACGCTCACTCCTACCGCGCACGAGTTCAGCATCGACAGCAGAGCCGCGAGGCCGTTGAAGCTCGCGCCGTAGCCCACGCTGGTCGGGACCGCTACCACGGGCTTGTTCACCAGCCCGCCCACCACGCTCGCCAGCGCCCCCTCCATTCCGGCGACCGCAACAAGCACGTTCGCGTTCATGAGTTTATCTTTCTGGTCGAGGAGCCTGTGCAGTCCGGCTACGCCGACGTCATAGGCTCGCACGGTCCGGCTTCCCAGAGCGTTCGCCGTAGCCGCCGCTTCCTCAGCCACAGGGATATCCGCTGTCCCACCGCAAAGGACGAGAATATACTTCTCGTCAGCGGCGATCTCTTCTTCGGAGCGCATAGGTCGGCCGACCATGATCATCCGCGCGGGCTCGTTGTAATTCGCCCCGGGTATTTCGGCGCGGACGGCATCGAAAACCTCTGCCGCCGCGCGGGTGGCGAGCACGCATGTGTTGTGCGCTGAAAGATTCTTCAGGATGTGGACGATCTGCTCGATTGTCTTGCCCGGGCAGAACACGACCTCCGGGAAACCTGTCCTCAGATGTCGGTGATTATCCAGCTTCGCAAAGCCGATGTCTTCGTAAGGCAACTCACGCAGACGATTCATGGCGTCGTTTACTTCGACTTCGCCGGATTTGACGTTCTCCAGCAGCTCTCGTATTAGATGTATATCCATTAGTGTAACGCTTCGTTCATGCTCCCGGTTCGGTAGCCGGCCAGGTCCAGTGTAACGTAAGTATAACCGAGCGAGGTTAATGCTTGCAAGATGTGGCTGCGCGTTTCGGCGGACAGGATTTTCTCCATGTCATCGGGGAGCACTTCGATTCGGGCAGTGTCACCGTGGTGCCTGACTCTGAATTGGCGGAGTCCCAGTTCTCGAAGCACCGTTTCGGATGCCTCTATCCGCTCGAGAATATCGCTTGTGAGGCGGGTTCCGTAGGGGACTCTGGAGGCCAGGCAGGCGTATGAAGGCTTGTTCCACGTCGGGAGCCCGATCTCTCTTGATGTCGCCCTGATCATTTCCTTTGTGAAACCGAGTTCTTTGAATGGGCTTCGCACGCCCAGTTCGGCGAGAGCCTTGTGTCCCGGCCGGAAGTCGGTTTCATCGTCGACGTTTGATCCATCCACTACATAGGGCAGGTTATGCTCCGTGGCAATCTCGACCATCTGTGAGAACAGGGCTTTTTTGCAGTGGTAACAGCGGTCGGGTTCGTTATCCGGAACGCCTTCGATAGACAGCACGTCCGCATTGATACGAATCAGGTTCAGGTGAAGTTCCTGAGCGAGCGCGACGGCTTCGGCGGTGTCGGTAGTTGGAACGAGGCACGATTCTATCAACACGCACAGCGCGCGGTTGCCAAGGGCGTCAGAAGCCGCTTTTGCGAGAAGGGTGCTGTCGACTCCTCCTGAGTATCCTACGACCACGCCGCTCATCTTAGCAAGCTGAGTTTTGAGTCTGGTATAGTTTTGCATATCAAGATTAACTATACCGGATGGCATCTGCCATGTCAAAGAATATCCGATGCGATAAGCACGAAAGTCCTGGTTGTCCGAACACGATTGAAGAGATTAAAAGATTTCCGACGCCGGCTGCACGGGCGTTACTTGCGGGATTCGGAAGTCGCCACCCAGTTAGGACAAAGGCCCTGGAATTTCCGGACGCCACAGGCAGGATATCGGGAGGTGGAAACGTAACCCCAACTTGATATTTGGCTAAACTAACGGTGAATAGGAAGATGGAAATGTCATTTGAAGAGACTCTGAATCAGATATTCTACGATATGGGCAAGGGGCACGGGGCTCGCGCGGCCTGGTTGGAGAGGTTCAAAGGTGAAGTTGCTTTTTCCGGGAAGTTTGCCGAGGTGTTTCCGGAAAAGAAAGCGGACTGGCAGGCGCTGATCCTCAAGGCTGCGGAGCACATGTCCAGCGCCGTGACGTCATCCAGTCCTCTCAACTTGAAACGGCTGGTTGCGGAGGCGGAAGAGATACTTGCCCCTATAGGCAAAGCCGCCAAGGATTACACGGTCCACTGCTGCGGCCATGCGCACATCGACATGAACTGGATGTGGCCGTGGCAGGAGACGGTCAATGTGTGCCACGACACGTTCGCTACGGTGGATACGCTGATGAATGAGTTTCCTCAGTTCCACTTCTCACAGAGCCAGGCGTCTACGTACCTGGCAATGCAGGAGTATTGCCCCGAGATCTTCGATATGATCAAAAAGCGCGTAAAGAAGGGGCAGTGGGAGATTATCGCGAGTATGTGGGTCGAGGGTGACAAAAATATCGTCTCCGGTGAGTCCCTCTGCCGCCACATGCTCTACACGCGCCAGTTTTTCAAGCAGAAAATGGGTCTTGAGCCCGAGGCTGTAAAGGTGGATTGGTCTCCTGACACGTTCGGGCATGCGTGGACGCTTCCGTCGATCCTGACGCGGGGCGGCGTCACGCGTTATTTCCATTCGCGAACCGGTCCGGGCCCCTGGCTTTACAAGTGGCGCTCCCCGGATGGTTCTGAGATCCTCGTTTTCAATGAGAGAGATAAGTGGGGCTACAACGGCTTTATCGACGCTCAGGACATCGGCGATGTGACTGCAGCCTTCGTGAAGGAAACCGGCCTCAGGGATATTATGTATACGTATGGCGTCGGCGATCACGGCGGCGGCCCGACCCGCAGTGACCTGCGCAAGTACCGGGAGATCGCCAAATGGCCGATCTTCCCAGTAGTGAAGCTCAGCACGAGTGATGCGTTCTTTACTGCGGTGGAGAGTGCGAATCCGAAACTGCCGGTGATCGAACGCGACTTGAACTTCATCTTCGAAGGCTGCTACACCACGCAGACCGCCATCAAGTACGCCAATCGTGTCAGCGAGATCGTGCTTCCCGAGGCCGAGACAATCGCTCTGATCGGCGGAGCGGTGGGCAAGATGAGTTATCCGGCCGAGCAGTTTACAAAGAACTGGCAGCGGGCGCTGTTTAATCATTTCCACGACATCCTGCCCGGCTCAGGAATGAAGCCGACCCGCGAATATTCGATGGGTCAGTTCCAGGAGATTCAGGCGGCGACAGGCGCCGTTCGCACGAGGGCGCTCAGGGCACTCGCATCAAAGGTCGATACCTCGGCCGCTGCCAATTGTAAGGTGAGCACATTCGGGTCGGACCTGGGCGATGGTCTTGGCGCCGGCGCGGGTGATCCAGGTATTGCCGGAGGTGTGACTGCCAGGAACGCGGGCGCGATGGGCGCCGAGCCGATCCTTATCTACAACCAAAAGCCCTGGCCGAGGTCAGAGACCGTGTTCGCAAAGGTCTGGAACAAGGAAGTGACCGACGAGGGTGTGGTGGTGAGAGATTCGAGCGGCAAAGTGGTCAAGGGCCAGGTTACCGAGCGCGGAGATTATTGGGGACATAAGTTCGCGACTGTCGCGTTTCGTGCCGAGGATGTGCCCGCGGTCGGCTACAAGGTCTATGCGATCGATAACTCGATGCTTCCGGTACCCGGCTCGGGAGCTCGGATAGATAAGACGTTTGTCGAGGGAACTGGAGACATGATCCCGGAGATCAACGACGCCGGGATTATGGAAAACGATTATCTCAGGGTCGAAGTCGATTCCGCGTCAGGCGCTGTCAAGCACTTGATCGACAAGAAGACCGGCTTCGATTACGTTCCCGAGGGCCAGCTCTTGGGCGTGATCGAAGCTTACCGGGAGGCGCATCACGAAATGACGGCGTGGATCATCGGGCAGATTGTCGAGATGACTCCGCTTGCGGTGGGCGGAACGATGTCGATCATTGCGCGAGGCCCGAGTCGAGTCGCGGTGCGCACCGAGCATAGAGTACCGGGATTCCCGCGTTGCAATCGAGGTCGGGCTGAACGCCGGTTCCAGGCGAGTAGATTTCCGGGTGAGTCTGGGCTGGGTCGAACGCGGTACCCCCGAGACCGGCGTGCCCATGCTCAGGGCCGCATTTCCGATTAACGTGACCGGCGGCACTCCGACTTATGAAATCCCGTTCGGGAGCCAGTCCCGCAAACAGACAATTCAGGAGATTCCGGCGCTTAAGTGGGCTGATCTTTCGGATGCGAACCACGGCGTCACGCTAGTTAACGACAGCAAATACGGTCACTCCTGCCGCGAGGATGTGCTGCGCCTCACGCTGGTGAGGTCGACCTATGACCCCGATCCTCTTCCGGAGATTGCGAATCATGAGATTAAGTTCGCGGTTATTCCTCACGAGGGTCCGCTCGACGTGAACGCGGCGATTCGCGCGGGGGAGGAGTTCAATTCCCCGATGGCGGTCGTCAGCACGACCGTTCAGAAGGGCGAACTGCCGCCCGAGAAGAGTTTTTTGGAGGCCCTCACCGGGAACGTGTTCATATCCACAATCAAGAAAGCCGAGGACTCGGACGCGGTTGTGATCAGGATGTTTGAGGCCGAGGGCAAGGAAACCAGGGCCAGGATAAAGATCAACGGTTTAGTCAAAGCAGGCGCGGCCGCAGTGGAGACCGATGTCCTGGAGCGTCCCGTCGAGAAGAATACGGCAAGCTTCGATGGCGAAACCCTGACGGTCACCGTTCCCGCTTACGGGCAGGCGACGGTGAAAGTGGGGTAGGTGAGTGCGATGTTTGGGGATTTGAGGAGCGAGCACAGACGCTTGCTTGTGAAGCGGACTTCTCAACCGCTCCGGAAATCCCGAAACGACTGCGATGGTGGATTGAATCGCGGATTTCGCGGAGAAGAACGGAGAGCACGGAAGGCGTAGCGTTGATCGGTTGCTTCCGAAACATCAAGAAGCGTGGAGAAAACCCATTGGCAAACCAGATTGATATTCTCAAAGAAGAACTCGACAAGCACGTGGGAATCGAGTCACGCGAACGGATTTTGCAGGGGTGTGACGGGATGGCTTCTTCAGTCGATAAGGCTAGGAAAGCGGCGTGGTGGAAGAACTCAATGGATCTTATGGACTCGCTGGTCGATGAGGGGACTCGCACAAAGATAATGGAGCAGTGCGGTTGGCAGTGCGCTTGGAGATCGCGAGCGGAGAAGATCCGTGTAATACGCTCCAAAGTCAGTAACATGGACGACTTTTATCTTCGGCTGCAAAAGCTGCTTAATCCGGGTGTAGGGACCCAACGCGATGGGTTCACGATTTATGCCAGCTATCCCAGGTGTTATTGCGGTAGAGTGAGCGCTACTAAAGAACCCATTTCAATAACGCACTGCCATTGCAGCAAGGGTTACTTCGTGGCTATGTTCACCACCGCCTTGGCAAGGCCGGTGCAAGTGGACCTGCTTCAAAGCATTATCAACGGCGCAGACTCATGCCGTTTCGCGGTACATATACCGGAGGATAAGTTCGACCGGTAGGGCGCGCACGCAAAGACCAGGCTGTTTGTACGCTGACGTCACTCAGCCCTGGAGTGAACGCCCATGTAAACGCCACACTCCAGGCATGCTGAAAGCCGGGTCGTTGGACAGCAGGGCTTGTCACTGACTTCCCAGCAGTTCATGTCCCGTTTGTACGCGCTGCATTGCAGATAGAAACTTGCAGGGCAGCCGTGGTAAGCTGGGTTCCCACACGAGTTCCGCATAGTTTCACCTCCTACAACTCAAGCTGCCGGATAACCGAGCTTGCACGCTTCAACATGGCGGAATAGATATCGATCAGAACAAGGCGACGCCCAGTGTGTCCTGGTGGTCTTCACTTTCCGAGCGAACAGCTGTCTGGTTGCCTCTGTTCAGCAGGAAGAAGACCTGGCTCATTGTCGAGAGCAGCCCCATCTGTTTCATTTTGCATGCGCTGTCCTTCCCAATGCCGCTGGCAGCGTTCGAGATTTCCGGATTCATCGTAGGATCATAGATGGTCAACATGTCGCATACTCCTTAATGCAAAATGCCAGGCTGTCGCAGCCACCGCATTTGCCCGTCCCATACCTGCAGCCCTATTGTTTAAGCGCGGGCGGGTCGAAATGCGTTCGCTTCGGCAGCCTGGCAAACATGTCCCATCTCAGCCGCATCGCTGTCGCAATGATGCGGTCAACCAGGATTTAGTCCCAATGGCTTTGCGTCATCCGGTTTCCCGGGTTTTGCCCTTGTCGAAATCGTAACTCCAACCTGGTGTTACAAAGAGGTTATGCCATCCACGATGAGGTTAGTAACCTGAAGAAAATACCTGATCTATCCGATAATATGGCAAAGCAAGTTAGCCCGCTTTGTTCACCACCGCTTTTGCGGCAAGCCCGGCGCGTCGCCCGAAGGGGACACGGCAACGCCGCAAAAACGCGTCCGATCACGAATAATGCGGGCCGGCGACTGTTCCTTGCAGTCGGAAGGGGTTGTGTTAGATTTGAGAAGGGCATTGCCAGTTGTTGTAATCGCAGTCTGCATATTGGCCGGCTTAACTGGAAGCTGGGTGGGAGCCGGCACGACCGGAATCATCTCCGGCACGGTGAAAAGTGCGGATAACGGATCGGTGATCTCCGGCGTCAACGTGACAATTGTAGGCACCAAGCTGAGCACGGTAACCGACGCTTCCGGCAAATTTGTCATCACGAACGTTCCTCCGGGCGACTATGATGTGAAAGTCGATATGGTCGGTTATGCCCCCAAGACGCAGGGAAGCGTACAGGTAACTATGGACACCACGTCCACCGCTGATTTCGACCTCACTCAGCAGGCGATCCAGGAACAAGCAGCCCTGATCAGCCGACCACAGTCGATGATCGCGCCCGACGTGGTCAACACACTGACTCAGGTAACTTCGCAGCAGGAGACTCTTACCCGCGAGGATCCCGGCAACCTGCATACCGCCCCGGGCGTTTTGAGCGCGCTTCCCGGTGTGATCGTCGATCCTGACGGAAGCGGCCAGATGCACATGCGCGGCGGCAAACCGGACCAGGTCGGCTGGTTCATAGAGGGTATCCCAATCACCGATCCCAACATCGGCATGTTCGGGACCAACCTTTTTACAACCGGCGCAAGCAAGTTCCAGGTATATTCGGGAGGTTTCGGCGCTGAGTTCGGCAATGCGATTTCCGGCGCACTGAATGAAGTGCTCAAAACCGGCGCCGACAGTTCTGGCATGAACCTCGACCTTGAGGGTGGCAATACGGCCTATCGAAGCGGAATCGGAGAGTTTGGCGGAGGAAGTGCGGATCAGTTCAACTATTACGTCGGCTTGAATTCGTTCAACAGCAATCTGGACGCGCCCATTGTCAAGCAAGAGAGTTATACCGATAACGCAATCAAGCTCGTTTGGCCATCGAGCACGGACAAGGTAACGCTCCTTTCACTTCAGGGGACGCTGTTCGGCACGCTCGATGCCTATCATGACACCGGTGACAATGGTGTGGCAACTCCTAATGAGAAAGACTTTATGCAGCAGAAGTATGCCTTCGAAGCAGTGACTTTGAACCACAGCTACTCTCCAAAATCTTTCATCGAGGTCACGCCATACTATCAGTATACAAACGTAATGGATAACCTGATCGGCACCTATGGAGTGTATCAGAATTTCCTGGTCTACACGACAGGGAATACAGACCGACTACACTAACCAGGTGAACGACCGGCAACTGTTGAAGTTCGGCGGTTCGGTTTTGCAAAGCGACAATAACTACTACCTGTACCGAGGCTTCCATATACAAGGCGGATGTCAACACCTGGCAGGGAGATGCCTTCGCGCAAGACCAGATCAAACTCAGCAATAAATGCGTTGCCGAAGCGGGGTTGAAGATACGAAACGATCACATACGATCGCACCGGCAGGGAGTATGTTGCGGGGGCCGGTTATTCGGGGGACCCATACCGGACGTTTCGGAAGCTCGAACCACACCCAGGGTGGGCCTTTCGTATTCGGTGGACCCACGCACGGTATGGAAAGCGAGCTGGGGAGAGTATACCAAGTTCGTGCCGGCATACGTCGTGCAACGGACATACTCCGATCCCGATATGACGCTTACCCCGGGTTAGCCCACGCTTGAACAAATGGCGCCTGGGCTGGGATCTACGGCACCGGAGACGAGCACCAATACCGCAATATCTTACGAGAAGCAGGTCTCGACTCCGTTGCATACCGAGTCACCCCGTTCCTGGCAAAGTATCAGAATTTGAGTGATTCCTATACAGACCCTAACACAGGGATGTCGACTTACATTAACCTGGGCCAGGGAGAATCGAGCGGAGTGGAACTATACGCGCGCAAAAAGATGTTTAACAATTGCCAGGGTTGGCTATCATTACCTACATGACCGCAAAGGCCAACAGAGACGACCTCGGCCTGTCCGACAATATGTATTACACGTCGTGGGATCAGAGGCACACGCTTACCCTCGTCGCCGATTACAAGACCGGAAAGTTCGCGCAAAATATCCGGGCCGATTTTGGAAGCGGGCGCGCGGACATAGCTGCTCCTGATATACAGGAAAGAGCGAGCCCGTGGTTCGTTGCGAGCTACAATCTATCGTTTGCTCTGCCCAAAAACAGCAGCCTCGGCAGCTCGATCTATCTGAACATTTTCAATATTCTCAATACGAGACAGACGCTTCGTTACTCGAACGACGGCACCGGCCGCGTGCAGGATTCGTGGATGCCGGGGAGGTTCGTCAGCGTGGGAGTCTCGAACACGTTCTAAGTTTATATCGCCCAAGAACAAGCACAAGCACTAAACCTAACAGCCGCGAAAGGCGGGGACGCATAGCCCCCGCCTTTCGCGCGTCTCCGGCCCAAATCAGACAGGGGAACATCCTGGTAGCCTGAGCCGTATTATGGGTGTGTGGGTAACCCACACGTATGACAAGCACCCCCGTATTAGCTGCGTGTTGGAGGACAGTGCGTGAATCGCCCCAGAGTCAATGCTCAACCCATCCGTTCAGTTCGGTAATGTGGTAGTTTCAGAGGATGGGGAGGAGCTGTATAACGAAGCCTCGAATATGTACGATATCGCTCTCAAGGTGCGCGACGAGCTTGTTCTGGATGGCAGGTTGGAAGCGTTCATGAGCCGCGAGTCACGAGAGCAAAAGACCGATCTCAGGTACAAGACCGAGCTCACACGAAGCCTTCACTGCGATGCGCTGGTTTCTCTGCATTCGGATGCGACGGGCAGCCCCGATGACCCGGGAGGCGGGACCTGGAGCTTTTATGCGGACGAGGACGCCGGGAAGAAGCTTGCTCAGGCCGTTCAGATGCCGCTCCTCGAGGCGATACGGTCGTTTTATCCCGAGGTGAACTTTCGCGGGGTGCGGACTCACTGGAACCGGCTTTGGGTTCTGCATGAGTCCGGCTGTCCGGCCTCGCTTACCGAAGTCTTGTTTCACTCCAATCCCAGGGAGCGCGAGATGCTTAAGGACCCCCGCTGCCAGGAAATCATGGCAAAAGCAATTGCGGAAGGTATACTGAATTACTTCGATCTGGGAAAAACCGAGAGGCAGTAGTCGATGATCGGGCGTTCATCGCTGTGCCCCATACACTCTTGCCGAGGTGTCAGATGAGGACCGCATTTTTCGTAGTGGCTTTGTTTGTTGCAGCCGTATCAGTTGCCGGCGCCGATTCGATGGGTGACTGCACCGGCGTGATCCGCGTGTTCGGCGAAGCGTCGAGCTGGATAAGTTCCTGCTTTGTGATAGGCGACGGCAGTTGGGTGGTGGTGACTTCGGATGCCGTCACCGAAAAGATGGGCCCGCAGACCGAACGTGAGGCGAAGTTTCCTTTGTTCATCAGCAGCTATAGCGGCCGCGCTTACCAGTGCGAGCTCAAGGCTGTTGACAAAGACCTCAAGATCGCCCTGTTGAAACTCCCCGTGAGCGGTCTGCCGTCGGCGTCTCTCGCGAAGATGGACGATTTTTCCAAGGCTGCGTACGGGACGGCGGGAGAGCTTATGAGCGGCGATCCTGTGGGCAACAGGTGGCTCACCGAGGTCTATGGGATTACGCGACAGTCCAGTGGAAGCGGCTATAAGCTTGGCGTCGGCGAATGGAGTGCGAATAAGGTGTTCGTGACTGACATGGGCAAGTACAAGTGGATGTTCATCAGTGATGTCAGCCCCGAACAGCCGGTTCCAAATGGGTCCATTGTAGCGCGCGATCCGAACGTGGCCGGAATGTATGTTAACAGGCTGAGGATTACCGGTGGAAGCCAGGACGTTACATTTGGCCGATGCGTGATGTCTACTGAGATAGCTCAGTTTGCTAAGGCGCATAGCGTGGATGAGTCTTCGTTGTATGCGCCGCCGTCACCCACGATGAAACGTGAAGAGGGCGCCGATGCCGCGTTCCAGCTTCAGTCGACCATTTACAGCCTGATCGGAGGCGGGAAAGGCGCGCAGGCGCTGAACGCCGCGACAGAGTTCGCAAAACTCAGGCCAACCGATCCACAAGCACAAATGATGCTGGGGGCCGTGCTCGTGATCGCCGGGAAATATGATGAAGCGCTGAAAGCGTTCGATGACGCTGCCAAGCTTGACCCAAAGTGGCCCAATCTGCATATGAACCGCGCGCTTGCGCTGGTCGGGCTGAAGAAAACGGACGACGCGGAAGCGGAATTTCTCAGCGGCGATCGAAGCCGCTCCGAACAATGCTCGACCCGTCGCGGTGACGGCGGAGTTTTATCTCGCCAATGAAAAGACCTACGATAAGGCTCTGACTTATGCCAGGAAGGCGGCGTCGATGGCTCCTGACAGCCCCTCCGCCCAGCTTCTTCTTGCCCGGGCCCAGAAGCGCAACAAAGATTATCCGGGAGCGATTAAGTCGATAAACGATGCGATCAAGATTGCACCCGTCTGGGCTGAGGCGTGGTTTGCGCTTGGTTCCACATACGAGGAAAGCGGCGACCAAGCCAACGCGGAGAACTCATATAGAACCCTTGCCCAGCTAGAGCCGAAGAACCCCGTCGCCCTTATGGCACTGGCGTCTTATCTGGTGGATCAGAAAAAGTATGACGACGTTGCGGGGCTGATCGCCAGAATCCGCGAGCAAAACCCTCCGAAAGATGTCATGGATGCCGCGAAGACGCTGGAAGATAAGGCAAGCGGGAAGAGCTCGGAGAGCGGTAAGTAGCGGATTGTTTTCTCTGATATTAAAAAGGGCATCCCGTGCATTGCACTGGATGCCCTAAAGTTACTAGTTAACGGGAGGTCTTACCAGCGACCGCCGCCGCCACCGCTATTGCGACCACCGCCGTAGCCACCCCCGCCACTGCGCTCGGTCTTCGGCTTGGCTTCGTTGACTGTCAGCGTTCTTCCGCCGACTTCCTTGCCATTGGTCGCTTCGATAGCTGCAGCCATGTTAGCTTCCGGGATCTCTACGAACCCGAAGCCCTTGTCGCCGATAATTCTTACGTCAGCGATGGGACCGTGAGCTTCGAACAGGGCGCGAATGTCGCTCTCTGTAGTTGTGTAGGACATGTTACCTACGTAAAGTGATTTGTTGGCCATTTTTATGCCACCCTTCGAATGTTGTTGAGATTTGCAACGGGAAGCACAGAGCAAAATTGCCATTAGCGGGGAATTCAATCAGTCGCAGAAGATGGTAACGATCCACGGGGGTGATGAAAGCGAACCGGTGCTGAGCGTTGATAATCATTAAACCAAGTATACTCGCATTTTGAAGTAAATGCAAGCGATATAAAAAATAAGGCGAAAATAAGCTGTTTCAGCACGGGACAGACCTCGGATTGCTCCACACGTCGGATGCTGAACAGGCTGTCCAGGAACAGCCCAAGCCGCAACTAAGGCGCCAGCCTTTGGAACCTCGCCCTCTCCCCCTGCAGCCTGGCCACCAGCTTGGGCATCTCGGGTGCGAGGTTGGTGGTCTCCGAGATGTCGTCCTCCAGATTATAGAGCTCCGGGGGCTGGCCATTGACGTGGCGCAGCTTCCACTTCCCGCACCGCACCGCCTGCGCCTGATTCCCCGTAAAGTAGCAGAAGGCGGCATGAGGTGACTTGGCGCCGGGCTCGCCCATGAGCAGCGGGCGGATGTCTTTGCCGTCGATGCTTTGCCCTTTGGGCATGGGCGCATTCGCCAGCCCAGCCACAGTTGGCAACAGATCCGTCGTGCTGGCGACCTCCGAGCATACCCTGCCTGCCGGAATTGTCCCGGGCCACCGAGCTATGCACGGCTCTCGCATTCCGCCTTCATAGGTCGTGAACTTGCCGCCCCGCAAGGGCAGAGCGCAGCCGCCGTTCTCCTTACACTCAAGCCACGGCCCGTTGTCGGACGTGAACACGACCAGCGTGTTCGTGTCCAGTTCCATCTCCTTGAGCGTCTGCAGGATTTTGCCCACGCTCCAGTCGATCTCTTCGATCACGTCACCGTACAACCCTCGCTTGCTCTTTCCCTTGAACGCGGGAGAGTCGGCCAGCGGAACGTGAGGCATCGTGTGGGCGACATACAGGAAGAACGGCCTCTCGCGGCTCCTGACAATAAAGTCCACTGCCTCCTGAGTGTAGCGCTGCGTGAGAGTGGACAGGTCTGCCGGACACTCGATTACTTCCTCGTTGCGCATAATCGGCGGGCCCTCCGCCTTTCCGCTGCGGATCATCTCTACAGTGACGCCTCCCCGCAGCGTTATGTCAGGGGCAAGACGCGCCTCGGAATCGGTGGTCATGTCGTTGCTGTAGGGAATGCCGAAGTAGTAATCGAACCCACGCCGAGTCGGAAGGAACTCAGGCTTGTGACCGAGGTGCCACTTACCGATGCATGCGGTCGTGTAGTCCTGCTTTTTCAGAACCTCGGCAATGGTCGCATTGTCCCGGCTCAGGCCGATTTTGTCGGTAGGAAACAGCACATTCGTCACGCCGACCCGCGGCGGATAACACCCCGTCAGCAGCGCCGCGCGGGAAGGCGAGCAAACGGGCGCGGCGACGTAGAAATCCGTGAAGCGCACGCCCTGGGCGGCCATTCGGTCAAGGTTAGGGGTGTCGATATTCGGCGATCCGTAGCACCCGACGTCCTGGTAACCCTGGTCATCGGTCAATATGATAACCACGTTCGGTCGCTGTGACGCGCGCGGTTCCAGCGCAGACACCGCCCGGAATGCTCGGTCGAACGGAGCAAGGGCCGCAAGCGCAGCCCCGGCGACTCCCAGCTTGAGAAACTCTCTGCGAGTGGCACCCCCCGGGCGGTCTTTGGAGCTGTCTTGGGAATGTGGCATCGGTTTGCCTTTCAACAAAGGTTAATACTGTTTCTGCACGACTTGATTGGGGCGAGGCCTGTAACGCGCCTATAAAAGTATACTACACTCGCGCTTGATTGTGGGAAAATGTCAGTAACTGTTGTCGCAGGAGCCGAGAAGCCGGGTGTTTGCCCGGTGTTTCGGGAATCTTGTTCCCGAAACGAACTGATGGCCGGATCATAGGACCGGAGCTTCCAGGGAAATCATCGGCTGGTCTCCCCGCTCATAGAAGCCGTAACTCGAGAACCCCCAATCCCCAGGATGTTGCACGAGCTTTCTGCGGACAGGGTTGGCATGGGTGTAATCCAACATAGCCTTGAGCTTCTGCCTATTCCAAATCGCAAGCGCCCGCACTTGCTCCTTCCACACGGCATATTCGCTTTTGCCGTTTGCGTGCTTAGCCAGAGTTTCCAACTCGACGTCGTTGTTCCCCTGCTTCAACAGCTCAATAATTCGCCGGGCGGACCTGCCGCGCCAGCGCCTGTTGAACCTGTGCAGCAGGCCCGCCTCGGGCAGAGCGATGAGAATGTGCACGTGATCCGGCATCAGGACATAAGCCGCCACAGTTCCACCGCACTCTATGATAGCACGGCTGATCTCCTCACAGACTATGCCAGCAACCGAGGCATTTCGCATGAGAGGAAGCCATTCGGTGAATGTGCCGGTTATGTAGTAGTAGCTCGCACCTATGTCGAAGTTCTTCCACTTCATGGCTGTGGGTTCGTCAACACCGGTGTGATTTCCTTTTTGCTCTTAGCGATTGCGTTAGTTCGTTTCGGGAACAAGATTCCCGAAACACCGGGGTGAGTGAGAAGCGGTGCCACTTCGACGGCTGCCCATCCGGAGCCAGGAGCATAGGGAGGTATGTTTGGGGCTGGTGCGAGGGCTGATGTGAGCGGTTGGAAGCATAGAAACATAGAACCGTCGGAGCAGCTATAGCTCTGGTGGTTTCCCAATCGTCCACGCAAAGACGCCAGCGAGAAACGAGCAGGCGACATATACGGTACTCAAGCCCCGTGTTGTTCCTTATGCGCCAAGTGGCTCCGACATCGGAATCTATGCCATGATCTGCTGCGTTTCGAACATGACCCAGGAACTGACCAACGAATAAAAGCTTCACCGGCAGGCTCTTTAGTCGCCTGAGTTCGTCCAATTTCTGATTAATGCCCTTCCCAGCCAAACTTACGCCTAGCTTGCCTGCTATCTCCGTCAGGAACGAATCAACCGCATTACCAGCGTTCAGGACTGCGCTACGCGGGTCACTCGAAACGGCATGAACCAAGGAACGCGACATAGGCGCTAACACATCGGGAACTGATACAAAGCCAGCAGCATCACCTCCAATCTGCTCGCGTATGCGTGCCTCGGCTGATACAATGTCTGAGCAAGCCTGGGCCAGAACCACCAAGTCGTTAGCTAATGAAAGACTTTCGATACGATACCGTCCACCAGCCTCCACTAGCAGGGCTTGGCTAAATTGTCCCAGACTAAGCAATGTATCCTTGATCTCTTCTCTATGAGCAGCCAAGTCCAGCAATGCTTTTGTCTCTTGCGCGGCTGTCGAAGTATCGCCCGTCGCGGCCAGCCGGGTTCTGAAAACTGTGAACGGCTCATATGACTCCAGAACGACGCGGAGAACTGATGCCTTCTGATAACCTTGCGGAGTCGCGAAAAAATGGCAAAATGGATTGGATACGGAGTAAAAACCAGAAGTCTCTGTCAGAAGTCCCAGATCAACAGCCAGCTCAAGCGCAGCCTGGGAATGACTCGCGGAGATATCAGCAAAAAGTGAGACGAAACCACTGGTTGCTGGTTCGTTGCTTGCCACCACCGCATTTACGGCGGCAATCACCAGTTCCGCAGTAGATTGGGGGAATGCTCGCGGCAAGACTGAGCCTCCTACTCATCCGACGACGGTTCATCCGATGTCGTGGAGAGTTCCTTCATCATCGCCTTCAAAACCGGTGCGAGACTACTAATCTCGTCAATGGAGCAACGCACCTGTATTTGCACTTGGACTTGAACAGGGCCAAAGGTCTGCTCAATAAACAGGCCGCGATGCGGAAGCCTATGCACAGAACATTGCGCTGTCTCTGCGGCAGCATCGGTAATGCACTCGCTCGCCGCGATCATTGTGCTATCAGGTAATCGCCCGGCAACCGAACTGGCGGTAAATTTCCCATCCGCTTCGTTTATGAGACCAGCTGCAAGGAGTATGTCAACGATAGCTCCTGCACCAGTTGTGGTCGAGGATTTCTTCGGTTGTCCGGCGGAGTAGGCGATGTGGGCCTTCAGCGCTGACGGCTCCATGGCCTTGCGGATGCGGACCGCCGAGACGATCTTCTGGAAGAACTCATTCTCAGTAACAATCTCCCGCCATCTTGCGCGAATATCATCTGGCATCTCATAGTCCAGGGCACCAGCAAGTTTCCGACCTGTGTCGGTAGCCTGCTTCTTATTGCCACCCTCTATTACGCCAATCGCAAGAAGGAAAGCATTGTTTCGGCTCACAATAGTCTGATCAATGGCTGCTCGCGTACCGACCTCGCTGGGTCCTGACGGAACCCTACAGTCAGCATAGGCCTTTATGATCTTAGTCAATTCCTCGTACCGACGAACCGGGCAGCCGGAACTTGTCATCCGCCATCTATCAACCTCCCATCAAGGTCTTGGAATGACTCATAGCCCGCCATTCCCTAGCCAGCAATAAATTGCACGCATTGCTCCAAACCGTGAGTCAATCTGTAATACTCTACAATACTATATACAAATGTCTGTGCCTCTGTCAAATCTTCCAGATTTGTCATTTTAATAAGAACAGCAAAAAGCCCCCAGCAAACGTCTCCGTTCGCCGGGGGCCATATAATCCAACTATAGGAGTAACTTACTTGTCGCGGCCAGCGCCGCCCTTGCCTGCTTCCTCGATTGCTGCCTGCGCGGCTGCGAGGCGGGCTACCGGGATTCGCTTGGGCGAGCAGGACACGTAGTTCAGGCCGATGCGATGGCAGAACTTGACGCTGTCCGGTTCTCCACCGTGCTCACCGCAGATGCCGAGCTTGATCTTGGGGTTGACCTTGCGGGCGTCCTCAACGCAGATGCTCATCAACCGGCCGATACCCTTCTGGTCTATGGTGTCGGTCGGGTCGGTCTTGAAGATCTGCTTGTCGATGTAGAGCGGCAGGAACTTGCCTGCGTCGTCGCGGCTGATACCGTAACCCATCTGGGTCAGGTCGTTGGTTCCGAAGCTGAAGAACTGAGCTTCCTTGGCGATCTCGTCCGCCGTCAGAGCGGCGCGCGGGATCTCGATCATGGTGCCGATCATATAGTCGACTTCCACACCCTCGGTCGCCATCGTATTCTTGGCGATCTCGACCATCTGGGTCTTCAAATAGGTGAGCTCGTTCACTGTGCCGATCAGCGGGATCATGATCTCGGGATGCACGTCCATACCGGCTTTCTTCACTTCACAGGCGGCGCCGATGATGGCGCCGATCTGCATATTGACGATGCCGGGGAAGTAGATGGAGAGTCGGCAGCCGCGAAGACCGAGCATCGGGTTTTGCTCGTGCATATCCACCACCTTGCTCAGCAGCTTTTCTTTTGCGGGCAACTGTGGGTCGTTCGGGTTCTTGCAGCGGATCTCGGCAACTTCCACCATGAGGTCGCTCATGTTCGGGAGGAACTCGTGCAGCGGCGGGTCGATCAGCCGGATTGTAACAGGCTTGCCGCCCATCGCCTTGAAGATTCCCACGAAGTCATTGCGCTGAAGCGGGAGGAGCTTGTCCAGAGCGCTCTGGCGGGTTGTCTTCGTCCTCGGCAAGTATCATGTCGGCCACGAGCGGTGCGCGCTCGGAACCAAGGAACATGTGCTCGGTCCGGCAGAGGCCGATGCCTTCGCCGCCGAGGGTAATAGCCTGGGCCGCGTGCTCGGGAGTGTCGGCGTTCGCGCGAACGCCCATCGTGCGGTACTCGTCCGTCCAACCCATGAACGTGCCGAAGTCGCCGGTCATCGTCGCGGGCTCGGTATCGAGGGCCACGTTGTAAACCAGCCCGAGGGTTCCGTCTATCGTGATAACGTCGCCTTCCTTGACGGTGACGCCGTTAGCGGTGAACTCTTTCTTTTCGTCGTCGATCTTCACCGCGCCGCAGCCACAAACGGTGGGATACCGTACTGGCGAGCGATGAGGGCGGCGTGGCTGGTTCGTCCGCCCAGCGATGTCAAAACGCCCTTGGACGCGAGCATTCCGCCGAGGTCGTCCGGGTTGGTCTCTTTGCGGACGAGGATAACCCTTTCGCCTTTTTCGGCCATCGCAATGGCGGTCTTGGAACTCAGAGCGACGCGTCCGGAAGCTCCACCAGGTCCGGCATTCAGTCCCTTGGCGATCGGCTTAGCGGCGCCGGCGCTCTTGATTCGCGGGTGAAGGAAGCTGCTCCAGCGCTTCCGGCGGAACGCGCATAAGAGCTTCTTCTTTGGTGATCAGGCCTTCGTTGACCATGTCAATGGCGACCTTCACGGCAGCGACGCCGGTTCTCTTACCACTGCGGCACTGGAGGATGAAGAGTCTGCCCTTTTCGATGGTGAACTCGATGTCCTGCATATCGCGATAGTGGTTCTCGAGCTTGTTGGCTATGTCACAGAACTGCTTGTAGATTGCGGGAAACTCGTTCTCGAGCTGGGCAATCTCTTCCGGGGTGCGCACGCCGGCCACGACGTCCTCACCCTGCGCGTTCTTCAGGAACTCTCCGAAAAGCTTGTCCTCACCGGTCGCGGCGTTGCGGGTGAAGGCAACACCGGTTCCGCAGTCGTCGCCCATATTCCCGAAGACCATCGTCTGAATGTTGACGGCGGTCCCGAGGTCGTGGGCGATCTTCTCGCGGTTGCGGTAGATGACGGCTCTCTCATTATTCCAACTGCCGAAGACGGCGCTGATGGCGAGCTTGAGCTGCTCCATCGGATCGGTGGGGAAGTCCTTGCCGGCGGCCTGCTTGAAGTAGACCTTGTACTGCGCGACCAGTTCCTTCAGACCCTCGGCGTCGACCTCGGTGTTAACCTTGGCGCCCAGCTTCTCTTTCAGGGCATCGAAGATAACCTCGAAGTGATGCTTCTTAAGCTTAGGAAGCGCCTCGGAAAGAACGATGTCCGAGAACATCATTATAAACCGGCGATACGCGTCGTATGCGAAACGATCGTTACCGGTCGCGGCTATGATTCCCTTGAGGGTGTCGTCGTTCAGGCCGAGGTTCAGCACGGTATCCATCATACCGGGCATCGAGAACTTCGCACCCGATCTTACGGAAACAAGGAGCGGGTTGCCGGCATCGCCGAGCTTCTTGCCCATGTCCTTTTCGACGTCAGCGAGGGCGGTCATGACCTCTTCCCAGAGTCCATCCGGCAGCTTGCCGAGCTTGGTGTATTCGTTGCAGGTTTCAGTCGTGATGGTAAACCCGGGGGGGACGGGAAGGCCGATGTTAGTCATTTCGGCCAAGTTTGCGCCCTTACCACCGAGCAAGTCACGCATGGTCGCGTTACCTTCTCTAAACAGGTATACGCGTTTCTTATCAGACATTCAAATCCTCCTGGCATTACGGTGTATTATTGTGTACCAACTTTACTAGTTAGCCAAGGCGAGCGTCGACTCCTTCCACAACGCGAGCACGTAACAAAGATTTAACAACCCGCCTTAGAAACTGGCGCCCTTTGCTTTTTTGTTGCCTTCGTGCCTGACACGAATCCTTAGTATGGCAGGCCCTGACGCTCGTCGATGCAGCCGGTACCAAGAGAAAAGACGATTCGAGGCGGGCAATAGTTCCGCAGACGGGAAGGTGTGACGAGCGTTCGCGGATAACCCCACCAGTATAAAAGCCAATCGAGGTGAGGTGCAGCGTGAAGAACAGTGAAGTAATAACCGGCCGGCCGCAGGATGTTGCCGTAGCATTCCCAAAGAGCGGAGTCAGGGAATCGGCGCGATACGTTTCCGCCACTACCGTGCGCGAGGAAGCGCTGGAAAGCGGACGATTGATCGGGCTGTACTGGTCGGCGACGGGCCAGGTCCAGCGCGAGAACGTGACCTCTACACTGCCCGGATTCAGCTCCATTGAGAGACCGCTGCACGTTTTTGAGCTGGAGATCGACGGCCAGAGCCTGCACAACCGATGGGATTGGGTTTCAGCGTCCGAGCGGCCCGGCGGCAAACCGGGGACTCTCGAGGCAGTCGTAGAGCTTCGCCACCAGGTGAGGCCCGTGTCGGTCAAGGTGGTAACGCGGCTGGATGGCTCACCCATCCTCGCGCGCTGGCTTGAAATAACCAATATGGGGGCGGCAGATGCCGCGCTCTCGCACGTATCGCCGTGGTCCGGCCTGCTCTGGAACAACGCCGCGCCGCAAATGCCGTGGATTCCACCGATGAACCCGACCGCGCCCGAGGCTGGAGCCATGTCTCACTCGGATACTTTCCCTCCATAAAGTGGGGACAGGAAGGCGATTTCACCTGGCAGCCGCTTCCTCCCGAGCGATTTCGGATCGAGCGCGAACAGGGGAGATCGCACGGCGCTCCGTATTGGATTGTCCGCAATGAGGTCACCGGGGAGATGTGCTTCATCGGCCTCGCCTGGTCCGGGAATTATTTCGCTGAGTTCGCGCACAGGTTCGATAGCTGCCTGTTCTTCCGAACCGGTCCACTTGGACCTGGCCCGCTTCGTGTGATCGAACCTGACGAAACGGTGATCTCACCGCAGGTGCACCTCGGTGTTATGCACTGCGATATGGACGCCGCCGTGCGCGCCTGGCACGAGCACATGCGCGCGTCGGTTGTGCCGCCTCGGCCCCAGGGCAAAGAGATGTACACAATTGCCGGGAGGGTGGTCGAGGAGCCGGATGAATGGATTCTGCGCGAGGTGGACGCCGCCGCGGAGATGGGCGTAGAGGCGTTTATGGTAGATGCCGGATGGTATGGTGATGAGTTTGCCGAGTGGTGGAAGCGCCGGGGCGACTGGTGGGAAGGAAGCTGGCTGCCGGGCGGGATCGCGGGCATTCGCGAGTATGTGCACGGCAAGGGGCTCCTCTTCGGGCTGTGGATGGAGCCGGAAGCGTTCGGGCCAAACAGTAGGACTCTGGAAGAGCACCCGGACTGGCAGTTGACCACGGACAACGGCGCTCGCCCAACGGGCGGTGGTCTGAACCTGGCTAACCCGGACGCGGCGAAGTATATGGAAGACGCGATTATGCGCGTGATACGCGACTTCAAGCTGGATTTCTACAAGCTCGACTATAACATCGGCACCCTCGAGGGCGGGCAGAACCCGGTGGGCGATTACCTGGAAAACGAGCCGTGGCGACACTTCGAGAGGATCTATGAAGTCTACGACAGGGTGCGCGGGGAATGCCCCAATGTTGCGCTGGAGAACTGCGCGGGCGGCGGCGGGCGCAACGATATCGGTATGCTGAGCCGGTTCCATTATGCCTGCGAGTCCGATTTGAGCGTGTTCCCGTTCGGCATAAGGGCTATCAACGCAATGTCCCTCTTTCTGCCTCCCGAGGCCATCTGCTACTACCACAACCATATCTATTACGCGCACCAGAGCGCGGACCTGGACACGCATCTTCGGGTAACGCTCTTTGCCACGCCCGTTTTTGTCGGGTTCGGGGCACAGGACGCGGACCGGTCGACGGGGTATTTCGCGAAAACCCGGCGGTATATCGAGCTTGCTAAGACTTTCTGCCGCCCGGTGATGGCGAACAGGCCGGTTGTGTATCATCACACACCCGATATCGGCCTGCTGAGTCCGGCTGACTGGTGCGTGCTGGAGTACGCGGCTCAGGACAAATCGCGAGGTTATGCCGGGGTATTCAAGTTAAGCGGCGGCGAGGCGGAGTATGTATTCAGGCCGAGAGGTCTGGATGCCTCACGCGTATACAATGTAACGCTGGACAACGCCGGGCACAGCGTGCGCATCCCGGGCTGGGACCTAGTAAACCAGGGGATCAAGGTCAGGCTCGACTCGGCGCTTACGTCGGAGTTGGTGATGTACGCGGCGGTGGAGTGATGCGCGGCGGACTGCCAGTGATGCTTTTCAGAACAACCTACCAGTTCTGTCATTTCGAACGTAGTGAGAAAACTGCTTTTGGCTATCAACGAGATCAATGTTGTAAGGCAAAGCAGATCCCTCCGCTTCGGTCGGGATGACATTATTGATAGATCTGTTCGCGACATGAAACACAATCTCCACCGGACCGCCGCCCTTTCAGAACCCGAAGCTGTACCCAAGGACCGGTCCGTAGTAGGTGACATCGAGGGTAGACTGAGATGCCCCGCTGCCGCTGGTGTTGTCCACTCCGAGGACACGGTAGCCGGCCACAATCGACCCCGCGTTACTGAGATGGTAGACAAACACGGGCGCGAAGCTCCACGTGAACTCCGAAGCCGCTCCGAACCCGCCGATATCACCCTGCGCCACGAACGTCCACTGCCTGCTGATCTCGAGAGTACCCCGCAAGCCGACTATGGGGTCCACCCACTGTCTGGTGCGGGAGCCATAACGACCATCAGACGTGCTGACGGTAGACTGCAGGTCCCAGAACCGTCCGCCAACCAACGCCTTTAGCGAACTGGGCCTTCCACTCGGAAGATTCGGGCGCTCCAGGAGCCTGAAGGTGCCGGCAAACTCGACGAGCCACTGCCGGAAACCGACGCTTCCGGAGACATCCCCTGCCGACGCCGCCGAAGAGAACTTCACGAATATTGGGTCCACGTAGAATCCATAATCTTTCTTTTCGGCCTCCAGGTGAAACTCCGTAATCCAATTCAGCTTTTTGATGAGCTCGCTGATGCCGGCATCCACCGATGCCGTTACCCCTCCCGCTTCCACGTTGCCATTGAGCGAAGACAGCCAGGCATACGGCGTCAAGCTGTAGTGCCACTTATCGGGCTCAGCCACACTGCAGCACACCGTGGGCTGCGCCGGGGTGGCGCAAGCGCCTGGGGCCTGGCTTGCCGGGGGGCATTCATCTGACATGGTCGCGGCGGCAGGCAAAACAAAGAACGAGCGCAACCACAGCCGAAATCCACCCGCGAAAAGTAATCCATTGCTTCATCGGAGCACCTCATTCGATCCCGCTCTCGCCTGCCCAAAGCCGACCGTGTCGTTGGGTGATTTGAGGCCAGCGGCTTGGAAGCAATCTTACCCGCCGAAGCGCACGCGCACACCAAGAGTGTGGATTATCTGAGGGTTTCACCCTCAGGCTCCGCCACTGGGCTCCGCTGGGGCCACGGGCCCCAGACCCCTTCGAGGCTAGTATCCCCGCTCTCGATCATACACATTGATCATCTCGCCACCGGTTAAAAATGCGCCGAGGTTTCGCCTGAAGATTTCGGCGGCGCGGTCGCTGTATCCGATGCTGGAGCCGGCTGTGTGGGGGGTGAGTATGGTATTGGGAAGATCGTAGATCGGGCTGTTCGACGGGAGGGGTTCCTCGGGAAATACATCCAGTGCCGCGCCGGCGAGTTTGCCGCTGCAAAGCGCCTCGCCCGGGCTTCGTGGTCCACCATCGCGCCGCGCGCTACGTTTATAAAGATAAGCGCCGTCCTTCATCATCCGTATCTCGTCTCGGCCTATCAAAGCCTGGGTGTGCGATGTAAGCGGGAGGACCAGGACCAGAAAGTCGGATACCGGCAGGATGCTGCGCAGTTCGTCGGAATAGAAAACCTCGTCAACATTCGCCAGGACAGGAGCAATCGTTCTCTTCGTTCCGATCGCCCGCCATGTCGAACGCCTTAGCGAGCCTGGCGATATTCAGCCCAATCTTGCCAAGCCCGACTATGCCGATTGTCTTCCCGGAAAGCTCCTGACCGCCGGAAGCGATCTTCGCCCGGTCCCAGCGGTGGTCGAGCATGGTTGCGCATCGCGATATGCAACCTGCGCGCGAGGGCAAGCATTTGCGCGAGGACGTGTTCCGCCACAGGGATTGTGTGAACTCCGCTGAGCGTGGTAAGCGTGATGTCGCTTTCGAGGAGTTCAGGGAAGATGGTATGGTCGATCCCCGCGCTGCCGAACTGAATCCATTTCAGTCTCCTTGCCCGCGCGAATACCTCGGGCGTGATTCGCCAGCCCAGCATTACGTCGGCCGCGGCTATTTCCCGCTCGATCGACTCTTCGTCCTCGCAGACGACAAACTCGTGCCCCTGCAAGTATTCCCGTGCCCGGGCAATGTATGCGTCCACAATCGCGCGCGACTCCAGGTGATATGCCATCCACGCCACGAACTTCAAATGTTTTCCTCCAACCCGACCGACTTCACAACGAACTTCGCGGCGCCAACCAACTTGGGATCGATCGCAATACTTCTGGCGCCGGCCTTGATGAGGTTCTCGAGCGCCCTTATTCTGTCGCCCATCACGAGAACAACGTCCCCTGCGTCGCGATCGCCGATCCAGACGGGCAGGATATCGCTGAGCTTATCCGCTGACTCCACAAGAGACGATTTTCTCAAATCAATAACCTGCCTGGCAGGTTCCTCGACATTATTGCCGTGCAAAACCTCATCGTCCCGGGCAAACGCGCCGAACAGGACCTGAGGCGGCTCGATGTCTCTGAGTAACGCCTCTTCGGTAAGATTCTGAATCACTAACTGTGCCTCAAGCGACCTCATGTCGAAGTCGACCAACGGGAAGACCAGTGAAACCTGGTTGGGAGCGGCGAAGTTCATCACCGCGCGAAGCAGCACGTCATCGGCCCAGCCTACCTCAAATATCACCTGCTTGCCTGCCGCAGCGTGAAGCACCGCGAGGTAAAACTCGTCCGGCCGTTGGTCTCGCGCATCCACGCACAAAGCGTCAGCGCCTCCGTCCAGAGCTTCGAGGAGTTCGGCCTCGCTGCCAACGCAGCCGTATATGTAGACGACCTCGCCTGTCTGGGTCCTGGCGGGGATGTGCTCGGAAGCGATGAACAGCTTGTGGGCGTGCTCGTGTGCAACCTCGATCTGCTGGTAGTGAGCGAGCGTCTTGGGATCGGGGTCGATGTGCACGATGCCCTTGTTGCCGTCCACTATGAGGATGTCACCGTCGCAGAGCGAGTCGAGCAGACCCGTTAGGCCGATCACACACGGCACCGACGATTCCAACCCTGGAACCTGAGCATCGGACTCGGCGGCGATTGCAACCGTGTTTACGCCTGGGATCTTGAGCGACATGCCCATCACCAGCGTATCGCACGCCATGGCGGCTTCCGGGTAGTCCCGCGGGATCAGGTTCCGCTTTAGAGCGTTGATCCCTTGTTGGAGAAGGACTGGAGAGACACCGTTGATGCCGTTTTTAGTGTCCACTTTAGCAGCAGTGGCAATCGCGAAGCCTTCTTTTGTTGCCTTGCCCTGAATAGTGATCATACAGAGTAGTCCGATACCGGTTGCCCAGATTCAGGGGCTTTGCCCCGGACCCTGCCCAGCGAAAGGTCTCTCGCGGAGCCGAAGGTGAAACCCTTGGACGCAACAACCTGGTGTTAGACTTCTCGAACTACTCCACGGTTTCCTCGTCAGGAGTGAACTTCGATGGCATTATGTCCGTCGTTTCTTCACTGGCGACTTCATCTTCATCCACGTGGCCCATCAGGTGGATCTCGTCTTCCGCGATTTCGTCAGGATTGTCCGTCGCATAAGTGTTGATTGCCTCGTTGTAATCATGCTCATAGTCGGTCGGCTGGATATCCTGAGCGTCCCAGTCTTCGTCCATGTCTTCTTCGTGCGGTGTGTCCATCAGTTCCACGTTTTCCGTCTTCTTATGCTTGGGATGCGGGAACGTGAGGGCCTCGTCGACATCTATATCATCCGGAATCCGGATGTCTTCTCCGAAGGCATCGATGTCCTGTCCTATATGAGATATATGTTCCTGGCGCGCATTAATCAGATCGTCCAGGTTATGCAGTTCGTCTTTATCTCTGCGAAGTCTGTCATTTCTCATTTTATAATACTCCTACACCATAAGAGTACCCGGCGCAGTTGGGCGTTGAAACGGTGGGGGTAATGGGTAACGGGTAGTGCATGCATGAGCGACAAGCTCTTCAGTTTAGAATTTCTCCCCAGGAGTGGAACAATAACTTGACAACAAGACACTCAAGCCGTATACTGGGAATGTTGTAAAGCCATATTGTCGCGCCAGGTTTCGGACATTCGGCTGAAAGCCTGCCGGCGACCTTAATTGAGGTGGCGAATCATGAGATTAGACAAGTTAACGATTAAAGCCCAGGATGCCGTTCAGGATGCGCAGCACGTCGCCGAGGAAAACCGGCAGCAGCAGATCGAGCCTGAACACCTGCTGCTCGCGCTCCTGAACCAGGAAGGCGGCATTGTTGCGCCGATTCTGCAAAAGCTGGGGGCGAACCCGGGCGCGCTTGCGTCGCAGGTTCAGGCGGAGATCGAACGGATGCCCAAGATATCGGGGGTACCGGGTGGCAGCCAGATCGGACCGCGTCTTCAGCGCGTCTTCGAGACGGCGTTTCAGGAGGCTGAGAGGCTCAAAGACGAGTACGTAAGCACTGAACACCTCCTCATCGGCATCGCTTCCGAATCCGGCGCCGCAAGCAGGCTGTTAAGCTCTGTTGGGGCGACTCGTGACGCTATCTATCAGGCGATGGTCGATGTCAGAGGGAGCCAGAGGGTAACCGATCAGAACCCGGAGGACAAATACCAGGCGCTTGATAAATACGGCAGAGACCTGACCGACGAAGCAAAAAAGGGCAAGCTGGACCCGGTCATCGGACGCGATGAAGAGATCAGGCGCGTAATCCAGGTCCTTTCGCGGAGGACCAAGAACAACCCCGTCCTTATTGGCGAGCCGGGCGTCGGCAAGACGGCCATTGTGGAAGGGCTTGCCCAGCGGGTGGTCAATGGAGACGTGCCCGAGTCGCTTAAGAACAGGCGGGTGATCTCACTCGATCTCGGCGGCCTGGTGGCTGGAACCAAGTATCGCGGTGAGTTCGAGGATAGGCTGAAGGCGGTCCTCAACGAGATCAAACAGGCGGAAGGCGAGATCGTGCTGTTCATCGACGAACTGCACACCATTGTCGGTGCGGGAGCGGCCGAGGGTGCGGTGGATGCGGCGAACCTGCTCAAGCCGATGCTTGCCAGAGGCGAGCTCAAGTGCGTAGGCGCAACCACGCTCGATGAATATCGCAAGCATATCGAAAAAGATGCGGCGCTTGAACGCAGGTTCCAGCCAATAATGGTGGACCCCCCGAGCGTGGAGGATACGATCGCCATTTTGCGCGGCCTGAAAGAGCGCTACGAGAATCACCACGGGGTGCGGATCAAGGACGGGGCGCTCGTAGCGGCGGCAGTGCTTTCGGACAGATACATTTCGGATCGGTTCCTGCCGGATAAGGCTATTGACCTGATCGACGAGGCCGGATCTCGGCTGAGGATAGATATCGACAGCATGCCTACCGAAGTGGACGAGGTGGAGCGCAGGATCACCCAACTCGAAATAGAACGCGAGGCCTTGAAGAAGGAGACTGATGAGCCATCCAGACGCCGGCTCGAAAAGCTCGAGAAGGAGCTGGCTGACCTGAGAGAACGCTCGTCCCAGATGAAAGCGCATTGGCAAAACGAGAAGGACGCGATTACCAGGATTCGCGACAGCAAAGCGCGCATCGAACAGGCAAAACAGGAAGAGTTGGCGGCTGAACGATCCGGCAATCTGGGCAAGGCTGCCGAGCTTAAACACGGCACGATTCCCACCCTGGAGCGAGAGTTGGAAGAACTGACACTGCGCCTGGAAGAGCTCCAGAAGCAGCAGAAAATGTTGAAGGAAGAGGTCGACGAGGAAGATGTGGCCGAGGTCGTTAGCAAGCGGACCGGTGTGCCCGTTACCCGAATGATGGAAGGCGAGGTCGAGAAACTTATCCACATGGAAAATCGGCTCGAGCAAAGGGTGATCGGCCAGGAAGATGCGGTGGTTGCGGTTTCGAATGCCGTAAGGCGTGCCAGGGCCGGGCTGCAAGACCCGAACAGGCCTATCGGCAGCTTTATCTTCATGGGGCCGACGGGCGTGGGCAAGACTGAACTCGCGCGGGCGCTGGCTGAGTTCCTGTTCGATGATGAGCGGGCTATGGTGCGAGTCGATATGTCCGAGTTCATGGAAAAGCACTCGGTAGCAAGGCTGATAGGCGCTCCTCCGGGATATGTCGGCTATGAAGAGGGCGGTCACCTCACTGAGAGCGTCAGGCGCAGGCCTTACAGCGTGATCCTATTCGACGAGATCGAGAAGGCTCACCAGGATGTGTTCAACATTCTATTGCAGATCCTGGACGATGGCAGGCTCACCGACGGGCAGGGGCGCACGGTAGACTTCAAAAACACCGTGATTATAATGACCTCAAACATCGGCTCGGACGCCATCCGCGAGCATGGAGTGCTGGGCTTCCGGCAGGGAATAGGCGCGACCACGCACGACGACGAGATCAAGCGGGTCGTGACGGATGCCTTAAAGGCTCAGTTCAGGCCGGAGTTCCTGAACAGGATCGATGAGATAGTCGTGCTCAACTCGCTCTCGCCCGAGGACATCAAGCGAATCGTCGATATCCAGCTCGGACAGCTCAAGAAGCGGCTTGCCGACAGGCGTCTTGATATCGAACTTACCGACGCAGCGAAAGAAGCGCTGGCGAGGGCAGGATTCGATCCGGTATACGGTGCGAGGCCGCTAAAGCGCGCGATCCAGCGCGAGGTTCAGGACAAGCTCGCGATGAAGCTGCTGGAGGGTGATTTCAAGGAAGGCGACAAAATTCTAGTGGACGCCGGCCAGGATGGCCAACTGGTATTCGAACACGCAAGAGGGCCGGTAGCCGCGATATAGTGTGATCGGTGTTGGGGGAAGGAGACTCCTTTCTCCAACACTGTTCCGTAATGCTTCGCGGGCAAAGCCCAAGAACATCCCCACCTCTGACATATACAAGACTAATTCCCGTTGACAGTCCGCCAAACCCGGGATATACTGCGTACGGTCCCTTGGTCGCTTTGGGCTGCCGTGGGGTTGTGTCACTTAGCCCGCCCGAGAAATGGTTGCAATGGCGACGGTTGTCGCCGAGTCCTCCTCACACTGAACCTCCGGCTGCTATGTGGAACAACAGGATTGGTGTTTCGTTGAGGAATACTTATCGCGAAGAGGTACATTATGAACGCAATAGAACGGATGCCATCTCGTAATGCTTCCAGGAAGTTTTGCATCTTATCCGCGGGCATTGTTGCCGTGTGCCTGCTGTTGGGAGCTTGCGCCGTCGCGGCCCCGTCTCCGTGGTGGGACTGCCCCCTTCGCCTGGTGGCTACCACCGACCTCCAGACGGCGCTCGATTATCACACGACCGTCGCGATGAACGGCGTGGGCAGTGACCCTGGTTGGGGCCCGTGGTTTACTTGGAGTTCGCCCGGAAATTTTAACAACCTGGTGTCTACAAGGCAGAGCTTTCAAGCTGCCGGTATCCAAAGTGCGAGCTATACGACGGGCTTCGGGATGGTCGTCGCTGTCATCGCGTCCACCGGAACCGGCACTCCTCTGCCTATAACGTGCCAATTGTGGGATTGGCAGCTCTACAATGGCACGGACCCAATCGAGTGGGCTGGATGCTGGACGTGGTTCGATGACGCCGCATTCGCGCGTCCTTACACACGAACCGGTCCCACCTGCTCCGGTTCGCCGATGACTTATCCTGACGGCACGGTCGCCACCGGTTTTCTCAACAACAACTCTACCGATCCCAGGAACAGCCGGGTCTACGATTGCGGGGTGCACATCCGACATCTTTGGCAACGCTTGCATAGCTATGGTTACCTTAGCCCCTGTAACGCTCCCGGGTAACACTGGCGGGCCTTACATTCCGTCATCAGGCGAGTATGCGGGATTATTATGTACAACAAAGACGCCGCTTGTCCGTGCTGGGCTGATTACGCTCACGCAATAAACTTACTATGCGACGGGCCAGATGGGGTTGCAGTCGGCCTGGTGCGACAGCATGAGTTCCTTTAGCGATTTTACCTGCGGGCCGGTTAACGTCGCATTCGGCCAATGGTCTATCGCCGGATTCCGAACGTATCTGCAGAACAATTTCACTGTTGCGCAGCTTATAAGCATGGGCGTGCTTACGTCCGGCCAGACCTATGCGAACCTGTCGGCCTTCGACGTCCGGACTTATCTGAAGAACAAGGCCAGCAGCACATACGGCTGGAATGGCTCTGACCTCACTTCCTCAGCGTGGACTAGTTCCGGCTGGATCAACGAGCCTGTTTGGAGCGCGTACAAGATATTTAAACGGCAGACCGGCACCACGGCGCTAACCAATACTACAATGCGATGAAATCGGGAGCAGCAGCGGGGGGACAGTCCGATTATTTGGTGATGGGCAACGACATCGCGCCTGCCATGTTGGGATGGCTGCGCGGCAGTGTGGACATGGCCAGCATGGAGCTGACACTCGACTGGTATCTCTCCGCAGGCTCCAGAGGTATCACTCTTCCACCGTTTGCCCGGGTTGCCCCTTTCTATAAGGCGGAAAGGGAACACACGCAAGGGAGGTTCGCTAATGTGTGGCTGTACAATGACGGCTTCGTTGCCCAGCCCGCGCTCACTCCGGTAGTCAACGCAATCTATTACGAGATGCTGGCGACGCATACCACTCAAAAACGGCTCCGGGCGACAGCGAAATGTTAGGTAATCCGACTGCTGATCAGGCATTCTTCCAATTTCTGGCGGATAAGGCAAGCCCCGAGTTCGGCGCCCGAACTCCAATAGAAGATGTCGGCATCTATCTGTCCACTTCCTCTATCAACTGGCAGTGGACCCCGGGTGGCGTCCTCAACTTCGACACCCAGCCGCATCATTTCGCAGTCTGGGGCTGGGCGACGGCATTGGACGAGCTGCAGTACCAGGTACCGGATCATCCCGGAGTGGAAGCTTACTTCCGATACTCTCAGCACTCTTAAAGTGCTGATCATACCTAATTCGGAAGTCTTCAATGCATCGGATGTAGCTACGCTTACTACGTGGGTGAATGGCGGCGGAATACTCATTGTTACGGGTGACAGCGGTTCCTTCAGGGAGAGAGCGGCAACTTTGCCAGTAACTCTACACTCGCCCTGAGCTCACTTACCGGAGTGAGCAGTTGGAACCTTGCTCCGAGTTCGAACACGCGAACAGTCGGCAGCGGCCGCGTCAGGTTCATTCAGAGCAACTATGGCCTCACATTCTGGACCGATAGCACGACCACCTTGAGAGGCGCCATGCTCTCACAAACTTTCGTCCCTGAGATGTCGGGCGACCTCTCCGCAACAGGCCAGCATGTCACCCTTACTTCCAACGCCCCGACCACTGCCGGGCTGACGCTGTATCAGGATACGCAGGCGATGAAGCTCTTTCTGGACGTCAACAATGTCAATATCACTATCGCCGGGGATAACTCTTCGGCTACAGTGACCCCTACTCCGAGCATCAACGTGACAATCTACAAGCCGAGCTGGTGGAACACTTACGGAGACAAGGGGCTTGTCGCCTATGCTTTTTCTCCTGATGCGACGGTGGCGCTGCCGGCTCCCACCATCTATTCGGACCACATCACCCTTATCGTCCCTCCGACCAACTACTACACCTGCGTAGTTCTGACTCCCGCCATAACTACGGGCACAGCCAAGACCATAGCCGATAATGGGGCGGTGCTTCTCAACTCCGAGATAGTAAGCGCGGTCTACAGCGGCTTCTTCTACGTCGAGGATGCCAATCGCACCAAGGGAATGCGAGTGACGTGGACGGGAGACCCCGTTCAAGCTGGTGATGGGGTAGCTATCGCAGGCACGATGAGCACGACAGCCGACGGAGAGCGGACCATCACCGCGAGCAGTGTCGAAGACTACGGAACCTACGGTGGCGGGAATATCACTGCGTTGAATATGACAGGCAGAGCCCTTGGCGGGGTAGACCTCAAGACCAACGGTGTCGTTTCACAGATGGGCGTGACCCAGGGCGTGGGGCCGAACAACGTTGGGCTTCTGGTGAAGATATCTGGCAATGTCAGTGGAGACGGGTCCGGCTACTGCGTCCTTGATGACGGCGATTGATCAACGATGCCTCGGGCGCACAGGGGGTAAGGGTGCTGTTGAACGGTCTCACTGACCCCGGCTATGGCACATTCGTCACCGTGACCGGAGTCAGCACTCTTAAAAACGTGAACGGCGTCACCTACCGCTGCATCATGCCCAGAACTCAGGCCGATCTCCAGGTCACGTCCCGCGGGACTCTCATCGGCGACTGGAACTTTGCCGCTGCCAGCCCTCTCACCAACCAGGCTCCCGGATATAACTGGAGCACAATGACTGTGACGGGTGGGGCTGTTTCAAATGGAACGCTTCTTCTCCGACGTTACTCCGCCGGCGGCTGGGTACAGGGGAGCGCAACGGCGATGCTTCAGAGCGACCTCGGTCCCAGCGGCTACTTCAAGGAGATGACTCAGGTAGCCTGGGTCTACTGGCCCAACTTCTCTTCCACCCACAACGGGAGGATAATGGGTCTCTTCAAGTTCAATACCTCCAACTACAGTGCGGCCAATGCCCTTGCAGGCGTGGCGCTGACCTACAGCGGTTCGAGCGCGAAGTGGCAGAGCTACGACGCCTGGGATACCTCTCCGGCAGTTCAGTTGAGTCGGCGAACCAGTCTTCAGCTTTGCTCCGACTTCCGATCCTCCGACTACGGGCTACATCAAGATAGCCCAGGTGCTGAAGGATGTGGGCGGCGGCAGCTATCAGCTTACGATGTATTGGGACACGGGAAGCGGGCTGGTGCAGTTGGGCAACAGTGCAACGATTCCTGAGTCCCAGGTAAGCTCCTTCGGCCAGTACAACACCAATGACCTGGTGAGCGCTTCTGCCGGCAAGCGCTATGACGGCTTCGGCATAATGGACCTTACCAGCACAGTTCCCGCTTCCATGGGCAGCATCTACTTTGAAGAGGTGAGGCTGTATGCGGGG
>CAVZJH010000028.1:0-17476 GCA_963775535.1 uncultured bacterium | reverse complement strand
CCTGTTTGATGTTTCGCACTTGGTTGTTTCGGAGCGCCCTTGCCCTGAAGCCCCGTGCTTACTGCCCGAGTCGAGCAGAATTACTGCGTTTCCACCCTCAGCGCCTTCACTTTTGACTAAGCCCGCCGATGTTTGCCGCGACACCCTGCGTGTCGCTGGAGAGGACGTTGAGCGCGTCTTCAAGCGTCGGGCGCTTGAGGTAGACGCAGCTCACATCCGTTCCGAACTCCGAAAGCAGATCGCCCACCATTCTCTCGCCATTGTTCACCCTGAACGATAGAAAGCCGTCCTGTTCCTTTATCAGCACCGACAGCCGTTCCTGAATCCGGTTTCGCAGCAGCGGATTGTTAACGTTGCCTAATACGACCAGGTCCTCGCCCGCCAGCCGCCGGAAATCGTCCGGGCGCCCGATAAACCTTATCCGTCCGCGATAAATCACCGCGATCCTCTGAGCACGACTCCGCGATCCTGCCGGAGGACGTAAACACCAAAAATGACTTGTGCTCACTCCGGCGCAGCGTGAGCAGGCGGTCCCAGAGCCTTTCCATAACTTCGGGGTCCAGCGTATCCAGCAGCGAGTCGATGACCGTAAGCGGCGCATCGGCCAGCAGCGCCCTGGCGATTTCCATCCTCTCGAGCGCGCCTGATGAAACGCGCCCAGCAGCGATTGCGCGAAAATCCCCAAGACCCAGAAGTTCGACGACGAACGTGATCTCTCTCGCGCGCTGCCTGCGGGATATCCCCCACAGGCTCGCGAACATGTCCAGGTTCTCGTAGACGGTGAGCTCGGGAGCATACGCGGGGGTGCTGAGAGCGGCGCTTGCGCGGATTATGCTCCCGCTGACGTCAAGGGCAATTGTTCCACCCGAAGGCTCATCCAGACCGGCGAGGACCCGCGCGAGGGTAGACTTCCCTGAACCCGAGCGCCCGAATATGCAGACGATTACTGCTTGGTCGATCTCCAGGCTGATGTCCCAGAGCGGATATTTGCCGCCCGTGCGGAGGCACAAGTTGTTGAGAGCAATTAGAGCCATCCTAAGCAGAGTATACCGTCCGCAGCCGGGCTAGTCAATTGCAGGCGCCTCGCCCATGAAATCAACGTTTCCCCGCATGGAATGGGGCAATACTGCGAACAGATATTGCTAGTTTGTGGTTTATGCGACGCCGCAATTGCACAATACTTCTCTCAAGGGGTGCAGTCGATTGCGTGGAAGCGCAATGCAGCGATTCCCAATGACACTGGAGGAACCGAGCCTTGAGTACAAAGGTTGTGCGCTTGATATTCGCAAGTCTGCTGCCTATAGCAATAGTTGGCGGGGCCGCGGGCAACTGTCGGGCGGCGAACGACACGTTCCTGTCGCTGCAGAAACAGCGTTGGCCGGATATTTTTCTATATAACAAACAGGCAAACATACTCGACGCAATCGCTGCTTTCGACGAATGGAGCTGTGCTTTCCCCGAACATCGATCCATGAACCCGGCTGGCCGAACAAAGCAGCCTATGGAAAGGGCGGCGTCTTGAAAGCACCCTCTCCCACCGGTCCTTTCGCGTCTAAAGCCATCGGGTGGACGTTCGCGGATGCGCTCGACCAACTGAAAGCGCTGGGGGAAGCGCCGTCCGGTATCGAAGAAGGGTCTCCGCAGTGGTTTCGCCAAACCAGCGCCGCCCTCAAGGACCAGGGAAAGTATCTCGACGCAATACAGACCTTAAAAGAGGGGCTGGCCAGGACATCGGAAGGCAACCGACTACAACGCTGTGGAAGAGATGCAGTGCGATCTCGCGACGCTGCTCGGTGAATCCAGGCAATGGGGCAAGGCGGATTCCCATGATCCAAAGCCTGATAAAGGAATACCCTGACCAGGGAGCGCGGATAACGTTTAACCTGGGGTTGTGCTACCAGCAGAAAGCCGATTTCGATACCACGATCTCCACATATACCGGGATCATTAAAGATGCCGCGGACTGAAGCAGTACGCGGCGTGGTCAAGGCCTGCGTGGCTGAGTGCCATCTTTCTCAAGGGTGACCAGGACGACGCATTCTCGTATCTGGAGAAGGTGCAGCGGGAGGATTCGGACCCTGAAGCCGTGGCCGGCGCGGCGTACAGCGAAGGTTACCTGAACTTCCTGCTTCGCAGGTATGACAAGGCTGTCCCGATCCTTGAGAAGGTGGTCTCCGGGTATCCCGGCTTCCGCCAGATAACGAAGACCCAGGAACTGGTCGGGCTGGCGCTGCTGGACCAAAAGCAAACATCCGAGGCAAGGAAGTGGTATCCGATCTCAAGGCGAGCGATATCGATCAGGCGAGGTGGGATTATTTCCTGGCCTATGCACATACCGCGAGGGGAACTGGGCCAGTGCGCGGATGAGCTGCAGGCGGTGTGCGACAACTACCCCGAAAGCGAGTTGCTCGCTTGCGCGAAATACTACCTCGGCGACTGTTACTGCTCACTTGGAGACAACGAAAAAGCGGCAGATATTTTCGGCGAGTTAGTCGATCAGTTTAAGGAAAGCTCGTGGTCCACGCTCGCGAAAACGCGCATTACCCGGCTGCAGGACAATTCAGGCGCCGCGGATGGGGGTGGCTCGCAATCAGAGCATGGCTGATCGCCGCGGCTTTCGCCTTTCTTTTGTTCTTCACCCAGTGCGGAGGCCTCCGCGCGGACGACTGGGGCGTGGGAGTATGGACCGCGGATGCCCAGCTCTCCGTGTAGGCAGCAAGACAACGGTTACCGCTTACGTCACTCTTAACGGCCAGCCGGTATCGACGGCGACGGATGGGGTGACGGTAGATTTCGCAGCCTCACGCTCCTCAGGCGCGTCGATACCTAACTGCCTGTCCACGCCCTCGGCCACGCTGGCTGACGGAACCGGGCAGACACCGTTCACCGCGCCTGATTTGGGTTATTATGAGCAGGTTTTCTTCACGGCAAGTGTCGAAGTCGGCGGCCAACCGGTCGCCGGCGCCATGAGCATCTGCTACATCTATGTATACAACGTGGGCACCCCGACCAACGTCGTCGCCAGCTATGATGCGCCTTCCGACTCGATGCACGCTTCGTGGACCTCCGACGGGCAGAGCCTGTATGCCTACGGAATAATGGGCGTTTCGGATTCGTCGTGGATGGGTCCCTGGAACAACGGCAGCAGCAATCAAGCGACTCTATCGCTGGCCGGCATGCCGCTCATACAGGCGGGAAAGACTTACCGGGTATACGTCCAGGCCGTATCTCCCGACGACTACGCCTGGAGTCAGTACGGCTACAGCAACAATGTGGTCATCGACACCACCCCACCGTCCACAGTCTACGTGACGCGCAATGGCCCGGACTTTGTAACCTCCGCGACCTCGCTGGGAGCGTCCTGGACCACCAGTCAGGACCCGGAATCAGGTATCGCGCGCTACGAATGCGCTATCAGCCGGTCCCCTACCGCCAATCCGGCGGACCTGGTGACCGGATTCCAGTCAGTTGGCCTCAATACATCCGCGACGCTCACCAACCTGACCCTGGCCAACGGCCAGGCCTATTATTTCATCGTCAAGGCCGTAAACGGCGCCGGCCTCACGAGCATAAGCAGCAGTGCCCCCGCATACGTCGACTCGCGGAGTCTGCCCGGAATCACTTTGGCCGTCTACGACGACGGCGCCTACACGCTCAACACAAATGAACTGCACGCCACGTTCGCCGTGTGGTCCGACGCTGCGATGGACACCGTCTCCGATGCGTCCAACAATTCGCGGCCCGAGAGCTGGTATGCAATCGGCACCACCCCCGGTGGAACCGACGTCGCGCCGTGGACCTGGACAACGGGCTACCTGTATACGATCGCTCCCGTATCGCTGACGCCGGGCGTCACCTATTACATATCAATAAAAGCGAGGTCTTCGTCAGGCGGCACAACCTACGAAGGCTCCGCCTGCAGCGCTGGGATAACCGCGACAACCGACCCAACCGTCACTAATCCGACCTCACCCACCGCGCTTGCTCTGACGAACGCCAATGCCACGGGCAGCCTGTCGCTGCAGTGGTCATACCCCAGCAGCGCCGTAGACGGCTTCTATGTCGAGCGCAGGATGAGTTATTCCGAGCCGTATTCACGCATAGCGACCCTGCCGGCATCGGCCAGGACGTTTACGGACCCCCACGTATTCCTGCAGTGGTCCTATTACTATCGGGTATGCGCTTTCAAGAACGGCGTGAAGAGCGCCTACTCGAACGTGCTCCCGGTCGACCCGCAGCTTACGGCCACCGACGTCCAAAACCTGGCGCCGTCCGAGCTGTTCGCATTCGCCATTTCACCCAGCCAGGTCGTCCTGACCTGGAACAGGTGCAACCTGCTGGTGGACACCGGCACGCTCGTTGAGCGCAGTGACGACGGCGGAAAGACATGGAATGCCGTTGAACCGATGCGCCCGGACGGCTACAACGCCTCAACGAAGAGCATGTCATGGACGTGGTGGGACAGCGGGAATATGTGGGAGTACTATATCGATGACAATTACGGCGACACCCAGCACTTCGCCCCCGCGCTTCGTCCGAGCAGCACCTATGAATACCGAATCTCACTGGCCACCGGCATTGGCGGGCAAACAGCCTATACCAACGTATCTTTGCGGCCGGTAGTTAAGGTCACGACCCCGCCCGGACCCGCGGGAAGCACACTGCTGCAGAATTTGAACCCCCACCCCAGGCTTCTTGCGACCGAAGCCCGGCTTCAAGCCATCAGAGCAAACGTGCTGAACGCAAATCCGGTGCCGGCGAGTTGGCAGACGGCGGCGGCATGGTACGGCGCGCTGAAATCTTATGCCGATGGACTGCTCAGCACCCCTGTGCTGGACTATGCCACGAGTCCCGATTACGAAAGCACAGGCGAATCGTGTTTCGTGCGAATGTTTGCCCTTTGCACAATGCACCGTCTGTACGACAATAACAATCCTGCGCCTTCGACGCCCGTGTATTTGCAGCGCGCGAAGGATGAGCTGCTTGCCGCCGCCTCCACAAACCCGCCGCCGTACGGCGGAAGCTGGGACAGTACCCGGCGACATTGGACTGGGATGGAGAGCCGCCGGTGTCGCCATCGGCTACGACTGGCTCTACGATCAACTGACAAACGATGAGAAAACCCAGGTTGTCACAGCTCTGAAGACCTACGGACTCGATGACTCTCTCACAAATCCCGCAAGCGGCAACAGGGACGACTGGTTTCCGTTTACGCAGCACTACAACCACGACACTCAGGCCAATCTGGTGTTCCTGGGCGCGCTGGCCATCGCCGATGAAGGTTCACGCGTGCCGGGATGCCTGCAATCCGCCGATGAGATTGCGGAACGCGCGCTCGGTACTTTGCGCCACGCCGCCAACAGTTGGAATCCGACGGGTGGATGGTGTGAAGGCTCCGGTTACGATGCCACGGCCCAGTATTCACTGGCTCTCGAACACGCCTGCCTCGCAACTGCGATGAACCCCACGCTGGATATGTTCAGCCTGATGAATGGAAATCTGAGCGCCGGCGACCCCCTCAGGGTCGGGGACAGTTTCTGGGACTCCGGAATGTTCAACCTTTATATGGTTACTCCCGTGGGGCCGTTCCGCGATCCGGTCCTCGGGCTGGCGCCCTATGGCAGTGAATACAACTTTGGCGACGAGAACTGGTACAATACCCAGGCCAGGACGTGGGCGCACATGTACATACCCTCGATTCATCGCTATGACAGCACCAACGCGGACAACAACGCCTGCGCGTGGCTGGAAGAACGCAGGACTTTCATTCCGGACGACACGAACACCGGGGCGCCTGATCTCTTGTGGTACGTGCCTTTGACCGCCGATTACAGCCCGCATACGCTCAATCTGCCGAAGGAGCGGCAGTTCAAAGGCGAGAACGTGGATGTTGTAACGGTGCGAAGTGACTGGCCTTATCAGGACACCAGCGGGTGGCACAACACCGATGCGGCATTTGTGGGCGTGAGGGGTGGCAGCAACCAGGCGAATCACGGCCATGGAGACCTGGGGAGTTACTCATTCGAATCTCTCGGGGTGCGTTTCGCCGAGGATGGGTTCTACCCGGTCGAGGACTTCCCCAACGCCTGGGACATGACCTACTGGGCTTGGTACGCCTTTGCCAGAGAGACCCTGGGACACAATGCGGTCCGTATCGATGGCGCTAACCAGAACGTTTATGCCAATGCTTCGCTTGTGTTCAGCACCCAGACGAGGGCCGACGGCAGCAACCCGGTTCAGGAAATAACCGTCGACCTCTCGGATGCGTACCAGAACCAGGCGAGCAGCGCTGTACGAAAGATCAGCCTGCTTCCCGATAAGCGGCTCGTGGTCAGGGACCGCGTCACGCCCATGGCAAAATCCGACGTCGAGTCCGGTTTCGCCATATTTGCGACCACCAGCCCCGCCCCCGCGTCACCGGTCATTAGCGGCGCCACAACGACACTGAAGAAAGAGGACATGAACAACGTGTGGCAGACCTACTATGCCCGCATTATTAATCCTTCGTCTGCCACATGGGGCCTGATCCCGCTTAACAACCGGCCGCTTCCCGACAAGAAGAGCGACCCGAACTTCCAGAATATGGTGAGGCTGTCGGTGGATTCGCCGGGGAGCGTGGGGGCAACGGATATCGCCTATGTCCTCGCGCCGGCATCTACCGGAGACATAACTCCACCCAACGAAGTCACCAACCTGACGGCAAAGACGATAACCAGGAACTCGGTTATCCTGACTTGGACCTGTCCGGGCAATGACGGCAGCAAAGGCCTTCCTTTCCAGTACGATTTTCGATATCGCAAGCCGTCGACCGCGGACCCCAGCGCCGATCCGATTACCGAGTTCAACTGGGGCTCCGCAACGCGCTGCACCGGAGTGCCGATACCGTTCATCGCGGGACTGAGCCGGCAGTTCACGGTAACCGGGCTGACGCCCAACACGGCGTACAGCTTTGCAATGAGGACGGTGGACAGCAGCAACAACTGGAGCTGGATCTCCAACGTGGTGAACTTCCGGACGGGCCCTTAGGGCGGGGCTTTGCCCCGAACCCCACCAGAGGCTCCGCCTCTGGACTCCGCTGGGGCCACGGGCCCAGACCCCTGTTTCGCTTCGCGTCTGTCCACCTCAATAAGGGTGGACAAATCGGAGAATTTTGGAAGAATGCATTGCGTTCACCCCCTCCTATCTCCCTCCTCCCCATCAGAGCGAGCGGTTCTGGCGGCGGGTTCTGCGCAAGGTGATCGCCAAGACAATTATCGCCACCAGGAAGCCTGCTGCCATCACGATCAGACCGTAGTACGCGCCCGCCCAGTGATGAAGTGCCTTCTCTTTCGGAGATGGCGCAAGAAGTAACATCACGAGACAAAACATCATAAGCCAGACTAGCACGATTGACTTAACCCGGTTGTGTCTGGCGGTGGTTAAGCTCTGTGCCGATGGTGTTTCGTCAAGAGAGAGAACTTTGCGCGCGGCCTCCGAATCGCCTCGGAGGAAGCAGTTCAAGGCATATCGGACCACTCGACACGCATTGTCTTGCAGTTGCGCTGCTTCAACGCTGCGACCGGCGAGTAGTTGCCGGGTGACCTTCAGATCTTTGGCGCTCATCGTTGCGGTACAAGCGCCGTCCCAGGTGATTGTAACCCGGGAACCGGCAGCGAAGAGTGTAATTCCGTCAGCGCGCCATTTGTAGTCCTGCACCAGCCAGAATCCGCCCAGAACCTTCGCAAACGAGAGCAGTTCCGTCCTGGTCAGCCTGCGTCCCAGCGATTGATCGTCCTCGAAGTCCCCGAAGATGCCCATCTCTCTGCCCGTGAACAGATTGAAGCCAAATCTTTGGGGCGTTTTCTGAGTGGTGAAGTAGACTATTATGTTGCTCAGCAGCACCGCTATGAAAAACATCCAATACGAGGCACCGAAAGCAATCGCGACAACGGCAATGAAGATGATCGCTGGTACCAGTGCGCCTCCAATCACTGCTGTGCTCGTGTTTACTCGAAGAGTCTTGAATGCCCGCCACGTCATATACGCATATGGGATGCTGATCATCTTATAGACGAATAGGAGGCTGATCATCTTGTGGAAGTGCATGATCAACGACCAGTAAACCACGAAAGCTACGAACATCGAGGCCGCCATTATCATGTAACTGCGTCTGATAAACGCTTTGATTGGCCGATTCTCCGGTGTGTCCTCAAAGCTCGCTTCGTCCAGCTTGGAAAACATCGTATATAGACCTAATATCGGCAGTATCGAGGCCGCTGATATCCACAATGAGAATGAAAGGCTGGCGAACAGCTTGCCGAACACGGCAAGCGCGCCACCTGCGCCAATTGCGCCCTTGGGAGACATTGGAAGCAGAACGAGCACTGACCGTGTGAAATCTTTGCTGGGCTGCAAATCGGACAATGATTCCTCCAGCATCCGCTCAAGCTGATCGCGCAGCGCCGTCCTTGCCCGGTGCAGTCTTGTGCGCATGGTTTGCTCGGCTATTCCCAATGCCGCCGATGCCTCGGCTACACTCTTGCCTTCAACATAGAAGAGAGTCAGTGCCTCACGGTGGATGGCTGGCAGTTTGGCAAAGGAATCCCAGAGCTGCTCCGATAGTGACTCGCGCTCCTCCTCATGCGGCTCAGTCTCTGCGGATTCGAGAACAGCCCATTTCCTGTGGAAGGCATTATCGCGCTTTATCCCACGTCCCAGCGAACCGCAGACATTTCGAGCAATCTTTGCCAGCCAGCCCGCGAATTTCATCAGGTTCGCGGAGCGTGCCAAGGTAGGTATACGCCTTGACGAACGTTTCCTGGGCAGCGTCTTCAGAAAGGTCAGGATCGCCAAGATGACTCCATGCGATGCCGTAGACCATCTTCTTGTATTTGTCCACGAGTTTCCCGTAGCCGTCTTTGTCGCCATGCAGGACAGCATTCACTGTCTGATAATCATCTGCGTGCATTGTCCACCTCCGGTGTCCTTGACTTAATGACGCCGGACCTTAACAAAGGTTACCGAGACAATTGTATCATCCAATGAAGCTTACTTACGTAGAGGCCGACATGCATCCACGGAATTTGCGGAGTCCAAGGGCAGCGCCCTTGGTGGGAGCGCGAGGGCAGCGCCCTCGGACTCACCCTTGAACCGGCAGATCGTTCTGCCAGTTCTGCATTGCTTTGATTTCCTTGCCCGCGGCTCGCTCCACTATTTTTGATTGGTCTCGCAGCTCAGGCATTGTCGCCGTTGTCGTCGCCAGCTTCGAAGCGTCCAGTTCGTGCTGCAGAAGTCCGATCATCGTTTCAGCGTAGCCGTTGTCGAACTGCAGGTTCGGGGTCGTCTGGAGCGCGGAGTAGTCGCGGCTGGACTGGACACAGAAGCTGCTCAGGTCACCACCGGTGCGCTGTTTATACCAAATCGAGAGCTTCGCGATCAGATCGCTCTGTTCACCGCTGATGTGCTGGGATAGATCCATCAGCGTCCGATCGTTGGTGCGCTGATACTCCAGTGACGACAGTGCGCGAATATCGCTGTGGAGTTGGTACATGACCCGCATATACGCGATGTCGAAATCGGGTCCCCTGAGGTTCCGAATCTGAGCGACCGGTCCATCATCTAGCGCAGCCGGCCGCGGCCCTTCCCGGCACACCTCCTGGGCACTCACGGCAGACGCGAGCGCAACAAGCAAGGAAAGCAGAATCAGTTTCGTTTTCACAAGGCTCCTTCCGTTGCACAAACACTGGCCTATGAACCTTCGTGTTGTTGTGACAACCGAACCTACCAATACTGTGATTTCACATTCATCTATCTGTTGGCGCTGGTTCGGCATCCGAGATGCCCGAATTGTCCTTTGCGGGCCAGGTTGCAAATCAGCCCGAACGGATTCTTCCTGATGCCGCTACTTAGTACTTTCCCAGCCTGCGGGTGATCACAATCTCCCTGCCAATGAAGGTATTGCCGCGTGTTGATCGTAGAGAATATATGGCGCGCGAAAAGCGCCCCCTGCGGCGCGTATATGGAACGCGTTGAATAAGCTCTGCGTAGTTGTTGTTGAGGATTTATGATGAATTACCAAACCAGACTCACGCGAACAGCCGCCTGTGTGTTTGCATTCTTTATAATCTGTTCGGGCGCGCTTGCGGCCCCGGTGACGAAGACCCTGGCCACCGGCGTGACACTTTCCCAGGATATTTGCGCGGACCCCGGACAGGAGCTGGTTGTAAACGCGGTTACCGTAGAAATCGGCAGGCCGGGAATCGACGTGAAAGCGGCTATCGGCCAGGACGTTATACTCACCAGCGACTGGCGCAAGGGCAGAGAAGAGATTAGCTCCATTACGGGGCGTAAGGACGCGCTTGTCGGTGTGAACGCCGACTTTTTTCCGTATACCGGCTGCCCGATAGGGACTTGCATAGTAGACGGGCAGTTGCTCAGAGAACCCACGCTAGACAGGCCCGCGCTGGCCGTCAGAAGCGACCACACCATCTTCCTCGATACCCCCAAGTTCGATGCGACCCTGACCATGGCGAACGGCGTCAGCAGGCAGATCGACGGCATTAACCGGGGCCGCGAGACCAACCAGGTGGTGGCCTACACCGAAGCCTACGGCGCGAGCATCCTGACCAAATACAAGGGCACCGACGTCGTGCTCACTTCAGGCGAGCTGCCGATCAAGCTGGGCAAAAGCATCAGGTGCAGCGTAAGCGAGGTCAAGACCGACGCCGAGAATACCCCGATTCCCAAGGGGGCGGTGGTGCTGTCGGGAGGCGGGCCCGCCGCGGCTTTCCTGAAGGAGAACCTCAGACCGGGTGACACGGTGACGTTGACGTTTAACATAAAGAGTGCGGGCACTTATGACTGGACGGCTGTAGAGCAAGCGGTCGAGGGAGGTCCCTGGCTCCTCAAGGACGGTCAGGAATGCATCAACGCCGATGAAGAGGGCTTCGAGCACGGCTTCTCGACCACCCACCACCCGAGAACGGCCGCGGGTCTGACGGCGGACGGCAAGCTCGTCATCGCTACCGTTGACGGCAGGCAGACCATCAGCGGCGGGCTCAGCCTGTCCAGCCTGGCCTCTTTGATGAAACAACTGGGCGCGGTGGACGCTATCAACCTCGACGGCGGCGGGTCGACCACATTGTCGGTCAAAGGTATCGTCGTCAACTCCCCGTCGGAAGGCGCGGAGCGGCCGGTGGCGGATGCCCTGCTGATCTATGCGCCGCAGCCACCCCTCGAAGAACTCACCAACCTCACCTTGAACGGCGCCCCAGGCGAAGCCGTGTCCGGGCAGAGCATTCAACTCGCGCTCACTTGCGGCGCCGATAACCACTCGCTGAATGATAGCCAGCTCGACGACGTCGTGTGGGGAGTGAACGGCGGTGTCGGGTTCGTGAGCCAGACGGGACGCTTCACTCCGGTCAAGGCCGGAAAAGGCGCCGTTGACGCGATGTATGGAAATCAGAGGGTGTCCTCGAACGTGACCGTAGTCGGCGGGCCACCTGCGAATGTGAAGACTGACCTGGTCGCTGACAAGAGCGATCCCTACCGCTCGGTTGTCAACGTGACCCTCTCCGATGCGAACGGGAACCTTCTTCCGGACAAGGAAGTCGTTTTATCGGCGGTTGGAGGCAAACTCGACGCCCAAAACGGGATCACCGGCAACAAAGGAGAGTTTTCAACGGGCATCGCCTGGGATGCTTCCGCCCTCGACCGGAAGGTCACCGCAGTTGTCAAAGACGCGAACACTGAAACGGGAACGCCACCCGTAAACTGAGATACTCCTGGAGATCTTAAAAATGAAGAGTAGAACTTTATTGTTAGTCTTGCTGGTCGCGGCGCTGAGCGCAGGGATATTGACGCTGATCGGCTGTGGGTCGGAGCGGTCCACACAGCTTGTGCCCGTGTGGCAGTTATTCGAAGCTTCCAGATACTGGGGCATGCAGCAGATCGATCCCTTTGTTTCCTGGTCGCCGGATTCGAAGTCGCTGCTGCTGTCGGAACAGAGCTACATCTCGCACCGCCAACTGCTTATGAAATGGAATGTGGGAGACAAGAAGCTTCAACTCGTAACCTATGGCATTTCGCCGAACTACCTGAACGACCACGAGTTTGTCTACCTCAAGGAAATGCAGAGGGGAATATTCAAGCGCGATCTCACGACCGGCAGTGAAACCGAATTTGCACCCGGCATCAAGAGCGCGGATGTCTGGAACCAGGTGACGGCCATCACATACAACCCAAAACACAAGAGCATTATACTGCGCATGATCGCCGTCAACCGTTATAATCTACCCGGGACCGAAGAATACGACCTCACCGGCAAACACCTGGCCACGCTTGACACCAGGGAAAACGAGGGCGTCATGGACAGCAGCTTCAATCCCGATGGATCCAAGTGCGCTCTACTGGTAAAGGAACGCGAAGGAAGCGCACTGAGCTTGCAAATCGCCGATGGGAACAGCCCAGGGGCAAAACGGCAGCCTCCGGCGAGCTGGGTGCCGTCGCGTGGTCGCCGGACGGCAGCACGATTGCCTTCGGCGATGGCGCGAATGTGGTCGCTTACCGCCCGAGCGACGGCAAGACCGTCGTAGTAGGCAGGTTCGAAGAACCCAGGGACCCGGACGACCAGCGATTAGTTTTCCGGCTGAGCTGGTCCCCGGACAGCACATGCCTCGCCGCACTGGTCTATGTGCCCAGTCAAGAAAAGGGACTATCCCATGCTCTACGTGCTGGATATGTCGAAGTTTAAGGGATAGGCCGTTTAGTGGAATGGTATATTGACGTAGACTGACACCATATCACGGGCACGGGCTCCGGAGGCATAAATGAAAACACGCGGTCGACTTGCGTGCGCATCCTGCGCGCTGGTTGCATTGGTTATACTGGCGGGGTGCGGACACAAGAGCGCCGCGCCGCCGAAAACGAGCCCGCGTTCTTCCACCCAGCGAAAGAACGCGCCGACAACTCAAACAGCGTCCCCAACGGTTGAAAAGGCCGCGCCAAAAGTCGAGACTGCTACGGCTGCCTCAAGCCCCGGCGCTTCCGAGCTTGCAAAAGCCCTGGGGCTGCCGGCGAGCCCATCCCCGGGAGAACTTGCTCCGAGCGGCGGCGCAGCATCCCCAACAACACTTTCCGCTCCGGCTTCCGGACAAAGGCCCCAGGCAGCGCAGCTTCTCCTGGCAATGCAAAGCGTTTACCGAACCATCGTCACGATGCGGATCGAAGGCGTCTCCGACACGATAACCAGGCAGGACGGTAAGGTCGTGGGAAAAGTGACGGGCGAAAAGTCCACGATGGAGCTCAAGCGCCCGAACAAGTTCCTGATCTTGTCGCCGGAAGGCCGCACTTATTGCAACGGGCGAGTGGCTTACAATTACTCGCCCTCCGCGAAGCAGTATGCGAAAATCGCGAAGCCGGACCTGATATTGCGGACGATAGTAAGCCGCAGGATTGGCATAGGCATGATCGGGCTGGCGCTGGGGATGGATTACACCCGCGATTTTTCTTCATTAACGCTGCTTGGGGACAAGAACACGGGCGGCAGGGAAATGTTTGTCCTCGCGGCGAAGCTCAGGCCGGGCGTGAGCATACCGCGGGACACGGAAGCGACGCAGACCTTGTGGATCGGAAAGAAAGACCTCGGAATATACCGCAACGAGGTCGTCCTCAAGATGAGACCGAAGCCGCCAAAAGGCTATAAGGGAAAGCTGCCCAAGCTGATCGAGACAAGAATGGTCGACGTGATAAGCAGCTTCTGGACCAACATCAAACTGCCGGACTCCGGCTTTGAGTTCAAGCCGCCGGCAGGAGCGAAGCCGGTCGAGATTCCGAAGCAGGTGCGCCTGAACGCCAAACCCGCGCCGGATTTCTCGTTTAAGTGGACGGACGGCTCGCCCAGAAAGCTCTCCGATTTCCGCGGCGGCATTGTTGTGCTCAGTTTTTCCGTGCTCCCGCAGTGCGAGGCTCACCTGCCAATCCTCCAGAGCATCTGTAACGAGAACAAAAGCAGCGTCCAGGTGATATCGGTGAACTTGAACCGCGACACAGCCGGGGTGGATAAGTATTTGAAAAAGAAGGGTTACTCGGTCCCGACCGTTTACGCGGATGCCCGGATAGTCAAGGCCGCGACGCAGGAATATGGCCTGCGAACAATCCCGACGCTCCTTATTATCGACAGCAAGGGCGTCGTGCGGGACGAGATAGCCGGGTTTACGACCAGGAAAGAAGTCGAGAGCGCTCTGGCGAAGGTGAAGTGAGGGGAATCCGTTACTTAGCCGGCTCACTCAAATCGCACTAATGCACCGTCTCCTCCATCTGCTTCAATATGACGCTTCTGATAGCGGCGGCGGCGTCCTGCGCGATTTGATCCGGGGTTTTGCCCATCAACTTGGCGTCGTCGTCGGTTACCGTTAATAGAGCCTGGTCCCTGCCTATGACTCCGCCGGCGGGGTCCACTTTCAGCTCGTGTATCTGCAGGTCCGAATCAAGCGCTTTGTTGATTCTCCCGGCAATGTCTTTGGCGCGCTGATCTGGTGCTACCGGCCCCACAGGCGCCAGGCGCAATATCACGACGCCGTCCAACACAACCTCTCCACAATCCGCGCCGTTCACCTTTTCGGTCTTTACTTCGGCCTCGATCGCGTTGGTAGTCTCCCTGCGATTGATCGGCAGCCCAAGGTCCAGAATCCCCTGCTTGGCGGCGGCGACACGCTCGGCATCGAGCGGGTGGTTCCTTAGGATACCGTAGTCCACCAGTTCAGGACGCCTCGCCAGCCGCTCGAGGAACGTCAGAAGCCCGACCGGATTGTAGCCTGCCTCGTGGGCTATGATAATGCCGCCGTGGTCCGCGTCCCGCTCTGCCTGCATTCCGAAACCGTTCACTTTGGCGAGCTGTACCAGTTGAGCGCCGTATAAGACGGTGCCCAGGTCCCCGGCGCTCCTCGCGCCCCCGAGAAAGGCTGCGAGAAGAGCGATTGCCAACTGCCCATTTCCGGCTGCCTGCTTCCTCAGCAAAAAGACCATGTGGTGGTGGGCCGCGTGAGTGATCTCGTGCGCCATAACCCCTGCGAGTTCCTGATCTGACTGGATAAACTTGAGGAGACCGCGATATATGTAGATGTGCCCGCCGGGAAGGCTGAATGCGTTGACGTCGTCGCCCTCGATGATGTTGAATGTGTAATCGAACGGCGTAACCTTGGAAGAACCGTAGAGCGCCGAGATCTGCTCCTTGTTGGCTATGGCAGCTAACTTCTGACCGATATCTCTGATACGCTTGAGGTCCGCTGCATTATCGCTGAGCTTGGACTGTTTTGCCACCTCGGCTGCCGATTCGTTGCCCATTTTAATTTCCTTCGCGCCGAGATCCGCGTCGATATTCCCCGCGAAAACCTGGACGCGCAGCCCAAGGACTAGAACGGCAATGCCAATCAATGCCAAAGTTCGGCTTATCCTGCCTGAGGTCTTCATTTGGCCCGATACCACCTTTGCTCACCGAATGCAGTTAGACATTCCATTATATCATCTGACGCGTTTATCATGTGAGCAGTTCCCCCAGGGGGCGTTATTGAGGGCAACGCTCTAAACACGCCTATGAATTCAAGTCGAAAACTACGCACCGTCATTGCCCCCGCACCACACCCAATACCGCAAAAATACCTGTTTTCACGAACGGCGCCGGCAAGCCCGGCTCAACTGTATGGCTCAGCGCGCCAGGTACGGCAACATGTAATCGGGGGTATACCAACATGATCGGATTATCGCTCTACCTGGCCGCACTGCTCGCGAGCGTGAATGTTTCGACATCCACCGCGCCCGCCGCCCCGCCTGCCGTCGTCTCTTCGGTCCGGATGAACGCGACCGAGCAAAGATTCGTTGACCTCGTAAACCAGGAAAGGCAGCACAGAGGCCTGAACACGCTGTCGGCGAACCCACTGTTGGTGCAGGTGGCTCGGGAGCACAGCAGGGAGATGTGTGAGAAAAACTACTTCGACCATATCTCACCAACGCCCGGCCTCAAGACCCCAATGAATAGATACCTGAAAAGTTTCGGCCACACGCCCAACTGGGCACTGCTGGGCGAGAATTTGTTCTATTGTTCAATTGTAGATGTGGACCGCGGACATAAGGGTCTCATGCAAAGCCCAAAGCACAAGGAGAACATCGTGAACCCGCGCTTCGAGCAGATAGGCGTGGGGGTGTATGTCTCGGATGACGGGCAATTCTGGGTAACGCAACTGTTCCTGGCGCAAAGAGACGGAAGCTGATTCGAGGGTTTCAGCCTCGGACTCCCACCAGCGGCTCCGCCTCTGGACTCCGCTGGGGCCGCGGGCCCCAGACCCCTGACTCGCTTTACTCTGTGCTCACCCCTTACCGGTGAGCACAGACGTGAAGCGCAATGTGGGGGGTCCAGGGGCCACTCGGCTCCTGGCAGGTTCCAAGGGCAGCGCCCTTGGTCGGGGCACGGGGGTGAAACCCTCGAACAGACGAAGGAAACAGCGCGGGCCGCGAATAATGGTTCACATGCGTTTCAGAGATCTCTACCCCGGACAAACACCAAAGGACGGGCCAGGCTTCTGACTATCGACGTAGGAAATACGAATATCACCTTTGCGGTCTTCGACGGCGAGGCGCTGCGCTCCGACTGGCGAGTGGGAGCCGTTGCCCGCCGCACCGGGAGATCAGTACACCGCGCTGCTGCTCATGTTGTTTGCCGAGGAGGGAATAGCCTCAGCGGATATTAGCGATGTCATAATATCCAGCGTGGTCCCCGCGACGGTGGACGCGCTGGTGAGGTTCTCGCAGCGGCAGTTGAAGGTCTCATCTCCGCTTGTCTTGTCCCCCGACATGGACCTGGGCATAAAAGTCAATTGATTACCCCGTGGCTGATGTTGGAGCCGACCGCATAGCCAACGCCATCGCCGCCCACGCGAAATACGGCAGAAGATGATCGTGGTCGACCTCGGCACCGCGACCACGCTTGACGCCCTCTCGGAAGACGGCGAATATCTGGGAGGGGCAATAGCTCCGGGAATACAGATCTCCATGGAGGCGCTCTTTGCCAGGGCCGCAAAGCTCAGGGGGTCTCAGTTGATCGCCCCGGATAAGGCGATGGGTGACACGACAACCTCCAGCCTCCAGTCCGGGATCATATTCGGGTTTGCGGGCCAGGTCGACGCGCTGGTGACCCGGTTCCAGGCGGAAATGGGCGGGGGCGCGAAGGTAGTCGCGACCGGCGGTCTGGCAGAAGTCATAGCCGAGCACAGCCGAACCATAGAAGTGTGCGATGAGACGCTGACCCTCGAGGGACTGCGCATTATCTACGAAAGGGCTTGGGGATAGCAAGCGGCCTTTTAAATCGCGAAGGACGCAGAAGCAGCTAAGGCCCCTCCACCCCGATGCCTCAATAATAGACCTTTGAGATACCACATCTCAAACTGTACCAAGCGGCACAACCACGTTTGGCTGAAATAAAATGAAGGCGCTGAATTCATACGTT
>CAVZJH010000027.1:0-51008 GCA_963775535.1 uncultured bacterium | reverse complement strand
CTGCGTTGCTTTTTCGCGTTTTTCGCCATTCGCGCTTTCGCGATCAAAGGGCATTCTTAGCTGCTCTTCACTCCCGCAGATATGGCGTCGTGCACAGCGCTTCGTCCGGTCACCAGGGATGCCAGCGTCTCGGCGATCTTCCTGGCCGAGAGGCCGAGTTTCTCCTGGAGAGTTTCGGGGGTGTCATGCTCGACAAAGGCATCGGGGATGCCGATTCTCCTGATCTTATCCACGGCATAACCCCTGCTGGAGGCAAGCTCTAAAATAGCCGAGCCAAAACCGCCGACTATGGTATTATCCTCGGCGACAACCACCGGCAGCCCGCGCTCGAACACGTTGAGAATAAGCTGTTCGTCCAGAGGTTTCACAAACCTGGCGTTGATCACCTCTACGCTCAAATCGCGTGCCGCGAGCATCTGGGAAGCGGCCAATGACGGATACACGGTCGAGCCGACACAAATAATGGCCCCGTCCTCGCCCTTGGCCAGCCGTTCGCCCTGCCCTATGGAAAGGATGTTTGTTTTGCCCGGTTGATATGGAGTCGGCCCGCTGCCGCGCGGATAACGGATCGCAATCGGCCCATCGTGCTTCAGCGCGGTCGCAAGCAGGTCTCGAAGCTCCATCGTGTCTTTCGGCGCGGCAACCACCAGATGCGGGATATGTCTTAAAAAAGACAGGTCGAACGCCCCGTGGTGCGTGGGACCGTCCTCGCCTACCAGACCCGCTCTGTCTATCGCGAATACCACCGGAAGATTCTGCAGGCATACATCGTGGATGATCTGGTCGTAGCTCCTCTGCAGGAATGTGGAGTAAAGCGCCACCACAGGCCGCGCTCCGCCCGCAGCCAGCCCCGCGGCAAAGGTAACCGCATGTTCCTCGGCTATTCCGACGTCAAAGAACCGGCCCGGAAACTTCTCCGCGAACTTGGCCAAACCGGTGCCGTCGCGCATCGCCGCGGTTATGGCGACGACATGCTCGTCTTCCCCTGCAAGCTCCACCAGGGTTTCTGAAAATGCTTTGGTATAGCTGGCATTGCCCGTTGCGCGCTCGATGCTGCCGTCTTCGACGTCAAAGCCGGAGATGCCGTGAAACACGCTCGCGTTGTTTTCCGCAAACTCGTAGCCCTTGCCTTTTTTGGTGAGGAGATGGATAAGCAGCGGGCCCTTGAGCTTTTTTGCGTTCTCCAGGACTTCGATCACCACTTCGGTATTATGCCCGTCGATGGGACCAAGGTCACGTGAATCGAAGTTCCTCGAAGAAAACACCGGTCTTGGAGCCCAGCAGCCTCGTAACGCCGTGGCTGATGCCTTCAGCCGTTCGACCGAGGGTCTTGCCGGCGGGCATTCGCTCGACTACTTCCTTCGCGCGCGTTTCCACCCTCTGGTAGAGCGGATTGATCCTGAGCTTGCTGAGATGAAGCGACAGTGCGCCCACGTTCTCGGATATCGACATTTTGTTGTCGTTCAAGATAACGATGACATTCGTTTTGAGTTGTTCAGCGTTGTTCAGCCCCTCGAAAGCCAGACCGCCGTTCAGCGAACCGTCACCGATTATCGCGACGACGTGCTCCTTGCCGCCGCGCAGATCGCGGGCCTTCGCAAGTCCGAGCGCTGCTGAGATGGATGTGCTTGCGTGGCCTGCGCCGAACGGATCGTGCTCGCTTTCCTCGCGCTTCGTAAAACCGGATATGCCGCCGCCCTGTCTCAGCGATGAGAAGCTTTCCCTGCGTCCGGTCAGCAGCTTGTGAGCGTAGCACTGGTGGCTGACATCCCAAACAAACTTGTCCCTCGGAGAATCAAAGACCGTATGCAGGGCGATGGTAAGCTCCACCGCGCCAAGATTCGACGCAAGGTGCCCGCCGGTCTTGGAAACCGTATCGATGATAGCGGCTCGTATCTCGTCCGCGAGGTGCTTGCGGTCCGGCTCGGTCAGTTCTTTAAGATCCGCCGGGGAGTCTATTTTCCTCAATATGCTGAAATCTTCACTCATAACAACACCACTAAAAGCCTACTTGCCACCGGAGGCGAGCAACACCCTGACCGCTTCGAGGTCGGATGGCTTGTCCACATCCTCTCCGATTTCGGGATAGGCGCTTACAACCGCCTGAAGAGATGCGCCGAGCATCCGCGACGCAGCACGCTCCAGGGCCGACAGCGTCAAAACTGAAGGAATAACCTGAGCGATAATGACTCGCAGAAAAACTCCCACTCCTATCATACGAGCGAGCTGACTAACGTGTTTCCGGGCTGCATAAGCGCCTGAGATCGTTTCCCAGTTCCGCGAGACAAACTCGGGACTTACAAGCATTATATTGCCGCCGGTAAATACGCCGTCGGCCGTCTTAAGATAAGTCCGCTTGATGCCGGGGTAACGCGCCTCACACTGGGAACGCTCGATAACGGGATAAGCCATATCAACACCCAACGGTTCAGCTTTGCCCACGAAGTCCTCAACCGCCTCGGCGGTCAGGAGAGGAATATCCGAACTGACGATAAGCACGCGCTCGTTCGTCTCAAGCGCCTCAATTCCACTGCGCATATTGCTTACCAGGCTCTCTCCCGGATCAATCACAATGTCCAGTCCGTCGCCAGCCACGTCGCCAACCGCGACAATCCGGCCAATGGAAGGCGAAGCTCGCAGCGCATCCACGACCCACTGCAGCATGGTCTTGTCACCGATCCGGACCATCGCCCTGCTCGTGCGAGTCCCTTCCGGCGACATCTGAGCATCCGCCGGCGCTCCGGCAAGTAATATTGCGTCAACTTTACTCATTGAAGCCTCTAGCTCTGCTGCCTTCCAAGTGTGCGAGTCACAAATATTCGAGAAAACGCCCTGCCCACCAGGCCGACTGCCGTTTTCGCTTGCTGCCTGGAATCGAAAACTCCGAACACCGCGGAACCGGAGCCGCATAACACCGCAGCCCTTGCGCCGCTTTCGAGGAGGACCTGCTTCGCTCGAAGTATTTCCTCGAATGCCGCTGATACTACCGGATCAAAATCGTTCCACAAGCTGCGGATCAGGGCGTCACGGTCGCGCTCCGTCACCGCGCGCTGCGCTTCATCGCTCGATTGGCGCTGAGCCGGCCTCACATTCTTGTCGAGCTCCCCGTATGCCCAGGCTGTGGAAACTCCCACATCGGGTTTCACAACGACCAGATCGAGCTGAGGCGCATCCGGCAGCACCTCAATTCGCTCGCCCCTTCCGCGCATCCTCACGGTGCCGCCGTAGATAAACAACGGGGCGTCCGACCCCACGTTCGCGGCAATCTCCGCCAGCTTTGTCCTGGGCAGCCCAGTCCCGTAGAGCTGGTCGAGACCGAGCACGGCCGCCGCGGCATTTCCGCTTCCGCCGCCCAAGCCAGCCTGCGCGGGAATATGCTTTTCCAACCTGCACCGAGCGCCACCGGCTATCCCGGTCGCCTCAAAAAAAGACTCAAACGCGCGGAAGACCAGGTTCGCCCTTCCCGACGGCACGCCCTGGGCGTCGGCGCTGACTTCGATAATCCCGGGCTCCGCCTGGGATATGAACAAACGGTCGGCCAAATCGATGACCTGCACCACGCTGTCTATATCGTGAAAGCCGTCCTCTCGCTTGTCAGACACTTCGAGAGTCAGGTTGATTTTCGCGCGCGAAATGATTTCAATGCTTTCCATAGGCACAAGAAGCAGCCAGGCAGGCCCGGCCGCCTTTAGTAGTCTAGCAGCGAGGTTAGTTCCTGTCAAATCCGAGTTTCCCCGATGAGTTCACCCTTACCGGAATTGATAGCCCGTTAGCCCTGAGCGCGAAGCGTAGCGAAGCGCGGCCAATCGTCAGGCGTGCTTCGCCACAGCTCATCTGCTTCCTGCACCATTGCGGATGGTCGGTGAACGGCAAGCGCAGCATCCTGAATCAGGGCCCGAATTGTACGGGTAGTATGCAATACAACGGTTAATATGCGGGAAATCAGGGAACGGTCTTACTTAGTGTCATCTTTTGGAGAATCGATATGGCAGAACTGGCAGATCAGAGATGTGTGTCGTGTGAAACTGGAACCGAACCGCTCGGGCGGCAGGATGCCCAGGAATTGGGCAAGCAGATCCCCTGCTGGGAAATCAAGGAGAAATCCATAGAGCGGACTTTTAAATTCTCGAACTTCGTCGAGGCGATGAAGTTCGCCAACCGGATCACCAAGATCGCCGAAGAGGAAAACCATCATCCCGACCTGCATATTTCGTGGGGAAAGACCAGGGTCGAGCTAAGCACGCACAAAATCGGCGGCCTGTCCCGAAACGACTTCATCCTGGCCGCCAAGATAGACAAGCTCTTCGAAAAATACGAGCAGGCACAAGCAATCTGAGCCTGCCGCCCGGCTACTTATCGCGCGAGACGATCTTTCCGATCACGCTGCTTGTGGAGTGGCCCTCTGAATCGGTGATGGTGTATGCGATGGTTTTCAACCCGGCCGCCGCCCTGCCGCACGGCATCGGCTTCCGGGAGGTCCTCGGGCTTGTAGTCGCCGCCCTTTACGTGGACGCTGGGCTTGAGATCGAGGATGATCTCAATAGGCAAATCTTCGGAGAACATAGTCACGCAGTCCACACATTCCAGTGCAGCAAGTATCTCCGCGCGGTCCGTCTCAGGCACCACCGGCCGCTGAGAACCTTTCAGCCTTCGCACGGACTCATCGCTGTTTAGCCCGACCACGAGCATATCACCGAGGGAACGCGCCTGTTCGAGAAAGCGCACGTGCCCTACATGCAAAATATCGAAGCAGCCGTTCGTGAAAACAACAGTCATTCCAAGCTGCTTGGCTTCCTCAACCGCTCTTTGAGCGGTTGGACGATCGCAGATCTTGCTCCTGGCAGATCTAAAAAAGCATCTATGACGCAACTTCTTCGAGTTCTCCTAAAATATCTCGGATTTCATCCGCTGAAACAGTGCCTCGGCGGGTCAACTTAGGCGGTGATACACTCAAGTCTACCACAGTCGATGAAACGCCCAGCGCGCTCTTGCCGGAGTCCAGTACCGACGGACACGGACGCCCCAACCTGACTGATAGCCTCTTCGGCCGTCTCGGGAGGCTTTTCACCGGACTGGTTTGCGCTGGTAGCCACCATCGGCGTCCCAAGCTCCTTGAGCAACGGAGCGCTACCGGATGATCGGGAATGCGCACGCCCACGGGTCTTCTGCCCCCGGTCACCATGTCAGAAATGGCGGGATTCCGGGGCAGGACCAGTGTCAAAGGTCCAGGCCAGAACCGCTCGGCAAGAAGCCGGGCGTTATCAGGCAGAAAAGACGCTGCCTTGAGCACATCGCCGATTCGTCGCGACCTGAACCGGCAGCGGCTGTTTCTCAAATCTGCCCTTGGCATCAAAAACACGCTTGACGGCCGCGTCACTGGTCGCGTCAGCCGCAAGCCCGTAAACGGTCTCTGTAGGAAAAACAACCAGTTCGCCTCGCCGGATCGCATCCGCAGCAGCGCGAACCAACTTCATCTCAGGATTCCGGGCATCCACGTTTACTGTCATCATTTGTACGCCACCACGATCCTTTCGAGTCCTGCAAGGTCTCTGATCACCTCGACCCTGCGGTATCGGGATTGCTCGGCAATTTTACAAACCGCACCAGCTTCTTCCTGACCGATCTCGACTCCCACAAATCCACCTTCGCGCAGAAGTTCAATCGAGTGTGGAAGAAGCCTTCGGTAGGCGTCCAACCCATCCTCACCTCCGCTCAAGGCCTCAACCGGCTCATAAAGCCGCACCTCCGGCTGAAGTGAACCGATCTCACCGGCTGGGATGTACGGAGGATTGGACAATATGGCGTCGAACTCCAATCCAATGTCGAACAGCGCTCCGAGCATGTCTCCCCGAAGTATAGATACCCGTTCCTCCAGAGAATGCTTCTCCACATTCACCCGGGCAACCTTCAGCGCGACATCGGAAATATCTGTTGCGTAGACTTTTGCGCCGGCAATGTTTGCGGCTACAGCGACAGCGATCGCTCCGCTGCCGACACCGACGTCAGCGATGACCGGGGATTCCGACTTAACGCGCCTCAGGCATTCCTCGACGAGCAGCTCGGTCTCAGGTCTGGGAACGAGAACCCCCGGTTCCACGGCAATCTCCAGCCCGTAGAACTCCTTGCGGCCGAGGATATAAGCCAGGGGATAACGCGAGGCACGCTTTTCCAGGACCGAGGAGAACAAACTCGCTTCGGGGCCGGTGAGGTCGCGTTCGGGGTGCGCGATGACATTCTCTCGAGAACAGCCCACAACGTACGCCGCCAGCAATTGGGCGTCAAGGAGCGGGGTTTCGACACCGGCCTCGCTCAACCTCAGGGCCGCTTCTTTTACCGCCTCTCCCAGGTGCATAGACACGCTCTCAAACTTGTTTGACTATCAGACGCTTTAGCTCACCGACTGCATTTTCTCGGCCTGCTCCACTGCGATCAGCCGGTCGATCATATCATCAAGATCGCCGTCCATAAAGCCGGAAAGGTTGTATATGGTGTAGTCGATCCGATGATCGGTGACCCTGTTCTGCGGGTAGTTGTATGTCCGGCTCTTTTCGCTCCTGTCTCCGGAGCCGACCATCAAACGCCGCGCCGCCGCGATTTCTTCCTGCTGCGCGCGCGTTTCACGTTCGAAGAGCTGAGAGCGCAGTATTGTCATTGCCCGCTCCTTGTTCTGAAGCTGCGAACGCTCGTCCTGGCAGGTCACTACTATTCCCGTTGGCTTGTGAACCACTCGTATGGCGGTCTCGTTTTTCTGGACGTTCTGCCCGCCCGCGCCCGCGGAGCGGTAGGTATCGATTTCGATGTCGTCCATATTGAGATGAACGTCGATCTCGTCCGCCTCGGCCAGTACGCTCACGGTAGCCGCGGAGGTGTGGATTCGCCCGCCGGATTCGGTCGCGGGAACGCGCTGAACGCGGTGAACACCCCCCTCAAACTTAAGACGACTGTATGCGCCCTTGCCTTTGATAGCGAGGACTGCTTCCTTGTAGCCGCCTATGCCGGTCTCGACCGAACTCATGATCTCGGAGGACCAGCGCTGGCGCTCTGCATAGCGAATATACATTCTCAAGAGGTCCGCCGAAAACAGGCCGGCTTCCTCACCGCCCGTTCCGGCTCGGATCTCAACTATGACGTCCTTGTCGTCGTTGGGGTCCTTCGGCAGCAGCATTACCTTCAGATCTTCCTCGAGCCCCGGCATCTTGTTTTTGAGTTCAGCCAGTTCCAGTTGTGCCAGTTCGCGCAGATCGTCATCGAGTCGTTCGCCAAGCATCTGCTCGGTGTCCGCAAGCTGCTGCCTTATAGACTTATACTCGCGCCACTTGGCGACAATCTCCGACAACCCGGAGTGGGCCTTGGCGATTTGCTGATACTCCTGGAGATCCTTGACGATATCCGGGTCGGCGAGCCGCTCTTCCAGAGCCTCGTATCTTTCTTCTACTTCAGATAATTTCTCGAACACTTGAACTGCCTCAACAACCGATAATGACTGATATCCCGGAGAGCATTAGAGTGCGCTCTGCGACTCTCCCTTTTGCGACGCTTCTCGCTCCAGCACGCCGTCCAGAGATCTGATTGCGACTTCGATCATGTCGAAATCAGGTTCGCGGGTCGTGATCTTCTGCATAAGCAGGCCCGGCCACACCAGCATCCTCGCAAATACAGAGTTCTTGTGCCGGCCCGCAAGCCGGATCACCTCGTAGGCAATCCCCGCAACGAACGGCAGCAGCACCAGCTTGTAGAACCAGCGTGCAAAGTAGCTTATCGCGCTCTTGTCCGCAAGTCCCCCGTGCGGGAGATGGTCTGCTATGAGCGCAAAGACCACGATGCTGCAGACCAGCACAACCAGAATGAAGCTTGTTCCGCAGCGAACGTGAATCTTGGTGTATCGCCGGACGTTCTCGACGGTAAGCTCTTCGCCTGCTTCGTAGGCATTGATGGTCTTGTGCTCAGCGCCGTGATACTGGAAGACCCGCCGGACGTCTTTCATGAGAGAGATGGCCAATATATAGCCCACAAAAATGGCTATCTTGATCATGCCCTCGACCGCGGTAAGCTCCCAGGGAACGTGAATCGTCGAACGCAGCGGCTTGGTGATGACAATCGGCACCAGCATAAACAGCGCCACACCCATCACCAGTCCAAGAACCATGACAGCACCCACAGCCATATCGTTCACGCTGCTCTTTTTGGGCGGACTCTGCGTGGCAGCGGCTTCCGGTTCGGGCGCTGCGCTGCCATCGGCATTCGCAACGTCCGCCATCGCGATGTTGGCGGAATACATCAGTGCTTTCATGCCGAGCGCCATCGAATCGATAAGCGCGAGGGTTCCGCGCAGAAACGGCCTATCCAGGCACTTGAAGCGGCCGAGCGTAGATTCGACATCTTCCCTGGTGGTCACGATTTCGCCGTCCGCCTTCCTGACAGCCACCGCGAAATCCTTGGGCCCGCGCATCATCACGCCTTCCATGACGGCCTGGCCCCCGTAGTGGAATTTCTTTTCTTCCTTGTTATCCGACACTATCTCACCTGCTGCATTTCCGATGGAATCGCGGATGAACCCTCTCGCATTCTTCCTTCGGAAGAACGCTGTCGGGCTTTCGCAGTATCTTGCGATACTACTGTCGCCCCGAGGGGTTTCACCGCGAAGGGATTAAAATGCCTTCGGCATTTTCAGAGGAGGCAAAAGCAAAGGAAGCGCCAAACGGCGTATAGAACCACCGCTTAGATCGCTTCCTCTGTCATACTGTCTATAGATAAGTTACTGCTCGTCTTGCTGTTTCTTCATACCGTACTTGGCCAGGAACTTCTCGACCCGGCCTTCGGTATCCATAAGCTTCTGCTTGCCCGTAAAAAACGGATGGCACGCGGAGCAGATTTCAGTGCGGATGTCACCCGCAGTGGATCTGGTCTCAAACGAATTTCCGCAAGCACAAGTTACGGTTGACTTTTCATATTTGGGATGAATACCCGCCTTCATCGTTGCACCTTTCCGAGAAACGTTCTTCCAGTCTGAACATACCCCTGTTTATAACAACGAATTATACCATAACCGCAAATAATTCGGCAAGCCCAAGAGCGCTTGTCAAATCTGCGGAACGAGGATGGGAGCGAATGCCCGAAAGCGCGAGGGAAAACAAACATCCTTTCCACCCTCACCCCTGCATCATTCTCGCAAAACCGAGAAATACAGCTTAAGCACATCGCAAGCGACAAAAAAGCCGAGCAGGTCATTCCCACCCGGCTTCAACTTTCTCGTATTAATTGCCTGGCCCGTGACAAGATGGCAAGCGGGCGAGCTAGATCGCTACTCTTGCGGCTGCTCCACTGTGCTTGCCCTTCTTTTTCAGCGGGGCTAGTGTTAACTCCCTTATCCTGCGAGCCCTGTAGTTACGCTCATATCTCGCGAACTTTTGCTCGATTTCATCCCAGTGTCTGCTTGAACCAGTTTCGGCTTCCTCTTGCTCTTCCGGTTCGTCCTCGGATTCGATTTCGAAGTTCTCCTGAAGCAGATTTTCATCTTCAGGGGCTTCTTCGCAGGAATAGGGAGCTTCGACCAATTCGATTTCATCGTGATGATCGGTCATATCAGTCGCCTCCCTTCCTCTAATAATGGCGGTATTTGCCATTTTTCATTTTCCTTCGTGGCGAGCCCGGCAGATTCCCGCGGCAAGCGGACATCGAGAGGGCTCATCTGCGATTCCTCAGATAATTTGTATTTATGACGCCGGAACCGGCCATTCAGTTCCAGACGAGCATTTTATTATAGGCAAAGTTCAGCAGAAACAAAACCCATCCACGAGAAATTGATGAGAAATTTACCTTGAGGGGAAGGCAGATGGGGTAGATGAGAGGCGCCCGGATCTAAAAGAACGAACAAGTAACGTCATTAAGGCGCCTGCACAATGCGAAAGACAGCTCATTCCGAGGGTTTTCGTTTTGGGAGGCTCACAGTATCAGCGCTCGAAGAAGTGCTTCTTATGCTTTGGGTTACGCTTCCATTCCGCTATCTGGTGAATAATATCGTCCGGTGGAACTCGTGTCGTGGTCAGATACACAAAGGCTAAAAGCGACAGGCCTGCCCCACACAAGAATCCTGCGTGCGATATCACCGCACCTCGCTTGGGCTGAAGGCAAGACAGCATAAGCACCGCCCCTAAGGACAGGTGAGACGACGCGAATAACATTACCGGTAATCGCAAGCCCTTTTGGATAAGCCGCTCATCGTCGAGATACAGAAAACCAAGCAGCAAACACGTATAGCCTGCCGCGCCCATCCACCAAGAGCCACAACAAAACATTTCGCACGCTATGGCCACAAAGCAGACAGAAGCCATGAAAATCGACCATCGCCGGAGCATTCCCGCAGAGCCCGTTGCTCCAATGTAACGCAAAGGCCCTGTGCGAGGGTAGTAGTGGAGGTTACGCTCTTCCATCCTCCAACTAAACCCCTCGTCTTCTTTATCCGGTACGTGGATCACAGGTTCCCCGTTGGCGAGCTTCTTCAAGTTGTAACGATGGCCTCCATACCACATCAGAAGAACCAGCGGCGTCGCACCGATGACAGTTGTAAACAGCAGAATGAAACCAGGCGAATCGCAGTCAATCATCTGAGCCATCACCCCTTATACCTCGAAACATGCCCTCGTATAGAGGTCTTGCTCCAGAGGTCGATTTCCACTCTCATTTTCTTGCCTATTCCGGAATCTTCCAGCTCGGTTGGTAAAAGGTCCATGAAATCGGATTTGACATAGACGTTGAGTTCCAGCGCGCCGCCGGAATAACTCCGGCGTTTTACACCTGTGACACCCGTCAGTTCGGAAAGCGCCTTCTCGAAATCCGCGGCAGAGGATTCCGTTTTGAAGTTAGTGATCTTCATCGCCACAAACGGGCTCTGCTGCGCCGGGGCTATCATCATATCGCCGGCGAGCGTCTCCCCCGCCTTAGCTCCGGCCGACGTCAAACTCTGCTTCGCTGAGAGGTCCTTGCTTTGCTCCAGCCCATCGGCGGATGCCTCGGTCATCGAAAGAATCTGGCCCGTGTCAGTGTAAAACGCCCTGGCCTGAATGCGCGCGCGCGTCCGATAAAGAGTTACACCTCCGGCACTGTCCTGGCCTACGGATTCGGCGGACGCGCTGCCGGCTACCAGAATATCTATGCCGTATTCGCGCTTGATCACTTGGAGCGCAGCCGCATCTCCCTGAGCCGCACGGCCTGCGATTCCACCCTCCCCGAGCCGCTCCCGTCGTGAGTCGTCTATCACTCGGAACCCGGAGCCCACCAGCTTCTGCGCGATTGCGCGTTCAGCCGCCGCGAGGGAGGCGGATTTCGGGTCTGCAATATCTTTGCCGGGCATATACACACCCACTTTCCACTGGCGCGACAAACCAAGTTCCTTGAGCTTGTCCACCAGGGGCGCATTGTTAACCGAAGCCTTGACAATCGCGCAGAGCATTCCATTCTTGACGGAGACGGATTCGACGCTTACGAGAGTGGCGAGCCCGGGGGCCTTGAGGAGGAGGTCTTTCTCGACGGTCTGATATTTGCCGGCGCTTGTGGTTGAGTCGACGTAATTGTCCGCGGCTGTCATGAGCGCGTTGCTGAGCGCGTCAGCGATCGCCAGGTCGCGCGCATTTTTCGCGCTCGCGTCAGCCTCGCCCTGCACCGTGACGTGCGTAACAGCCGGAGGATGCTTCTCCTCGCCGAAGGCGGGATTGAACGTGAAAACGGCCAGGAGCATCATCATAACGGCGGTCAAGACACGCGTTATGCTGGTCCCACGAAGGGCAGCGCCCTCGGCAGGGGTTCGGGGGCGACGCCCCTGATTGTTCCAAAATCCGACATTTACCCGCGGCTCGGAGTTCACTTCTACATCAGGTTCCATGCTTTTAGCAGTGTAAGCGCCATCAGGTAGTTGCCCTCGGGCGCCATGTGAACGCCATCGACGGTAAACCTTTGGTCGGTTGCGACCTTATGCCACGCCGATATGGTCTCTTGAAACGTTTCATTCATCGGCACCAGGAGGGCTTTGCGCTTCTTTGCCGTTTCGCGAATGAAGTCGTTGTACGGAATCAACTTCCTATTGAATTCGGACTCGAGGTCCTCTGAGATAACAGTTGTCGTAAAGAGCGCCAGTTTGGCCACAGTCTGGCTCTGCAGCGTGCGAACAAGCTCATTGTAGAGCGGGGCGAACCGCTCCATCGGAACACCGTTCATCCCGTGCCATACGTCGTTAATCCCCACACTGACGCAGACCCAATCGGGGTCGCGAGCGATCACATCATCCCCAATCCGCTCGAGCATGTCGGGGACTTTGTTGCCGCCAACGCCGGCGTTTATGCATTTGACGCGCAGATCAGGTGCTACCGCGCCGATCATATGCTCGACTACGCTCACGTAGCCATTTCCTGCTTCAGTTATGCTGTCTCCGAGGAAGACGACCTTGTGCCCGTCTTTCAATAAACGCGTGCTCATTTACAACTCCACCAAGTATTCTCTTCTAATGATTAGCCGGATAGGCCGCAGGTTCCTGCAATGAGGAACTCCCAGGGGCTTCATCCTCGGGCCGAGTGGCTTACTTCAACTTAACCTTTGCGCCGGCCAGAATAGCTTCCTCGCTCAACTGATACAGCGCATTGTAAAGCTCGGAATGGAACGTGCCGGGCCTCTCGCCGGATACGGCCGCAGCCATCTCGCCTGCCATCCCGAATGCGACCAAACCTCCGACAGCCGCGGTAAAAGAATCAGAATCGACCGCCGCAAACGACGCAACTATCACGTTGGACATGCAGCCGGTCCCGACAACCTTGCTCAACATAATGTGCCCATTGCTGATCTTCGCGGTGCGCTCGGGGTCGCTGACCACATCAATCGCGCCGGTGATCGCCACCGTGCAGCCGTAGACGGCGGCAAAGCGCCGCGCGATATCTTCGGGACTCTCTGATGCCGCGATGGATTCGACGCCCCGGACCTCAGACGCGATTCCCGCGAGCGCCGCGACTTCTCCCGCGTTGCCTCGAACAATCGAAATGCGCACGTTTTCCAGCAGGCGTTTGCTGGAATCCGTGCGAAGGCGGGTCGCTCCCGCGCCCACCGGGTCCAAAATCACCGGAACACCAAGCTCATTTGCACGCCTGCCGGCGGCTTCCATAGCGTCGACCCAGTCGGGCGTAAGGGTCCCTATATTCAGGTACCGAGCGCGCCCGATATGCCGACCATCTCCTCGACTTCCTCTTTCGCATGAGCCATAATCGGGAGCGCGCCGAGGCACAGAAGCGCGTTCGCGGTCTCGTTCATGACTACGAGGTTCGTGATGCTGTGGACAAGCGGGCGATTCTCGCGAATGCTCACGAGATCGCGGCAGATGGCTCTTTTCAATTCCATAAGAATCTCCCAAATAGTTGTTTCCAACAACATGATACCTGAAGTGAAGAGCGCAGGGGAATAGCTTATCTGCTTCTCCACCTGCTCTACGCATCGTTCCTTCCGTGACTGTAGCCTGTTCAATGATGTGCTACCGAGAGTATAGCGCGGTCAAAGGATCATGGGCAAGAACGTGGGCAAGCAGCGCTTCAGTGTTTTCTGCTCTTTAGGCAGAAGACTGTTACGATTCTCCACACCGCCGTAGACTCGAAACCTCGTGGTCGAACTGGGGGTAGTCACAAAGATTCAGAGAAAGTGCCAGAGAACAGAGAATTTGGGGCAAAATGTGGGATTTGGGCCGCGAACCTCGACTACGGGATTCTCATGCTCGCACCACCGAATCAGCCGATCTCACGCTCGTAAAACACAAAACCTCGCCGGAAGCTCCGACGAGGTCAAATGATTGAGAAACTGTTTAGTATTGAGAAACTGGCTCCCCTGGGTGGACTCGAACAGTGAGCAAAGAGCGTCCATGGACAAACGAGGATCTTCCGTTATCGCATCTGCTATAATATTCTAAAGTTTCTGTTGAGCAACAGATCACATGTGAGCGCAGTAAATGAAGATATCGCAGTTAGGCATATGTGGGCTCTCCCTCACAGAGAGAGGGAACAAGTCCGTGCACGATTACAGCTTGCATACCGGATATATAGCTCCCCTCGCCCTGGCAGGGAGAGGGGCCGGGGGTGAGGGTGGAAACGCGCATGATCAGCCCTCGCTTGGATCCTATACTGGTTTCGCAGACGCAACGTAAACCCACTGGCAATTACTGATCTGGAGGAGACACTCATGAAGACAATCGCTTTGTGTTTGCTGTTGGCACTGTGTGCCGGGCCTGTTATGGCCGAAGGTGTTTTCAAGGATGTGCCCAAGGACCACTGGGCGGCGGAATCGGTGAACAAGCTCGCCCAGGCAGGCATCATACGGGGTTATCCGGACGGCACATTCAAGGGTGATAAGTCTGTTACGAGGTACGAGCTTGCGGCCGCGCTATCAAGTATGATTCAGTTCATTCTGGACAGCCAGAAACCGCTCGCAAGCGGTCAGAAGAAAAGCGCCGTTGAAAAGCCGATGGAGTTTCTAAAAGACGGCGGCTATCTTCCCAAGGACTCGCCCGTGCTTAAGGACCCAGGCAAAACCATCACCCCGGAAGAGCTCGCGCAGGCGCTGTCGTCAGTAGCCGCCAGGCTGATAGAGGCACGCGTTCCCGCGCCTAAAGAAAGTGAATCGCCCCCGGAGCCCGCGACCAAGAAGTAAATGGGGCTTCCGGATGATTAGAGCCCGGCCGAGTTTCCCTGCCGGCCGGGCTCGTATTTAATAGCAGCGAGCGTCCCATGTCAGAGGACGGATTTGCCGTTCACCTTTATGCTTCTAAGAGCGGCTTCGTCGATTTTCACCATCTTCTGAGGAAGCGGCGCATAAAGCAGTGACTTCGCCATCTTTTGGCCATCATGTATTGCCCAGTTCAGGAATCTGCACAGCGTGCGCGCCTTTGCCATGTCGGTCTGGTTCCTGTACACGAGGATATACGTAAACCCGGCTATCAGGTAGGCATCCTTGCCCCCGGAGTTGACGATGACGGTTCGCACATCTTTCTTCATAGCCGCAACTGCGTCCGAAGCAGCCGCCACGGTGCTCTCGATGGAGGCCTTCACGAATTGACCCGAGCGATTGCGCAGCACGGCTGCAGGCAGGTGGTTCTGCACGGTGTATGCAAGCTCCACGTATCCAATGGCGCCGGGGGTTTGCTTTACAATAGCCGTCACGCCTTCATTGCCCTTGCCGCCGAGGCCTACCGGCCAGTTCACCGATTTGCCGGCGCCGACCGACCTTTTCCACTGACCGTTTATGGAAGACAGATAGTTGGTGAAGATATAGCTGGTGCCGCTTCCGTCCGCTCGATGCACTACCACTATCGCCTTGTTCGGAAACCTCATCCTGGGATTGATGGCTTTGATCGCGCGGTCGTTCCAATTGTTGATCTTCCCCAGATAGATGCCGGAGACGATCTCAGGCGTAAGCCGAAGTCCATTGCCTATTCCAGCGACGTTGTATGTAAGAACCACTGAGCCGGCAACCGTGGGGATGTGCACCACAGCTCCGGGCATGGTCTTCAGTTCAGCATTAGACAGGGGAGCATCGCTGGCTCCAAAATCGGCCGTGCGGGCCTTAAGCTGCTGAATACCCGCGCCGCTGCCGAGCGATTGGTAGTTGATGGCGGTCCCCGTTATCCTGTGGTAGGTATCGAACCACTTGGAGTAAATGGGGTACGGGAACGTCGCCCCAACGCCGACCAGGTCAGTGGCGATTGCCGCGGATGTGACGCACATCAGCAGGACTGAAAGGACGCATATCGTCTTTCTGAGTCGTTTGCACATTGTCTTTCTCCTATAATACTTGCTTTGTTACTGGCCATCTACCGGGATACCCGGACGCACACAGTCATGTGAGTAAGCAGGCTAGCCAAACCGACCTGTTACATAGTCCTCGGTGCGCTTGTCGCTGGGCTTGGTGAAAAGAGTGGATGATTCGCTGTATTCGATCAGTTCCCCCATCAGGAAGAAGCCCGTATAATCCGAGACGCGGGAGGCTTGCTGCATGTTATGGGTTACAATTATGATCGTGTAATCACAGCGCAGCGTCTGCATGAGTTCTTCGATCTTGAGAGTGGAAATCGGGTCCAGGGCCGAACAGGGTTCGTCCATAAGAAGCACTTCCGGTTTAACGGCGAGCACCCTGGCGATGCAGAGACGCTGCTGCTGTCCGCCTGAGAGCGCCATCGCCGACTTGTAGAGATTGTCTTTCACCTTATCCCAGAGCGCCGCGCGAACGAGGCTCTCTTCAACAATCTCCGCCAAATCCGACTTGCCTCTGACCCCGTGTATCCTGGGGCCGTAGGCCACATTCTCGAAAATGGACTTGGGAAACGGGTTGGGCTGCTGGAATACCATTCCAACTTTCTTGCGCAAATGCACCACATCCACATCCGGATCGTAGATGTTCTTTCCGTCCAGATGCACATTGCCGTCGACTCTCACTATCGGGATCAGGTCGTTTATCCTGTTCAGGCAGCGCAGAAACGTGGATTTCCCGCATCCCGACGGACCGATCAGGGCCGTTATGTGGCAACTCTTGATGTCGATGCCTATCCCTTTAAGCGCGTGAAAACCGCCGTAATGGAGGTGCAAACCTGATACTGATATGCTCCCGCATCTCCCTAGCGCTGGGCACGGCTCAACAGTTGACGTTTTGTCCAAGGTTGCTATCTCCTCTAAGTCCATAAGCGCGTCCGAATCCGCGATTGTTGATGTCACCAAGTTCTCGACCTCCTAAATCGACCTCGTATTACAGAAGCCACCAGGCTCATTCCGAGCACCAGAAGCAGCAACACAAGTGCAGTTCCCCACTTCACGCCATCGGGCGCATCAGCGTACTGCGTAGCCAAAACATAGAGATGGTAGGGCAGCGCCATGCACTGATCTGACGGAGAGTGCGGCAGCCTGGCCGCGTAAAATGTTACGGCAGTGAACATAATAGGGGCGGTTTCTCCGGCTGCGCGCCCCACCCCGAGTATAACGCCGGTGATGATGCCGGCCGCCGCGTTCGGAAGCACGACGCGCCAGATCGTCTGCCACTTGGTCGCGCCCAGCGCAAGGCTTCCGTCTCTGAACCATTGAGTACGGTCAGCAGCGCCTCTTCAGCCGAGGTGATGATGACGGGGAGAATCAACAATGCCAGAGTCAGCGAGCCGGCCAAAATCGATACCCCGCAGTGCAGAAACAGCACAAACAGCCCGAGTCCGAAAAGCCCATACACTATGGACGGTACCCGGCAAGGTTCACGATTGCCAGGCGTATCGTTCTAGTGAGAACGTTCTTCTTTGCATACTCGGTCAGATAAATCGCCGTGAATACTCCGACCGGCACGGCAAAGAACAGGGTGCCAATAAGCAGGCAGAATGTGCCAATGAGCGGGGAGAGTATTCCGCCTTCCCGCATTCCGTTTTTGGGCATCTGAGAGAGAAACGACCAACTGATTGCGGGCGCGCCCCTGGCCACAATGAAGTAAATCACAGCCACGACGGGAACCACGACTGCCAATGTGGACAGGCTCAAGAGCGCGAAGGCAATCTTCTCTTTTACTGCTTTGTTCATGGCAATCATTGGTGCCTTCCTTTTCGGAGCGCCACATCCGCTACGAGGTTGATTGCGAAGTGTTATGGCAAAAAGCGTCAATCCTACCGCGAAGAGCGCGTGGTAGTGAACCGAGTTATTTACGATCTCGCCCATATCCTGGGCAATTGCGGCTGTCATCGTGCGAACAGGAAGCGTGAAGAACGTCCAGAGCGCCTTTGGCGTTAACCCTCCGGGCAAATTCGCGGCATTGCCGGCGACCATCAGCACCGTCATAGTCTCTCCTATCGCTCGACCCACTCCAAGCATGCACGCTGCCACAATGCCGCTCTTTGCCGATGGCACTACGACCCCGCGGATTGTCTCCCATCGTGACGCGCCGAGAGCGAGGGAACCGTCTCGGTAAGCCTTGGGGACTGCGACTATCGCATCTTCGGAAATGGAAATGATCGTCGGCATCGCCATAAACGCGAGCATAACGGATGCGGTCAGCGCGGTAAAACCAACGTTGAGCTTAAACGCACTCTGAATCAGCGGCGCCGCCACCGTTAGCCCGATGAATCCGATTACCACCGAAGGTATTCCGGCGAGCACTTCTATGGTGGGCTTCAGAATCTCGCGTATCCACCGTGGCGCGACCTCTGCCAGATAAACCGCACAGGCAACCCCGAACGGCACGGATATAAGCACGGCGCCCACGGTAACAAAAAACGATCCCGCCACAAGCGGCACTATGCCGAATTTATCAAACTCCGGCACCCACTCAGTGCCGGTAAAGAACTTCCATGGATGCACCACCTGAAATGCGGGGAAAGAGTCTTTGAGCAGGAAGACAAATATGAGCACAATAGCCAGGACAGCAACGATACCATTCGCGAGAATAAACCGCGCAATAAGAGCGTCTTTCACTCTTCCGTGTCGATTCTGCCCGCACAGATCGTCTACAACTGCTTTTGCATCCACTGGAACGGTATTCATTAACGGCAAGCCTCGCAAGTCGATCATCTCTGTCAGCAATCGTGGGATAAAACCTCACGCGACTGCTTCGCAGCGCTGTCGTGTTCAGAACTAATCGCGCCTAGGCGCGGCACGCTTCGCGTGAAAACGACGGCATGACATTTAGGAATCTGCTTTGAATCAGACGTCTTAAAAAGCAGATTTCTCACTGCGTTCGAAATGACAGTATTGGTAGGTCATTTTGAAAGACCAATTGGTAGGTTTTACGCTCACAATGAGCCAATGTTTTCCTAAGACTGAACTATGAGATCGAAAATAGCAAAGACCGCCATTCTCGAAGGAATCGCGGATGAACCCTTCTCGCATTCTTCCTGCGGAAGAACGCTGTCGGGCTTTCGCAGTATCCAGCGATACTACTGTCGCCCCAAGGGGTTTCACCGCGAAGGGAACGAAAATAGCAAAGACCGCTATTTTCGAAGGAGCACAGCGTCATTATAGGCAGCAATTCTTACAACAGTCTGACATGGAGGTTACGGTTTGCCTGATTCGGTGTAATCATAAAATAACGCGGCCGGATTTGATCCGACCGCGTCTATTAAAGCAGCTACTGCGCTGCAAGCTCTACTTCGCCGTTGGCTATTACCTGACTGAGACGTACTCAGCCTTGGATACGAGCTTCTGTCCCTCATCGCTCAGACCAAACTTAATGAAGTCCGCTACCGCTCCGGTCGGCTTGCCAAGCGTATACATATACAGGAACCGGAAAAGCGGGTATTTTTCGCTGCGCACGAGCTCAACGGTCGGTTTCATGCCGGGTTCACCGGTCTTGCGAGAGATCGAGAGAATCCGAACCTTGCCCTGCGCGGCAGCTTCCTCCGCGAACGCCATGCCTACGTAGCCCATGCCGTCCTTAGTTTGGCCAACGGCAAGAGCGACGGCCGCATTGGACGCCTCTGAAAGCATATCCTTGCGGTACGCTCCGCCACCAAGAACGCTGTCCTGGAAGAATCCATATGTACCGGAACTGCTGTCTCTGCCGATCGCAACAATGGCGCCCCTGCTCTCGCCACCCAACTGCTTCCAACTGGTCATCCTGCCCGAATAGACGGCCGCGAGTTGCGGGATCGTGATGTTCTTGACATTGTTAGACTCGTTCACGATGATCGCCATTCCATCCTTTGCGATCTTAGTTCCGACTATCTTGGAGTTGCGGTCGCGGGCGGCCGCAATCTCTTTGGGCTTCACTTCGCGAGAAGCGTCGGCAATGTCGCAGGTGCCATTGATCAGGCTGCTAATACCCGTGCCGGTCCCGCCGCCGGCCACACTCACGTCCGCTCCCGGGTACTTTGCCATATACTCCTCAGCCCAAAGCTGGGCGATCGGGAGGACGGTGGTGGAACCTGCGACCTTGACGTTTCCCTTGTGAGCAGCAACGCATGCGGTCGTTGCAATCACTATCATTGCCAATACGGCTGCAATCAATTTCCTCATCTTGCGAATGCTCCTTTCTTAAATGAAAGAACCGGGGCACTAAGGCCCCGGCGTTAGTCTTAGAATATCGAGATCCACTCGGCGATTATGTCGTTATTACTGAAGCCCTTCGTCTGCTCAGTATTGATGATGTAATATATCTTAACTCGGTTCCTGTCATCAAGCCAGCGCAGAATGCCCAGGTCCCACGCAGAGCGTCTGCCATACTGGGGATAAAGAGGGTCCTCAGACATGGTCTCGTACTTAATCGCGAGGGTATTGATTTTCTGGAAGTTCCACGCCAACTGTGCCCAGCCGCCGTCCACGCTCTGATAGAGAACCGCCGGATTGAAGGTGGTGGCTGTTGCGCCATTAACTCCGGCTCCAGCGCCGTCAACGCCGACTCCGGCCATGTACTCCAGCTTTGAGGGTTACATTGTTGAGGTAGTATTCCGCATCCAGACCGTAGCGGGTCTTGGGATCGTCGTTGCCAAAATACACTCCGCCGGTGGCGTTTTCGATAGTCTTGCCGAACCACGCCGATGCGCCAACGTCAAGGTTGCCCAGGTTCACCCTTACGTTGCTGACGCCGGCTTTACCATCATTCGGAGGAATCTCGGAAGCCTGAACTCCGTTGAAAACGCCGAGCTTCCACATAACTTTGCCGTCCATGAACGGGTAGCTGAAGTACATACCTCTATCGCGCTCGTTGGGGAACAATCGCTGAGTTATGAGCGCTCGCTCCGGCGATTCACGAGACGGATCTCCTTGAGGCACTTCATAACCGAAAGGCCAGACTGTCTGGCCGAATATCGTGCTGAGTCCTCGGCTGACATCGCCGGCAAAATCATACTCAACATACGCGTCCTTGAGGGTAATAGTGGGAGCAGACGTGGCCTCGTAGTTCTGGCCTGCGTCGTACTGTATGACCACCGTGCTGTTGGCCGACGGCTTGCCCGCTATCTTGATACGGGACCGCCGCACGCTGAAGTTCGAGGGCGCTGCAGTAGTAGGGCTGTTAAGATCGCCGTCAAACCAACTGTAGCGCTCTTGCACCCAGCCGCTGACGGATACCTTCTTCAGGTTGTTGACGTCGGATCTCATTGCCTCGAAGGCGCCTTCAGGATCGGTAAGGATCGAGTTGACGTTGTCGAGACACGGCTTCATCTGGTTGATATCCGCCTCGACCCTGTCGAGACGGGTGCCGATCACTAATAACTCAGCCTTAAACTCGTCTACCAGTTTGCTGATAGTGTCCAGATCCTGCTTGCTTACACCGGAAGGCGCCGCCTGCGCCGGTGCAGTTGGTGTCGTCTGGGTTGTGGCGCCCTGCTGGGCAGCCGCGAACCTGACGTTCATGTCATCGAGAATCCGCTTTACCACCGTCGCGAACTCGTACCGAGTCAACGTGCGATTTCCGAGGAAATCTCCGTTCGGATAACCCGTAATGTATCCCTTATCAATCAGCGATCGGACGGCCTCGTATGCCCAATGATCACGAGGCACGTCGGACGGTACCTGCGCACACGCAATAGACGCGCATGCCATGAAGAGTAGAACTGCAATTACCTTCTTCACTTAAAACCCCTTTCGAATGTCTCGCGAGCCGCCTCCATCCCGAACCCAGTTGCCTTGTTGCCTGGGCTCATTGTTTGAGGCGTGCCCTGCTTGCTTGAAAGAGATTACACGGATTAGCTTACAGGAATCTAACACATCAATTGCGGGGGCATTAACTTTACGGCTGTCAATGTGTGCGTGGTTGCAGGGGTGGTCGCCGGATTCGCGGAAAGCCACAGCAAGTTTACACAGTTATAACCGGGGGCCAACACGAATCTAACAAATCCCAGCTATTATACAGGGTGGATGTTGGTGTCTGCCAACTTGGAGGGAGTATTCACAATGCCGGCAAGAGTGATCGTGGTCGAGGACGAGGAAGACATTGCCACGTTAATACGCCACAACTTGGAATCGGAAGGTTACCAGGTTGAGGTTTGTGAGGATGGACTTCAGGCGCTGGACGCCGTGCGCCGTGATCCTCCCGACCTCATTCTGCTTGATGTTATGCTTCCTAAAGTGGATGGCAAAGAAGTGTGCAGAGCCATCCGCCGCGACTACGACTTCCCGATCATAATGGTCAGCGCCAGAAGCACTGAAGTAGATAAGGTAATCGGCCTCGAGGTCGGAGCGGATGACTACATCACAAAGCCGTTCGGTGTCCTGGAGCTCATAGCGCGGGTCCGTTCAGCGTTGCGGCGCTCCTCGGGCGAGTCCAGAAGCAAGGATAACGTGATAAGGGGCGGCGATATAATCATGGACCGAGGCAGACACGTCGTGAAGGTTGGCGGAAAAGAAGTGAACCTGCGTCCGAAGGAGTTCGCCCTGCTGGAGATCCTGATGGTCAACAAAGGCCGGGTCCTGGATCGCGATACTCTTCTGGAGAGAGTGTGGGGCGAGGACGAATACATCGACCACGGAACCATCGACGTTCATGTCCGCCGGCTGCGAGAGAAGATTGAAGATTCGCCGGATAAGCCGCGCTACGTGGTAACCGTCCGCGGCATCGGCTATAAGTTTGGCGCTGAGGACAGCACATAGTGCAAATACAAGGCGCTTGCAAGGCAGATGTAGTCTTCCTCTACTACAATCGCCTACGGTAGAACCACACGGAGGACAAGTGCATTTCGCCCAAAATGCCTGACACGCTGCCTTGACCCGCATTATTCATGATGAGATGGCATTTGCCACACTAAAGCCTGCGGTAAATGGTATTGTAAATAAAGCGGGTTAGCTCATACCCCTTCGAGTCCTCCATATCGGGCCGCACTCAAAGCAAGTGCGGCCCGAGCCTCCATTTAATGGCTGCCGCATCATCGTGTGGCTTTCGCAAGCGCTTCCTTTCCAGCCTTGATGATCAGAGCGCGCTCGGTTACCCTCCTGCCGACGAAACGCGCGACGGCAAGATCGGCCTGGGTTGGCGGCTGGTCGGCGCCGGGGCCGCTCACTGAACTTGCGCCGTAAGGGGTTCCGGCCTGGTACATCACGGGGTCAGCGTAACCAGGCGCCACGATTATCATTCCAAGGTGCATAAGCGGATTCATCATAGCCAGGATGGTGGACTCGTTTCCGCCGTGCAGGGTGCTGGTGCCGGCAAAAACCGAACCTACTTTATCCACCAATTTGCCCGCGAGCCAAAGCGGTCCCGTTCTGTCTATGAACAGCTTGATCTCCGCAGTGGGGTTGCCGAAACGGGTCGGCGTTCCCAGGAACACGGCATCCGCCCACTCCAGATCATCGTTCGTCGGTTCCTCGTATGCCGCCATCATCTCCTGCCGAGCCTGTGTCCATCGAGGATCCTTATTTATCACGCTTTCAGGCGCAAGGTCATTGACTCGCCTGAGCCTCAGATTAGCCCCGTCTATCTCACGCGCACCCTCCGCAATGGCCTCGGCCAGGGCGCGCACGTTGCCATATCGGCTGTAAAAAGCTATAAGAGCGTTGACTTCCACTTCGTCCTCCTGCTGATCGACTTGTTTTGAGGTTTATACCCATTATTGCTGAGGTTTATGCGCGGGGGCCCTGGATTTTTGGGTCCGGGTGCGACCGGCACAAATTGTAAGCCAGATGTAAGATTCTTAAGCCAGCCGCCAGGGAATGTACTAAAAGGATCAAGACTTGTGCAAGCGAGGAGATAATGATGAATGCTCGACACTACATACTAGTCGTTGTGATACTAGCGCTGGCTGCATCGACAGCTTATGCGCAATGCGCGCCACCCAGGTGTCCATCGCAGAACTCCTGTGGGTGTTTTTCAAGCTCGGCTGCCCAAAGCGGCTGGACGACTAAAATTCAGTGCTCGACTTGTATGAATGGCAGTGGTCAGACAAGTCAGGCTTGTTTTCCGGTGCAGGTAGAACGCCCGGCGCCAATGACCAATCTCGGCCCTCAGTGGTAAGTCGACTGCCAGAGATACATCTACTGTGGAATCTCCGGCCCGTGCCCGAATTAGCCCGGCCTCGAAATTTGATGATACAGCGCCCGGGATGTCAGGCCCGGGCGCTGCTGGATGTACCGATGGTTTCACCCTGAATCTCACCATCTGACGGACACTTGCCATAATTCCTGGCCTTGAACTCATCGTTAGAAGGCATAACACTCGTCCGCGTAGAACCGAGGTACATGGCGCGGAACTGTCCCCGCAAAATGAGACTCACCGAAAGAAAGGCTGTTGTTGTTCTGAGATGGCTTTTACAAGCTCGCGAACTGAGAACTTTACCGAGTCGGTTATACGCGAGATGACCCGGCGAAACGATTTGGCGAACGGCGTCAACCTGGCCCAGGGATTCCCGGACTTCAATCCACCCGACGAGTTGATAGAAGCGGCTGCCAGGGCTATGAGAGACGGGCACAACCAATATTCCATCACCTGGGGAAGTCCACGGCTCCGCAGAGCGATATGCGAGAAGGTGAAATGGTACAACGGCATTGAGGCCGACCCCGAGAAGAACGTCACCGTAACGTGCGGCGCAACCGAGGCGATGATGTCGGCGCTTTTGGCGATCATCGACCCCGGTGATGAGGTCATCATCTTCGAGCCGTACTACGAGAACTACGGCCCCGACGCAATAGTCTCAGGCGCAAAGCCGGTCTATGTCCCATTGATCGAACCGGATTTTCATTTCGACCCGGATGCGCTGCGGGCGGCTTTCTCGGACGCGACGAAGGCTATTATCATCAACACGCCCCACAATCCATCGGGAAAAGTGTTCACACGCGAAGAGCTGGACCTGGTTTCGGAACTGTGCAACAAACACAACACCCTCGTGGTGACCGATGAGATATACGAGCACATTCTTTATGATGGCGCTCTGCACATCTCCCCGGCATCCGTTCCCGGCCTCGAGGATCGCACTCTGACCATCAGCGGCCTCTCTAAGACGTACTCCGTTACCGGCTGGCGAGTAGGTTACGCCATCGCCCCTGAACCTGTCACTAATGCCATAAGAAAAGTGCACGACTTCCTGACGGTGGGCGCTCCGGCCCCTCTGCAGGAAGCGGGCGCGTGCGCGATGGGACTGCCCAAGAAATACTACACCGACCTTGCCGTGTTCTATAAGCACAAACGCGATATCCTGACGACCGAGCTCGCAAGCGCAGGGTTCTTGCCGTTCATTCCCCGAGGCGCCTATTATGTCCTGACTGATATATCGCACTTCGATGCCGCGAATGATACCGAATTCGCCCGTTATCTCGTAGAAACTATTGGTGTTGCGGCGGTTCCCGGCTCCAGCTTCTACGCGAACAGGGAATCGGGCCGCAACAAGATAAGATTTGCGTTCTGCAAGACCGAGGAAACGCTGCGCAAGGCAATCGGGCGCTTGGAGAAACTGCGGAGCTACCCCCAGGGAGTTGACCAATATGTGTGCGGATAACGGAAGAAAGTCCCATATCGCTGGAAGTCTCGGAATCTTTCCGATCCCACGCGATAGAATCCTGTGGCTCATAGTTGCTGTCGCGCTCTTGACATCCCTGAGCGCGGCGTACTCTCATAGAGCAGATACGCCAAAAGACTTCTTCAAAAAAAGACGCCCTCGAATATCACGAACTGGCCATCAAGCTGGTCACGGAGCACAGCTACCGCGGGACTTATCGGGCCCCGGGGTTCCCGGCATTTGTCGCGCTTGTCTATTTGATAACCGGTCCAAAGCCCTTTGCCTTATTCATTGTGCATTCCCTGCTGTTCGGGGTTGCCCTGGTGATCATATACAGTATCTCGCTTCTTGTAACCGAGAGCCGGCAGATATCGTTATTAACAGTAGGTCTGAGCACTCTTTGGCTGCCGGTTTACAAGCGAATGGTGCCGGTTGTAATGCCTGAAATGTTGGCCACGGTATTGATCGCAGGGACATTATGGGCATTACTGGTGGCCATTCGCCGCCCTTCTTTGCTTCGATTTCTCCTCATCGGTCTGTTGATCGGGTTTTCCACGCTTACCAAGCAAGTGGTCCTGTCGTGTGCCGCTGTATCGCTCGTTTTCGTGTTGTTTTCCGGGCAGGATAAAGCCAGGCAGCTTCGCTATGTTCTGGCAATGCTTTTAGGGATGAGCATATTACTCGTGCCCTGGACCATAAGAAACTACGCGATAGCCGGCAAAATACTGCCGGTTACTTCTGGCGGCGGATATAACTTCTGGTTTGGCAACTGGCCCGGATCGTATGAACGTGCCAACGTCAACAAAGAGCCGAAGTGGGTTGGCGAAATACCACAGGATCAACGCGACACGGTGCTTATGAAGAAAGCGGTAGGTTACGTCAAAGATCATCCGATCAGAGCTACGGGCATATTCGCGCAAAAATTCAGTGCCCTGTGGCTGGGCAAGATCGGGCATGGACCCGAGAGTCACAAGCTACTGGAGTGGCTCGTCTACTCCCGCCATCGGTGGATTTGGAATTCCAAAAGAAAGTGTTTTCTACGTATTCAACTTCTTCTTTGCGGTGGTTGGGTGGTTTTCCTTATCAGCAGATACTCGCAGGCGAGCTTATCCGATAATGGGCTTGTTGATTATCTGGACAATTAATTATGTCGCTACAACTGTTGAACCACGATATGCTCTGCCTGTGCAATTCTTTGAGATATTCTTTGCATCCGCCGGGCTGTGGAGCATCGGCAGCTTCTTGATGAAGAAACGCCGACACACAAAGAATGCTTGCTGACTTTTTTGGATTGCACAGCCGGATCTGCTGTAAAGCTCGCCACAACTTTAACTGTGGCGAGCTCGCTTTCTAATATGATGCAGACCAATCGGCCCGATTTATCCTATGGAATGTTTCCGATGCGGCGGGGGTAATTCGGATCTCTGTTATCCTGCAGCACTTTGCGGCCTTCCTCGTGGATCACCGTTGCAAAGACTTCGCGGCCGAACCTGAATTCTCTCTCCACGGTGCCTTTCACGCCGACCTCGCTGCGTTTATCGGGAACGCCGTGCCTTGTAATGATCCATATTCTGCCGGTTCCGTCATCTATTTCGTATGCGCCTGCCTCGGCGATGGGGTCCGCGCCGTAGATCTTCGTGATATCTCCCGCAACGATAACACTGCGGCCGACGAATCTGTCCGGCCTGTCCAGGATTGCGGATATTTTGGTGCGGTCATTGCTGTTGCACCCGGTGATGATTGCGGAAGCAGCCGCCGCCAGTACTGCCGCAACAAGGAGTTTGGTTGGTTTCATAGTTCTTGCCTCCGTGGTAATGGGCTCTCACTGCAAAAGTCCCATATTCATTTAGACGCGAATAGCTGAGCTTCATTTCTATTTCGTATGAGGCGCGTGAAAAAAGTCGGTGTTTAGAGCGACTTCCTGCGTGATACATACTGTTACGAAAGCCGACGTTCGACCAAGGCTTGGAGGAAAACAATGGCATCTTGCCTGGGCATCGCAGACATAAATGAGGATCAGATCGCGCGCTTGCAGGAGTTGGAAGAAGCTCTGGACACACCGATACTGGCCGTGGAACCGAGGTGCAAGTGGGCCGACCTCGACGAAGAAAGGGTACGAATGCTCAAGGAAGCCGAAGAGGAAATGGGCGTGATATTGCTGGCCTACGAGCCGCAGTAAGAACTCCCGAAGATGGACCGATATCAGACCCGAAGCGTTCGCCAGGTTCCCCATTTGAACCACGCCATCGATGCGACACCCGACAGGATAGTCGTCAGGCACATGGCCGTCCATGCGCCAACGGCCCCGTAGCCGAACCTGTTGGCCAACACCCATGCGAGCGGCAGGCGAATGAACCAGAGGGTGGAAACCGTTATCCACGCGGGAATGCGGGTGTCTCCGGCTCCCTGGAGGGCGCCCCTCATTACCATTCCCAACGCAAGGAACGGCTCCGAGATCGCGTTGATCCTCAGATACCGCACCACCAGGTGAACTACGCCCATATCGGTTGTAAAGCCGCGGGCAAGCCACCACGGAGCAAAGTAAAACACCAGAGCAACGCTGCTCATAACAAACACCGCCTGGCCTGTGGCAACCCACGCGCTGTGCTCGGCGCGACCCGGCTGCCCGGCTCCGAGGTTCTGGCCCACCAGTGGGGTCGCCGCCATGGCGTAGGCCACGCCGGGCATAAATGCTACCGACTCGATCCTAAGCCCCACAGTAAGCGCTGCCTGCGCGACCGTGGCCTCTCCTCCCGGCAAGAAAGCAAGAATCCTCAGGAAGACCGCCGACGCGCTGGTCCAGAGCAGGTTCTGCACCGACGCCGGCCACCCGATATTCAGAATCCGCCCGAACCATCCCACGTGCGGCCTGAAATGCGCCAGCGACTCCTTTAGAATGGAACGCCTCAAGAACACAAACGACAGGCACATTCCCACGATTCGGGATATCCCCGTCGATATAGCGGCTCCGTGCACTCCCATTCCGGGAATAGGCCCTCGTCCGAATATCAATAACCAGTCCAGCACGGCATTGAGCACAATCACTATCGCGCCCACGTACAGCGGGCTCTGGCATCTCCCGAGCTTCTGAGAGCGGACGTAACGGTCATATAGAGGAACATCGGCACCGAGAACCAGGCGATCACAGACACGTAGTCGCCTGTCAACGACACGACGCTGCCCTGCGCGCCGATGAGTCGAGCTATGGGAGCCGAGAAGAAGACTAACGGGAGACCGGTGATCAAACCTCCGGCGACTGAAAGAATGAGAGACTGGCGGGTTACCTCCTCCGCATCTTCATATTGCACCGCGCCAAGGAACCGGGCGACAAGCGCGGAAGTGCCTGCGGAGAGCCCGACCATCAGACCAAACTGCAGCATAAGAACTGCGCCGCCGATCCCAATCGCGGCCAGCGCGTCTGTGGAATTGTGCAGCCGGCCGACAAAGATCCCATTTATGATGTTGTAGGCCGTCTGGATGATTGTGTTGATTGCAGTGGGCCAGGCAAGATACCAGACCGCACTCCATACGGGCCCCGAGGTTATGATCTCGCTCGCATGGTTGCGGCGTCTTGTGGCTGGCGGAAGATTTTGCTCCATACTTGTAACGAACTATATTGTAGTTGTTCAGTCTGGCTGCGTCAAACGAGAAAGCGGGGCGAGTGGTGTACTATGTGAGTGTGTAAATTGGAAAGGGGTGAGCATAGACGCGAAGCGAGTCTGGGGTCTGGGGCCCGTGGCCCCAGCAGAGTCCAGAGACGGCGTCTCTGGTCGGGGGCTCGGGAGCGAAGCCCCTGAAGGAAGCAGCGAGTCTTAAGCGGAAGTCAACACGTAGAGGTGATAGTAATGCGCAAGGTTATCCGATGCTTCAAGGTGAAAACTCCCCCGGTGGTAGATGGCAGGCTGGATGATGAAGTGTGGGCCGGGTGCCCCGAGGTGACGCTCGTAGACACGCAGACCGGCGAGAGTGTCAACTGGGCCACCAAAGCGAGAATGTGCTGGGATGATAGCTGCCTGTACGTCGCATTCGACAGCATCGACCAGGATATCTGGGGCACGATGACCGGGCACAACGATCCCATCTACGATGAAGAAGTGGTGGAGATATTTCTGGAGCCGGACAACGAGCCCACCCGGTATTTTGAGATTGAAGTGAGCCCGAGGAACGTGATCTTCGAGGCTGAGATAGTCAATACCAACGGATTGCGCCCGAACGTCGACAGGTCGAACTACACCTGGCGCTGCGAGGGAATGCGCACGGCCGTCATTGTGGACGGAACCCTCGACGACCGCACCGACACCGACCGCGGCTGGACGGTCGAAATGGCCCTGCCGTTTGCGCCGATGCACAAGACGCCCCAGCCCGGCGAGCGCTGGAGGGCGAACCTCTACCGAATAGACCGAGGCAAAGACGGCGACGAATACCAGGCCTGGTCCCCCACCCTCGCGGTCCCAGCAAGCTTCCACGTGCCCGCTGAGTTTGGGGAGATTGAGTTCTTAGATCAGTCTTAAAAGATAAAAAGCCCGGGACCACATCGATCCCGGGCTCTGCATTCCACTTCAGCCTTCAGCTACAGGACGACCACGCTTACAGCCGCCGTAACCGGCCTGGCTTTCACGTTGATCGCTGCAATGTGCTTCTCGGCATCCCACTTCCAGCTCTGCTCGGAGAGCTTCATGCCGTTCACTGTGACCGCGGCGGGCTTGCTCTGGGCGTGAATGTTGATGAGATAACTTCGCTTCATCAACTGGCCTTTGTATCTTCCCTCGGCCGCTCCTACGGTGATCCGAGTCCGGCCGCTTTCCTGTCGAAGAACGAGCGGAGTCCAGGCATATTTGCCCTGTCTGTAATCCAGCGACGACCCATCGTCTTCATACAATTTGAATGTGCTCGAACCACCCGTGTACACGTCCAGAACCAGCGGATCGACGGGCTTCTGGGTCGTATAGGCCATCTCCGGCTGCATCGGGATGATCGATCCCCGCTTCATGAAGATGGGCATCCTCTCCAGCGGGCAGCCGAAGCTGATCGTTTGGCTGCCGGCGTAAGTCTTGCCGGTGAAGTAGTCCATCCAGCTTCCGGGCGGCAGGTATATCTCTCTTGTCGCGATGCCGTCCTTGCCACCGGGAACCGTGACCGGCGCCACCAGGATTTCCTGGCCCAGCAAATATTCGTCGAAGCGATAGGCCTGATCAAGGTCAGGATGCTCCAGATAAAGGCCGCGGACCAGAGGCAATCCCGTATCATGGGCGGCGCGAGAATAAGTATACAGATACGGGATCAACCGGTATCTGAGCTGGAAGAACGTCCGCGCAAGGTCGCATCCCTTCTCCCCGTAGACCCACGGCAGACGCGGGTTAACGTCGACCGGGTTCTCGTGCGCGCTGTGCAAACGCAGCATCGGGCTCAAGGCGCCGAACTGGACCCAGCGGGCGTAAAGCTCGAAATTATCGCTCAGCAGCCCGGCAAATCCCGATATATCGTGGGTTACATATGGGGAAAGCCCGTTCCCTGCCTTGATCGTATATGGAATCTCGCTAGTCAGGATTCTCCAACTGGCGCAGTTGTCTCCTGTGAAAAAGCCCGGGTATCTGTGCGAGCCTGGGCCGCCGTACCGGCTGAAGATGAAGCTTCTTTTCCCGGTGTGCTTCTCCTGGCCATCGTAGTATACCTTGTTCGTCCACAACTGGCCGTTCAGACCATCCATTTGCGCGCAGTCGCCGTCGATCCACCAGAAGTCTATCCCCTGGTCATTCAACTGATTATGGAAATGCACCCATAGGTCGGCCTGATCCTTGAGCGCCAGGTTGAAACCGGCGCCCCAGCCTCCTACCGCTTCGCTGTCTATGGCAATCGGGAGTCTCGTGAAGCCGCCTTGCCAGCCGTCACTCTTTACCCTGAGACAAATCAGGTTCTTGCCGTCTTTATTCAGATACTGGGTTATATCGGTATCGGAGTCGCGATTCTCGTAACGCTTGTCCTGCGAGCCGTAGTGGGTAACAAGTTTTCCGTTGACATACAGATCATACTCGTCAGCCACGCCGCCGAACCCGATGTGCACCGGGCCATTCTTCAGATTCTCCGGAAGCTCGACCCACTTGCGATACCAGGCAACGCCGTTATAGTTGCGCCAGCCGGCATTCTCCCAGGTCGACGGTTCCACCATTATGAACCAGTCGCCCTCGCCGTGGTCAGGCGAGAACCAGCCCTCTTTCGTGCCCTGATCGTTAGGGTCCAGGTGGAAGAGCCAGTTTCCGCTTATGTCGTCATATTGATGAGGAACGGGCAGATGCAGCTTCTTGACCGCCTCGGGAACCCTCGAATCCTGGCGGAACAGTCCCGCGGGGTGCTCGTTGGGCGCTACCTTGATCCCCTCCCTATGAAGCCTTCTGAGGAATGCGTCCGGGTCCGTTATTATCGGCTCCAGTCCAGACTTCCGCCCCATCCATACTTGTGCCAGCCGAAGTCGAGGACAAATACGTCGAGCGGGATTTGTTCTTTCCTGAACCTGTCGACTATGTCGTAGACGTAGTTCTCGTTGTACGTCAGTCCCGTGTAGGTATGCTTCTGACCGAGATACTCGAAGTTGAGGTCCGTCACCCAGGCGCCGAATGTATATCTTGGGATCATCGGTATCTTGCCCAGCAGCTCAATATATTGTTTATAGAAATCTTTATAGTTGGTGCCGTAAGCGAAGAAATACCAGTCCTGAGAGTCCTTGCTCGCGCGCGCCTTTATCCACTCGGTTTTCTTGTCACAAACTGGAGTGGCGCTATCGTCCAGCATAAAGTAACCGGCGCGGCTCAGCGGCCCATCCGGAAACGGGGGAAGCGTGTGTCCATCTTCGGTTCCTTCGATCACGCTGTTGAAGCTCTTGAACGGCCCGCCCAGGTTCTGGGTGTCCTTGCGCCCGGAGTTCCATTCCTGCCTGCCCTGGCCGTCTTTCCAGATAATGCGCAGGTTTTTCGGGGTAAACTTGCCGGAGCCAAGGGTGTAGAAAACCGACATTCGCGGGGTCTTGATCTCAAGGGTGCCGGATTTAGCCGAAACCGTGAATGCATTATCGGCCATGCTCCGGTTCGTCACTACCGCGGTCGGCACATCCACAAACGCGCCGGGCGAGTACTGCATTCTAATGACCGTCGCCGACAACACGTCAAAACGCGCGCCCCCGCAGGTCACCTTGTTGCCGCTGCGCACAAAACCCGCCGACTGCGCCGGGCCACCCGTCACGCTGATCGCGGCGGCCGCCGCCAAAAGCATTGGAAGCAGATAACTGTTTTTGAAGAGTCTATTCAACTTTGTCTCCCTGCTGCGCGACAGGTCGGCGACCGGCTGTCGGGAGCGCTCCCATCAACAGCCGCGCTTCGACCTGCGCATGGTCCCTAATAAACACAATCGAGTACGGGGTGTTCATTGAATCGAATAGCCGGTCGAGGAATACTTGACCTCATCAGTTGAGTGGATCATCACCGTGATCACGAGGACACCAGGCATCGCAGGCGATTAACGCCACGATTCCTGGTGCAACACCAGAGGATTCGATGTAACACCGCCAGAGCTTATATGTATAGAGCATACACCATCCCTGACGTTGTTAGCAAGTGAAATGATGCGGCCGAGGCTTGTCAGATTTGCGGAAACTCAGGGGCTTTGGGAGCAAAGCCCCTGACAATCCTTATTCTTTGTCGCACTTTGCGCCGACGGCGTAGATCGGTGACATTTCGCGCAGTCTCTCGACTATCCCCGGCAGCGTGTCGAGCACCTTCTGTATTTGCGCCTGGGTGTTGTCCTTGCCCAGCGTCATTCTGAGCGACCCATGCGCCTGTTCGTGACGAAGGCCGAGCGCCATCAACACGTGGGACGGGTCAAGCGAGCCCGACGTGCACGCCGATCCCGAGGACACGCAGATGCCGTTCATGTCCATCAGCAGGATCATCGATTCGCCCTCGACTCCCTCGAACGAGAAGTTGACGTTGTTCGGAACCCTCTTTACCCTGTCACCGTTCAATCTCACATCACGGACGCGCTCCTCGAGACCGGCAATCAGCATGTCTCTGAGCCTGGTCGTGTGCTCGGCTTCCTCACTCATGCGCTTCTTCGCCAGTTCAGCAGCTTTGCCGAGGCCGACGATGCCCGGTACATTGTGCGTGCCCGCCCGCTTGCTATTCTCCTGGCCCCCGCCCCAGATGAGCCTGTCGATCCTGGCGCCTTTCCGAATATACATCGCGCCGACGCCTTTCGGACCATACAGCTTGTGGGCCGAGACCGCGAGCGAGTCGCAATTGATCGCGTTGACATCCACCGGTACATGGCCCACGCTCTGCACGGTGTCGGTGTGGAAGTGGATGCCCTTTTCTTTCGCAATTTGGCCTATCTCTTCGACCGGCTCAATTGTGCCGATCTCGTTATTGGCATGCATGATCGTAATCAGGACGGTCTCACCGGTAATGCTCGACTTAAGCTCGTCCACGTTCACGAACCCGTTCGAATCGACTCCGAGCACAGTGACCGAATATCCCTGCTTCTCGAGTTTGTGGCACGGCTCGAGGATCGCGTGATGCTCGATTGCAGACGTAATAATGTGCTTTCCCTTTTTCTCTTTGGCTGCCGCGACCCCGAAAACAGCCCAGTTATCGCACTCGCTCCCGCCGCTGGTGAGGTAGATTTCCTCCGGTTGGGCTCCGATCAACTCGGCAACGCGCCCGCGGGCTTCCTCCACCGCTTCTCTTGCGTCACGTCCAATAGAATACAGCGTCGATGCGCTGCCGAACTTCTCCTTCAGATACGGAAGCATCGCGTCCAGGACTTCCTCATCAACGGGTGTCGTGGCTGCGTGATCAAGGTATATAATATCGCCCATGCGTTTCCTCCTTCGGGCCATTCCTGATTATATTGTCCTATTGGACAGTAAGACTGTCAAGCAGAGCGCTTGTTAAAGTGGGAGTTTCCGTTTCTGCCGCAGGCTTGCGTAGTGTGGTAAAATGAAAGAAGTGCTACGGATCGAGGCTATTCTTCAATGATAGACAAAGCGCGGTTTGCAGGCTACAGGTTGGTTAAGTTTTCGCTTGCGGCACGCAGCGTTCTCAAGGATGTTGCAGTATCGCCTGATTCCTCACGAACGCGACATCCTCGACGGCTGGATTGAGCGCCAGTATGCAACCTGGCGGCCACCCGATATTTCAGAGCAGGAGTTAAGGCAGGTCTTTGGCGGCATTCTGCGCAGCATTCTTCACTGCATGGAGCATCGCGCACTGGAATCGTGCATTTCCGACCTTGAACAAGCCGGCACCGCGCTGGCGGCGCGCAAGTTTCCCTTTGAAGCACTGATAATCAGCATCCATTTTTTTGAAGAAAGCTACATGCCGTTTCTTCTCAACCCGCCCCCGCAAAACTCGCAAGAACTGCTGGTGAACATCGATGAGTTCCTGCATGTGGCTCTGGCGGCCATTGCGAGCTCGTATTTTCAGGCCTATCGAAAGGAACTTCTGGACGATGTGGAGGTCGGGCGGATCGTGCAGGAAAGCCTCCTGGCGGATATCCCGAGCGCTGTGAACGACCTCGAGACGGCTCACATTTACATCTCCGCCCGGGAACGAGCGCAGGTCGGGGGTGACTTCCTCGACTCATTCCGAATCGACGAGGACCGATCAGCATTCGTCATCGGCGATCTTTCGGGACACGGGCTTGAGGCCGCAAGCGATTCGATCATGCTGCGTTCCGTTTTTCGTGGGTTTATGCTGGAGAAGCCCGACCCCGCCGATGCTATGGCACGAATGAACCGTGTCCTCGTGAGAGATTTGAAGTCCGAACGCTTCGCCACGGCTCTGGCAGTAGTCTATGACAGCCGATCAGGTCGATTGCAGTGTGTGAGTGCCGGACATCCGCACCCGGTTCTTTGCGACGAACAGTGCCGGATGCCGGAACTTGAAGGAACTGCTCTTGCAATCTATGACAAAGCCACCTATACCTCGTCAGAAATGGAGTTCAAGCCGGGGGCGGTGTTCGTCGGGTATACTGATGGTGTCTCGGAGGCGCGGAGCAGCGGCGAATTGTTTGGCGAAGAGCGGGTGCTGGCGGCAATAGCGGAAATGCGGGACGCGCCGCCGCGCGCGATTGTTGAACATCTGATCGACACCGCGCTGCGACACGCCGGAGGGAAGTTCAGGGACGACGTAGCGGTTCTGGCACTAAAGCGAAGACCATAGAAAGCCGCTCGCATGCCCGGCCAAAAGACGGGCTTCTAAAAACTGAGTCAGCTCTTAATCGGGATCTTGTTGTTTGCGGCCTCTTCGATCTCTTTCACGGCTCCAGCGAGGAAACTTCTCACTTCCTGGCCATCCGCGCATACGGACAGATCACTTATGCACCCGCACCATGGACAGGGACAAAAACCCTGCAAACCATTGGGATAATCCACGGCAAGCTCGATGCCGCATCCATGGCACTTGTAGTGCCACTCCGCTCTCAGCTTGATCATAGCTAGTTCACCTGCGTTGTTTAGCAAATAATTCGGCTTATTCCTTCGTCCACCCCCGGACAGGGGCGAGCCCCAGGCGAGCTATCCTGCTACTTCCTGCATAATCTCGTCCGGAATGTCGAAGTTAGCATAAGCCTGCTGGACGTCATCATTATCTTCCAGGGCGTCCATCAACCTCAGTATCTGACTAGCTTCCTTGCTGTTCTCGATCCGAATAGTGTTTTGGGGAATCATCGTGGCTTCAGCCGAAGCGAACCCTATTCCAGCCGCAGTAAGCGCCTCGCGAACTCTCTGCAGGTCCACCGGAGCGCAATAAACCTCGATGCTTCCGTCTTCCGTCCGGATGTCCTCGGCGCCGGCATCCATTGTCGCTATCATGACGCTGTCCTCGTCGGTTTTTCCGGCGGGTATCTCGATCAGGCCCTTCGAATCGAACATCCAACCAACGCAGCCGCTTTCCCCAAGGTTTCCGCCGCACTTGGAGAATATATTCCGAAGCTCGGCAACGGTTCTGTTTCGGTTGTCGGTCAGAGTTGCAACCAGAATTGCCACGCCAGCCGGTCCGTATCCTTCGTAGGTGATCTCCTCGAAGTTTGCGCTTTCGCCAGATTCACCAGTACCGCGCTGGATCGCGCGCTTGATATTCTCCTGCGGCATACTGACTTCGCGGGCCTTCTGGACAGCGAGCTTTAACCGAAGATTGGCTTCAGGATTCCCGCCTCCCTCCTTGGCGGCGACAATGATCTCGCGAGCCATTTTTGTAAACAACTTGCTTCTCTGAGCATCCTGCTTACCTTTGCGGAGTTTTATGTTATGCCACTTGGAATGACCCGACATATTGCTGTAACCACCTTGGAGTTTGTCCGGTGCAAAAAGGTGCCATAGTCCAAACGCAACCTGAGGACGGCCAAGTGGGGAAGACAAACATCCTGTGCTACTCTCGCCCGGCAGCCATCATTCCTGGCACCAATCCACCACTGTGGAGTATATCATGAGAACTTCCGCTGGTCAACACATATTGCTTGCCTGGGTGCATCGTATTCGTGGACACTGCTTTGTCGTCGAACCCCTGCCAAGGACGCGCCCTCATATCTTGAGGGCGTCCAGGATGTGTAAATTCCTTGTATCAACTGCTCAGCCCGAGGGTCCAGGTATTCCCCCAAGCCCGCAGGCGCCTCACCGTAGCGACGCAGGTGCTTCGCTTTGAGTTCCACAATGTGCTCCCAAAGCCCCGAACACTTGCCCCGGATCGCATCTCCCGCATCCTCAACGGTCGGCTCAATTCCTATGGCATCCCGCATCTCCTGGAGCAGACTCCGCATTTCGGCAATCTCGGAAAGCATCTTTTGCCGCTGCCGCGTCGACAGCGCGTTATGTTCTTTATAGAAGACAGATTGCATCTCGCGCCCTTTTGCCCACTGCTCTACTTCGCAGAGCGTCTCGTCAAGGATCACGAGAGTTATTGAAATGCCGCGCTTGTGGGCGTCACTCATGCCTGCAAATCGATTTTGGGTCATCGGTCTCTCCCAAAGGGCGTTAACGGCCCTTTACGGCGCGCACGGCTTCAACCACTTGGTAATGGGTTTGTATGCTTATTCAGTCTCAGTGCTTCTGCGGAACCATCTGCAGCCCTACGAACGCAATCGCTGCCAGCGCAGCGCCGAAGGCGAACGGAGCCGCGGGCGAGATGCGGTTCCATAAAGCCCCGGCTATCAAGCTCGCGGGAAGCGCCATCACTCCCACGGAGGCGCTGTATAGTCCGTATGCCGCCCCTCGGTTCTCATCAGGCACAAGTTCGGCCACCATCGCCTTGGCTGAGCCTTCGGTGAGCGAATAGAACAAACCATAGAAACCGTATAGCGCCCAGATCATCCACGGCGCACTCGCAACGGCAAAACCGGCATAGGCAAGGGCATAGACTCCCCATCCATATCCAATCACTCTGCGTCGCCCGATGCGGTCGGCAAGCTTGCCTGCGGGAATTGCGGTCAAGGCCGATACCAGGTTGAAGAGCGCATAGACAATCGGGATAAGGACAGCCGCCACGCCAACTCCCTGGGCTCTAAGGATGATGAATGCATCGGACGAATTGCCAAGAGTGAACACCAGCATCACTCCAAGGAGCCAGCCGAACGGGCCTCTCAAAACATCGAATGAAATCGCCTGCTTTTTGACCGGAGCTGAACGCTCGCGCACGAAGAAGCCTATTATCACTAGCGGAACCGTCGCGATAATCCCGGCGGTAATAAAGAGCATGTGGTATTTGTTTGGGCGGCTCACCCACGCCCGCAGCAGCAAAAAAGCGATGAGTGGCCCCACAACCGAGCCCATGGTGTCGAGCATTCGCTGTACACCGAATGCAAACCCCAGCTTCTTGCTTCCGGCAGAACTCGCGACAAGCGCATCGCGCGGGGCGTCCTTGAGGCCCTTGCCGAGGCCGTCGCTCAGTCTCATCGCGAGTGCAGATCCGCCCGAGCCCACAAATCCCAGTCCAAACCGACCGGCGGCAGAAAGCCCGTATCCCACGAAGACAATGGCTTTGCGCATGCCGAGAGCATCGGACAGGTAGCCGGCCCCAATCTTTGCAAAACTGACAATGGTGGCAAGCGACCCCTCGATGAGACCGATAAACTCCTTGTTGAGACCCAGCACCGTAGAGTAGAAAAGCGGCAGGACCGGCAAGATCATATCCTGCGCGAGGCCGCCGAAGAACGCTACCCAGCCAAGCGTGACAACATTGCGCTCTACTGCCGTGTCCTCCGCTATTATTGGCTTCCTCATGGTTGTCTTCACTGCACGCCGCCTCCTTCGTGGTCACTGCCTACGATTGCTTGACTCCTGCCCTAAGCACTGAGTCCCGGCTCACCAGGCCCTTGAACACTCGGTCTTCATCGACAACGGGAAGTCGCTTGACGCCATGTTCAGCCATCAGCTTGATAGCATCCTCGATACGGGTATCTTCTCTCACCGTCACGAGGTCCGTCTTCATCACGTCAATCGCCTTCTTTGCCTGTGTCTGCTCGATAAGCTGCTCATGTCTGCGGGCCAGTTCGGTAAACGGAAGTCTCCTGATAAGATAGTCCCATATACCCGCTCGGTGTTCAGAGAACAGACCCAGCAAATCAGCATCAGAAATCAGGCCGAGGAGTTTTCCTTCACTGTCGACTACAATCACACGCTGGATATCGCTGTCGTCGATGAGGCGAACGACTTCCTCTACGGGGGCATCCGGGCGAACGGTATGGGTGTCGCGGCGCATAATATCGCGGACGAGGGTGATATTGTCCACCAATACGTTCTGTGCCTTGATCGCCTTCCAGTCCGGAGTTTCCCTGGTGATGATGTGAAACACGTCAGAGCGGGCGATCATGCCGACAATCTCAGCCTGTGCATTGACGACCGGCAGCCTCTTCAGATGATGCTTGAGCATTAGATCGACAGCTTCACCCAGACGCTTGTCCTCGTGGACTGTGGTCAAAGGCTTTGTCATTATTTCGCCGGCCGTTTTGTGCGACAGCGTTTCCAGGAACTCTTCTACCTGACGTTCCTCAAGTTGGGCGAGAATGCCCAGTCGGACAGGCATACCGGCTCGCGAGATGAGATCTCCTTGAGTGATGATACCGATGGGATGTCCGACCATATCTACAACAGGAACTGCATTGAACTCATTGCTCAGAAGCAGGCGTATCACCTCGCTCACAGGCGTTCCTTCGGAGACTGTGCGGGGCGAGGCAGTCATCGCATCCCTTACTCGCAGTTGCCTTGGGATCAGACGTTTCTGGGTCCGATGCAGGCGGATATCCATATCCTCGACGACGACTATGCCGTCGGTAACTATGTCCTCAATGCCGGGCAAAACGGCATCGAGTTCCGCGGAGGGCAAGATCACTTCGATCTTGATCGGCATATTGAACGAGGTTATTTCGATGTTGCTGCTGGCTATTTCGCCGTTTTCGTAGCAGCCTGCAATTCCCCTGCTCACCATACAGCGGGCAGCAATGCCCGATCTGCGAACGTGGTCAACTACAGCATCCCACACCGGTCTTCCTTGCCAGCGGGCTTCTTCACTTGTAAATACCTCTATGACGTTGTATATAAGTGGCATTTTTGGCTCTCCTCAGATGAACTTGGCAAAGAACAACCCCACCTTTACGAGCGCAAGGCCGCCAATGTTGTTTGCCGCTATGTTCGCCAGCGCCAGATTGGTCATGCCGTTATTTGCATTGTTGATGGTCTCCAGGCTGTAGGTCGAAAATGTGGTCAGCGCTCCCAAGAAGCCTGTTATAAAGAACAACCGGAACAGGGGGCTGATTCCGCGCAGCTCACCGAGTCCGAAAACAACCCCTATCAAGAAGCACCCGACCAGGTTTACATACAGCGTGCCTACCGGAAAGACCGAACCATACGTTTTTGTGGAGAGAATAGTGACTCCATATCGGACCAAAGCCCCAATGGCCCCGCCGAGTAAAACAAGAACTACTTTCAATTGGCTACCTTTCGTTTTCTTGAAAATCTACCGTACAGATGGTCACCGTGCAGTGAGCGTAACTGAGCACCCGTTTAGAGACTGAGCCAAGCATCCACCGTTCTATCAGGGATTTGCCCCTGTGTCCCATCACGATCATGTCCACTTCTTTCTCATTTGCGTAGTGCACGATCTGCTCCGCCGGATGCCCCACCAAAACCTCGAATTGAGGGACGATCCCTGCTGAAGCGGCATCTTGCTTAAGCTCAGCAAAGTGCTTCTCGTAGTATTCATTGGCATTTTCCAGGATGGCTTCCGTTTCGACATCATCGGCAGGCTCCGGCAGAACCGCGACCGAAATAACGAAAACCTCTGCGGCGAACTTCGCCGCAATTTCGATGCCAACGTCAAACGCCTTCCTCGCTTGCTCGGAACCATCGTAAGCTATCAGCAACTTGCGTATCATAGTCGTTCCCCCTCTGAAAATGCCGAAGGCTGTTTTCGTTCCCTTCGCGGTATCACCCGCGATTCCTTGCGCGATCACGCCTTTTCTGCAACTGCATCTTCATGCGAGCCGTGCAGCATGTGTCGTGGTAAATAGAACGCGTTTGCTATCAATGTGGGCACAACGGCGCTCCCAATGACGGTTGCAACCAGGTAAGAGGTCCCTGCCATTGACTGATAATATGGTGGGACAGGCCGAATAACGCCGAGATGCTTCCGAAAGTAAGCCCGGTGGACATCATCAGCGTCGTGTACATCCCATCACGTTTTGCATTTCCAAACGACTGAGTCACGGGATACACAGAAACGAACTTCGTCGCCATCTTTGTCAGCAGCAAAACGATGAACACCAGGGGCGCGGCCAGAAGCGCTGGGACGGAAACAAATGAGCCCGCCCTGATGAAGTAGAATGGCGTCAGTAAGCCGAACGTGAGAGTTCTCAGCCGTCGAACCAGCACATGATCCCTACCCACTGTGCCCGCCAAAACCATTCCTATTATGTAGGCGGGCAGCACGGCCTCACTTCCAGCCCAGGCAGCAAGCGCGCCCATGCCGAACAGGGAAAGCAGCAGATACTTTGCTTCAAGCTCTGATGGTCTTCCCCCGTAGCGCTTGAAGAAACGGGGAGTCAGCCACGGCAGCACTCCGAATACGACCAGGCTTACTACGCCGAATATGACTGTCCTTATGGTAAACGGAGAGAAGATCAGCCCCAGAGCAAGCACCGTGCCGAGGTCGTTGATGAAACACGCGGCCAGCACCACCTTCCCGAATTCGGTCTTGTTCAGACCGAACTCCAGCATGACAGCATAGACAACTGCCACGGAAGTCGTGGACAGTGCTACTCCGGCCAGCCAACTGGCACGAATACCCCAGTGGAGAGCAAAATATGCGACCGCCGTGCATCCTAAGAACGGCGCTATGAACCCGGCAAGGCCGATCCCCGTCGCTTCTTTCCATTTCAGTTTGAAGACAGCCGGGTCAAGCTCCGCACCGGCAAGAAATGTCAGCAGGATCGCTCCAGTCCCCGACAGGAAAGTGACCCATGCTTCACTTGTGCCGAGAACGGCGCTGCCGATCAACGCTCCAATTATAAGCTGGGCGACGGTGCCCACGACAATTTCCGAGAGAGCTGTCGCGATGCGCAGCCATATTGACAACAGAGTGGCCACAAGCGCCAATCCCAGCCATAACGTTGCAAGAGCCCATGTGTGAGTCATAACGCCTTACCTGTCTCGGGGGCTTCAGCCAATCAACCGAAGGCCCCATGCCTAAGCTATATACCGAACTCGGCGGCTTTGCCCAAGTCCGCCTCAATCTCCAGCAGTCTGTTGTACTTCGCGATCCGCTCGCTTCTGCACGCCGATCCGGTTTTGATCTGACCTCCGCCCATCGCCACGGCAAAGTCGGCCATGAACGCATCCTCCGTCTCGCCCGAACGGTGAGAGATCACGTATCCCCATCCAGCCTTGCGGCACAGATTGATGGTCTGGATAGTCTCAGTTACGGTGCCGATCTGGTTTAGCTTGATGAGGACCGAGTTGGAGCTTTTCTCCTGGATGCCGCGCTCAACGAAATTGGTGTTGGTGACAAAGATGTCATCGCCGACGATCTGTATTTTGTCTCCGAGCTGGGCTGTCATGTCACGGAAGCCGTCCCAGTCATCTTCGGCGAGGCCGTCTTCGATGGAGATGATGGGATACTTCTCAATCCAGCTCGCATACAGCTCGATCATCCCGGCGCTGGTCTTTTTGCCCTGCCCGGACTTAGCCAGGTTATACGCCCCGTCCTCGTAGAACGAGCTCGCCGCAGGGTCAAGAGCTATCGCGACGTCCTTGCCGGGCCTGTATCCAGCCGCCTCGATAGCGTCCACGATCACTTCGACAGCCTCTTCGTTGCTCTTCAGGTTCGGGGCAAAGCCGCCCTCATCACCTACCGAGGTGGAGTAGCCCCTCTTCTTGAGAATCCCTTTGAGAGCGTGGAACGTTTCCGCACCGTAACGAAGAGCCTCAGCGAAGGTAGGCGCTCCGACAGGCGATGGCCATGAACTCCTGCAGATCGACACTGTTATCGGCATGTTTGCCGCCATTGAGGATGTTCATCATGGGGACCGGAATGCGAGTGGCGCCGGGACCACCGAGGTAGGCATACAGCGGCAGCTCCGCAACTTCGGCGGCGGCTCTTGCCACGGCCATCGAGACTCCCAAGATTGCGTTCGCTCCCAGCTTGCCCTTGTTGGGAGTATCATCGAGACCTATCATCATAAGGTCGATCTCGGCCTGCTTCGCCGGGTCCATCCCGATAAGCTCCGGGCCTATAAGGTGGTTGACGTTGGCAACTGCATTCAGAACACCCTTGCCGCCGTAGCGGCTCTTGTCACCATCCCGAAGCTCAACGGCTTCGTTTTCGCCCGTCGATGCGCCGGACGGCACCGATGCGCTTACTTTGAGGTAGTCATCCACCGTGACAAACACCCTGACGGTAGGATTTCCGCGAGAGTCGAGTATTTCGAGTGCTCGCACTGATGTGATTTCTGAACTCATCTCCATTATTCTCCTTTTTTATTGGCTCCGCAGAAAGTGCGGAGGTCTTCCTCTATCTGTTCCAACTTCGCTACGTCGCGCTCCAACCGCGCTGTCTCGGACTCCAGAATCGCCAACTGCGCTTTGCGCTTCTCGTAGACAGACTCGATTGCCCCCATTGTTGCTGCCACAGCTCCTTCCAGACGCATGTCAAGAGCGTTCCCGAACTCGCGAAAACTCTTCCGGAGGTTCTGCAGGGTCGGCCAGCGAACGTTTTCCACATTTTCGGCGACAAGCACTTCAATTCGTTCACGCATCCGCCGAATTGCCCTCGACTTCCTCATTTCATGCGGCAGCAGCCTGTCGCCAAAGCCGTCCGGCAGCCCACCGAGCGATATGGGCCAGTGGCGGGTTACCCAGCATGGCTGCCTCTTGACTTCGAACTCTTCCTTACTGGAAACAGGCTGATTCAGGCTGTCGGCGTGGGGAGCGAATGCCGGAGCGGCGCTGTCGACCGCTGCTGCGGCAGCGCTCATCAAATGAGGCAGTGAGATAAAGGATGAAGCTCCATCGAGTTCCTTGACCTGCAGGTTTCGTGGATCTCTGCGTGCGCCTTTCACTGATCTCCCCCTCAGATGCGCCCGGGCGGGTGCGTCTTCGGGAACGGCGCAATCTCCTGCCAAGGCGACAATCTTGGTAGGAGTCATCAGTCAGTCACGACATTTTGGAGGGACTCCATCCCCCTTGCTAATACAGGTATATTATCGGCACCACGGCATGGTTTGTCAAATACGAGAAATCATCGGATTCAGGGGGTTCGTGGGCCTGACTTTCCATAAATTTGACAAGCGCCCGGCCATAACCGTTGCATTACTACTCCGTGAATGATAACCTATTTCGTGAGTTTCAACCTGCCGTTAAATGGCAGGGGCGGCAGGAGCTGTCAAGACACATTACGATTGGAGAAAACCAGTGAAAAGAGCTTTGTTTGTGTGGGGCGGCTGGGATGGCCACGAGCCCAAGCAGACCGTCGACATTATGGCCCCGATTATTCAGGCGGAAGGGTTCGAAGTAGAGGTTTCGGACACCCTCGATTCATTTTTGGATGCGGAGAAGATGAGTTCGTTCGATGTCGTTTCGCCGGTATGGACGATGGGATCGATCACCGGCGAGCAGGAAACGGGCCTGCTGAGCGCCATCAAGAGCGGCGTCGGAATAGCCGGATGGCACGGTGGAATGGGAGACGCTTTCCGCGTCAACACCGAGTATCAGTTCATGGTCGGCGGCCAGTGGGTCGCGCACCCCCGGCGGCGGCATCGAGTATACCGTTAATATCATCAATCACGAAGACCCGATCACAGCAGGCCTACCGGACTTCAAGATGAACTCCGAGCAGTATTACATGCACGTCGACCCGATTAACGAAGTCTTGGCAACCACAACCTTTGGGGGAACCGAGGACGCTCCCTGGACCAGGGGATGCGTGATGCCGGTTGTCTGGAAAAAGATGTTTGGCAAAGGCCGCGTGTTCTATTCTTCTCTCGGACACTGCGCAAGGGATTTTGACGTCCCCGAGGCAAAGGAGATTCAGAAGCGCGGCATCCTGTGGGCGGCGAGATAGGAACCTCGTTTTGCACACGGCCCACGTAAAGCGAATACGTGCATCGTTATCAGTAGCTTAGCCAGTTGACAACTGGACATTGCAAGGGGAGAATAATGAAGAAAACCAAAGTCGGAATCATTGGCTGTGGAAACATCAGCGGAATCTATTTCCACAATGGCAAGGTCCTCGACATCCTCGAAATAGCCGCCTGCGCGGACCTGGTTGAGGAGCGAGCCAAGGCAAAAGCCGAGGAACATGGCTGCAAGGCTATGTCGGTCGAGAAATTGCTTGCCGATCCCGAAATCGAGATCGTGCTCAACCTGACGATACCCAAGGCTCACGCCGAAGTAGCGTTCAAGGCTATCGAGGCGGGGAAATCAGTCTACGGCGAGAAGCCGCTTGCGGTAAACCGCGAGGACGGCAAAAAGATTCTCCAGATGGCGAAAGCCAAGGGCGTTCTGGTCGGCTCCGCTCCGGACACGTTTATGGGCGGCGGCATCCAGACCTGCATCAAGCTAATCGACGACGGCTGGATCGGCCAGCCCATCGGCGCGACGGCATTTATGATGTGCCACGGTCACGAGAGCTGGCATCCGGATCCTGAGTTCTATTACAAGGTGGGCGGCGGACCTATGTTCGACATGGGACCTTACTACCTCACCGCGCTTACAGCGCTCCTTGGTCCGACCAAGCGCGTGACCGGGTCGACCAAGATCACATTCCCTGAGAGACTGATCACCAGCCAACCCAAGAACGGCACCAGGATCAAAGTCGACGTCCCGACGCACGTCGCAGGTATCATGGACTTCGCGAACGGCGCTATCGGGACCATCATCCAGAGCTTCGACGTGTGGTGCGCGCAGTTGCCGTGCATCGAAATCTATGGGACCGAGGGAACGTTGGCCGTTCCTGATCCGAACGGGTTCGGCGGGCCTGTGCGCGTAATGCGGCCGGGCAGCGGACTTATGGAAGTGCCGCTGACTCACGGCTATGCCGACAATGGAAGAGGAGTCGGAGTCGCGGATATGGCCTATGCGCTGAGATCAGGCAGACCGAACCGCGCGAGCGGCGAGTTGGCCTATCACGTGCTGGACATCATGTGCGCATTCCACGATGCGTCCGATCAGGGCAAGCACATCGAGCTTCAGAGCACATGCGCGCGTCCCGCGCCACTTCCCATGGGACTACCGCACGGACAACTCGACGAATAAACAACATGAACGCCCGCTCTTTAGCAGCCGGCGTGTATACTAACGCAGCATGCTGAGCTACGTCGAAGCACGCGGTTAAATCTAATCGCGCGCCTCGACAAGCTCAGGATGCTGCGGTAATATTAGCTGATATATAGAACCGGAGGTTTCATGCTCACTCTTTCCGCCAGGGACATAATGACGCGGGATGTGGTTACCACTCACAAGGGTTCCTCGATCGGAGAAGCCCTGAATAAGATGGCCAACAGCAAGGTCAGCGGCCTGCCTGTGGTCGATGGAGACAACTGCCTGCAGGGGATTATCACAGAAAGCGATGTGCTGCTTAAAGGACAGGCCGCGCTGTGCGACCAGCACGCCCAACCCAACGGATTGTTTACCCCGCATCCCGACGGCATCGATGAGGCCTATCGACGGGCCCAAGCCGAACTGGTCGAGGACGCGATGACGCGCAAAGTGCTTACGTTCATGGAAGACGCCCTGGTGGTAGACATCGCCCGCGCAATGATCGAGCACGCCGTCAACCGCGTCCCCATTGTCAACGACGGATGCAGGGTGGTGGGCATAGTCAGCCGCCGGGATGTGGTGAAGGCGCTGGCCCGTGAAGCTGAAGCGCTCGGCGATTACGATGCCTGCAACGTGAGATCAGGAAAGCTGATCGAGCTTTAGCGGGTAAGTAACCCGAGGAGGCAACCCCATTTTGGGAACAGCTAGAGCATTACTCCTGCTCGTCATCTTCACTACCCTCGCCTTTCCTAGCGATGCTCAGGCGGGCAACGACGACAAGACGGTCGATGATCAGCACAGCATAATTGGCGTCTCGCACAACACTAAGCCGCCGGAGTTCGTCAGGACAACCAACCCCAACGCCCAGTGGTATCCCAAAGCCTCGCTGGGCCTGTTTATCCACTGGGGACTCGCGAGCGTGACAGGAAAGAGCGAGCTATCGTGGGCAATGATGAAAAACCTGCCCTGGGACCCCGACGGCAAGTATGTCATCACGCCCAACGAATACTTCAGTCTGGCTCGCAAATTCAATCCCAACAACTACGACCCCAACAAGTGGCTGAAGGCCGCAAAGGCGGCTGGCTTCACCTATGCGCAACGTGCCCGTCACCACACGGGGACCCCGGAAGCGTGAAGCTGATGCGGACCGGAGCAGCGTTGCAGAGCAAATTCGATAATGGCAAGCTAAGTATAGATATCCCCGCCGAACTGAGGACAGATGCGGTGGATGTGGTGGAAGTACGCTAGGAGTAGCGCTTAGCAAAGTTGAATTCTCGCAGTCTCGCACGCGCTCAAGGCAGCATCCTGAGCTCTGTCGAAGGGTTCGATCAGCCATAACCAAAGGCTTCGTGCAGGCATAACCGCGTGCTTCGACGTAGCTCAGCATGCTGCGTTTGTACTAGTGATGAGATTCGGTTGTATCGCGACACCCCTGTCCCAAAACCCCATTTGTACGGCCAGACAGTATCGGGATTAGGCGCCCCTATAGGACAGAAGATCACATTTTGTGCGAGGTCGGCAGGCTCGTGTCATCTTGTCAGTTTCGCCACGTAGAACCCATACCGCGCCTGTTCACCGTCCTTGAAGTCGGACTTTACAAATGTGAAGCCCAGTTTTCTCCAGAGAAGCAAGGCTTCGGTCCGTATCTCTTGACTGACCGACGCGACTTGATCCAGACCATTATCGCTTGCCCAGTCGATCACCGACTCCACAAGAGCCGTCCCGATGCCCTGCCTTCGATAGTCATCGAGCACCTCGAGAATATATATCCAGGCCTCACACACCATAGAGACCGGTTCAGCAAGCTGCCTTCTCTTCGCTGAAATCACACCGATAGGCCTGCCGTCGACCATCGCAGCGACGGAACAGCAGCCATCTCCAAGGTAGATCCAGTCACCGGCGTTGGACTCCCAATCACGCTGAATCAATTCCTTCAACTCCGGGTTTACAGTGACATACTCTACCTTATTTCGCATACCGCCTCCCCGTGACCGGGACGCCCACTAGGGCTTTGGACGTCCCTTTTTGGTTGTTTCGGGACACTTCGCGTAATAATATCTACTCGTCCAGCTTCAGTAGCGGCTCTATCACCTTTTCGAACGCTTTCGCAGCCTCGCTCTTGGCGTAGCGGTAAACGTAGGGCGTGCCCGAGTCGCTGGCTTCGACAATATTCGGATCAATGGGAATCCTGCCCAAAAACGGCACACCCATCTCCTCGGCCAGTTTCTCGCCGCCGCCGGACTTGAATATGTCCGTTCTCTCCCCGCAGTGGGGACACACGAACCCACTCATATTCTCTATAACGCCGAGCACGTTCATTTCGAGCTGCCGGCAGAAGCCGACCGAGCGTCGCACATCAGCCGTAGAAAGGTCCTGCGGCGTCGTGACCAGCACCGCGCCGTCAACATGGCCGAGGAGCTGCGCGACGGAGAGCGGTTCGTCGCCGGTTCCCGGAGGCGAATCCACTATCAGGTAGTCCAGCGTCCCCCAGTCCACATCTTTGATGAATTGCTTGATCAGGGAGTACTTCATCGGCCCGCGCCAGATGACCGCATCGTCCGGGTTTCTGGAGCATGAAGCCGACTGACATCACCTTCAGGTTGTCGCCCACGGTGCTTGGGATAATCTTCTGACCGTCGGAAGTGAGCACTTCGTCGTCCAGCTTCAAGAGCTTTGGAATGCTGGGACCGTGGATATCCACGTCCAGCAGGCCGACCTTCTTACCCGCAAGCGCGAGAGATATCGCGAGGTTCGCCGAAACGGTGCTCTTGCCCACCCCGCCCTTGCCGGACAGGACCAATATCCTGTGTTTGATCTTGTCGAGCTGCTCCGTAAGAGCCATTTGCTCCAGCATCTGCTCCATGCTCTGCTCGGAAGACGGACAGGAGCCGGAGCAGCTTTCACTCATATTGCAGCCTTCGCAGGCTTTGCTATCGCTCACTATACTGCCTTTCTATCTCTGGTTTAAGGAGAACAACGAATCGTTGAGTCCAATGTTCGACTTGAGATTCTTGTAGCTCACGGTGCCGAGCGCTTTTCCCTGACGGTTATACATGGTCGAAGTGGTTGCGATCGGGAGTTTCGAGCCCAGCATTTGAAAATTGCTGTAGGCTACGCTCACCCGCAGCTCGCCGCTTCCGAGATACTTCTCCAACTTGAGCACTCTGAGGGTCTTCGAGTCCACCCACACCAGATCGTGGCGCTTATCGCTGCCGCCGAACCTGGGGGCAAACTTCAGCTTCACGACGCTGCCGTTCCCGCCTGGTTCCACTGAAACGCGATTATCGGTCCACAGTTTGCTGCTCAGAAAGCCGAGATCTAGCGTATCCTGCCGCTTGCCCGGCGCGTCCTTCTCATTCTCACGCTGCTTGATCATGGGCAGGATCACGAGTTTGGTGTAGCCATTCTGCACGTAGACAGCCTTGATCCCCTGCGCGTAGCCGTCATATCTGATCATATTCGGCTTCTTGTAGGTTATGACTGCTTTTTCCAGCTTGAGAATGTCGCCGTAATTCTCGCCCATTCCCGAGACATTCTTCTTATTTGCCTGGTCTATGACCATGTCCGCCCTGAGGTCTGAAACCCCGGCTTCAGCCGCCCTAACCCGGCTCAGGATATCCGATGCGGACGTAGCCATAGCCGAGGTCGACATCGCGGCGCATACGAGCGCAGCCAACGTGCACTTCAAAATCAGTTTCATTGAATAAGCCACTCCTGTGTTTGAACTCTACTTCTATAAGACCGCGCGCGGACTCGTTCATTGTCCAACAAATACATGATAGAGCCCCGCGGCGACGCTCATGGTTCCAAGAGAGGCGACGGATCTGCGGAAAAATCTGACACGCACCCAAACAATGACACTTTACCGCCTTTTCAATAGCGGGCAGCGGACATACGGGTGTTGGCGCCGAACGCTGGACTGGTACATTAGCGACAGCGCGTGCACTCTGTGGCCTGCCGGTGTTCAATGTCGAAGCCGGGCTGTCTCACTCTGTTCAAGATTTGTGTTGACATGGGCCAAAAGCTCTGCTATTGTACTTTCGTGATGGAAAGGGTTCGACAGCCACGAGGATTCGTGGCACAGGACCAGGGAATGAAAATCAGGAGTTTTTCCGGAGTGGCGATTTCCGAATCGCCACCCTGGACTAGGTGGGATTTCCGAATTTCGGAATCTTATGTTCGCGTATCCGGATTCGGAAATCCGGTGAAGTGGTAGGGTGAGGATTCGGAAATCCTCCCCCAGGAGAAATGCCAGCAGCATTCTTAAAGGAATCGCGGACAAAACCTCCGCATTCTTCCTGCGGAAGAACGCTGTCGGGCTTTCGCAGTATCTGGCGATACTACTGTCGCCCCGAGGGGTTTCACCGCGAAGGAATGAAAATAGCCTTCGGCCATTTCAAAGGAGGAAGTATATTGCGTTACTGCATCATCATCACGGGACTGATCCTGGCACTCGCAACCTCTGCTTTTGCCTCGGACACTTTCACTACTGCCAGCGGCGGTGTGTCGTACAGTGTAGTAGATAACGGTCTCTATCTGAGCCGTCCCCATCGCGCACGTCAGCACGAATGTAAGCTCCCAGCTTTTCACCCCAAACTATGACCTGTTTGCGGGCACCGTCAACACTGATGCCGCAATCGTGCTCTACTCCAACGGCTCTCTTAACCTCGGCAATCTTCAGCATCAACATCACGAGCACCGGCGATCCTCTCACTATCGACCTCTGGCTCGATGCAAATGGTGACGGTAGTTCTTTTCGTTCAATAAAAGCGGCTTGATGACCAGCACGAACAGCAATACGGTACCAGTTCAAGC
>CAVZJH010000026.1:0-73117 GCA_963775535.1 uncultured bacterium | reverse complement strand
GGCTGACGCATCCACGGCTCTGGATCTGCTCCTGACCGCTGATGAATGTGAGGCGCGCGCGCTTGCGCAGGAGATGGAGCGCTGTAACACCGAGAGAAAGGTGGAGCAGGACAGGATTCTGGCCGAGGCGATCGAGCAAGTGGAAGCAAAGGACCTGGAGAGGACCAGACTGCTGGTGCTGTCCAGGGAGGGATGGAACAGCGGAGTCGTCGGCATTGTGGCGGGGCGGATTCGCGAAAATGACAACAGGCCTGCTATCCTTATCAGCCGCAATGAAGCGAGCGGGTTCGGCGGTGGTTCCTGCTCGCGGTACTGAAGCGTTCAACATGCTTGAGGGACTGCGCTCGTGTGATGAGTTGCTCGTTAGATACGGTGGGCACGCTCTTGCCGCCGGCCTCACGGTCCGGCTTGCGAATATCGAGCGCTTTGAAGAGAAGATCAATGCTATTGCGTTCGAGAGGATTCCGGACGAGGCTCTGCTGCAGAGGATCGAAGTCGATGCGCAACTCGGGCCCGAAGAGATCACGCGGGAGTTGGCTGATGCCTTGGCGAAGATGGAGCCGTTCGGGATGGGAAATGCGGAGCCGCTTTTTATGACCCGAAACATGACCCTGCTGCGAAGGCAGAGGGTGGGAGATGGCTCGCATATGAAGCTGCAGGTGCAGGGCGCCGGCTGTCCTCCGATCAACTGCATTGCCTTTGGCATGGGTGATTGCGCTGATGGTCTTCAGCTTGGCGGAAGCATCGATTTGTGTTACAGTATAAGGCTAAATGCATATAACGGTACGGAGTCGGTGCAGTTGGTTGCGAAGGCGATCCGCTGCTGATTATGGCTGAAATTGAACCCATTATAAACAGAGTCAAGGCATACAACCCGGAGGCGGATACAGACCTTATCCGCCGCGCGTATCAGTTCGCGTTTTCCGCCCACGCAGAACAAAAGCGCCTCACGGGCGATCCCTACATCACCCATCCCGCGGCCACCGCAGCTATCCTGGCAGACCTCGAAATGGACACCGCGAGCATTGCAGCGGCGCTTTTACACGACGTCATTGAGGATCAGGACTACAGCGCGAACGACATCAAGGCTGAGTTCGGTGGCGAGATTGCCGCGCTTGTGGATGGCGTGACCAAGTTGAAACTGGCGGATTTTGACTTGGATTCCGACGACGTCGACGAAGAAGCGAGGCGCGAAGAGCTTCCAAAGAAAAGGCGGGTGGAGTTCAGACGCAGCGCCGAGAATCTGAGAAAGATCTTTTTGGCTATGGCCAAAGACCTTAGGGTTATGGTCATCAAGCTGGCCGATAGACTGCATAATATGCAGACTCTCCACGGCCTCCCGGCAGACCGCCGGGTGAAGATTGCGCGGGAAACCATGCCAGATATATGCCCCTCTTCGCGCACCGCCTCGGTATATGGAAGATCAAGTGGGAACTCGAGGATCTGGCGTTCAAGTATCTGGAGCCGGAAGCTTATGAAAACGTCGCGGAAAAAGTCGCCAGGACACGCAAGGAGCGCGAGGAAGACCTGGCCGAAGCGGTGGAGATGGTTGGCAAGCATCTGGCCAAGGAGGGCATAGATGCCCACATTCAGGCGAGGCCGAAGCATTTGTGGAGCACCTATCAAAAGATGCTGCGCGAGGAAGTGGACTTTTCGGATATCTACGATCTGGCCGCGCTGAGGATCATCGTAAACCGTGTTGGAGACTGTTACCACGCGCTGGGCGTTGTGCACGATCTGTGGATGCCTATTCCCGAGCGGTTTTCGGACTATATCGCAAAGCCGAAGTCGAACATGTACCAGTCGCTCCACACCAAGGTGATTGGGCCCAGGGGCGAGCCTCTGGAGGTGCAGATCAGGACCTGGGATATGCACCGCGTTGCGGACTTCGGCGTGGCTGCGCACTGGCAGTATAAGGAGCGCTTGAGGGGGGCGGACGAGTTCGAGCGCAAGCTTTCGTGGTTGAGGCAGCAGCTCTTCGACTGGCAGACGGACAGCAAAGATGCTGGTGAGTTCCTGCACAGCGTCATAAACGACCTGTTCACGGACCAGGTGTTTGTTTTCACTCCAAGGGGCGATGTTGTCGATCTTCCCGCCGGCTCGACCCCCGTGGACTTCGCCTATAGAATCCACAGCGACGTTGGAAACCACTGTGTGGGAGGCAAGGTCAACGGCCGCATAGTGCCGCTCACGTACCAGTTCAGCAACGGCGATATTGTTGAGATTATTACCCGTTCCAACAGTCAACCCAGCCTGGACTGGCTCAACTTCGTCAAGACTTCGCACGCCCGAAACAGGGTCAAGAACCATTTCAGGAAGCTGCACTTCGGCGAGAACGTGACCAAGGGTCGTGAGATGCTGGAGGCGGAGCTCGAGAGAATGGGCCAGGAAGCCCGCACTCTGCTGAAGGGGGAGAGCATCTCCGATGTAGCGAAAGAACTCCACTTCCACGAAGAGGAAGATATGTTCGCGGCTATCGGATACGGCAATGTGCCGGTGGGGACAGTCGCGAACCGGCTGCGAGGAGCGGAAGCGCCCAGGTATGAACCGGTTACTATTGAAGGTCCCAAGGTAACCGGCAAGGCGAAGCTGGCGGTTACGCTCGACGGCGTCAAGAACCTGATGATCAGCCGGGCTAAATGCTGCGCGCCGCTTCCCGGGGAGGATGTTATCGGATATGTGTCCAGGGGCAAGGGCGTGGCGCTGCACACCGCGATGTGTCCGAACGTCGCGGTCTTTCAGCAGAATGAGCCCGAGCGGCTGGTTGCGATAAGCTGGAACGAGGCGGATGGCGAGCGGTACCCGACGGACATTAGAATCAGGTCGCTGGACCGGCTGGGGCTGCTCAACGACATCACGGCGGTGCTTTCCGAAGCGAAAAGCAACATTACCAGCGCAAGGATCAAATCTCTTCCGAACAAGATCGCAAGCATTGAGTTGACGGTAGAAGTGCCCGACATTAAAACACTGGAAGCGCTGCTGGCGAAGGTGGGGAACCTGGTTGATATCATTGAAATTCAAAGGGTATCGGCCCGCGCGTCAAGAAAGAGTAAGTAAAGTGAGAGCGGTTGTTGCGCGCGTCAGGAGCGCCGCCGTCAGCGTTGGCGGCCAGGAGATATCGCGAATTGGGCGGGGTTTGGCTATCCTGCTTGGCGTCGCGAAAGACGACGGGGCCAAAGACACCAACTACCTCGCTGAAAAGATTGCAAACCTCCGGATCTTCGAAGACGAGGCAGGCAAGATGAATCTCAGCGTGCTGGACGCCGGCGGCGAAGCGCTGGTGGTGTCCCAGTTCACTTTGTTCGGTGACTGCAAGAAAGGGCGAAGGCCGGGTTTCGACAAGGCGGCCGCTCCTGATTACGCGGAAAAGTTGTATAATGAATTCGCTGCGATGCTGGAAGCGTGTGGCGTGCCCACCCGAACTGGAAAGTTCCAGGCGAAAATGTTGTTCAGTATCGAAAATGATGGACCCGTGACACTGCTTCTGGATACGAGGGAATAGCGAGTTTTTGCCGATAATAGGAATTGTGACTAACATTCATTCATACCTGGACTTGTGGTTTCATGGCTAAGCGCCAATTGGAGCCCGTAGGTAACAGACAACTGCAATGAGTAAGATGTGGGAAACCGGCCCACCGGAGGCCGAAGAAAACGCTTTCGAAGAACGGATGCGAAGGGATGTGGCGAGGGAGCCTCGGAAACTCGAGACTGCCTATGACTGCCAGGAACTCGGCGATGCTTTGTGTAATGAGGGGCGCGTTCACGATGCCGTAGCGCACTATCGCAAGGCGGTCGAGATGGAAGGCGACAATCCCGGCTACCACACCCGCCTGGGTGACGCGTACGCATATTCCGAGATGTCTATAAAGGCGGTCGCGGAGTACCCGAAAAGCGATGAAGATCTCTCCCAGGCGCGCGGAACCCCACTACAGCCTCGCTGAGATTTACCGCCGCTATGGAAAGTGGATAGCTGCTGTCGCGGAATATCGCAAGGCTGCCCAGTTCAACGCGATGAACCCGTTCTACCGCTATAAGCTCGGCGATGCGCTGTGGCATATCGGGCTGCGCGAGGAATCGGTGATTCAGCTCGAGATGGCTGTGCATATCGCTCCCACCGATGGCTTTTACCACTTCTGGCTGGGTGATTTGGTACGCTCAGTCCGGCAGGTTGGGCGATGCGATTATCGAGATGCAGCAGGCCACGATCTTCAGTCCCTCCGATTCGTATTACACTTTTCGTCTTGGCCTGCTCTATTTGCGCGGCGGATTCCCCGATGATGCGATTGCGGCTCTGAAGCGCGCGATCCACCTGAAACCGACTGAGCGAACGGTATCATGCCGTAATTGCGGACGCCTATCAGCGGTGCGGGAATATCGAGCGTGCCGAGATCCACTGGCGTTACGCCGACGGCATGGACTATTATGACCTTGCCAACCTCGCGGTTGTGTGGGGAGACAGGACCTCGAGTTGAGCATAGAATTTCGCGCTTTTGCGGTCGGTCCGCTCGGGACCAACTGCTACCTCGTTTGGGACAAAGAGACTCGTAAAGCCGGGATCATCGACCCCGGTGGGAATAAAGAGCATATCGCTTCCTGCGTGACGGATTTGGGGTTGGACGTCGAATGGGTGCTGCTTACCCACGGGCATTTTGACCACGTTTTCTACGCGGGTGATCTGGCTCGGGAATACGAGGCGCGAATCGGCATGCACGCAGCCGACGTCTCTCAGTTGACCGAGAACCTGGGGATCGCGGAGATGTTCTACGATCTCTCGAGCTATGTTGACGTCACTGCGTCCGATTTCCTCGACGACGGCGCCGTTGTCAACCTCGGCAGCTCGCAGATCCAGGTTCGGCACACTCCTGGCCACTCCCAAGGGGGATTGTGCTTCATAACCGATGCCGGAGTCTTCTGCGGCGATACGATTTTTGCCGGCTCGATAGGGCGGACGGATTTCCCCGGCGGGTCACACTCGCAGCTAATAGACTCGATCAAAACCCAAATCCTCACGATGCCCGATGACACCCTTCTTTACCCGGGCCACGGCCCCTCCACGACGGTCGGCGACGAACGCGGGTCAAACCCTTTTCTTCATTAGAGAGGCTCTGCCCCAAATGTTGACGGCACGGTGTCTCCTTCACTTACCAGTTGACATGCAGGCGGAGGGAGACGCCGGATCGATCACGCTCCGGGGTGGCCGCTATCTATGGTCTCGCAGACAGAATCCCCATCACGTCATCGTCGGTCAGATTGTGCAGGCTGACGTAGAAGTCGGCGATGGCGAATGGAACGGAGGGGCTTACGATCTCGAACTGGCATTCATCAGCGGCTTCTTCGATCATTGCCGCGGCCGATCTGGATGCTATGGGGGACGCGGCAACGATCTTCGATGCTGATTTTACACGCAGGGACTTGATTGCTGCGAGCATTGTGTGGCCACTGGCTAATCCATCATCTATAACTATAACGCATCTGTCCTTGATCTCAGGAAACGGCCTGCCTTGCGCGTAGTCCTGCGTCTGGCGCTCTGCCTGGGCCTTCACTTCGTTCGCTATTTCGTCGATCTGAGCCCTGTGCATCTGCATGCCGCGGACCAGCGCATCGTTTAAGGCCAGAGTTCCATCCGCTGCAACAGCGCCGAATGCGGTCTCCGGTTTCCAGGGAGTAGACAGCTTTCGGACAACGACCACGTTCCAGTCGAGATGGAGCATCCGAGCTGCTGAGGCGGCTACCGGGACTCCTCCGCGCGGAATGCCGAGCACGATGGCATCAGTTCCCTGATATCCGGCGAGCCTGTTTGCAAGCCGTGTCCCGGCGTCCTGCCGGTCTTCAAATATGAGATGCATTTTCCCCTCTTGTTCGTGAACGTGCCTTGCGCAGAAGATCGATCACTTCTTCATCGGATACCTGATTGAAGTCGCGATACCAGTATCCCACCGCCAGGAACGGCTCCGGAATCTTGAGGCACACGGTCTTGTCCACAAACGGGCGGATTGCATGCAAGGAATCCGATGGGCCCACCGGGACGGCAAGAATTATACGCTGCGCCTCGAGTTTGCGTAGCGCGATTGCAGCCGCGCGTATGGTGTAGCCGGTGGCGATTCCGTCATCTACGAGGATCACAGCGCGACCGGTTACATTCGGAGGTTGGGCGGTTCCTCTGTAGGCCAGAAGGCGCCTGTTGACCTCGGATAACTGAAAAGCGACTTCGCGCTCGATATACTCCTCGCTCACTCCGAGATAACCAACGGTGTTTTCGTCGATAATCCGCTCGTGATCGCCCCAGCTTGCTACCGCGCCGATCGCGAGCTCTTCCTGTTGAGGTGCGCGTATTTTCCGAGGCACGATGACGTCGAGCTCAACGTTCAGCGCAGTCGCGACTTCATACCCTATTACGACTCCCCCTCTGGGGATCGCCAGGACGATGCTGTCGCTTCCCTTGAACTTGCTCAGCGCATTTGCCAGTTCCCCGCCGGCTTGTTGGCGGGTATCAAACGGTTGAACCAACGCGTGCATACCATATTCTACCCCCATTCACGGTTCCTGTGCAAAGTGAATGGCTGAAATATGGAATCGAAGGGAACGAAAATAACTGCGTTATTTTCAGAGGAATCACGGATAAAACCTCTCGCATTCTTCCTGCGGAAGAACGCTGTCGGGCTTTCGCAGTATCTGGCGATACTACTGTCGCCCCGAGGGGTTTCACCGCGAAGGGATGAAAATGCCTTCGGCTATTTACGAAGGAATCGCGGATGAAACCTTTCGCGACTGCGCCTGCGGCGAGTCACTGTCGGTTTCACCGCGAAGGGATGAAAATAGCCTTCGGCTATTTTCAGAGGAGGGAGTGCCGCGAGACGGGTGGTTCTCGCGGCACTGCAGTGATAGGAGGATTCAAGACCTACTGGGCGATACTGCGTTTGGGTTCTGATACTTTTTGGCTGAACAAACTATTTCGCGCAAATACGCTTCGTAGCGCTGCGGCAAAGCAGCCAGCGCGGCGTCGACCGCTCTCGGGTGACTGATCTTGCCACAGACGGGACAGTAAAAAGATCTTGCTCCGTGGGCAGCGGAGAAGATTTGCGCGAAGGCCCTGCAATCAGGGTTTTCGCAGCCAACCACGTCAACTAAAGTGATTAGCATAGTTACCAACTCCTCGTTATAGTTGTTCCCCATGGCCGGATGCGTCCGCGCTGTGTGAGTTACCGGTTTGTGAGGAATGGGGATGGCAGCCGCCGCTAAAACGCGCAAACGCCCCATAAAAAAAATAGGGGCAAATTTCCCGTTGACATAGCTGGCGAGCTTTGCTAAACTACAACTCCACGGCAACAATGGTCATTGTGGTTGCCTGATTTGGAGAGGTGGGAAGATAGGGATGTCTGTGAGCGTTAACCATGCAAGCGTCGATACTGTAACCAAGATCTTCTTCAAGAGTTGTCCGGAGCATCTGCCCAGGCTTCGCCGGATCGCTGCTTGCCTGGCCGACAGCGTTGGCATGGACGAGCAAGAGGTAAGCGAGACAAACCTGGCGCTTACGGAAGCCTGCGCGAATGCCATTAAATACGGTTCGCCAAAGGGGACTGCCGACAGCGTCTTTGTAAGGCTGACGGCATGCAGCGATTGCCTGATGGCTGAAGTCACCGATTCAGGATTCGCCTCGCCAAAACCACAGTGCTGCGCAAGTCTGGGTGTCGGAATGCGAATCATGCGAACGCTGACCGACCACTTCCAGTTCATCAAGCGAGCAGCAGGATCTACAGTCAGTTTTACCAAGAGAGCCAAGCGCGAGCAGCACGGCAATATGATCGGCGCCGTCGACCTGGCTGCGCCCCACAGGAACTAAGTCTCGTGTCTTATTGCGATAATGTAAGCAGATGGACTCCGGATTCCGGGTCCATTTCGCGGCGCGCGTCTATGCCCAGAAGCTCGGTTATCACCACTTCAAGAACCAGGTAGACCGACATCCCTGAACGCGGGCAGCCTACAAGCGCCGTGTCACGGCGGCCCATTCCCGCGTGAAAGTGGAGCAGCGGCTTCCCTTCCTGAGGAAACAATGTGCCGAAGCCTACGAGTTCTCGAGCATCGTCGAACTCCTCGTAGTGGGGAATCACCGTGCCGCGCGGTTCCTCAGGACCTGTGACAACTTTGCCCGAGCGGATGCCTCCGATTGCCATCACTGACGCAGCTTTGATCCCTTCTCGGGATGCGATCTCTTCTACTGCTTCGTATATCGATTCGCCGTCGTGCAGGCGCGCGACAAATACGCGCCCGAGTTTTGCCTGAGTATACTCCATTTCGCCTCCTTGGTCTGCGTGGATGGGCTGCCGGCTGATAACTTGAGATTCTCAGCTCATGATACCAGCTTGTCGGGCTGTTCATACCCGGGTCTGGTCGCCATAATCCGGAATATTAAAGCAGCCCCCAGGAAGATGATTCCCACCATTATGAAGATAGAACGGATCCCGCACGCTGTAGCGAGAAAGCCCGCTGCTATCGGAGCAAGCAGTGTTCCGAACGTGCTGGCAGCTTGCTGGATACCGTAAGCTCTGCCGCGAAAGTTCTCATTCACGCGAATGCAGGTGATCGCGGAAATGGCGGGTCCAGTGTCGCCAGCCAGATCCCCATGATGAAGTACACAATCGAAAACGCCAGTATCGAACGCGCAACAACAAGCGCAATAACACTTAATGAGCTGCCGACAAGTCCGATAAGGATTATCTTCTCGAATCCTATCTTTTCACCGAGAAAAGTCCAGCGCCGGGCCGTTATAACAAATGCGGCCGCGGGCAGGGAGAACACCATTCCCGACAGCCACTGCCCGGGCATGGCTGCTTAGTTCGTGAAGGTAAAGAGTCAGATAGGGGCTTATCGCCGCGCCGAGCATGGCCGCGAATACAAGCACAACGGCTAAAGTCGATTGGACCGGTGAGCGGAAGGCGATGACGAAGTCCTGCAGCAGGCTGGTCTTTTCACCCGGTTTGGGTTTGTTAGGTTCCTGGATCAGAAGCCACACGAGGACCGTTGAAATCAATACCGCAGAGCCGGCTATAACCATAGAGCCCCGGTAACCGGCCGCGTATGCCAGCCACCCTCCGATGGCAGGCCCGACAATGAGACCGGCATTTGCGGCCGTCTGCGCCATGGCGACTGAGCGCGGAGCGTCATCGCGCGGAGTGTTTGTGGCTATCAGGGCCATCGATCCCGGGATAAAACCGGTCAGCGCACCGTTCATGAAACGCAGCATAGCCAACTGCCAGGGAGCGTTGCACACGCTCATGCCGAAGTAGACGCCGGAAAGGCAGATACCGGCGCGGATAACCATAGGCTTGCGACCGTACATATCGGCCACTTTGCCCCATAAGGGCTGAAATATTATCTCTGCCGTGGCCTGGGCGGCGAATACCCAGGCCGTCCACTGCAGAAGATTATGCTTGACTCCAAGCTGTTTGAGAAACAGCGGGAGAAAAGGAATTATCTGGTTCCAACTCACCGCGGCCAGAAAGATGGTCACAGACAGTATATACAAATTGCGCCGGTAGTAAGGCATCTGCAACTGCTCCCTCGTTACCTCTTACTAGTCTATCACGAGTGTCAAGAACTGCGAAAGATTCGGCGGCTTTGCTGTTGCTGCAAAGGCAATATGTCCCCATGCAAGGATACCTGGAGATATGCAAACATTAACAGCCTCTTTCTGATGGAAACCCCCGGGATAACGCTAATTGCTTCAGCGCGTTTTGCCGAGAATTTGAATGACGCGCAACGGGCTGAGGGTGTCTGTAGATAACGTGAGATTACAAGTCGTAACAACAAGCAAGTGCAATCAAAGACCTGCTGGGGCGATGGTGTACACCGTTCGGCAATGGCTGTGCCTGCTATTGCTGGCCACAGCGCTCGCATCGGGGTTGGCGTTTGCAGAACCATCGCCCGGTGCGCTCGGCCCGAGTTCGCCTGCAATGGGCGACGGGAATGTTTGGCCTTCTCTCACCCAAACGATCGGATCACCTCCGACCGAACTGGGCGTCACCATAACCTCTCCCACAACCGATCCTGACTGTTGGACGAACTCACAGACGTTCAGTATTTCGGGTGACGCTACCGGAAACGTCGTGTCCGTGCAGTGGTCCAGCAGTTCCGGCGGCAGCGGTTTGTGTGACGGCACTACCTCGTGGAGCGCAGGTGGCATATTGCTTTCACCGGGGGAGAACGCGATAACGGTTACCGTGACGGACATTCTCGGGGACACCGCTACAGCTATGCTGTGGGCTTACTGCGACCTCAACCCTCCGAGCGTTTCAATTACTAGCCCAACAACCAATTCTACATACACTACTCAGCAATCCACTGTCAGCCTGTCGGGATCCGGCTCGGATAATGTAGGAGTCAGCGTCGTTACCTGGTCGAACAACCGTGGAGGAAGCGGAACGTGCACTGGAACAGACAATTGGAGCCTGGACAGCGTTCCATTGCAACTCGGTGATAACATCATCACCGTAACCGCCTATGATGCGGCGGGCAATTCGGGCAATGCGAGTCTCACCGTGACATTTGTCGATACTACACCGCCCACGATTTCGTTCGCAGACCCGACTTCAGGTTCGCCATACACCACCAACAGTTCTCAAGTAGATATCGACGGCACAGCCTCGGACAACATCGGTGTTGCAAGCGTCACGTGGTCGAACGATCGCGGCGGCAGCGGCGTCTGCGCCGGCACAACGAGTTGGGCCAAGACCCACATTCCTCTGGCGCTTGGGCAGAATGATATCACGGTAACCGCGCTCGATCCTGCGGGGAACACATCTGCCGCTACCATCACGGTTATCTTCGTTGACATTACGAGCCCGGTCGTTACGATTACTAATCCTACGTCCGCTCCAACTTACACCGTTGCTGCTGCGAGCCTAACGGTCTCGGGTACCTTCTTCGGACAATGTCGGAGTTACCAGCGTGGACATGGGCAAGTGATCGTGGGGGCGGTGGGGCGTGTGCGGGCACGTCATCATGGTCGGCGGGTAGTATCCCGGTGGAGCTTGGAACCAATGTTATCACCATCTCCGCGCGCGACGCTTCCGGCAACGTTGGAACGAGTACCTTCACTGTCACCGTGCCCGACACGACGCCTCCGAGCGTCATTATAACCAGCCCGACCAGCGACCCGACCTATACGGCATCGAGCTCGCCACTGACTCTGGCGGGAGTGGCTTCCGATAATGTCGGGGTTGCAAGCGTCACCTGGTCCAACGACCGTGGAGGAAGCGGAACGTGCAGCGGAACTACGTCGTGGAGCGCATCAGGCATCGCGGTCCAGAACGGTCAGAATGTTATAACCGTGACTGCGTACGATGCTGCCGGAAACTCATCGACCGATGCGATTACCGTTACCTACGTGGACACCACGCCGCCCACTATCGCCATTACTACGCCTACCAGCGCCGCGACTTATTCTACGAACCAGGTCTTGTTGAACATCGGAGGGACGGCTTGGGACGACGGCGCGGTGGTATGCGTGACGTGGACCAACGATCGAGGAGGGAGCGGCACGTGCACTGGAACGACGGATTGGAGCGCGTCCGGTATTGCCGTGCAGCCGGGGAACAACGCAATAACCGTTACCGCGTATGACGCCGGCGACAACACCGCTTCCGGTACCATCACGGTCACATTCACAGATACAACTCCGCCGGTGATCGTCATAACATCACCGACAATAAACCCCACATACTCAACCAACAGCGCAGTACTGAACATCGCCGGAACCGCTGTCGATGACGTGGCGACTACGCTTGTCACGTGGTCCAGCGACAGCGGCGCCGGTGGCACGTGCTCAGGAACAAGCAATTGGAGCGCGACGGGCATCGCGCTTCGTCCGGGCGCGAATGTTATCACGGTAACTGCCTGCGATGGGGCGGGGAACACATCCACAGACACCTTGACAGTTACGTTTACGGATATCACGCCGCCAACAGTTACAATTACAGGCCCGACAAGCAATCCGACCTATACTACCACCAATCCCTCCGTGAATATCTCGGGCACGGCGTCCGACAATGTCGGAGTGACGAGCGTCGCCTGGTCCAACAACCTTGGAGGCAGTGGCACGTGCACGGGAACCACATCCTGGAGCGCGAGCGGTATCGCCGTTGTGGTAGGCGCCAATATTATTACCGTCACCGCGCGCGACGGGGCCGGCAATTCGTCTACCGACGCGATCACGATAATCGTGCCTGATACCATTCCACCCAGCGTGGCGATAACCAACCCGACAACTGATCCAAACTACGCGACCACAACCGCGCAGCTCAGCATATCGGGAACAGCGTCGGACAATGTCGGAGTCGCTTCGGTGTCCTGGACCGATGACCGCGGCGGCACCGGAACCTGCGCAGGCACGGCCAATTGGAGTGCGAGCGGCATTCAACTCCAGGTCGGCGCCAATGTGATCTCGGTAACCGCGAGTGATGCGGCAGGCAATACTTCCACGAGCAATCTGACCGTGACTTTCACCGACGTAACGCCACCCGTGCTTAGCATCACAGTTCCAGTATCTGCCGCTGTATACGCGACGACGTGCGCAAAGCTCAATATAGGTGGAACGGCTTCGGACGACAGTTCGGTAGCTCTTGTTATGTGGTCGAACGATAGAAACGGCAGTGGAGTGTGCGCAGGAACCGCCAACTGGAGTGCTTCGAATATCCAGTTACAGCCCGGGCAAGACGTTATCACGGTAACCGCCGAGGACGGGTCAGGGAACGTCACGACACAAACACTGACTGTGACGTTCATAGATATTACCCCGCCCACCGTAACCATTTCAGCGCCAACGGGAAATGCGTCGTACACGACGACTGCCGCTACCGTGAGATTGTCGGGCAGCGCGACCGATGACGTCGGGGTTACACTTGTTACATGGTCTACCGACAGAGGTAATACAGGCACTTGTACAGGCACCAGCGCGTGGAATACCGCCGATATTCCTATCACGGTTGGACAAAATACGATTACCATTACAGCGTCTGACGCGAGCGGTAACACAGGCGCCGCTGCTCTCACGGTCATCGTCCCGGATACCGTTCCTCCCACAGTCGCCATTACGCTTCCGACCGGTAATGCAACCTACGCAACGTCCGTCTCTCCGTTGGTGTTGAGCGGAACGGCGTCAGATAACGTTGGAGTTGTCAGTGTCGCCTGGTCAACCAGCAGGGGAAAGAATGGAACCTGCACCGGGACAAGTACCTGGTCAAGCAGCGGGATTACGCTGCTGCAGGGATTGAATACAATTACCATCTCCGCGAAAGATGCTGCCGGCAACACCGGGACCGCAACCCTTGCGGTGACTTTTACCGATGTCACTCCGCCCGTCATTTCCATTACATCGCCAACTACCGATCCTACGTTCGACACCAATAATGCCCAGCTAACTATCGGCGGAACGGCATCCGACGACAGCCTGGTGGCGAGCGTATCCTGGACCGACGACCGCGGTGGCAGCGGCACATGCACGGGCACCACCGCCTGGAACGCATCGAAAATAGCGTTGAAGCCGGGAGCAAACGTTATAACAGTGACCGCAAAGGATCCCACAGGAAATTCCACGAGCGCCACACTCACGGTCGCATTCACGGACATCACACCGCCAAGCGTGGTTATCATGAGTCCGACGGCCAACCCCACCTACGATTCAACCAGTTCCCCCATCAACATCTCCGGCACATCTTCGGATGACGTCGGGGTGGCTAGTGTAGCGTGGTCCGATGACCGCGGTGGAGCAGGCACCTGCACCGGAACGAACACTTGGAGCGCAACCAATCTGAAGCTGGCGCTGGGAGACAACGTCATCACTGTGACCGCAAAGGACGCTTCGGGGAACAGCGGAACCACCACGCTTACCGTTACCTACAGAGATATCACACCGCCCGCGGTCGCCATTACCTCGCCAACGAGCAGCAAGACATACACCACCACTAACTATACGATCAGCATCGGCGGCACCGCCGCGGATGCGGTGGATGTGGCGAGCGTGCAGTGGTCGGATGCTCGAGGCAATAGTGGAAGCTGCACGGGTACGACCTCGTGGAATGTCGGTGGAATCCCGTTGATCATTGGGCAGAACGTGATAACTATTACGGCAAAGGACAGCTCCGGAAACGCCGGTACGGCCACGCTCACCGTAACCGTGCCTGATACCATTCCTCCGACCATCAGCATCCAATCACCGACAACGGACCCGAACTATACGACTTATAGCACATCAATCGACCTCGCTGGTACGGCTGCCGACAATATCTCAGTTGCCGGTGTTACCTGGGCGGACGATCATAACGACCTCGGGTCGTGCAACGGCACTACCTCCTGGAGCGCGGCGGGGGTGCCCCTTAAGGCAGGCCAAAACATAATCACAGTGACGGCCAAGGACGCGGCGGGCAATGCCGCCAAGGCTACGATAACCGTTACGCTCCTCGATATCACGCCGCCGTCAATCACAATCACCGGTCCCACTACAGGCTCGACATACACCACGACCAGCGCTGCCGTCAATGTGAGTGGCACTGCGTCGGACAACATTGCCGTAGACTCCGTGACGTGGGCAAGCGATAAGGCCGGCAGCGGGACAGCCACAGGCACGACATCGTGGAGCGTGAACAATATCACGCTCGTCCCCGGGCCCAACGTGATAACGGTTACGGCGAAGGACTCTTCCGGGAACACCGCAGCGCAGACCCTTACCGTGACGGCCACGGATACCACGCCTCCCACAGTCGCCATCACGAGCCCGACAAGCTCCGCGACATATTCCACCAGTTCAGCTACCCTCGCCATAGGCGGGACGGCGTCGGATGCGTTCGGAGTGGCGAGTGTCACGTGGGCGAGCGACAAGGGAGGCAGCGGGACGTGCAGCGGAACCACCACGTGGAATGCTGCAGGCATATCGCTGCAGGCCGGGGCTAATTGTATCACCGTGACCGCGAAAGACACGTCCGGGAACTGCGCGACTCGCACTGTCACGGTTACCTACACGCCGCCGGATACTACGCCTCCGGTGGTCACGATCACCACTCCGACAACCTCTCCTACCTACTCGACCGGATTGGGTAATGTGACGATTGCGGGAACCGCGTCCGACAACGTTGGTGTCAAAACGGTCACGTGGGCGGATGATAAGGGTGGCAGCGGAAGCTGCACCGGAACTACGAGTTGGAGCGCCACCATCCCCAAGCCGCCGGCTGGGTGTAACACAATAACCGTCACTGCCAAAGACGCCGCGGGCAACGCAGGGACGGCTGTGCTCAAGATAACCATTTCTGACACGACACCGCCTACAGTCACCATCACTTCGCCCACCAGCGCTCCGACGTACACCGCAGCCAGTGCGAGTGTTAAGCTTGGAGGAACCGCTTCTGACGATGGGAGCGTCGCAAGCGTCACGTGGGCGAATGACAAGGGTGGAAGCGGGACGTGCACCGGCACAACCAGTTGGACAATCGCCGCGATAGCGCTCGTAATCGGGGACAACCATATCACGGTGACGGCAACAGATGGGGCCGGCAATTCCGCGACTGCCTCGATAACAGTCACCTATGCCGACAAGACCGCTCCAACAGTGCAGATTACGTCTCCGACCACAAGCGCGACCTATTCGACCACCAGCGCCACAGTCGACATAGGTGGCACTGCGGCTGACAATGTTGCAGTCGCAAGCGTGGGCTGGTCGAACGATAAAGGGGGAAGCGGGGTCTGCAGCGGAACCCTCATTTGGAGCGCCAAAGCGATTCCGTTGCAGACGGGAACAAACGTGATTACGGTTACGGTCACTGATACCAGCGGCAATACGGGCAAAAGCACGCTCAGCGTGACCAATTCAGGAACGTCGGGCGGCGGAGGCGGCGCGACTTTCGCGGTGAGTATTTCCGCGCCTTCCACCACCGGCGCCTACAGTACCGCAAACTCCACCCTCGACGCGAGCGGCACGGTGGTCGGTTCTACATCCATATCGAGCGTTGCCTGGTCCAGCGACCAGGGAGGCAGTGGCAAATGCACCGGCACTACGAGTTGGAGCGCGACAGCAATCCCCCTGTTGTCGGGCACCAACATCATTACCGTGACAGCGACTGACTCATCGAAAAATACTGCCAGCGCGACGCTGAACGTCAGCCTGACGAGCCTTGTTCCGGGAGCAGCCTGGAACGGCCTCGCTATGGTTTCGATGCCGCTTGTGCCTACGGATACCGATCCGAAGAACGTCATTGGTTTCTACGAAAACGAATGGATAGCGTACCGGCCTGATCTGGGAGGCTATGCTCAATATCCGGACACTTTCACGTGGTTCGAGCCGGTAGAACAGACGCAGGGCAGGGGATTCTGGGCCTATTTCTCGACTCAGGCTCCGCCGCCGACCGGACAGCAGCCGCCGCAGAACCAGCCGTTCACAATTCACCTTCTTCCCGGCTGGAACCTGATAGGACAGCCGTTTACGTCGTCAATCACGTGGAGCCTGACCGCGATAATGGTCAAGCCTCTTAGCGGTTCTGAGACGGCTCTGAAGGACGCGAACAGTGTGATGACCCATGGGCATGGGGCTGGAGACAGAGCTCTGCCGATCCCAAGACAGGCGACTACTACCTGGTCTATGATGCGTCGGTGCTGCCTGGTGTGGTAGGCCGATCTGGACCCCTGGCGAAGGGTATGGGTCGATGCGCTGCAGGAGTGCGACCTTATTCTGCCTGCACCAGGGCCTTAATTGCCTAACCCCTGTGGCGCGGAGCACCACCACGTCATAGGGATCGATTCGAATCTGATCGGGCGCGGATGTATCGCGAAGCACGTCCACAAGGAACCCATCGGGTCTTGCCACCGTCTTGTGCTCGTCGGTATGGTTCACTATGAACAAGAAGTCGGCGGATTCTCCCGTGCGCACGGATGCATCGACACCCTCCGGAGTTTCGATGCCGGTGACGATTCCTGCTTGGGTGGCTACCAGGTTCATGAACGCCAAGCAGAACTCCTGCGACGGCTGCGTGCCCATATAATAAGCCGTCCCCGCGCCGAACTTGTTGCGCGTGATTGCCACTTGTCCGGGAGCGAAGCCATTGTCGTAATGGGCGATTGAATCCGCTCCTTTGCGCTCCATAATATCGAGCCAGACGGTCGCGTCCGAGGGTCCACCGTCTACAGCTTCTTCCTTGCCCCAGATGCTGTTCGTTTCGTTGGGCTCAGGTGAGTGGTACTCTTTGACCACCGCGCCGAACACGTCCTGCAGCAGCCCGGGCAGAGGCTCGTCGAATATGAGTCCGGTCTTGTCCTTGACAGCGCTTCTGAACGTCAAAACCAGGGTGCCACCGCTTTGGACGTAATTCCTGAGCGCATTTGCGCGCTCCTCGGTGAGCACAAAGAGCGCGGGCGCGATCACTACTTTGTAGCTCGACAAATCCCGGTCTTTGGAGATAATGTCCACCGGTATGTTCTGCTTGTGAAAGCCGCGGTAGAGTAGCATAAACAGGTTCAGATAGGAAAGCGCGAAGTTGCTTCGCTGGTATTGGAAAGCAAAACGGCTGTCATAGTCGTTGATAAACGCTACATCCGCTTTGATTTTCGTGCCGTCCAGCGCGCTCTCGAACCTTGAAAGCTCCTCACGGGTGCGCTTGATTTCGTCGTATCTGCGGTTGGTGCTGCCGTCGTGGTTCAGAATGCCGTGCCAGTATTGCTCGGTCCCGCTTCGAGCCGGGCGCCATCGGAAGTAGATAATGCTGTCAGCGCCGCGGCCGATGGAATGGTAGGTCCATCCTCTGATTCTTCCGCGGGCGGGCGACGGGTCAATTCTCCCCAACCTCCGGGGCCGCTCATCTGTTCCATAACCCAGAAATTCTTGTTCAGGTATCCACGGACCAGGTCGTGAGACGCGGCCACGCCGGCCGGCTCGGCGCTCCCAAACGGGTAGTTGTCCCAGGATGCGAAATCTAGCTGGTCGGCCAGTTGCTGATAGTTGAGGACTTCCGGGTATACGCCCATGAAGTTGTGGGTGATCGGTTTTTCCGAGTATTTGCGGATGATATCTACTTGCCTTTGCTGAAAGACGGCGTAACTATCGGAAAAGAAGCGCCTGAAGTCGAGCGCAAGGCTTGGATTAGGCGCGAGGCTGGTGGTCCACGGGAGTGGTATTTGTTTCCAGTCCGAGTAGGTCTGGCTCCAGAAGATAGTGCCCCAGGCATTCTCGAGTTCGCTCAGGGTTCCGTATTTCGCCTTGACCCACACTTGAAATTTGCGCCGGCATTCCTCGCAGTAACATATCGGGCCGAACTCGTTATCTATCTGCCAGCCCGTTACGGCCTCGTGCTTGCCCAGTGTTTCCGCGAGGGCGGTCACAATGCGATCAGAGGCCGCGATGAAATCCGGCTGGTTGATGCAGCAGAGCTGCCTGTTGCCGAATGTGACCTGCGCGCGGTTCTCATCCACCCGCAGGGCGCTCGGCGAGTTCGTGCAAAGCCATGCCGGAGCGGCTGCGGTGGGGGTGCCGATGATCGCCTGGATGCCCTGGTTGTGTAGAATGTCGAGTGACTTCAGAAGCCAATCGAAGTCGAAATGGCCTGCCATCGGCTCGATTTTCGTCCAGGCAAACTCAGCGAGCCGGACCGTATTGAACCCGGCCTCTCGCATCAGGCGCGCATCTTCCGCCCAGCGTGACTGGGGCCAGTGCTCGGGATAGTAGTCTACACCAAATCGCATCGCAAGCCTCCTGTGAAAATAGCCGAAGGTCATTTTCATCCGCGATTCCTTCGAGAATAGCGGTCTTTGCTATTTTCGTTCCCTTCGCGCTGAACACGACAGCGCTGCGGAGCAGTCGCGAGAGTGTTCATGCACGATTCCGAACTTTATTGCCATTACAGTATTAGATGTTCGTGGTGCGGGAACCTTCGTGGGAGGGATGGAGCGCGTGGAGGGAAGGCCGGCTGGGTTGTGATTTTCCGAGTCGAACGCCAAAAGCAGATCCCTCCACTTCGGTCGGGATGACAATACCGGTAGGCGCGTTTGTCGCGATAACACGGAAAGAACAGAAGAGCTACAGCAGAAGCCCAGCATCATTACCCACCGGCTTGGCGCAAACCCAGGAGAAGTTTCCTCGCCAGGTCCGAGTGTGGGTTCTCTCTCAGCAGAGCTCGGTATTGCGCTGCCGCGTCGTTATACAGCCCGAATGCTTCATACGCCGCGCCGAGTGCGAGGTGCGAGCCCGGCAGAGTGTGCTTTATTGACTGCAGCGATGCGGCATCTTCGGAAGAAAGCATCTTGAAATTGGCCGCGCGCGACGTGGCCCAGGAATCGGTTTCTCCAAACCTTACGGCTACGCGCCAACTATAAATGAGGTCGCGCTCAATTGGCTTGGTCATGGTGAATGAGTTGCCGGCGGTTATTTCGTCGATGACTGCATTACCGTCTTTGTCCGTTACTGTGAGCCGATAAGCCTGCGCAAGGTCGACCTTTGACCATGTGAATGTCGGAGTCGCGCTCATAATGACCACGTTGACCGGCGAAATCTGCCTGGGGGCGGTCGTCGGCGGCGCATACTGCTCCGGGTCTCTCAAGTAGAAGCCGGCCATTGCCATTTGCACGGGCTTGCCGGGCTTAACTTTTCCGGTCCGCAGCTTTTCTTCTATGGAAGCTGCGATTCTCGCTTCCAGGACGGCTTCAGCCGACGAACCGTTAGCCTTTTCGTATTTCAACCTGCCATCCTGCTTGATAACCCGATAGCTGCCGTCCTTGATAAGAGTATCCTGAGGTGGCGCTGTCGATCCCGTGGGTTTGCCGCCGGATTGCGGCACCGCGGCTACAATAGCCGGCACGGGGCGATTCGGCCTGGTATTGGTGGCAGACAACGGCGCCACGCGCGCGATTTGATCTCCATTGGGCTTGTTGCTCGCCACCTGGTTTGGGTTAACAGGAGCGCTTCCGATGCGTCCGAGGCTCAGCGCGACGGCGGCAATGACCGCGGCCATTGATACGCCCGCCAGCGCCCGTTTCCACGTGATCGACCAGCCGAACTCTCTTCGCGAGCTCATTCCCGGCTTAACTCTAATCTTTCCACGCAAGGCTGCCTGTGATCTGAGTTCGAGGATTCGCTCGACGTCCCTGGCGCAGATATCGCACATATTAACGTGGGCGCGCACGGCCTTTGCCTGGATGTCGTCCGTAAGATTATCAGCAAATGCGGAAAGTTTTTTCGTACGGCGGGCATTCCTGGACGCCGAGCAGGGCGATTCCAAGGCCTGTGCCCGCGATTCTGCCGGCGGGCATGTTCTGGAGTGTCGCCTTGCAGTCCGGGCACGCGCTCACATGTTCGTCTACTGCCAGGAGGCGCTGAGGTTCGATATTCCCTTGTAGGAACTGCTCAAGTTCCTGCCTGCTAATGCAATTCATTGTTATTCGCCTTCATGATCTTACAGACGCATGGCGGCTGCCATTCTTTCCAGTGCTATAATCGGCACAATTCAAACAAATCTTTTGGGCTTCGCCGCCGCCTCGCAGCTACTTTATTCATCGTCCAACGCTAATGACGACTTCTTCGTCCTCCTGCGTATCCTGCCCCACGCTTTGAAGCGCACGCTTGGCACGGCTCGCGTTTGGGTCCCGAGTTCAACAGCCGTTACGGAATCCGGCAGTGGTAATCTACTTATTAGAGACGCAAGTTCTGCCGGTTGTATTGCCAATGATTTTGCCACTTCCTTCATTCCCACAGCCGAACACAGCGCCATTACCTGATCCGCCTGCATCCCATAAAGCAGGGCCTTTTTCTGTTTGATGGACAACTGGATGAACTCTTTCCAAAACCAGTCAATGACGTGGCTGAACCAGGAGGAATCCACAACCTGTTTTTCCACTTCCGTGCCCGGAGATATTAACCAGTCTACGGGAGCGGATGAGTCGTCATCACCATCGGGTTGTGAATCAATGGAAAGCACTTCTTCCGCACGAGCGCGAACCAGTTGTGCTACGCAGCCGGTTAGCGCGTCTATATCCACCGGCGCGCCGCAGTAATCAAGCACTGCGGCCGCGAGCTCGTGGACGGGCAATTCCTGCGGATCACGGTTTTTGAGGTGCTTTCGACGAAATGAGCTTTCATCATCCGTTAGTTCGCGGCACTTGCCGGATGCGCTTCGCGCGGCGCCGGTCCAGTCTTTGAAGCCGCACAGGCGCGCGCTGCTTTCGGGACTCTGCCAGAGCGCGAAGCCGTCGACATTGGCTTTGCCGGAAAAGATTTCCAGGAGTTCCAGCTTGAGGTTATACCACTTTGGCCGTTTGCGCCTGATTGCGTCGCAGTATCTGTTGTGCACGGCCTGGCGGACAAATGCTTCCAGATTGTCGATGCCGCTCGTCGTGTCATCGGTCTTAAGTACGCTTATTCTAGCCCAGATAGCTACCACGCATTCTTCTTCGAAGTCCTCGAGGTCACCGACTTCCCGCCTGCCTATGGCTTTATGCACCAGATCTACGACCGACCCGGAGAGAGCTTCCCAGTATTCAATGCTTTCATCGCCGGGGGTATTGACGTATGCCTCCAGCAGTTGTTGTGCGTCCATCAGGTCCTTTTAAGAAGCGTATTATCTGATATCACCGAACAATCCAAAACAAGCCCAATAGAACGGATGTGCGAACTTCCTGGAATCGATCGCGGCCAACTGCGCCGACTGGAGCGCCTCCGTTCGCGATTTACCCCTACTCAGGCTCCGGTAAAACTCATCCATCATCTTTGACGAAGCTTCGTCGGAAACCTTCCAGAGGCCGCCCAGCATCGACTTCGCGCCAACCAGAGAGAACACCTCAGCCGTACGTGCGGGGCCGGATGTGATCGGGTCTGAAGAACCCATGGAATCGCAGGCGGAAAGCACCACTAACGCCAGATTGGGGTTCCGTATATTTGACAGTTCCCGGATGCCAACTGTTCCATCGGAACCGGTGCTTTTATCCGGTGCGAACAGCAGTTGGAAGCCGGTTGGGTCGGGATCGATTCTGTAGTGGGCCGCGATGTGGAGTATATTAGCCTTCTTGCATTCTTCGATGAACGCCGCCGCGGTTGCTTCCTTGCCCCGGTACCAGCGGCTGCTGAAGTATGTATTCTTGATATTGTCGGCTTCCTTGACTGCTCCCGGCAGGTTTTCCTCAGGGTCGGCGAAAATGGCGAGCCAGTCTGTTGTCGGATTGATCGGCCGGCTGCCGGCGCTCACGAGGTCCTCCAGTGTCCCTCTCACAAGATAGCTGATTCGGTATCCTGCGCGAGAAAGACCGGCGTTTTATCGCGTTCGCCCGAGATCAACGCGTGCACAGGCAGCCCGGCGAACTCGTCGGGAAGCGCGAAGACCAACTGCTGCTGCCCTTGGAGATCACTTCGGATGGGGGCGATCAACTGGTCATACAGGGCTGCAAGTGGCTCCTTGATCTCCAGGAAAGATGGTTCCTCCCAATCCACGATCGGAGGGATCGGTACACCCGCGCTCAGACTCTCCTCGCAGCTACTGAGGGTCCGTCGCAGCGTGCTGACAAGCGAGTCGATCAAGTCCGATTGAACGCTGATCTCGTGGCAGGTAACCTTTCCCGCGCAGTACACAAATGCGTACACGGAGGATTTCGTCTGCATATACTCGATAACCGCCGTATCCGCCGGAAGCTTGTTCAGCTTTCTCAGTAGATAGAGTGGATCTTCCGGCAGCGCCCTGTACCTGGGGCGGATAGTCCTGCTCCAGTCGCCAGCACCACTCGGCGCAACCCGCCATGGTGTCCGCCACGATCCTGTTGGTTCCCGGCGCCAGCGGAACGTCCGGTTCCTGCTTCAGGATGTCGATCTTGCCCGCAAACTGGGAGACAGTAACATCGGTGTCGTCCCGCAGTTGGTTCAAGAGAGACGGAAACCAGGTATAGTGCTTGGCTTTTCTGACAAGGTCCGCAGCCTTATCCTCGAGATGGTTTCGCACGTAGAGTCCCACCAACTGGCAATACAAATCGGTCGTAGTGCGGTTGCGGTTCATGTCCTCCTCGAGATTGTAGCTTTCGAAGCCGAACTTCGTTTCGATCTCTTCGATCGCCGATTCCAGCGTTTCCTGGGCATCGGCTGTCCTGCCAACCGCATTCTGCGCCGCCGCAAGTTCCAGCGCGACTCTGCTGGCCGCCCAGATATCGCCTACCTCCGTGAGATACTTCTTTCTGGCGTAATCGAGGTCACCGATGGCGTCCTCATATTGAGCGTGCCCGGCCAGCAGCGAACCTCTTGTCTCCACAACCCAGGCAACCTCCTGCATGTTTCCCGATTTTTCCACGACAAAAGACAGTTCCCTGCAGGCTTCCAGAGCGTTGGGCAAGTCTCCCGCCGCTGTGAATGCCTGAATCATATCCTTTATAATGTCCGCGGTCAGTTGGCTCTGGTCTGCCGCCATTGCCAGAGTAACCGACGTTCGCCGAGCTTCCAGCGATTCAAGAGGCCGCTTCTGCAGGTCGAGCACGGCTGCAAGGGAGCGTAAGCACCCTATCTGTTCATTGACCATGCCCGCCCTTTGATAGATGTCAGCGGCTTTCTTCCAGAGATCGGCTGATTTCGGATAGTTCTGAAGCTCCTGGGATGCCTGGGCTCCTCTTTCCACGGCAAGCCGGAGGCTGGTCTGATCCTTCGCAGCCAACGGCGCCGGGGAGTGTAACTTGCCGATTGCGGTTTCAGCGCTCGCGGCAGCCTGTCTGAGAACCTGGCTGCGCCTGGTCAGGGCTATGGTCTGGTTACCGGACTGTCCCGCGGCAAAGTACAGCTTTGGCGAGTTCATCGAGCACCTTCGCGGTAAGGAGCGGATTACCGCACGGTTTACACGCATTCTGGGCCTCTTCTGAGAGCAGAGACAGAGCCTCGTTCGTCTCTCCCCGCATTCGCCGGAACTCGGCCGTCTGGATCAGGGCGTTGATCAAAATCTCGGTACTGCTTGGTGGCGTGTGCCCACCGGCGAAGTTGCGGGAGGCCGTGACCGTTCATCAGGTCGAGCGCCTTGTCCGTATCCCCGGCTTCCAGACCGGCTTTCATGTATTCCTGACCCGCCATATCTCTATATTTGTAGCCAATCGGGTCAATGAGTTCTTCCCACAGTCGCCCGGCCTGCGCATAGTTGTCGGTGGCGTTGGCGGATCGTCCCACCATCGCGTTCAAATCGCCCCAACTGTCATATACGCCGGCACTCGATGCTATCAGACCGTATGCCGAGAACGTTCCGACCGCGCGGTCATACCATCCCTCAGCCTGCCCGTAAAGCATCATGTCGAGATAGTGGTCGCCGAGGTCCTTAAAGATCAGCGCCTCCGAGATGTCGGGATAAAGCTCCTGACACATACGCGCGGCGTCAAGCAAGGCGGTCACCGCTTCCACAGGAGAAGATTCCCTGCGCTCGACGGCGGTCTTATATTCGGAACTGAGGTCGCGCAGACATTGCACTCGTGGGTCGTCGCGCGGAGGCAGCGGAGTCGTCACCGGGTTCTTTATAGAGGGGGCGAAATAGGCAGCAGCCCAGTTCACGGTGTCGTCGTTAACCGCTTTTGTCAGAGCAGATATGATGAGGTCGATATTCTTAACTTCTGCGGGCTGGTTGGCAAGGTGGGTCGCCCATCGATAAAAGATAAGATCGATAGCAAGTTGCGCAGTTTCGGTCGGCGAGGACGCAGCCAGCGTAGAAGCGCGGGGACCGAGATGAGTGGTGCTGGATCGAGTAAGTTGGCCGAGCATCTTGGCCTTGTTTCCAGCGACCTGGCATAAAGCTCCGTTGACGACGAACAGCGATGCAAGGAGTGCCGCAATTATTGAAGTGGTCGCCTTATGAACCATCAATGCCCATCCGCGCTCGTCACGCCAGATCAGCTTGTGAAAATGCATCGGCTGACGTGTGCTATCGCCTGAAGCCTAGCGTAACCTGATTCTACCACAATGACAGAATTCCTGCCTACCATAATGGTAACAAATCAGTATGATTCGGGGGCTTTGCTCCGGAAGCCCTCCCGTTGTGTTTGCACGAACAAGCAGCCTATGTTATATTTGGTGAAAACCGAGGAGGCCTGCCATTGGCTTACAAGCGGATACTCTTCTGGAAATGGGATGATTCCGATTTTTTGAACGATGGTTACCTGCGCAAAATAGATGATATTGCTGAGCGAAGCGCGTTTGATACTCTCCTGCTGGCGCTTACCTGGTGCAAGCCCACGCTCGAAGACCCGGCTGCGCACGACGCCATCAAAGCCGCCGCCGAGCACGCGCGGGAATGCGGGATCGGCCTGCTGTTCGACATTGACGTGCGCCCTGCGCGCGGCGAGTTCTTCCGGCGATTTCCGGAGCTTGGACTGAGCATCGTTTACCCGGTCGAGACCGAGTTGGATTCCAATGGACGATCTCGGGGCAGCGTTCAAGCGTTGTCCACCGGCGATCATTACGGCGATATCATCCGCGCGGGTTTTCCCTGCTTCGCGCGTATGCGTTCACGGAAGCGGGCGGCCATTACGACCCCTCGGGCCTGGTCGATATTACCGAGCGCTGCGACATTGACAGATCGGATTTCTCCGCACAAGTCAGTTTCAACTGCGATGAGGGCTTCTCGGGCAAGCGCGCCGTCGCCTTTGTCGCGGTCCAGGACCATTACCCCGATCTTTTCTCCGAAGAAATGGTGGCTTTCCACAATGAATTGCTGAACATGTATGCGGACGTTGGGCTCGCGGGCGCCACAGTCGACGAGTGGGGAGCGTTCCCGCATCCGGGGTATGATTTCACTTCCGCGTGGCGCAGACCCTGGTATTCGGATTCACTCGCCTGGCTGTATCGGGAAAAGACGGGACGGGATATTGTTCTTGACTATCTCAACACGCTGTATGCGCCATCTGATGATCCCGGCGCTCAGGTCCGCGCCATCAACGACTTCTACACCACTCTTCGCGAGCGTAATGTCGAGATAGAAGCGCTTTTCTACGGCAATGTAAAACGAATATGGGGTAGCGATGCATTTGTTGGGGTCCACGCGACCTGGTATGCAATCCAGGAGACTGCCAATACGCCGGAGATATGGAAGAACGGCATCGACTGGTGGGACGTGCGCAGGGACTACGGTCAAACCGACGAAAAAGCCATTTACCCGCTGCGCATCGCGCTTGCGCACAAGTGGGGTGGGGCCGTGTTCTACAACATGTGGGGTACGGAATGGGCAGCCCCGATGTCGAGACATTCTGGGAGGAAGCGTGGGAGAATCTGCGCTGGGGCGGACGAACGCATACCTTGAGCTACGAATGCAAGGCGGAAGCTGGGCTGGTTTTCGAACTGGCGAAGCCGGGGATGCTCGAAAGCGTTTCTGATATCGAGGAAGTCGTGGGGCTTGCGAACCTGTTCCAGCGCGCGCCGGTGAAGTCGAGCGTCGCGGTCGTTATGGGTTATCCCGCCGCCATCAACTGGACCGTCAATACGAATGAAGACGGCGTTTGGAATATGGCGGAGGGAGCGTTCTGTGATGCGTTCCGAACCGCCTGCGAGCTTTTCAAGGCCGGATACGTCTGCGACCTGATCTCGAGCTACGAGATTGACGATGGCGATCTCGCCTTTCGCAATGGCAAAGTGGTTTACGGGAGCGAGACATACGATGCCCTGGTCTATGTGCGCCCGGAGTTCTCAAAGCAGAGTACTTTCCGGTTCCTGGAGACGCTTGCGAGATCTGACTTTCCGTTGGCTGTGCTCGGCGCCTGCGATTCGGATTCCGACGGCAGGCCTGCTGAAGACACTTTTGCCGCAATTGCTTCGCGCGCCAGGATGGCAATACCTGAGGTTGATACAGGTGCGGTGATATCCGCTCTGGAAAACTGGGGCATTGCCAGGAACGACGTTCCTAACGGATGCCGTTACCAGGATGGTTCGGTCATCGTCTGCAACAAGGGCAGGGTGTGCCGGCACGAGAGCATCGAGGTCAGCTCAGTGGCGATCGACAGCCACCGCGTCGATGCCCGGTGTGAGGATGCCTTCGGCATCGCGCTTCGGGAAGATGGAAGCATTGACAGGGTCTTCGGCGGTGCGCTAAAAGAGGTCAGGATAGACGGCGAGGTGGTTTTGCACGCGCAGACGCCTTCTGATGTCTATATCGAGCGTGGCGAAGCTGGCTACCGGATGGCGCGAGTAGACAAACGGAATGTCGAGTGGCGGAGTGTCGGCGATCTAAAGTCGATATAGTCTTAACGTGCAAAGCTGTTCAACTCGATCCTGGCAATATGCCCGGCGGTACGGCGTCTTACCGATATGATGGATAACGGCCACCTTGCTTGTTGAGGCAAGTGGTTTCTGATATAATCTGCTCAGCGGAGGCCGAAGATTGGTCTCCGTAACCTATGAAAGAGGTGCACCGAATGATCAAGTCACGCAGGATCGCGTGGGTGATGGTCCTTATGATTGCAGTTGCAGTATTGGCGGGGACATGTGCGTACGCGGCCGACAATGCTCCCAAAATCGGAATTGTGGATGTACAGAAGGTTTATGCCAACGCGCCCCGCTTCAAACAATACATGGAAGAAATACAGGGCGTCGATTCGGGGCTGTCGAAAAAGCTGGAAATCCGCAGTGCGAATCTGATGTTGACTGAGGCGGAAGTGGGCGAACTTATCGACCTGAAGTTGAAAGCAACTCCCAACGACAAAGACAACGCCAGGATCAAAGAGCTTGAGGATCTGGATCGCTCGAGAGATGCTGAGTTCAAGACGCTCCAAACCACAGCACAGCCGACGGAAGATCAAAAAACCAAGCTGAAGAAGTATCAGGATATGCAGGAGCAGTCGAAGACCATTGGCGAGAAGATGCAGACTGACTATAACAGCCAGTTGCAGACCAAGACCTCGGAAATGGACGACAAGGCCAAAGTGGACCTGCGCGAAGCTGTGAACAAGGTTGCCGAGAGCAAGGGGCTGACGTACGTATTTGACAGGGCTGCCCTCTACTTTGGCGGCACGGATGTAACCGATGATGTTATCAGCAAGCTGGACCGCAAGGCGCAGTAAGTGATGCTGGGAGCAGCTATTTGAAGTTTTTATATTATTGTCTGGCTGCAGTCTTTTTGATAGTCTTTGGACTGGGCGCTTTTCTAGCGCCTGCCCCGAAGAACGCTGCGCGTCACGAGACAACAGCTCGACGGGAAGTTTACGTGGATGCAGCCGAACTGGTTCGGCTGCATCCCGGCAGCAGTGCTTTATCGGAGATGGCAGCAGTCCTCGCCGAATCCCGGGTTGATAGGGTCGGTACCGCAGCGCCGGAACGCTTGTCTGAGCCCCTGCCGGCAGCCACGGGAGCGCTGAAGAGTTCTACTTCCAGGGCGGATGTTGAAGCTGAGGCGGCTCAGGCAGTTGTCAGGTCGCTCAGCCGGCTGGAATCGGATCAGCAGCAGGCTTTGCAGGCGCGCCTGCAGGCCAGCCGCGCCTTGAGGATGGAAAGCGCGAAGTCCGAGATCAATGTCAAGGTGCAGGAGATCAACCAATCCAGGGACGCTGCCGAGAGAACAGTTTCCCAGCGCTTCGCGCCCGATCAGCTCAATGCCAGGTTGAAGCAGTCCGGATTGCAGGCAGCCATCAAGGCGACCGAACGGCCCGGTATTGATGAAGGCATGCCAAGCGTGATCGAACAGGAGCTGACTACCGCCAATTCTTCGCTCAACGACATTAACGATGCGGCGGCAGCCCAGCAGCTCCGCGTTGAGGAAGAGGCTAAGAAACAGATCGACGCGCTGGAAGCTGCCTCGATGTCCAAGATCGACGCCGACCTCCTGGCCTATGAGATCAGCGAGAGAAAAAGCATTAACGACGGTGTCATTGCGGCTCGAAATCAGACGCTGAGGGAGCTCGCTTCGTTCGAGACTGCCACAAGCCGCGGCTCGGGTAACGCCTATTCACCTATGCCAAAACTCTCAGCAGCAGTCGCGGCTGACGATACTGTTCAAAAGGCGAACACGCGTGACATTGTGGCAATGAAACAGACTGTCGACGTGCTTCAGACGCGCATTCGCGGCGATATAATCCGTGCTGTGCGAAAGCTTGCCCACGAGAAGAATCTCAGGGTGACGTTCTCCAGGCAAACAGCGGGAGTGCCGGACGAGACTCAGGCCTTCGCCGATGAGCTGCGTGATCATGCCTGGAATGTCTGCGGGCCGATCCTTTACGAGGGCCATGGGGGTTAGGTAAGGATGGAGACTACGGTTGCCCAACTTGCCTTGCTCGTTGGCGGTGAATCGAAGGCTCTTCTGAAACCAGAGTGCTGGGCGTCTCCACTGTTGACGATGCCGTCGAAGGCGACCTGGTCCTGGCGGAGAACGCGCGTTACTTTGACCGAGCGATGAGCTCCCATGCCGTCCCTGTATACTGTACCGAATGGAATTCGGGCCCTCTTCCAACGCGAAGAGCGTCATCAGGGTTACCGATTTGACCGAAGCCTTTGTGCGTGTTCTGGAGTCCTTTAAGGACGATGAGCGTGAGCCGAGGCCGGGGATCGGGCCCGGCGCTGTAATAGAAGAGGACGCGGAGATTGGAGCCGGCGTGTCAGTCGGTCCAAACTGCTACATCGGGTTCGGCGCAAGTGTTGGAGATGGGTGCGTTGTGTTCCCGAACGTATACATAGGCGATGGCGTGCGGATCGGAGCCGGGACAAGGATTTATCCCGGTGTAACTATCTATCGAGACTGCACCGTCGGGTCGCGTGTGATTCTGCATGCCGGAACCGTGATCGGGGCCGATGGGTTCGGATACAGGCCGGGATGCAGCGGACTTGTAAAGTTTCCCCATATCGGAACAGTGAGAATTTGCGACGATGTTGAAATCGGTGCAAATTCAGCGGTTGATAGAGCCAAGACTGGTGCGACAGTAATAGGAAAGGTACGAAGCTCGACAATCTCGTGCATATAGCGCATAACGTGAGGATTGGCAGCAACTGCGTGGTAGTTGCGTTGAGCGGTGTAGCGGGCAGCGTGGAGATCGGTGACAACGTTACCCTGGCAGCGCAGACCGGTATCAAAGACCACGTTCGGATAGAGGACGGGAGCGTTGTTGCGGCGAGGGCCGGAGTGATAGGCGATATTCCCAAAGGGGCGGTCGTCTCCGGTTTTCCTGCGCGGGACCACAGACTTGAGAAACGAGCACAGGCTGCGTTGCTTCACTTGCCGGAGATTATGGAGCGGCTGCGAACTCTGGAAAATGAGGTGAGGAAATGCAATGCCGGAGGCGAGAGCTGAAAAGATGACTACATTGACCGTCGAGGACGGGGCCAGCAGCAGAAAGAAAGAGCTGGATCCCGGCAATGCTTCCGCTCAACTGACGTTGCGAAGCAGCGTAAGACTTTCCGGCCAGGGACTTCACAGCGGATCAGCGACACACGTTGCCGTGCGTCCCGCTCCCGCGGATACGGGAATCGTGTTCAGCGATGGCAAGCACATGATCCAGGGGCTTGTGGCTAACGTCGTCGATACCTCGCGCGGGACAACCATCGGCTTTAACGGCACGCGGGTGCGCACGATCGAGCACCTGATGGCCGCTCTCAGGGGCAAGGGAGTGGACAATGCCGTTGTTGAGATCGATGGCGAAGAGATGCCGGCGATGGATGGCAGCGCTCTACCTTACGTCGAGGCGATCGACTCCGCCGGTCTGGTGGAGTTGACTGCTCAGCGCAGAACCGTTTCCCTGACGGAACCTGTGTGTGTGCGGCAGAATGGGTCTTTTATACTTGCAGTCCCGGCGCAGGAACTGCGCATAACCTACGTCATGAACTACAACCATCCCATGATAGGTTCTCAGTCAGCGACCTATGTGTTCAGAGAGACCGACTTTGGCGAGGAGATCGCCCCGGCAAGGACTTTTGTGCTGTGACCGAGGAAGTCGAGGAACTGCTCAGCAGCGATCTTGCCCGTGGAGGCAGCCTGGATAATGCTATTGTGGTGTGGCAGGACAGGATGAGCTCCAGCCTGAGGTTTCCTGATGAGCTTGTGAGACACAAGGTGATGGACCTTATAGGCGATATGTCGCTGGTTGGAGGACTGCTGCAGGCGGAGGTGCTGGCGGTCAAATCGGGTCACGCGCTCAATGTTGAGTTTGCCCGGGAAGTAAGCCGCCTGGCTAACGGCGTGAAATCCCTGGGCTGGGCAATCGGATAATCGGCTGAGTTCTTACGAAGGATTCGCGGTCATTACTCCCGAAGTATATTGGATATAACCTGAAACTCAGAATACTTTAGGTGGCAAAATGCTTGATGTAGAACAGATACGGGACGTATTGCCGCACAGTAACCCGTTCCTGCTCGTTGACAGGATACTGGAGTTGGTGCCCGAGAAGAGAGCTCGCGGTTACAAAAACGTCACGATCAACGAGGAGTTCTTCGAAGGTCATTTTCCGGGACATGCTGTGATGCCGGGAGTCCTCGTGTGCGAAGCCATGGCCCAGGTCGGCGGCGTGCTCCTGCTGTCGATGACCGGTAATCAGGGAAAGCTGGCATACTTTGGCGGAATGGATAAAGTCAGATTCCGCAAGCCGGTAATACCGGGCGACACTCTGATGACCGATGTAGAGTTGATCGCAAGCAGAGGCAATATCGGCAAGGTTAAGGCGGTAGCCCGCGTGGACAACGAAGTCGCCGCTGAAGGCGAGTTTATCTTCGCTTTAGTTGATAGAGACAAGAGACGTGAGATCACCGACGGCGTAGTCGAGAACAGCGAAAAAGGGTAGGGCTCAAGAGAGTAAATGGAGACTATCGACAGTAAGACGATAATCGATTCGACCGCGCTGATCGACCCGAGTGCCGAAATCGGGGAGAATGCTCAAATAGGCGCCCACTCCATAATCGGGAGGAATGTCCGGATTGGTGATGGGACGCTGATCGATGCGCACGTGGTTGTCGAATCAAATACTTCAATCGGTAAAGACTGCAGGGTTTTGCCCGGCGCTGTGCTGGGCGGCGCTCCACAGGATTACAATTCGGGGGCGAGGAAAGCTACCTTCGAATAGGCGATGGGAACGTCATCCGTGAGTACGTGACAATCCATCGAGCGAGCGGCGAGGGTGAGGCTACAATCATTGGCGACAACAATATGCTGATGGCATATTGCCACATAGGACACAACTGCGTTATCGGCAGCAATATCACGATGGCGAATTATGTTGGCATCAGCGGTCATACGCTGGTTGAGGATAAAGTCGTATTCGGTGGAATTGTTGGTGTTCACCAGAAGATCCGCATCGGTAAATTGGCTATGGTAGGCGGTTTCTCGAAGGTGGTTCAGGATGTGCCGCCGTTTGTTGTTGCTGACGGAAGGCCATCAAGGGTTTATGATCTGAACGTGGTTGGGCTTCGCAGGAACGGAGTGAGTGCCAAGGTCAGGTCGGACCTGCGGCTGGCTTACAAGCTTCTTTACAGATCCAATCTCAACGTGTCTCAGGCCCTTGAAGCCATAGAGAATGAAGTTGATCCCAGCGAAGAGCTTCAGTATCTGCTGGATTTCCTTCATAACGTCAGGTTGGGGCGCGGCGGACGGCAGTTGGAAGTTCCCAGGACCTAGTGGTGGAATGTTCAATAGCCTTTTCGGCGGGTGAAGCTTCCGGCGACCTGAACGGAGCATTTCTCGCTGCTGAACTAAAGAAGCTTCGGGGTAATGTGCGGCTGTGGGGGGCCGGCGGCCCGCAGATGCGTGACGCCGGAGTCGATGTCACGGTAGATATGACCGGCGGTGGCGCCATTGGAATCTCAGAATCCATTAAGGCGCTCCCGTCTATTGCGGTCCACTATTTCCAGCTTCGAAGACAATTGCTTGAGCGGCGGCCTGATATATTTGTTCCCATCGATTACGGGGCGTTTAACGTCAGACTTGCTCAGGTCGCCCACAAGAACGGCATTCCGGTAGTGTACGACTTCCCTCCATCGTCCTGGCGCAAGCGGCCCAGGAACGCACCCACACTGCTGGCGTGCGGCGGCAAGGTGATTACCCCGTTTCCGTGGTCCGCGGAGTTTCTTACGTCCAAGGGCCTGGATGCCAGATTTGTCGGACATCCACTGATTGACATCGTGAAGCCCGCGCAGGACAGGGAGACTTTCCTGAAAGAACTCGAGCTTTCGGACCGCCTGCCTGTGATTGGGCTGCTTCCGGGAAGTCGATCACATGAGCTCAACGAACACCTCGGCCCGATGATCGGCTGCGCTGAGGATCATGCACAGGGAGCTGGGCGGCGCTCAGTTTGTCTTTGGCGCCGCGGGGCGGGCGGGGTTGATTCGGGAGAAGGTCCGGCTGGCCTCGCTTGTCAAAGATGACTTTCCCAAGATCCGCGTAGTCGAGTACCGCACCTACGATTGCATGGCGCACAGCGATTTCCTTATCGCAAAATCCGGGACAGCCACGCTGGAGGCTGCAATACTGGGAACTCCGATGATCATCATCTACCGTGGGTCCGCAATAATGCGCTTCGAGTTCCTGTTCCGAAAGGCCGTACTTGAAGAATACATTGGAATGCCGAACATCATCGCGGACCGTGGCATCTGTCCGGAGTTGCTCAACGAGGACGTCACGGCGGAGAAACTGGCGGATGTTTCGCTGAGTGTCATGAAGGATCAGGGTAATCTGGAGAAGATGAAAGCTTCGCTGGGTGAAGTGAGGCTGCAACTTGGAGAATGCGGTGCGGTAGATCGTGCAGCGCGCGCCCTGTTGGAGATGGGGGAAGTGACACGGACGCAGTGATCTTTTTCCTGTTCAGAAAGCGTACGTTCTTTCTGCTTCTCGGGCCGATTGTTCTGATTCTAATTGCCAGGCCGACGCAGTGCAGCGTTTGGATCGGGCTGCCTTTGGTGATGGCCGGCGAGGCGATCAGGATATGGGCGGCGGGGTATCTGAACAAGCTCAACGAGCTTGTCACGATCGGCCCTTACCGGCTGTGCCGAAACCCGATGTATATCGGCAGTTTCGCGATGAGTTCAGGCTATTTGTGCATGTGCAACAGGCTGGATGCCTGGGTCGCAGGATTGTTCGTATTTTGGGTGTTGCACGGCGCTGCGATTGCGTATGAAGAGAAGCTGCTCAGTGAAAAATTCGGCGAGCGGTATGCGAAGTACCGCGCATCGGTGCCCAGGATGCTGCCGCGACCGGGGCAGACCTCGGGAGGGTTTTCGTTCGAGCAGTTTATGCTGAATGACGAATACAGAGCCTTAGCCGGAGCCGCGATTGTATCGGGTTTGTTTGTGGCACGGGCCTTCTGCTGGCCCGGCGCTTCGCCTATCAAGTGGTTGACGTCGCTGTTCTGACGTTTCGAACGGAGTTTCTTTGTGAGCGCGCAAAAACGCCTTCTTAGATATATTATGCTGTACAAGAGCCGGCTGATTATGGCCGGTGTGTTTTCTTTGCTCGGCGTCTTGTGCCAACTGGCAGTTTCTGAGATGATCGAGTGGTTTGTCACCGCGGCACAGGCAGACGGCGGTGATAAGGCATTGCGCGGCCTCTGGGTTATCAAGTTCGCGGTTGCGCACGGATGGTTCGATGTGGCCCACGCCAGGTTCGGCCTGATATGGATCGTTACCGTCCTCGTTGTCGTCATCTACGTTCCAAAGGCGCTCTTTTCCTACTTCAACGGATACCTCGTCGCTTCGGTTACGAACCGCATCGGTACCGATGTCCGCAATGAGATGTATGAGCACATGAACACCCTGCCGCTGCGGTTCTTTCACCACAGCAGGGTCGGGCATATCATCTCGCGCATGAGCTACGATGTCGGGCTGATCCAGAACTCGTCCCAGGTGGTGATGCAGGCTATCGAAGGGCCGCTGATGGTCGTTGGCGGACTGCTCAGGATGATTACACTGAGCTGGAAACTGTCAATTGCGACACTCGTGTTCGTTCCGATCATGAGCATCGGCATCGACAGGCTGACCAAGAAAATACGCGGGCTTACCGCTGATACTCAGGCCAAGCTCGCTGATGTGAACGCCTGCACGGATGAGTCTATCCGGGGCGTCAGGATTATCAAGTCCTTCGGAATGGAAGAGCAGGAAATAAAGCGATTCCACCGAGTGAACGGGGCCAGCCTGGTCGCTGCGCTAAGAGCTGCACGGCGCGGCGCCGTTGTTCTTCCGGCGATCGACCTTATGGGAGGGGTGGCGGGCGCGCTCCTTATTCTCTTCGGCGGTTGGATGATGGCGAAAAACGAGATCACTTTTCCGCTGCTGGTCCAGTTCATTTTCCTTGTGTTTGTTGTTGCCGGCGCGGCGAAGCAGTTCGGCAGGTTGAACGTATTGTATCAGCAGACCATGGCCGGCGCGGACAGAATATTCGAGCTGCTTGATACGAAGACGGACATCGTTGAGAACTCGAGCGGCATTGTTCTTCACAACGTGGAAGGCCGGGTTGAGTTCAGGGATGTATGCTTCGAGTATAACCCCGGCGAGATCGTGCTCGATCACCTTTCGTTCAAGATCGATCCCGGCGAGATCGTGGCAATAGTCGGCCCGAGCGGCGCCGGAAAGTCCACGATTGCTGATCTGATACCCAGGTTTTACGACGTAACGAGCGGCGGGATTCTTGTCGAGGGTCACGATATCCGGGACATCAAGACCGAGAGCCTGCGCGAGCAGATGGCGATGGTTCCCCAGGAGACGATTCTCTTTAGCGGAACCATAGCGGACAACATTTCCTACGGCCGTCCCGGCGCGGATACATCCAGGATTATCGATGCGGCGAAAGCGGCGAATGCGCACGAGTTTATCCAGAGTTTGCCCAAGGGATACGACACCGAGCTCGGAGAGGGTGGGGTCGGGCTTTCCGGCGGCCAGCGCCAGCGCATCTCGATAGCCCGCGCTCTGCTCAAGAATCCCAAAATCCTGATACTGGACGAGGCCACATCATCGCTGGATGCCGCTTCGGAAGGCGTTGTCCAGGAAGCCCTGGACAGGCTGATGAAGGGCCGTTCCACGCTTGTAATAGCGCATCGGCTATCCACCGTTACCTCGGCTCACAGGATACTCGTGCTGGACAGAGGCGGCGTTGTCGAGTCGGGCAGCTTCGATCAATTGGTGACGCGCGGTGGGTTGTTTGCCCAGCTATACCGGACGCAATTCCGGTCCGAGGAGGCTGTGTAGTTGGAAATGGACAAAGAACGCGAGGATTTGCCCAGCCGAGTGAAGCGCGGCCTTGTGTTTTGGCCCTTGTGGTTGATATCCACTGCAATTGCCGCAACCGTTCGGTTCAAGGTCGTTGGCCGTGAGCATTTGGAGAGCGTTGCCGCAGGAAGCAAAGGTGGTTTATTCCTGCCCTGGCATGGCGTGACCATGCTGCCGATCTACTACTGCCGCCACATGGGTTTCTACTCGATAGTCTCGCTGTCTAAAGATGGTGAATTGCAGAACAGGCTCCTTAGGAGCCGCGGGTTTATCACTATACGTGGTTCCAGCGCGCGCCGGGGGATCAGGGCGCTTCTGGAGTCGGTAAGATGCCTCAAAGAGGGCCACGTAATGGCGATAACCCCGGACGGACCCAAAGGACCGCCCAAGAGAGTTCAGCCCGGGACGGTTCACCTTGCGCAGAGGTCCGGTTGTCCCGTGATACCGGTCGGCGTTGCGTGCAACCCGTGCAAGAGGCTGTCATCGTGGGACCGGCATATGGTCCCTGCGCCTTTTGCTCGTGCGGTGATGGTTTTCGGTGAGCCGCTTTATGTAAACGAGGATGAGGACGAGCAGCAGGCCGCCGCGCGCATAGAAGAAGCGATCAACTCGGCGGAGCGGCGCGCCCATGAGATACTGGGCGTCGTTCCGAAAGAGGCGCTCTGATGGCGTTTGTCTTATACAACCTGATCTTGCTGCTGTTGTCACCCGTGATAGCGGTTTTTGTTCTGTACAGGGTGTTGATCTCAGGGAAATCACGCAATTCCTGGCGGCAGCAGTTGGGTTGGGTAACGCTTCCGTCCGAGATTCGGAACAAAGACCGGATATGGATTCACGCTGTTTCGGTCGGTGAGTCCGTCGCCAGCGCCGCGGTTGTGACAGAACTGAAGAGCTCGCTTCCGGATGTGGGAGTAGTTGTTTCGACGACCACCCAGACCGGTCAGGAGATGGCGCGCAAGTCTGTTAAGGATGCAGACGGATTCCTATACTATCCGTTCGACCTTGCGCCGTTCGTTTCGCGCTCCCTGGCCCGCGTGAAGCCGTTAGTGTTTGCCGGCACCGACACTGAGATATGGCCCAATTTCAGGCATATTGCGCGCAGGCGCGGTGTTAAGACGGCAATGATCAACGGCACAGTTTCCGACAGAACCCTTGCCGGCGCCAGAAAGGTGCCCTGGGTTTACCGGTGGACCTTGTCTAACATCGACAGGTTTTGCATGCAGTCTCAGGCGGATGCCGATCGGATCATAGCCCTGGGCGCGGAGCCCTCGCGGGTGGTCGTCACCGGAAACTGCAAGGCCGATCAAGCGGCGGCGCCTCTCACGGACGCCCAAAAGGACGAGATCCGCCTGAGGTTCAAGTTTCCTTCCGAAGCGCGTGTGTTCGTCGCAGGAAGCACAAATCCGGGTGAAGATTCTCCTGTGCTGGAGGCGTTTGTGCGGGCGCGCGAAGAGCATCGTGCTCTGCGGCTGATAGTAGCTCCGAGGCAGATCGAGCGCAAAGACGAGATTTGCGAGCTCGCCGAGGGCATGGGTCTGAGCTGCGGATTCAGGAGCGAACCCGCGAGCATAACAGGCGGCGAGGATGTGGTTGTCCTGGACACTTTCGGGGAACTTGGGGTGGTCTACGCCATTGCGAGCGTATCGTTTGTCGGCGGCAGCCTGATTCCGCGGGGGTGTCACAGCATCCTGCAGCCGATCTCGCAGGGCAAGCCCGTGTTTTTCGGCCCCTACACGTTCAAGGCAAAGGATCTGGTCGCGCAGGCGAAGGCCGCTGGCGTCGGTTTCGAGGTCAAAGATGGAGCCCAACTGGGCGATGAGATAAGCAAAATGCTTGGCGACCGGAATATGCTTCGAGAGATCAAGGGGCGGTGCGGGAAGATGATGCGGGCTAACCGAGGGGCCTCGAAGCGGACCGCTCAGGAGTTGGTCGAGCTTTACAGGGAAGCAAGGGCAGTGCGGGGAGGCCGGAGTGAGCGCACCATCGTATCTTGAGCAGGTTGTTCGAGGCGATAACAAGCGCGCAGCGTCGTGGGTAATTCGCGCGCTGCTGTGGCCCTTCTCATTGTTATATAGAGCCGGACTTGCTGCTTTTCTCGGAGCGTATGCACTTGGAATTCGCAAGAGGCATAGGCTGAAGGTCCCGGTGATCAGCATCGGCAACCTGACGTTCGGAGGCACGGGCAAGACGCCTGCCGCGCAGACGATTTGCCGTATGCTGGTGGATCAGGAAAAAAGAGTTGTCGTGCTTTCACGCGGGCACGGTGGAACGGCTCGCGGCAGCGTGATTGTCTCCGACGGGAGTGCTATACTGTGTGACAGCGCTCTCTCGGGCGATGAACCGATGCTTTTGGCAAAATCACTTCCGGGAGTGCCGGTTGTGATCGGCCGCGACAGGCGCGAGAGCGGAAAACTGGCGTGTGAGAAGTTTAATCCCGATGTGATCGTGCTTGATGATGGCCTGCAGTATTGGCAGCTTTACCGAAACCTGGATATTGTCGTGCTCGACGCGATGCGGCCTTTTGGAAGTGGGTTCGTGATGCCGATGGGTGACCTTCGCGAACCGGTGGGCGGGCTGCGCCGTGCCGGTGTGGTGCTGCTGAGCAATTCATCGGCGTTGAGCGCGCCGGAATATGCAACGCTGTGCGAGCGCGTGTCGAGGCTTGCGCCGGGTGCGATGGTCCTTCGCTGCGCGCACGAGCCGCATCTCTGAGGTGCGTGGACGGCAACCGGGAACAGCCGCTGGAATGGATCGGAAAGCGCCGGGTGCTTGCCTTTTGTGGAATTGGCCGCCCGGGGTCGTTTTTTGGTATGCTAGAGGGGATGGGCGCTGTGCTGGACGAGCGCATGGTGTTTCCTGACCATTACAAGTATTCGGACGATGACATTGAACGGATAGACAACGAACGCGCCTCGCGTGGGGTCGACGCGGTAGTAACAACTGAGAAAGACCTGGTCCGTCTGGCTGATGGCGCGCGTGTGAGCAAACTTTATGTGCTCGGCATTAGACTTGAAATCGAGAAATATGAACAATTTGCAAAGGACGTCTCCGACAGGATCAACATATCGAATTAAGCGGCTTCCTTTCCAGGAAACGGCTGATTAAGTTCATCGGCCGAGCGACATTCTGGGGAATGTCACGGGCGTCAGGTCTCTTGAGGCCGTGGTCTGTGAGACTTTTGGGCAACGCGATCGGTTCGGCGTTCTATGCGGTTTCCGCGCGCCACCGCAATATTGCGCTTAAGAATCTCAGAGCCGCCTTCAGCAACGAGAAGAGTGAGGCTGAGATCGAGGCCATCGCCAGGGAGCTTTTCCGGCACTTCACCCGCGAAGCGTTTCAGTTTTTCTATCTCCTGTCGCTCAGCCGTGAGCAGGTGGATGCGCTGATCGACATCGAGGGCACTCAGCACATCGACGAAGCGCTGAAAGAGGGTAAGGGCTGCATACTCCTCACGGGCCACTATGGCAATTGGGAGGTTCTTGCCAGGAAGATGGTCATCTGCGGGTACACACTCAACGTGATCGCTCGCGACAGCGACGATCCCGGCATAACCGGGATTACCACGCGCATACGGGAGAGCGGCGGTTACAGGGTCTTCGACAAGGACCAGCCGATCATCGGCGCATTTCGGGCCTTGAAGAACAACGAAACTTTGGGAATACTCCCGGATCAGAACGACAACGACGGCATATTCGTCGACTTCTTCTCTCGGCCGGTCAAAACGGCGGTCGGTCCGGCTGTGTTGTCGTTGAGGTCCGGCGCGCCAATTGTGCCGGTTTTTGCGTTGAGAATGCCGGATGGCCGGTACAAAGCTACCGCTTAACCGCGCATAGATTTCACTGCGACCGGCGATCGGGACAAAGATGTTCACGATCTGACCGCCTTAGTGAACCTGGCCCTCGAAAAAGCGATCAGGGAAAACCCATCGCAATGGTTGTGGCTTCACGACCGCTGGAAAAGATCGCCGGAGGTTGCTCAAAGTGGCAGTTGATGCGCCTAAGCGAATACTCATAGTGAAATTGAGCGCAATAGGGGACGTGCTGATGGCGACCCCGGTCTCCAGGGCGCTGCGTGCGGCTTTCCCGGACAGTTACATCGCATGGGCTGTCGAGAGGAAATCCGCCGATATAGTTATCGGCAATCCCTACCTGGACGAAGTGATAGTCTGGGAAAGGACAAAACGCGTTGGCATGATGAGCAACGCCGTGCACTTTGTAAAGAGCTTCGGGCAACTGCGCCGTGAACTTCGTGCCCGCCAGTTTGATGTGTGCGTGGACCTTCAGGGTCTGATAAGAAGCGCGGGCGTGTGTGTTGCCTCGGGTTCGAAACGCCGCGTAGGGTTTTCGGACGGAGAGGAGTTCAGCACGCGTTTCTATCACGAGACTTATGATCCGGGAAAAGGCGAACTGAACGCCGAGCAGCGAAACCTTGATCTTTTGAAAGTGCTGGGAGTCGAGTCTACCGACACCGCGATGTATATGCCTGTCCCGGAGGAAGACAAAGCGTTTGCCGATACGTTCTTCAATGACTTCGGGTTAAATAAGGGCAATGTGGTCGCATTTTGCCCAGCCACAACCTGGGCGAACAAGCACTGGGTTGCCCAGCGGTGGTCCAAGGTTGCCGATTTGCTCAGTGAAAAATACAATGCCCGCTGTGTGATTCTGGGGTCCAAGGCGGATATAGCGCTTGCTACAACAATCGTCGACGGTTCACGCAGCAAGCCGGTGATCGCTGCCGGACAGACGACGCTCAAGCAGGCCGGCGCCGTGATGTTAAAGAGCGAGGCTGTGATAGGGGTGGACACGGGCCTGCTTCACATGGCAGTCGCGCTGGACAGACCCGCGGTGGGGCTTTTCGGAGCGAGCGCGTGGCGCTGCTTCCTCAGGAAAGACAATTTTATTTGGGTGGCGAAGGAGTTTCCGTGCAGCCCATGCCTGCGCCATCCCACGTGCAACGATGTCGCCTGTATGAAAGCGATAACACCTGACGACGTTGGGAACGCTGTAAAGCGGTTCCTGGAGTAAGGAGCAAATATGAAGATAGTTTGCTTCCACTTGAATCAGGTAGGGGATTTGATTTTCTCGCTGCCGGCCCTGCAGTGCTTGCGCGATAGTTTTCCCGACGCGCGCATTACCTGTGTGGCGCGTCCGTCTGCTAAAGAAGTTTTGGAGACGACGGGTATCGTAGACGAAGTTTTATCCAGGCGCGGTGGCGTCAGTTTGAGCAAATACACACTGGCGCGCCGTCTGGCATCGTTAAGACCTGATTTGGCAATAGTGTTTTCTCAGAGCGCCGAATGCGCCGCGCTCGCCTATTTGAGCAAGGCTCCTACCCGTATCGGCTTCATCAATACCTCCGCGGGAGTTCTGCTCACACAGCGTGTGGATTTTCAACACCCGCCGTCAACCCAAAACAATCTACGCCTGGTGAAGGCCGCGGGTTGTGAGATATCGAAGCGAGATTACGTTGGTCTACTTCGACCTTCCGCTGCGCAGATGGAGCGCGCCGGTAGATTGCTCGCGAGCTGCGGTGTGGAGTCGAACGATCCTGTGGTTGCCCTTGCCCCGGGCACTTCCGGGCGCCGAAGCGTTAAGGAGTGGACCGACGAGGGCTTTGCCGCAGTAGGGGATCACTTGATTGGCAGTGGGTTCAGGGTGGTTATCCTTGGAACCGAGCCGGTGCCTGATATTGTAGAACGCTGCAAGGATATTATTGACCTGAGCGGTCGAACGGATCTCGGCCAAGCCATTGCCATTCTCGACAGGTGTAAGCTGCTCGTTGCCGTGGATTCCGGGATTCTCCATTTATGCGCGGCTGCAGGCACGCCGGTCATCGGCTTATATGGGCCCTCCGATCCGCTGACGACCGGTCCTCAGGGAAGCGGGCACATTGTGTTGACCAGCCGCGCGGATTGCAGCCCATGCTTTCAGACAGAATGCGACCGGGCACGAAAATGCATGGTCGAGTTAAAGCCCGAGCACGTGATTGCCGCTGCACAGAGCGTTTTAGCCCCGGAGAAACAAGTATTGTAAGACGCCTGCATGCCCTTAAAGCAGAAGGTTTTGGCGCAGCCATTCTAGAAGCTATGGAGGGAAGTCGGTTCCGGCGAATTGGGTAAGCTGGTAGAGACGGTTTGGGTGCATTAGTATTAGGTGAGTACAAGAGGATATACAGAAATGAGTGGTTGGCAATCAGTCCGTTCGTCGATTTTACGATTTCCCGGGTCTGTGTGGCGCGAACGAAGTGTTGGACTGTGGTCCGTGACCTTCGCGGCGCTATGTGTAATGGTTCTGGTCGGCACTCCGGCCGCTCGCGCGGCCAAGCTGTCCGAGCAAGACCTCAAGGCTAGGATCGAAGCGGCGACAAAAGATTTCAGGGATATGACTGCGGTTTTGACGGCTGTCTACAAGAACAAGCAGTTGATGACCCAGGTAGATCCGGCCTATTCGCGACTGTATGAGTTTAGGTCAGCCAATCTTTCGTTCAAATCTCCAAACAAGATCAGGGTGGACGGCAAGCTTGGAATGGTGAAGTTCGAGTACATAATCAGCGGCTGCACAAAGATCGTCCATGCGCCGAGCATCCGGTTTTCTCAGCGAGAAGACTACAAAGACGACCCGGCAAAAGTGCAGAATGCTCTGGACCTCGGAATAGTGACACCCAGTATTTGGGAGAATCGCAGCGTGGAAGTGCTCGACAACCCCGAGGCGGAATCCAACGGCGAGGTCAATGTGAGACTGCGCTGGCCGAAGGGCGATATGATCTATCTTGCCTGGATCGACGCTCAGAACCTCTGGTTGAAGAGATTTGAGAAGCGCGATGCTCAGAACAAACTTCTGGCCAGGGTTGAGTATTCGGAACCTAAGAACCTTGGCGGGGTGATTTGGGTGCCCACAAAGGTAGAGATGTATACGCCGGACGGGGGAAAGGCCGGCGCATCTGAGCTTACCGATATCAAAGTGAACACCGACCTTGCGGATTCCCTGTTTCAGTGAGCGATCTCGACCGCTTGTCATGAAAGATGCCGGCTGAGGGCGCGGCTGATCTCGGGAAACCTACAAAGTGAGTCCCTGATACATGATAAATTGTAATGTGTGCGGATGCGGCGTGTCGGCGGTGTTGGTCCGCAAGGGAGAGTTCGAAGTCTACCAGTGTGCTGAATGTGGTCTTGCGTTTACTTATCCTCAGCCTGAGTCCATCGCCCAGCAGTACGACTTTGATTACTTCGACCTATATAGACGAAGGCGTGAGTTCAGGCTGAAACGCGGCGATTCGAGGTTGAAACGAATCGAACTTATGAGGCCGCCGGGAAAACTGCTCGACATCGGCTGTTCTCTGGGATATTTCGTTGAGGCAGCCAACGCCAGGGGGTGGGCCGCATCAGGAATCGAGATATCGCCTTACGCCTCCGGGGAAGCCAGGGAATTGGGCCTCGACGTGGTGACCGGGGTGATCGAGGATGCCGGCTACGAGGACTCGAGCTTCGATTGCATCACTATGTGGGACGTTCTCGAGCACGTGCCGGACCCTACTGCTCATATGCTGGGAGTAAGGCGGATACTGGCCGATGACGGTGTAGTTGTAATCGGCACTCCCAATCTGGCTCGACATGCAGTTCAGGACCAAGCGGGAGAACTGGCGGCACTTGAAGCCGTCCGAGCATCTGTTTTATTTTCAGAAGTCCAGCATCGAGCGTATTCTGCACAAGACCGGTTTCGATATGGTTTATCCACCGGTGTTCGGGGGCAGGGCGTTTCCCGGCAGCGTCGGTGCAGCTATAAAGGCCGGGTTGTCCCGGCTGGTTCAACTAAACGACGTAATGACAGTTTATGGAGTTAAGAATGGCTTCCAAGTATCCTCAGATTGATCTGAGCGCTCTGAGCACTACATCTATTCGAGATCGAAAAAGCAAGGTAAACGTTCGGGACTTTGCGGCGCCTCACCAGGCGGGGGCGGGCGTTGGGGATTTTATAGAGTCTTTGCCCAACATACTGGCCGGTGAGTGGATCAGGACTGTTATCGACAAGGTCGCGAGAGCCAGAGAAAATGGCAAGCCCGTGGTAGTGACGATGGGTGCGCACGTGATTAAGTGTGGTTTGAGCCCCATCATCGCTGATTTGATGAGGCGCGGGATCATCACCGCGCTCGCGATGAACGGCGCCGGCGCGATTCACGACTCGGAGATGGCTCGCTTCGGTCAGACGTCAGAGGACGTGGTGGACGGCATGCGTACGGGAACGTTCGGCATGGCCAGGGAGACCGCTGATTTTCTGAACGGGGCCGCTATCGCTGCCTGCAAAGGAAGCATGGGTTTTGGAGAGTCATTGGGCCTAGCGCTCGTGGAAACTGATGCGCCCAATCGCAGCATCAGCCTGTTGGCCGCGGCTTATGAGTGCGATGTTCCCGTGACCATTCACGCATGCATCGGCTGCGATATCGTCCACATGCATCCGGGCGCCGACGGAGCCGCAATAGGCGAAGCTTCCATGCGGGATTTTAGAATTCTCACGCAAGCGATGAGGGACCTCGGCAACGGCGGAGTGCTCATTAACCTCGGCTCGGCGGTTGTTCTGCCCGAGGTCGTCCTGAAAGCCATCACCAGCCTGATTAACCTCGGAGACAGCATGAAGGGAATGCTGGGGGTGAACCTTGACTTCGTGCAGCATTACAGGTCGAATCAGCAGATAGTTGCGCGAGTCCGGGAGATCGGGGGCGAAGGGATATCGCTGACGGGGCACCACGAGGTTATGATACCGCTTATTGCAGCGGGTGTTATTGAGCGCTTGGCGTTGAAACATCGAGGAGAGAAAGGCAGTCATGAATCTAGGTCTTTGTCGCACTGCTCTGAATGAATTTGCCGGAAAGCGAGTAATGGTCGTTGGCGATCTCATGCTTGACGAGCATATATGGGGCACGGTTCGCAGAATATCGCCTGAAGCGCCGGTGATGGTGGTCGATGTGGACTCTCCACAGTCGGATTGCCTGCCGGGAGGCGCGGCCAATGTGGCTAACAATCTCCGCGCGCTCGGCGCTCATGTGAGCATTATTGGCGTAATCGGCGATGATGAAGGCGGTGAGATACTTCTCACCGCCTGACTGGCGCGGGCGTGGATGTCAGCGGTGTGTTCAAGGACAAAGATCGCCCTACGACCCGTAAGACCCGTATTTGGGCGTCGCATCGGCAGCAACTGGTTCGTATAGACCGGGAGAGCAAACGCAGGATTTCGCCCACTACCGCGAAGCGTGTTGTCGATTGCATTCGTGAGGCGTCGAGTGGCGCCGATGCCGTACTTCTTTCCGACTACGACAAGGGTGTCCTGACGAAAGAGACCGCGGGGGCGGCGATTCGCACAGCAGCGGAGCAAGACAAAGTATCGGTTTCCAATGCGAAACCCAGGAGCCTGGGCAACTTCACCGGAAGCTCGGTACTGACGCTCAACCTCTCCGAAGCGAGTGCGGCATCCGGCATAGAGATCGCTGATATATCGGACGTGGAGAAGGCGGGCAGGAAACTTGTCGCGGCCACGCGTTGTCGCGGCGTTGTGATTACCCGCGGTGGTCACGGTCCTTCTGTTTTTACTGCGGACGGCGGCGTGCGCCACATTCCCGCAGTTGAGAGCGAGGTCTACGATGCAGCGGGGGCCGGGGATTCCTTCGTCAGTGCCTTGACACTTGCCCTGGCGTGTGGACTGGACCTGGCGGATGCGGCTGCGATAGCCAATTGTTCCGGTGGGGCTGTGGTGCGAAAGGTCGGCGTTGCAACAACGTCGGTCGAGGAGATCGGCGTCCTTTTGGGCGTGCTTTGGAAACAGCAGGCCCAGTAGTCCTGCACCTTTTCCACCGACGGCAACACACCTCGGATGATAGACAAGAACAAAGGAACGCACTCAAAGAGCGCGTGTGTGAGAAATGGGAATATCCTTCAGGGCCTTCTTCATAGGATTGCTGGCTGCCGTTGCCGCCTGTCTGATAGTTTCGTATGCGGAGCTTTCAATCACATATATACAGATAGGCCTGCTTCAACTTCCGCCTGTAGTAGTCGGGCTCTTTGTGTTTGTACTGCTGGCTTCGGCATGTGGGGCGAGAATACGAAAATCGCTCGGACTGACGCCGCAGGAGTTGATGACGGTCTATTGCATGATGCTGTTTTCAGCGATGATCTCTTCTCGTGGACTGCTCGAGAGACTCATCCCGCTCCTTGTTGGCCCCGCATATTTCGCGAACCCCGGCAACAAGTGGACGGAGCTATACTTTCCGCATATAAAGAAGTGGATGGTGCCGTTCGATCCAACCAACGCGGACCCTAATAACCCCCAATTGGTCGCCAAGAGGTTCTTTGAGGGACTGCGGGGCGGTGAAACGATACCCTGGCACCAGTGGCTCGGGCCGCTCGCGATGTGGGGCCTGCTGGCTCTGCTCGTTTTCGGATCGTTTATGTGCCTGGCGTCCATTATCAGAAAGCAGTGGGAGGACAATGAAAAACTCACTTTTCCGCTCGCCCAACTGCCGCTGGATATTGTGCGCAGCGAGCGAGACGGGGGGCTTCTGCGCAACAAGCTGACATGGTTCGGTTTCGCGGTGCCCGCGGTGGTCTTCACGATCAATGGACTGCACGGGCTGTATCCGAGTATCCCGTACCTGACTCTGGACATCGACCTGAGCACTTTTGCGGTTAACCCTCCTCTCAACGCGATCTGGTATACGCCGATGAAGATCAGTTTTGCTTCCATCGGCTTTTTCTTCCTGCTGCCGGCCGAGATTCTCTTCTCGATGTGGTTCTTCTTTCTTATGACCCGGGTGCAGCATGTCGTGGCGGCTATGTATGGTATGGACGCGCCGATGATGGGCACTTTCCCCGCGAAAGTATTCATCGGATACCAGGCAATGGGGGCGTATTTCGTGCTCGCGGCATACTTGTTCTACGTCGGGTTCCCGCACTTGAAGATGGTTGTCAGGAGCGCGTTCCACATAGAAAAAGTCGATGAGTCGAAAGAACTGCTGACATACAGAACCGCTTTCTTTGGCCTGATCATTTGTGTGTTGGGCTCCGCTCTGTGGCTCAAGATGGCGGGAATGTCGGCGGCGATGGCGCTATTTGCGATCGGCATATACGTGTTCATCGTCTCCCTGGTCATGGCGCGCAGCACGGCGGAAGCCGGCATGCTGATGACCGAAACCACCTTCCGCCCGACAGAGGTCTATAAGATGCTTGCTCCGGTCCATACTCTTGGGGCCGGGAATATGACCGTGCTGGCTTTTGCAGATATGGGGTTCTTCAGAGACTTGCGAGGGCTCACTCTGACAGGGTTCCTGGATGGTCTGCGGATCGCCGACGGTGTGAAGATCAAGCGAAGGTCATTTCTGCCCGTCTTTATCGTGTCGATACTGGTTGCAATGCTCGTCGGAGGAGCATTCCAGATCTGGCTGCCGTATGCAAAGGGTGGGAATACGCTCTATCACTACATTTATCAAGATATCCCCCAGTTAGGTTTCGGCGACTACACTTCCGCCATGACGGGTCCTGTGCCGGGACATACGTGGCAGGAGCCGACGTTCTTCGTCGTAGGCGCGCTGGTGTGCGCGTTCCTGGCCTATATGCGCTACACTTTTTTCTGGTGGCCTCTTCATCCGCTCGGTTACGTGCTCTGCGCCTCTTACTCGATGATCGTTTTCTGGTTCCCGTGTCTGGTGGCGTGGGTCCTGAAGTCGCTTGTCATGAGATATGGGGGGATGCGAGCCTACGTAAGAATGCGCCCGTTTTTCCTGGGTATGGTCCTGGGTGAGTTCTTCATGGCGGTCACATGGACTGTTGTTTCGTGGGCAACGGGCGCTCCCGCGCCCGCATTTCCGTGGTAGTCGGGTTAACGGCGCGCAACATTCTCAAGCTCGCTTGCGCGGCTCTGATCAGCCTGGCGCTTCTGGGTTGTGATGGCACCGGCGCCCGTGTTGACGTTTCTATGCGGCGCGCTTCCGGCTTTCTTCGAGCCGGAAAGATGCCTCAGGCAAAAGCTGAGATCGACGCCGCTATCGCGTTTGATCCATCTCGCGCCGCGACTTACTGCCGGGCCGCTCGCTTGTACGCGAGCCGTGCAAAGTGTCGGGATGCCGTGCGCTTAGAGGAGCAGTTGATCCGCCGCGCGAGGGCGTCAAAGCTAAACCCAAAGCTTTCGGACGAAGAGCTTGCATGGCTTTATGTCGAGACGGCGGGCCTGTATAACGACCTCCAGGATTTCCCTCGCACCCAGCAGGCATACAAGGATGCGTTGGCGATTCTCCCGGACAATCCAGTGTTGCTCAATGATCTCGGCTGGTTTTATGCGGACAAGGGCATCGAACTCGAAGAAGCCCTGAAGCTCACGAAACGGGCCGCGGCGCTCGCTCCCAACAACGGCCTTGTCGTAGACAGTCTTGGTTGGGCGCAGGTCCAAGACCGGCGATTATGCTGCTTCCATAGTAACCCTCAGAAAAGCTGTAAAGCTTTCCCCCGATACCGCCGAACTGCGCTATCACCTCGGCGCGGCCTATGCAAAATGCAAACGGAAAGCCGAAGCCGGCCTTGAACTGAGAAAGGCCCTTCTTTTGGACCCCAATATCTTTGAAGCGGCACAACTCATTCAAACTCTTAACCGATGAGATTGTTGTCCCATTCGCGCTCCAGTCCAGCATTCAACCTTGCACGGTAAAAGTGACGTGCGAGCTAACCGTGTTCCTGTCGCGCCCACTGTAATACAAATTAATTCCTAATTAGTTGACACGCCCGGCCGCTTGTAGTACAATTCTGGGCGCAGGGCAAGGCTGCATGCTTCATTTTGTGTTGGAGGTACTAGGTATGGCTACAGGAAAAGTGAAGTGGTTCAGCGATGCAAAGGGTTATGGGTTTATCGAGGTCGATGATCAAACGAACGGCGGAAAAGACGTGTTCGTCCATTATACCGAGATAACCAGGGATGGTTTCAGATCGCTGGCGGAAGGCCAGGCTGTGGAATTTGAGCTTACGGAGACGGACAAGGGTTTGCAGGCTAAGCACGTGGAACCATTGTCATAGACCCGTAAACAAAGCTCGATTTGAACCGAGTCTCTCGAACCCGAAACATCCGATGGTTATGCTTGCCCGGTTCACTGCCAGATTATGTCAGCTGGCTAATAGCCCGGGCGCGGTTTGCTTACGAGCGTGAGAAATTCATTGCGCGTGGCTACCGAATCGTGAAAGCTGCCGAGCACTGAGGAAGTGGTCATCAGAGAGTTCTGTTTTTCAACACCCCGCATCATCATGCACAAGTGCTGTGCTTCTATTACGACTCCCACTCCTTCCGCGCCGATTACATCGTTCAGTGACCGGGCTATCTGCTGAGTCAGTCTTTCCTGAATCTGCAGCCGCCTGGCAAAACAGTCGACTATCCTCGCCAGTTTGCTGACGCCGAGCACTTTGCCATCGGATATGTAGCCGATGTGGCACCTGCCAAAAAAAGGCAGCATGTGGTGCTCACACAGGCTGTAAACTTCGATGTCCCGAACCACGATCATATTATTCATGTCCTGGGTGAAGATCGCTTCCTTGACGGTGTCCTCTATGCTGCTGTGGTAGCCTCTGAGAAGAAATTCGTAGGAGTTTGCGACGCGGGCCGGGGTGTCGCGCAGCCCTTCGCGGTCGGGGTCTTCTCCAACCTCGATGAGCAGTTCCCTGATCAATCGTTCAACTTTCTCGTGGTTCATCTTCTATCTTCCGTTTTAGCATATTCGTGAACTCGACAAGCGGGATCATTTCGGCCTTGGACATCGTTGCGACCACATCCGCCAGTCTTGATCCGGCGCCCGGTATTACCAGATCAGGAGCGAGTTCCAACAGCGGCACAGCCACGAACGCCCTTGTGAGGACATCGGGGCTCGGCGCCACCAGGTCAGGCTCGTGAATCACGGCGTCCCCGTAGATGAGAAGATCGAGATCGATGGGCCTCGGCGCATTTTTGTCAGGACCGCGCACCCGGCCCAGCAGTCCCTCAACCGTTCTCAGCACGTTTTTTAGCTGATGATGCCCCCCGCGGTCGACGCGGATTTTGAAGATACCGTTGTAGAAAGGCGGAGATCCGGGGGAACCGATGGGTTCGGTCTTGTAGAACGTCGAAATGTCGTCTATCAGCACGCTCTGACACAGCAGCCGAAGCGCGGCTGGTATGTTTGCTTCCGGGGCTATGTTTGAGCCGACTCCGATAAATGCGGCGGCCGTTTCTACCTGCTGCGGCAAATCTCTACCCCAACCGTTCTCGCGAACCTCAGCGCACCCGGTTTCTCGGCCAATACTTCGACTTGCTCGATCCGCGGGTCGATCCGCAGGCAGGTCCCGGCAATCGCCGAGGCAAGCGCCTCCAGAAGGAAGTAATTTGAGTTCTCCACGAGGGTCACAATAGCTTTTTTTACGGCCTTGTAGTCGACGGTGTCCGCGAAATCGTCTGTCTCGCCGGCCTTGGACAAGTCGGTGTGAAGCGTGACATTGACCACAACATCCTGCTTTTCCAGCCGTTCCGCTTCGTAAACTCCGACGATACAGCGAAGCGCTATGTCCCTGATATATATCTTATCCAATGCTTACCTCTGTCAAATGGCGGCCGCCGTCCACAAAAATGACCTGGCCTGTTATAAAGTTGCTGCTCACAAGAAAGAGCACGGCATCCGCGACAAAGCCCGGGTCACCGACGCGTTTCATCGGCAGCCTGTCCTTAAGAGATTCGAGGTAGCTCATATCCTTCCCTTCCGGTGGGAGAATCAGTCCCGGAGCAACGGCATTTACAGCGATCTTTGGCGCGAATTGAATCGCCATCTCGCGGCTGAACAAACCGAGCAGATACTTGCCGGCGTGGTAGCCGACATGCATCCAGTCGTAACCCACCACGCGAGAATCGAGCATGTTGACTATGTGCCCCTTTTCACACTTTGCCGCAAAGCGCCTTCCGAGCACGAGCGGAGCCCACGCGTCGGTCTTGATGTTCTCCTGGAGTTCCTCGAACGTGAGCGTCGCAAACTCGCTTCCGGGGAACACAGAAGCATTATTAACAAGTATGTCGAGCTTCCCGGTCTTTTCGTAAACGCGGTCAATGAGGCCCTCTCGCTCTTCGGTGATCCCCAGGTCCGCTTTGATGCTCCACGCTTTAACGCCGAGCTTCTTGGTTTCTTTGACCAGTTCTTCCGCTTCAGCGGATGAACTGCGATAGCTAATGACGACGTTCACTCCCGCCTTTGCCAGTGCGAAGGCAACCGCGCGCCCTACTCTTTTCGCACCACCTGTAATGAGAGCGGTTCTACCTGAAATATTATCTGCCATAACGAGTCACCTCGATAGTTCCGGAATCGGTTGTGCCACGCTCTGGTTAATCAGCGCTTATCGTATGTCCTGCCTGAGTAGTGTTGCCGGTTTGAGTCCGCCGTAACCGGTTTTTGAGGAGTTTTTCTGAACTCCGAGTGATGTTGCGCGATATGCGGCATTAGATCAGAGGTGGAAGCAGTTATAGTAGCTGCTGAACACCACATTAGCTCTTGTTTTCCTGCCGAGATGGTACTCGGTTTCCCAGGAAGGACGTTCGAGAGTTAGCGAGAAGGCTTGTTGCTTCGGATTGCGAAGCTGCCGCCGCAGGCGGCGAAAATATGTCTCAATTCTGAACCAACACTCCGTGGTATGTTGATAGGTTAGTGTCTCGGGCCCTTCGGGCCCGGCTTCGCAGCCAACGTGCGATTGCACGGGGTTGCCACCCACGCGGAGGTACCGATTATAGGCGCTGCACGTACGCTGCGGCTTTACCTTGAATATGGGATGCAGCCTATCTTTGCCTTGCGCTATGCTGCCATTTACGTTATCCTATCTGTAACTGGCTCAGCTTAAGTAATCATGCCGAGCCCTTCAGCACGAGTGCATAAGTCTTAAGGTCGGTTCGTTAATGGGACAGTACCTGGGGTTATTCTTCACGAATGGGGTGGTGATCGGCAGCATCTATGCGCTGATTGCGCTCGGGTTCAACGTCATCTTTTCCACCACCGGTATTATAAACTTCGCCCAGGGTGAGTTCGTGATGGTCGGCGGGATTATGGCGGCCTGGTCGCACTCGGTTCTCAAGCTTACTATGCCGCTCGCCATTCTCGCCGGTATTGCTGCCGCTGCGCTGGCGGGATTCTTGACCTATATGCTGGGCTTGCGCCCGGCTAAGAAGGCATCTCCTGTTACCTATATCATAATCACCATCGCCCTCTCGATCGTAATCAAATCCGTCGCGTCATTCATCTGGGGAACTGACCCATACATTCTGCCCAGGCTGCTTGAGGGCGGAGTGAGAATAGGCGCGGGAGAGGCGGATAAGCACTCGCTGCTGGTGATTCCGGTAGCGGGCGTATGTATGATCCTGCTCACTCTTTTCTTCAGGTTCACCCGCGTTGGGCTGAACATGAGGGCCTGTGCCCAGAACAAGGAAGGCGCCAGGCTCTGCGGCATCAGCGTGGATACAGCAGCTGCGGCGTCCTTTACCCTGAGCGCGGCGCTCGCCGGTGTGGGCGGGGTGATGATCACCCCGATGCTGAGCATGCAGTTCGACGGCGGCACCCTCGTCGGACTCAAAGGCTTCTCCGCGGCGATCCTTGGCGGCCTCGGCAACCCTGCCGGATGCGTGGTGGGCGGCCTTTTGATTGGAGTGGTCGAGCAGGTCATCTGCTATTTTTCATCCGGATACAAAGATATACTCGCGCTGGGAGTCGTCGTGGTGCTGCTCCTGCTCAGGCCGAGGGGGATTCTATCGAGATGATAGGTAGTTTTCCCCGGCCAAAGCCTCTGTGGAAGCTTTATACCGGCCCGCTGGCTATGATCGCGGCTGTGATTGTCTTTCCTTTGCTCGCACGAGGCAGTTACTCCTATCTCCTGGATCTTGCCCGGCTCTGTGGGATATATGTGATCATTGTCTGCGGAATGACGCTGCTGATGGGTTATACCGGCCAGGTTTCGCTGGGGCACGCGGGGTTTTACGCTCTTGGAGCGTACATTCCGGCGGTTCTGATCAATTCTTTCAGGTGGCCGCTTGCGGGCGCAATCGCCGCGGGGATAGTTGGGACAGGGGTGATCGGCCTGCTTGTCGGAGGCTCGATCCTCAGATTGAAAGGCAATCACCTGGCGTTAGCTACGCTGTGTGTCGGGATCATGATCGGCGAGGGGATTACCAGGTTCGACATCACGGGCGCTGCTGAAGGCATATTCGGGCTTCCGCAGATAACGTTGTTCGGCCTGCTGAATCGTCCCCCGGTGCATCTTCTTGGCTTGACAATCGACCAGGGCGTTTTGAGATTCTACCTCGTGTGGGTGGTTGTGGCCGCGTGCATTGTCTGGGCTGTGCAGCTTTGTGAGTCGCCCGCAGGCAGGTCGCTTCGCGCCATCGAGGGTGATGAGGAAGCCGCGGAGTCGCTGGGAATCAACACTTTCGCGATAAAGGTGAAGGTATTTGTTGCCTCGTGCGTGCTTGCTGCGATTGCCGGGGCGCTATATGCGTTCGTTCACTCGGAGGGCAACCTTCTGCCGGAGGAGTTTGGCCTCATGCTGAGCGTGCAGCTCGTTATGATGGTCGTCATTGGTGGAATGGGCAGCGTTTGGGGAAGCGTGGCGGGCGGAGTTATTTTAACGGCGCTCCACGAGATGATCTCCCTGATCGGAAGCGCCGCGCACCTGGCGGACACGTCGAGGGTCGAGCATCTGGTTTTTGGATTGATGCTCGCCGGAATCCTGATACTCTCGCCGTCGGGTATGATCCCCGGCCTCAAAAGTGTCGGAAACCGCCTGGCAAATGCCAAACGAACGACCAGCGGCGGCGAATGAAACCCAACCCTTGTTGTTGCTTCGGCGGCTTCCTGCTCGCGGCGACAGGTGTTCCGAAGGAAGAGCCATAGCCGACGCCGGCTGACCGGCGCGGCGAAAGACGCACGATTTATGTCTCAGCTAGAACTCAGTGAAGTAACCAGGAATTTCGGCGGCCTGCGCGCCGTGGATTGCGTCAGCTTTTCGGTTGACGCGGGCGGCTTGACGGCTATTATCGGCCCGAACGGCGCAGGCAAGACCACGCTCTTCAATCTGATTTCCGGGGCGATGCAGCCCAGCTCCGGCAAGATCGCTTTTGCAGGCAAGAGGCTGTCGCCCATCCCGCACAGAGTGGCTAAGACGGGTATTGCCCGCACTTTCCAGAACGTCCGGCTTTTTCACGAGATGACGCTGCTGGAGAACGTGATGTGCGCGTGGAACTCGAGCCCTTTTCTACTGGACTCGTTCTGGCCCGTGAGGTATCGGGAGCAGGAGCGGCTGAGAATGAAGCGCGCCTGTTATATTATCGAGGATCTGGGACTGGATGGTGATCGCGACACGAGGGCAGGGGACCTACCGTTCGGTCAGCAGAGACTTGCGGAGATCGCGCCAGCCCTGGCGCTGTCACCGAAGCTGCTTCTCCTCGATGAGCCCGCAGCAGGCTTGAACCGCACGGAAAGCACCGGGCTTGCCAGGCTGATACGCCATATTGTGAGCGGCGGGATAACGGTCATTCTTGTGGAGCACGACATGCAGCTTGTAATGAACCTGGCGCAACGGGTGATTGTGCTCGAAAGTGGAAAGCTTATCGCCGACGGAAAGCCGGAAGAGGTCTCTCGAGACCCCAGAGTTATCGAAGCCTACCTGGGGAGCCCCAGCGGGGGCTGCCCACATGAATCGATTGGGAAACAGTAAAATGCTGAAGGCTGTTAACTTAACTGCGGGATACGGCAAGCTGACCGTCATCAAATCAGTTTCGCTCAGCGTCCAGGCCAACGAGGTCGTCGCTCTTGTGGGCGGCAACGGGGCCGGGAAAAGCACACTCCTGAGGACGATTGCGGGGCTGGTGCGCGCGTCGGGTGGACGAGTATTCCTTGGAGGCAGGGATGTCCTCGGTGAACCGGCGGAAAGAATTGCAAGGCGAGGCCTGGCGCTGGTGCCGGAAGGACGGGCTTTGTTTGCGTCGATGACCGTCTGCGAGAATTTGAAGGTCGGCGCGAATGCCAATCGGGGGTCACGATTGGATTCGGCGTCACGGCTCAGTGCGGTATATGAACTGTTTCCGGTCCTTAAGGATCGCAGCAGGAGCCTGGCCGGTGAACTGAGCGGGGGTCAGCAGCAGATGCTGGCGCTCGGACGGGCAATGATGAGCGATCCCGATATCCTCCTTCTCGATGAGCCTTCCACAGGACTGGCCCCTGTGTTAGTAGCGGAACTGTTCGAGAAAGTGGAGATGTTGAAGAAAGGAGGTATGACCATACTCCTCGCCGAGCAGAACGTCCACAAAGCACTCGATATAGCGGATCGAGGTTATGTCATCGAAAATGGCCGCATAGTGCTGGAGGATACCGGCGAAGCGCTTAAGTCTTCAGAACGCATTCAAAAGGCATACCTGGGAGTCTAGGATCTGGCCGCATTATTGCATGATCTCCCGGTAGTCGGAAGAAAGGGTGAGAATACAAGATATGAAGAATCTCTTTAGAGTTGCCGTGTTGTTGATTTTTGTCACGTTGACTGCAACAATGGTATCGGCAGCCAACGTGATCAAGATCGGTGGTTTGTTTGCGATGTCCGGTAAGGCGTCGCAGGTCGGGATACCCACAAGAAATGTGGCTCAGATGGTTGTTGACGATATCAACAGGAGCGGGGGTATCAACGGCTCTAAGCTTATGCTGGTGGTCGCGGATACGCGGTCGGAACCGGGCCAGGCCGTCATTGCATTGAAGAAGCTGATCAGCATGGACAAGGTCGCCGCAATCTGTGGTCCGACCACTACGGGCGAGATAATGGCCTGCATTCCCACTATCGAGGAAGCAAAGATACCTGTTGTCGCGTGCGTCGGGGGTGCGGCTCCGGTTGTCCCGGTCCGCCCGTGGGTGTTCAAGAGCCGCAGAAGAGCAGTTCCGCGGTTGCACGAATTTATATTTACTTGAAGAGTAAAGGCGTCAAGAAAGTCGGCATCCTTTCCGCGAACGATAAATTCGGACAGGAAGGCGAGGCTCTTTTGAAAGAGCTTGCCCCGGACGAAGGAATCAAGATTGTCGCGCAGGAGCAGTTTGGGCCTGAGGACGCCGATATGTCCGTGCAGATCGGCAAGATAGCTGCCGCAAAGCCGCAGGCAATGATCGTCTGGGCCATCGGTCCCGGCGGCGCCGTGGCTGCCAAGAATGCCCGACAGCTCAAAGTGCCGTTCACGATAGTGCAGTGCCACGGTCAGCCCGACCCGACATATCTGAAGCTCGCCGGAGCGGCGGCGAATGGCACGATTATGCCCGCCACCAAACTGATGGTAGCCGCGCAGCTTCCGAACTCGGACCCTCAGAAGAAAGTGGAGATTAAGTTCATCGCGGAATATAAGAGCAGAGGCTTCGGCGAGGTCAGCACACACTCGGGTTATGCCTGGGATGCTATCCAGATCATAGCCAGCGCAATGCGCAAAGCCGGTACAAACCCCCGAGAAACTGCGCACCGCGATAGAGAACACCAGAAACTATGTCGGCGTCAGCGGCATTTACAACATGTCCCCGAAGGATCACTGCGGGTTGGACAGCAGTTCTTTGGTTATGACCGAGGTCAAGAACGGCAAGTTTGTGCTGCTGAAGTAGAGAAAGCTGGTTCTTTGAGGCCGATTTTCTCCGGCAGAGATTCACTCAAGGTGATGATCTCATTTTCTGGGTGGCGATTTCCGAATCGCCACCCCTGCTCAAGAAGGGCTGGAGCCGATTCCCGGTGAAGGTTAACCAGAGTGCAGGCAGTTGTCGGTTCGCTGCGCTCGGGTCTTGGAGCGGGGGATCATCCCCCATTACGAGGTATATGCAATGGCTGGATATTGGAACGAAAAAGCGGAAACTATGTCCCGTGACGAGCTCGCGGCGCACCAGTTATCTAAGTTGAAGGAGACATTGCGCCGGACGTACGAACGCAACAGCTTCTACCGGGCCAAAATGGACGCGGCAGGCATCAAACCCAACGATGTCGAGATGCTCGAGGATCTGCGTCAGTTGCCGTTCGTCGACAAGGAAGATTTCCGTTCTCAGTATCCGCTTGGTATGCTGTGTGTCGATGAGTCGGAACTTCGCGAAATGCACATGAGTTCGGGCTCGACCGGCACGCCTGTCGTAATGGCCTACAATCAGCACGATACTCGACCAGTGGGGCGAATGCATGGCCCGATGTTACTTCATGGCGGGGCTGGTGAGTGGTGATACCATCCAGATCACTCCTTCATTCGGCCTTTTTAACGGCGGTTTTGGGTTTTATCACGGCGCGCGAAGTTCCGGGATGTTTGTTATTCCCGCAGGCGCCGGGAACACTTCCAGGCAAATCAAGCTCATGCGAGACTTCAAGGTAAAGGGTCTGATGGGTGTTGTGAGCTACGGCATTCGCATTATGGAGGTTCTGGAGGATCAGAAGTCCGACCTGCCGGGGCTCAAAGTGGGCATTTTCGGAGCTGAGACATTCAGCGACAAGATGCGTGAGAAGATCGAGAACGGCCTTGGGATCGAGGCGTTCGATATTTATGGAATGACAGAAACCGGCGGCGTCAGCACCACGGGTATGGACTGCCAGGCGCACAGCGGCATCCACGTTTGGGAAGACCAATACATATGCGAGATCGTCGATCCGGTGAGTGGTAAGGCGGTGCCGGACGGCGAGCACGGCGAGGTGGTCTTTACGTCGCTTAACCGCCAGGCGATCCCCGTGATCCGCTTCAAAACAGGCGATTTAACCCGCATACTCAGCCGCCAGAAATGCGGCTGCGGCCGCACAAGCCTGCGCCTGGACCGGATAACCGGCCGCCGCGACGACATGCTGATCGTCAAGGGCGTCAACTTCTTCCCCCGGCAGGTTGAGCAGGCTCTTATGGAAATCCCGGGCGTCTGCAGCCACTACCAGATTATTATCGAGGAAGTGGACGGCGTGAAAGACGTCAGGATCAACGTGGAAGCTGAAGAGGGCGTCACGGGCTTCGTTGTGGAGAAGAAGCTCAAGGAAGTCCTCGGGTTTTCTCCCAAGGGCGACGTTTATAGACCCGGCACGCTGCCCCGGCAGGAGGGCAAGGCCGTGCGCGTGTTTTACGAAGGTGGAGAGAAGCAGAACTAGCAGCCATTAGGTTTGGCCGGAGGAGAAAGCCAGGTTGTATCGGGACGTCGTGTGCACGAGGATTTAGGGACAAGGGTGTCTCGAAATAACGTAGCCCCGTCCAAGGGTGTGGTCAGGTTTTATCGAAGCCTGCGACTATGTCAGACCGCGTGCTTCGACGGCGCTGCTGCCTTATACTGGCTGCCGGATTTTAATGCGGAAGCCCTGAAGAAGAGGCAAGCGCGCATTGTCGAGGACGCAGCATTTTGGTATAATCTGGTGGGTGGCGCAGCCGCTCAAATCATTGTTATTGACTAGAGTTTGACCTTGATGAGTCCAGAGCAACCATTGTCCAGCACAGCTTGCGATCCTACACTTTTTGCCCGTGTAAGCAGATTCGTCGCGTCCAACCACTCCATTGATGAGATCTTTCAGGTTATCCTCGAGGAATCGGTACATGTCTGCGGCGCTATTCGGGGTTTCTTCGCCATTGTCGATCACGATCGTGGTGATCTGGATGTTCGCTATACAGTCGGACCGGGTTGGACCGAGGAAAAGCGTCACGATCGGTTGAGGGTCTCTGAAGAGACCGGCAGAGGCATCACGAGTCATGTTGCCGCCACTGGAGAGCCGTACCGTTCGTCTGATGTGTTGGATGATCCATACTATATAATGTCGTTCGAAGACGTTCGCAGCGAGGTTGCGGTGCCGTTGGTGGACAGCGTCAACCGGACTCGCGGCGTCATAAACATCGAGAGCGTCGAGCTCAACGCATTTACTGAAGAGCAGGAAGCTGTTGTAGCCGGTCTGGCGGATCTTGCTACGATGGCGATGACTATTTTCGATCACAGAGCCAGGGAGGCCGCACTGGTGCAGATCGGAAAGGAACTCAACCAGCTCACCGACACCGGTTTTATTCTGCAGAAGGTCATCGACCTGGCGGCAGAAGCGTTGAAGTTCGAGGATTGCTCGCTGTTCCTTCTTAACCCGGTCACTGGTAAACTCGTCTTGCGCGCTTCCAGGGGTCCACTCGCAAAACAAATCGGCCTGGCATCTTACGATCCCGGCGAGGGTCTTACGGGCTGGACTGTTCAGCAGCAGACGCCGGTCAGGGTGGTTGATCCTCGGTCCGACCCCAGATGGCGCGGATTGTTTGAAGAGCTGCCGGCAAGTGAAGTCGGGGCCTACATGGCCGTACCCATACACAGCCACAGGGGTGTGGTTGGCGTGATCAGAGTGCAGCGAAGAATGAGCCCGTACAAGTGGCTTCCTAATGACTTTACGGAAGACGACGAGGGTATTCTCGCGACAATTGCTTCTCAACTGGGCATTGCACTGGACAATGCGCGGCTGGTCGATCAGGTTGTCAAAGCCGAGAGAATGGCCGCGTGGGGCGAAATGTCGGCGAGATCCGCCCACATGATAGGCAACCGGGTTTTTGCCATAAAGGGCGACGTTAACGAACTGGAGTATCAACTTCGGCAGAGCACCATCCAGACTGCGGAAGCGCTGAATATCTCGGAGAGCATCAAAAAGGGCATTTTTTTGCTTGAGGAGATACTGAACGAGTTCAGGGAGTTCGTCAAGGCGACACAGCTTGATGTGGAAGAGACGGATCTGAACCAACTGGTGCGTGAGTCCATCGAGGAGGGTTTCCCCAAGAGATCGAACACGGATCTTTCCTTGAAGCTCGCGCAGCACTTGCCAGGGATCAAGGCTGATCCAAAGAAGCTGAAGCGGTGTTTCTCGGAGCTGCTGGAGAACGCGGTAAACTTCCAGCCCGATGGCGGGGAGATAAAGATAACAACCTCGATGGCTGATGCGCGAAGCAAGAGGTGGCTCAAGCCGAGTCTGCAGGCAGGATCGTACGTTGCGGTCCGGTTCGAGGACACAGGCCCGGGAATCGAGGTTGCCAACAAGCCGAAGATATTTAACCCGTTTTATACTTCCAGAGCCAAAGGGATGGGGTTAGGCCTGTCGATCGTGAAGGGCATAGTGGATGCCCACGACGGCGTCATCTTTGAAAGCGGCCGGCCGGGCAAAGGGGCCAAGTTTACAATTTTGCTTCCATACGAGAAAGAATGCTCCAGGGCGGAGTTGCCAACGCGGCGAAAATGACAAAAATCGCTATTTTCGGGGGAGAAAGCTTATGTGCAGAATACTTGTAGTTGATGATGAAGAAGCCGTCCGCAGCGCAGTCAAGCGCAGACTGGAGCGGGAAGGCTGTAAGGTTGATACGAGCGACAGCCAGGCAGCCGGTGTTGAAGCGGTCAAAACGCATCGTCCGCCATACGACGTTGTAATAACCGACATGTCGATGGAAACCCCGACTAGCGGACTTGAGATGCTGCAGACCACGCTGGGAACGGATGTTTTCAGCGAGGTTATAGTTCTTACAGCATACGGTAATGTCGGTAATGCCGTTGAGTGCATGAAGCGTGGGGCGTTCGACTACGTGGAAAAGAACATCCCCGGGGTCGACGTGTTTGAGCTGCTTTCATTGAAGGTTGAGCAGGCGTTGGAGCGAAGGCGAATGTCCCTCGCGACACTACGGCGAATCGAACAATACACAAAACCGTTGTAGGGGCAGAGATTATTCGATGAGGCAAGCGGGCCTGGTAGCTTTATGTTTTATGGCTGCGGTGATGGGCGCAATGATTGGAAGCGACTTGACGGCGAGAGATTCGTGTTCGGTACGGTACTGCCCAGTCACAAGCGATCTCTGTAGCGAATGGCGCTAATACGCGTCCACCTGCGGCGTCAATGATCCCGGGCAAAGCCGGCAACCCGGTCATCGATGCGGTTAAGCGTGTAGGCCCGGCTGTCGTGAATATAGATACCGTTGTGATGCAGAGACAGTCGATACTCGGGTTCGGTGATCCTTTCGGCGATCTCTTCGGCAGCGATCCGTTCACCAGGCTCGTTCCGGCGCAGGGACAGGGGTCGGGGATAATCATCGACGGCGAAAAAGGATACGTACTGACGAACGACCACGTGATCCACGATGCAATGGCCCGCAACGGTCAGATAAAGGTGAGCCTGCCGAACAAGCAGACGTTCGAGGCCAAGGTTGTCGGGGCTGATCCTCAGGACCATATAGCCGTGCTGAAGATAGATGGAAAAGACCTCCCGTCCGTTCATCTCGCATCATCAGACAGCTTAGTGATTGGCGAGTGGGCCATAGCCATCGGCAATCCGTTCGGGTACCGGAACTCGGTGACGCTTGGAGTAGTGAGCGCGCTGGACCGGACGCTGGATTCTGAAAACGGAAACCGGCTCGAGGGTTTGATTCAGACGGACGCCGCCATTAACCCCGGCAACTCCGGTGGCCCGCTGTGCAATATTGATGGCGACGTGATCGGAATCAACACAGCCATAATTCGCGGCGCCGAAGGCCTCGGGTTTGCTATCGGCGCATTAACCGCGAAGCCGGTCATCGATGAGATAATCAAGTACGGCCGCGTCAGGCACGGTTTGGACCGGCATGACGTTTTGGGACGTGTCGGAAAGGCTCGCGAACCGCCTTGGATTGTCCAGCACGGACGGCGCCCTGGTCTCGGAAGTCTACAATGGTTCCCCGGCAGACGAATCGGGCATAAAGCCGGGTGACGTCGTCCTCAAGGCCGGCGAGGACAAGATTTTTGGCGCGTCTGATATTCAAAACGTGCTACGCAAGGCAAGAGCCGGTGATGAATTGCCACTAACCATTGCCCGAAAAGGGAAGAATGTAAGCGTGAGGATTCGCTTGGCGGACACTCCCGCGCAGTTGCGGCAATAGCGCCAAAGTGATAACATAAGACCGTTTAGTAAGGAAAACCCAGACCAAGGCGTGATTTCGCAGACCTTACAGGTGAAGTCAGATGAAAGAGCGATCAATAAAGAAGGAGCCTAAGGCTCAGAAAAAGAGTATCAAGGACAAGAAAGCGGCCAAGAGAGCGAAGCAGGAAGAGAAGTCCGGCCATCAAATCTCGATCAGCGAATAAGCCGGCGCCCGCTCTCAAAGCGTGATATGAGCAAAGCGAGGGCGTTTGTCACCCTCGCCGCTCCATATTGTACCAACCCTGCGCCAGCAGATCGAACCCCTTCATCATCACTAGCGACGGGATCAGGCCCGTCAGGATTATCATTGCGACCCAGTGTTGTATCTCATATGCTCCTGCATTGTCGGCCAGCCACTTCGTCAGGAGTGCCAGCAACGCAAGTGACACCACAGCGCTTACTATTACCGGTGCGCCGAAGAGCGACAGCCTGAACGTCCACGCTCCCCAGATCAAAAGAAACGGTAAGCCCACGAGGATACCGCCTCCTATGACTTTGCCCCAGTTCCTGTTTTCCACGAGTTTCGGAGACGCAGCAGGCGGCGGTTGCGGTGCTGCCTGCTGCGTGGCAACGGTGGTTTGCGCAGTTGCTGCAGGCGGAGCTGCTGCCGGAGTAGGGACGGGGGCACGGGCGGGCGCAGACGCGGCCGCCGGAACTCTGGCTGGATGTGGCTGCGCAATGGGTTCTGTCGGGCCCTCGATCTCCTCGAGCAAGCGCGAAGCGCGCTCGTACGTCGGATCAAGTTTCAGAGCGCTTTTGAGGGCGCGAACTGCCGGGTCGTTGTCTTTTTGCAGTTGGTAGAGAGTTGCAACGTTGAAGTAGCCTCTCGCGGTGGGCTGCAGAGAGACCGCTTTTTCGAAATATGCGAGCGCCTGATAATAATCCTTGTTCTCGCCGTGCGCGGCGCCCAGCAGCGTGAGCACTTCCGGATCGTCTTGCTCGGATTCTCTTCGCAACTCCGTCAGAAGTCTAATTGCCTCTTCGTAGCGTCTTTCCTTGAATGCTTCTCTGGCCTGCGCCAGAACCGAACAACCTTCGCCTTCTATCACAATCTTCCCTCCCACCAGGAATCTGTTACGAGCTTTCGGTTATTCCGCCCGGTTATTGGACTTGTAGAGCTATTCTTACTTACGCTATGAGTGCCGCACCCTTGTCCAGCGCCGCACTGTTCAGCGGTATAAAACCGTGGTTGCGCTTTGGTATTATTTCTTTCATCGAGTTCTTGACCGACTCAAGACTGACCGGATTCATGAGTTGGACATAAGCTCCGAGCATCACCATATTCACGACCTGCGAGCTGCCGAGCTCAGAGGCGATATCATTAGCCGGGATTTCCACAATTTTGCAGTCTTGCCTGTACTGAGGCGTCTGGGCCAGGGACGAGTTCACGAGAATGAGCCCTTCTCGCTTAACCGTTGGGGCAAACTTGTCCAGCATGGGCTGCGTCAAGGCGATAAGCACATCATAAGAGGAACAAACAGGCGACCCTATCTCGTCGGTGGATACGATAACGGTACAGTCCGCTGTTCCGCCCCTGGTCTCCGGGCCATAGGTTGGGAACCACACCACATTTTTGTCCTCGAGGACCGCGGCTTGTGCAAGTAACTGGCCGATCAGCATTATTCCCTGACCGCCCATACCCGCCATCTTTATTTCCTGCCCTGTATTCATCTCGGTCACCTGTCCACAAATACGCCGAGAGGGAAAACCTCGGTCATTTTCTCATCGATCCACTTCAGCGCGTCTATTGGCTTCATTCTCCACTGCTGAGGACAACTGCTGAGCACTTCAACCAGGGAGAAGCCCTTCCCCTCAAGCTGGTTTTGGAAAGAGTGCTTTATCGCTTTTTTTGTTTTTGCCAGCCCCGCGGGAGAGGTTGGGGTGACCCGCTCGATGTATGACGGTCCGTCAAGCGTGGCAAGCATCTCGCATACCCGAATGGGATAACCATTGGCTTCCGCCGACCTGCCTGCCGGGCACGTTGTCGATTTCTGACCGATAAGCGTTGTCGGGGCCATCTGTCCGCCTGTCATTCCGTATGTGGTGTTGTTTATAAACACTACCGATATCTTTTCGCCGCGGGCGGCCGCATGAATGATCTCGGCCGTTCCAATCGAGGCCAGGTCGCCGTCGCCCTGATACGCCCACACGAAGCGATCCGGCAGCACGCGCTTGACCCCGGTTGCGACCGCCGGCGCGCGCCCGTGAGATGCCTCGATCATATCACACGACATGTCACTCATACATAAACACCGCGCAGCCTACCGGGCAGACGCCGACGGTGTTATGAATAATATCCAGCTCGTCCATAACCTCAGCAATCAAACGATGAACTACGCTGTGGAGGCAGCCTGGGCAGTAGCTAAACTCGGCTTCCGTGAGGCCCTTGGGCCGTTCAAACACCTTCTGCATTACTCCCGTGCCTCCTTGCCCGATGCCAAAACCATGGACGCTTTGCCAAAGCCAAATCGGATATTCTCGAGTATCTCTGATGGAGTTGGTACCGCGCCGCCTGTTCGTCCGTAAAACGCGACTTCCGCCAGACCGTTCACCGCCAACCTGACGTCCTCAACCATCTGGCCGCGGCTGAGCTCGACAGTCAGGAACCGCTTCCCATTCCTTGCGAGATCGGCGATTTGCGGGCTGGGGAAGGGCAGGAGCGTAATTGGTCTAAGCATACCGACTCGTAGACCCTCATCGCGAGCCATATCGACCGCTGTTTTGCAAATTCTGGCCGGGCTGCCATAAGCCACTAATATGAGTTCGGCATCATGGGTCCTGTATTCATGGCACCGGATCTGGGTATGTTCAGCATCGGCGTACTTTGCCGCCATGCGCTCGTTAAGCCCCTCCAACACATCTGTCTCAATCCAGAGGGAGTTCACGACGTTATGGGACCTGCCCCTGGCTCCGTTTGTTGCCCACGGTTTCGGCCATTCCTTGATCTCGAACTTGCCGTGCAGGTCAGCCGGCTCCAGCATCTGGCCGATGATTGGTCCATGAGGATCATTACCGGATTTCGATATCTGTCCGCAAGGTCGAATGCGAGCGGCATAAAATCATAGCATTCCTGTGCGCTCCACGGCGCCAGCGTCAGCACCTTATAATCGCCGTGGCCTCCGCCTTTTACGGCCTGGAAGTAGTCTGCCTGGCCCGTGAGCGTATTGCCCAGGCCGGGCCCGCCGCGCTGGACATTAACTATTACACACGGCAGTTCGCTGGCGGCTATGTAGGAGATTCCCTCCTGCTTAAGGCTGATGCCGGGGCTCGACGAGGATGTCATGGCCCGCTTTCCGGCACTGGCGGCGCCATAGACCATATTGATCGCCGCTACCTCGCTCTCAGCCTGCAGGAACACGCCGCCATTTGCCGGCATCAGTTCGGACATATACTCGGGAATTTCATTTTGTGGGGTAATTGGGTAACCGAAGAACGCATCACAACGTGCCGCGACGGCTCCGTAACAGATGGCCACGTTACCTTTGATCAACTTCCTAGTCGAAGGCATTTTTATCTCCAAACCTCAATAGCCACATCCGGACAGATCCGAGCGCAGGAAGCGCACCCGGTACACTGATCCCTATTGGCAAAGCAAGAGGGACGGTAACCTCTGCTATTGTAACTGTCCTCCATTGTAATGCAGCCCTTCGGGCAAAAATGGACGCACAGCTCGCAGCCCTTGCATTTTTCGCGGTTAATCTTTATCTCCGCCAATTTACCGAACCCCCAATAGAGTATCTATTCTACGTAGTATTGCATTTCGTTCAATGAGAGCGGATATCGAGCGCTTCTCCGAATACCAGTGGATTGCAATTAACGCGGCAATTACTGCTGTCTGAAACGCCGGGTTTGTGTTTAGCACAATGGTCAACCCAAGCGCCGCGCCGAGCGCATTGGCCCAGGAGTCACCCATCATGGCCCTGCCTCGAGAGTCAGGGACCCACCACGCAAGAGCGACAGCCGCCGCAGTGCCAATGACCCACTGACCATTCAAAGCGCCGAACTCTGCAACACATGTTACACCTAATCCGAAAAAAAATACAGCCACGGCCCTGCCAGGGCGCAAGTCAACGAGGTTCAGCACGTTCGCGGCCAGAGGTATCACCAGGGCTGCGGGTATCCACTTTGCCGCGTCGCCGCCGGATATATGCCATCCCGCCAAAACTCCCACAATACCCCCGCCGATTGCCTTAATCGCGCCGGTGGTGAGCTTTCTTTCGTAGAGAAGTTTCTTAAAGTGGCCCTTGAACCCGCCGACTTCCCGCGTTCCCAGTATGTCGTCGATAACGCCAAGCGTCCACATTGCCCCCATCACGGTTACAAAAAGCTCCGCCTGCTCCCTGTCGGCATATCCGAGAGTCACAAGTATGCTAATGATAGCGGTGAAATAGACGAAAGACACAATACCGTAGGACGACATGACCGGCTTTTTGCGGAAGTTGAGATTGACCAGACCAATTGACGGGCTAATGCGGAAAATCACGATATGCCAGATGACAGCAGCCACGGCGAAAGCCGCTGAAGCGGCGTATTTCATAATCCACCTTGAGTGAGAGACCTGTGTCCTGATGTCAATCCGGCCGTTCGCTTAGCCGCCGTTGATATCGTTGTCCCTAAAGTCAGACCGTTCGAAAAGCTTTCTCAAGCGCTTCCGGTCGCGATATTCCCGAATGCCGCGCGCAGGATTGAACCTGCTCAGAAAGCCGCGTCTTCGGAATACATGCACAACCCGTTCTTGCTCGCGCCGCTGCGGGATTCTGTATCGACCGGGACGCATATACCAGTAAGAATAGGCGCATCCCGCAAGCGCAAAGACGCCCACAATCGGAGAGTATTGGCCTAACTGCACAGGACCGATCACAGCGTCGAGCAGTGCCAGATACTTCAGCTTCATCGGAATAATGAAGAAAAACAGTATCTGTTGCTCAGGGTTCAGCATACCGAACGCGACGGTAATGCCCGCTATGGGCAGCCACAGTCCCGCCGCGGGTATGTTTATGTGGGCGATCATCCCACCAACGAGCAGCCCCAGCGCCGAAATCGCCGCGGTGGCAAAGAAATACATCGCGTAAGTGCGTGTGCCCCACGAGCGCTTGAGGCTTCCTCCCGCCACCCAGAGCCAGTACCCCTGCAAAAAGCAGCGAGATAATACCCAGCCCTCCGCAGAAAAGCGGGTAGGTGAATATGGTCCACGGCTGGGAGAGCAGCGTGCTTGGGTTGAACTCGAGGTAGTTGGCGATCACGTCGAGTTTGAACAGAGCAATCGCGATAAATGTGACGACATTCGACACGATAACGAGCTTGGTAAGCGGAATTCTGTCCGCAAAGATCCAGCGTATAATATTGTCTCTATTTAATGAGCTCTGCATTCCGGTCTCCGGTATTTCTTCTTCGCCTTACAACACGCAGTATATCCAGAAATTGCTGCCCTCGATGCATAAAGCCTTTCCAATTTCTTCCGGTGAGCCGATGCGTGAGGGGCAGGGGGACTTCCACGATCCTGTAGCCCTTCCGCAGCGCATCTATTGTGAGCGCGGTTTCAACACCGAATCCGGACTCGAACCCACCAATGTCGTCCAGCAGCTGCCGGCATATTGCGCGCTGTCCCGAAAGTGGGGCACTCACGTCCATTCCGCCATACTTTCGCACCGCCCACCGAGAAAACTTCAGCACAAATCCGAAGCCGCCCCTGTGCCCTGACGGGGCCCTCATGACGGCAATCGACATATCGGCTTGACCGGCGAGCACGGGCTCAAGCAGTCGATGTGTATGGGCGGCTGTTGCGCCAAGGTCGGCATCGATCATGAGGTAAATGTCTGCGGGGTATTCAGAAATGGCTGCATTAAGCGCGGCGCCTTTTCCTGAGTTCCGATCGAGCTGTTTTACGCGTGCTCCTGCCTCGTGAGCGATAAACGGCGTCTCGTCCTCGGATCCGTCGTCTATAACTATCACTTCATCGATTCCCGGCATGGCGATTGCTGCTTTGACGGTTTCCTCTATTGTGTCCTGCTCGTTGAATGCAGGTATCAAGGCCATTACCCTGGTCAACTATTCGCTCTCCATCGTCTGTGGTATCAGGCGTTCAGCGCCTTCCTTAGTTCCAAATCTCGCATTCTCACCGTTTAACGCGTAGATAAGATCGACCTGGCCTATGGCGGAATCGGCGTTGTCAACTGTGGCGATGCCCGTCTTGTGCCATGCTGATACGTAGGAACTCGCCGCTTGAGTGCTTTCGCAGCCCACGACAGTTGCATCCGGCTTAATCAGCCATGCCAGAAGCGGGAAATCGACATCCTCCGCAGTATTTGTCTTGTCGGATGCCGCGCCTCCAACTACTACGATCAGCCGGTTCTTGCTCAGCCAATCGTAACTCCCGGTGAATCTTGCCACTCCGGATGCCTTGAGTTTCGAAGACAGATATGGTACTTGGCGGCGTATACCGTATCGGCGATGATCGACCAAAGCTTATCCCTGGCTTGCTTGGAATCGTCCGGAGGCGTGATTCCGCAGGCAGCCAGCGCGCATGCTACCTTGTGGCTGTCGTCAAAGTCGAAAGTCCTGCTTATGTCGGTGATCGTTGTGACCGTGGCGCCCGCGAGTTCAAGAGCATGCTTGACCGAACCGGAAAGATCATCATAGTCCCCGGTCTGTACAATCGCGACATTGCGTCCAGCAAGCTTGCCCGTCAGAATACCGGGGAGCACCGCCCTGCAGAAGTCCTCGGAGCTTTTCGCCAGGACTTCCTTTTGAGCGACGTCACAACTGGCTTTTTCCAGTTCCCTCTTCATAATCCACATGGAGTTCTCGTAGCGCTGGATTATTCGGCGTTCTTTGGTGGTTCCCGATGAGTTTTTCGCGAACGACGTTCCGATGGCGATGCCGAGCGCCAGAGCGAAGAAAACCGCCGCGAGACTATATATGTGATATCGAATGTCGATCAACTTTTCTTACCTTCTCCATTCCCATGGGCGCATGGGTATAGATCTGCCAGAAACGAGCGCGCAGGTCGGTGACAACGGACTGCATCCGGTCCTGCACATCCGGCGACAGCGCAATAACCGTAAACAGAACGACGAAAGCCGCCAGCGCAAGAAGCGCGATATAACGCGAACTCGGCTGCATACGGTACAGCTTGCTGACTCCCTTAGCGTCCACGAGCTTGTTCCCAACTTTAAGCCGCACGAGGAAAGTGCTGGACATTCCCTTGCGTCCTTTGTCGAGAAAATCTATCAGATGCGAGTGTGTACCCGCTGCCACGATTAGCTCGGCGCCTTTTTCGAATGCCAAAAGCAGGGCTAAGTCCTCGCTGGTGCCCGGAACGGCGCAGGTTTTCGCGTTCAGGCCGAGTTCCTGAATTCTAGGCAAACCCGGCGCTTTTCCGCCGACATATGCGTGGACGATGAGTTCCGCTCCGCATCTGAGCGTTGCGTCGCTGACGCTGTCCATGTCGCCAATGATAATGTCCGGCTTAAGACCTATTTCCCGGAGCGCGTCAGCGCCGCCATCGACGCCGATCAGTACCGGATGTATCTTCCCGAATATAAGTCCTGACGATGGCCAGGTCTTCCTTGTGGCTTTCGCCGCGCACGACCACCAGAACGTGCCTGCCGTTAATGAGCGTTGCGACATCCGGCAGGTTCGTAGGGTCGAACAGAAGAGACTTCTCCTTGGTAACGTAAGTCAGCGTGTTCTCGACGAAATGCTCCAGCTCCATATCCAGGTTCGCCTTGGATTTCTCCAGAAGCTCATTGGCGCGACTGAGAGTCAGCGGTTCAGCGTGTGCTATGATGCTGCCATTCCGGCGGATATCGCCGTCTACAATCTCGACCTGATCTCCGTCTCGAAGGCCCTTGAAAGTGTCGATGCCCGCATTGTCCAGAATCGGTATGCCCGCTTCCAAAAGTACCTGCGGGCCAAGATTCGGGTAACGCCCCGAGCAGCTCTTTGCCGCGTTCACGACCGCCCGGACCCCTGCCTCCACCAGCATACACGCAGCGGTGGAGTCGATGTCCTCGTGATCGACAAGGGCAATGTCCCCAGGCTTGAGCCGCTTGGCGAGGTTCTTTGTTCTCTTGTCGAGCTTAATCGTTCCCCTGATTTGCAAGTGCGAGCATCTCCCTGGCGTGCTGCGTTGCGACACTGGAACCTTCTGAAGCGCCAAGCATTCTTGCCAGCTCCGTTACACGCTCTTCCACATCTAATTCCTTGAGCCTTATGAAACTCCGGCCCCCTTCGACAACTTTGTCCACGGATATGTGGTGGGTGGCCTTGCTCGCTATCTGTGGCAGGTGCGTTACGCACATGACCTGACACTTTGCGGACAACGAAGCCAGTTTATCGCCGAGTATAAGCGCGGTGCGGCCTCCGATACCGGTGTCGATTTCGTCGAATACCAGCGTTGGCACTTCCGCGCGTGTTGTGGTGCTTTTCAAGGCGAGCATAATCCTCGACATTTCGCCACCCGATGCGATCTTTGCCAGTGGTTTCACCGGCTCGCCGGGGTTCGGCGAAATCAGGAACTCGACAGCATCAGCCCCATTGGGACCCGGTGTCACCGCCTGTATGTTCACTTCAAATTTCAGTTTTGCCCATGGCAAGATCGGCCAGCTCATTTTCGACGGTTTTAGCAAACCGGGGCGCCGCGCCAGACCTTATGGCAGTGATCTTCGCCGCGACCGAAGCAAGCCGGCTTCTTAAGTCGTCGATCTGGGAGTTCAATTCCGCGGAGCGCTCCTCGGAGTTTGCAAGGCTGTCTAACTTTGAGGCCAAATCTTGTGCATAGTTGTGAACGTCACTTATCGTATCCCCGTATTTGCGTTTGAGGAGTCGAATAAGATCGAGCCGCTCCTCGATCTGCTCCAGTCTCGTCGGATTTGCCTCGATATCATCTCTGTAGTCCCTGATCAGGGAAAGCGCTTCCTGAGCATTGTACAGAGCGGCGTTCAAAGTCTCGACGACGCCCTCGAGGGACGGATCGAGGCGCGCCATCCTCTCCGCGGTTATCGACGCCCCGCTCATGCCGTCAACAGCAGCACCGTCGGCCCCGAGAGCATTGTATATCTCGGAAGCATCTCCGTACAGTTTCTCGGCATTTGCCAAAAGGATCTTCTCCTGGGCCAGTTCCTCATCTTCTCCGGGACGCAGGTTGGCGGCGGACAATTCTTCTAACTGGAAATTATATAGATCCAGCAGTCGTGCTCTCTCGCGCTCATCGCTCCGCAGGCGAGTTCGCTCATTTTCAAGTGCACTAAATTGTTCGTACAGAGCCCGAGACTTGCCTGTAAGCTCGGCCACTTCATCGCCGCACCACGCATCCAGAATGTCAATGTGCGTTGCGACCGACAGTAGCGACTGGTGCTCGTGTTGGCCGTGAATATCGATCAGCTTGCCTGTTATCTCGCGAACGACGGAAGTCGCTGCCGGCCTGCCATTGATCCGGCACTGAGACCTGCCGCCGCGCGTAATCTCACGGCTGAGAATAAGTATCCCGTCCTCGGGCTCGAAACCTGCTTGGCTCGCCGCGTAGATGGCCGGTTCACATCCGGAAATGTCGAACACGGCTTCCACCTGCGCCTGCTGCGTTCCCGTTCGAACTACCTCGGTTCCGGTGCGTTCTCCGAGGGCTGCGCTCATGGCGTCGACGATAATCGATTTGCCTGCGCCGGTCTCGCCCGTGAGAACACAAAGCCCGGCTCCGACCTCAAGACGCAGCTTTTCTGCCAATGCAAAGTTGTGTATATTGAGCTCAAGTAGCATATCAATAAGTGGGCTCTGTCAGCCGCTGAGGCGTTCTCCCCACCGCAGCCGTCGCCGAAGTCTGTCGTAGAAACTCTGCGGGTCGATTTGCACGAGCTTCGCGGTGAAATCGGCCTTGCCGACTTCCACCTTGTCGCAACTGTGCATTACTTCCCCAAGTTGGCCGTCAATGGTGAGCATCATCATTGCGCCATCGCTGCCGCATTCCCCAATCACCTGTATCCTCTCGCCATCAGGCACTACCAGTGATCGAGCGTTCAGGGTGTGCGAGCATATCGGAGTGACTATAATCACACGCACGCTGGGATGAACAACGGGTCCACCCGCTGACAATGAATAAGCAGTGCTTCCGGTGGGAGTGGCCATTATAATGCCGTCCGCAGCGTGAGTGACTATGAAATTGTCGTTCACATAAGTGTGCAAACCCAGCATTCTGGCGAGCGGCCCCTTAGAGACTACTACGTCGTTGAGGGCGTAGTAGGTGCCGATCTTATCCCCGTTTCTGGTTAATGCAGCCTTCAACACCACCCTGTCGCTTATGCTGCAATCGCCGCTCAAGTACTTATCCAGAGCGGCAACGGCAGACTCGGGGCCAATCTCTGTGATGAACCCATACTGGCCGAAGTTAACGCCCATCATGGGAGTGCCCCGCGGCGCTGCAAGTCGACTCCACCTGAGCATAGTCCCGTCACCGCCCAGCACAACCAGCAGATCGGCGGAAATCACCTGTTCCTGGGTCGCTCCAAGATCCTGCCTTCTTACAGTGGCTGCAACTTCGTCGATCATCAACACGCTGATGTCACGCTGAAGCAGCCAATCAGCTATTTCGACGGCAAGTCTAACAGCTTCTGTCTTGAGTGGGTTGGGCGCGAGACCGATTTTCATTGTAGGTATCTGCCTTCCGATTACGTGACCTGCGGCTGAGTCTTGGTCGGCTTTGAGTCATTCCTGAATCGATCGAGATTGCGCCTGGCGTCCGCATTCTTAGGGTCTATGCGAAGAGCCTTGCGATACTGGTCTTTGGCTTCCTCAGTTCGGCCTTTCTTTTCCAATTCGGCGCCCAGGTTGTTGTAGGCGGCCGCCATACGGGGTGCAGCGGCGATAGTCTTTCGATAGGCGCCGATTGCCTCATCTGTCTTCGACATCTTGGAATACGCCGCGCCGAGTCCGAAGTAGGCATCAGGTGCGCGGGATTTAATGGCACTCTGGTATTGATCGGCGGCCTTCTGATACTCCCCGTCCTTAAGATACAGGTTACCCAGGTTAATGACTGCCCCCGCGTTGTTCGGGTCAATGTT
>CAVZJH010000025.1:0-21626 GCA_963775535.1 uncultured bacterium | reverse complement strand
TCGGGAATAATTGGCGCGGTCACCTGCGCCGCCAGGATCAGGGACAGAATGAACAGGACCGCGATGATGGTCCAGTTCACCCAGTTATTCCAGGGCTTGTTGGCGTACTCGCCGAGGAGCTCCTTATCGTTCAATAAAAGCTGCAGGAAGATGATGGCCGACGGCAGCACTACGCCCGCCAGCACCTGCACGCCCAGGATCATCAGTTGCAGCGGCGCATGCGGGATAAGCACTATACCCGCGGCCGCGGCGACGCATATCAAGCATAGTGCCGTAAAACCCCGCGCCTGTCTAACCGCAATCTGCAAACTGCTCGGCCAACCTCTGACTTCGCCATAGGCCCAGGAGCTCGACAGAGAAATCGCCGTTGCACCGAGAATCGCCGCGTTTTTTGCGCATCAGCAAAAGCAGAATGCTGCGGGTAAACGGACCACGATACAGGCGCCCCCATCGCAAGCGAACATACTGCGCGGGGTCCGTATAGGCTGAAGCCCCGGATAGTGCGCCGTCGCCCAACTGCCCGCCAGCATCATGCTTGCCGGCGACTATTATGACCACAACGGCTCCGATCAACGTATCGAGCCGCGCCCACTTCAGGTCGGAAAACCGCAGTTTCTTGTCCGCCACGCAGCTCTGCTGGAAGAAAAGCTGCCATGGGGCGATAGTCGTTCCGACTATGGCAATGACAAGGAACATCAGGTTGGATGTTATTCCGCCGGCCGGGACGCTGGGTACCAGCGTGTTGTGCAGCACGGCCCCCGCGCTCGGGGCGAACTTCCAGCCCAGGATAAACCGAGGACATGTCGAATATACACAGGAAAAGCGTGATCCGCTCCACCTGCGGAAGCTGGCCGTGGCCACCAGTGCAATGGGCCTCGCCGCCAGGGGAACGGCAATGTAGGGCGAAATGCCCATCATGTTCATCGCAAGAGCAATCGCCGCGAACTCAGTGACCAGAGTAAGAAAGTTTACCAGCAGCAGATCGAAGAGTGAGAACAGGCCCCACCACTTCCCGAACCGCTTGTAGATCATCGCTGCGTGGCCCTGACCCGTCGCGATCCCCAGCCGCGCTACCATCTCCTGGATAAAGTAACAGCACGGCAGCAGCAGCAGAAGAAGCCACAGCAGGTGAGTGCCGTAGCGGGCGCCGGCTTCCGTATACGTCGAAACGGCTCCGGCGTCGTTATCCGCAACCATTACAATGAGCAACCATGACCATAAGGAACGTCACGACCCATCAAGCCACCGGCTGCGCACAATCCGGGCCTCAGGCGGCGCCAGCCGCTCTGAGCTATCGCTGGTGCGCCCCATGTCGGGGCTGACCAGAACTTTTGTCATAGAAGCACCTCCTCTGAAAATGCCGAAGGCGTCTTGCCTTCGCGGTGAAACCCCTCGGGGCGACAGTAGTATCGCCAGATACTGCGAAAGCCTGACAGCGTTCTTCCGAGGAAGAATGCGAGAGTCTTATCCCGATTCCTTCGAAAATGCCGAAGGCATTCTTCCCTTCGCGGTGAAACCCCTCGGGGCGACAGTAGTATCGCCAGATACTGCGAAAGCCCGACAGCGTTCTTCCGCAGGAAATTGAGAGGTCATCGCAGATTCCTCTGAAAATGCCGAAGGCTATTTTCATATCCCCTTGCGGTGAAATCCCTCGGGGCGACAGTCGTATCGCCAGATACTCCGAAAGCCCGACAGCGTCTCTCCGCAGGAAGATCCGATAGGGTTCACACGCGATTCATCCAGAATGGAATATTTCCTGGGAGAGGATCTCCGAATCGCCACCCCAGGAGTCCCTCGTTTTCAGTCCGTTGATGGCGAACACCGCGCTGCGACAGCGCTGGCGGAGTTCTCCGCCTCGGTTTAGGCATGTACCAGAACATTCCGATACTTGATGCTCCGTCTGCCTGTGATTCGTGGGTTGGTCTTTCTAATGTAGAGGTAAGACCCAGCGGCGCCGCTCCGGGCGCGGATTGGTTGTCTGACGTTTCTACCCCAGCGTCCTCGGACTCGGAAGTTCTACAGGTTTCGTGCCTCCTTATCAGTGGAACTCAAGTCTGTTTATCCTTTCCTAAAAGCACTGCCGCCGGAAATCCGGCGAGGATTGAAAGTCTCGGTGGGCTTTGCCCCCGAGCACGTACATAACAACACGACAGGTTGGTTTACGTATTGCTTTACACAAGGCCTGTCGTGAACGGCGCATCCGAGATGCGCCAATGTCCTGTTGATTATACCAACGCCTCCGGGCGAGTGTCCACCACTTTGCCCTGAGTTTTCAACATTTTATTTGCTCAGATCGCAATGAGCCAAGGAAAAGGAGCCAACTTCGGTGTAGCCAGACAATAGCAAATCAATTGCGTCAGGAACAGCTTATCTGAAATCAACTACAGCAGGAGGAAGCTCACTTGCCCAAGATCACATTTATAGGCGCGGGAAGCTGCGTTTTCACAAAGAACCTGCTCGGCGACATTCTCCAGTTTCCGGAGCTTGCATCGTCCGAGATCGCACTGATGGACATCGACGAGGGCCGGCTGAAGGTTGCCGAGGTCCTCGCTCACAAGGTTGCCGACGCGCTCAAGGTCAAGCCAGAGATCAGGGCTTACACCGACCGCAAGAAAGCAATCGACGGCGCGAACTACGTGATCAATACCATCCAGGTTGGCGGCTACGAGCCGTCCACCGCGATCGACTTCGAAATTCCCAAGAAATACGGACTGAGGCAGACCATAGCCGATACGCTTGGCATCGGCGGGATAATGCGCGGGCTCAGGACAATCCCCGTAATGGTCTCTTCTGTCGGGAGATGGAGAAACTCTGCCCCGACGCCTGGCTTCTCAACTACACGAACCCGATGGCAATCAACACCGGCGCCGTTCTGCAGCAGACAACGTAAAAACCGTAGGCCTCTGCCACGGCATTCAGGGCTCTCATCACTGGCTCGCTCATTGCCTGGGAATCCCACCCGAGGAGCTCACATTCAAGGCAGGCGGGACCAACCACTGCTCGTGGTTCGTGACCTTGGAGCACAAAGGCGAGGATGTTTATCCCAAGCTCAAACAAATGGTCGCGGAGGGCGCGGATTTTGTCAATCACGATCTTGTTCGCTTTGAGATGATGAAGGTGTTCGGCTACTACGGCGGAGAGTCAAGCGAGCACCTCTCCGAATACGTTCCCTATTTCATTCGGGGACGCGAGGACCTGGTAGAGCGTTTCAAGGTGCCGCTGGACGAGTATATACGCCGCTGCATCGCCCAGAACCAGAGCTGGGACGAAATGGCGCGCGCGTTTCTGGACGGAGACGAACCCGTCGGTGAGATCACGCGAAGCCTGGAGTATGGTTCCAGCATCATCCACTCGATAGAGACGGGCGCGGCGTGCGTGGTGTATGGCAACATACTCAACAACAATCACATCACCAATCTGACCAACGGCGCGTGCGTCAAAGTCCCGTGCCTCGTGGACCATAACGGGGTTCAGGGAACGGTGGTAGGCGACCTTCCGCAGCAGTGCGCGGCGCTGGTTCGGACCGACATGAATGTGCACCTGCTGACGCAGAAGGCGTCCGTCACCCGCAAGAGGGAAGATGTCTACCGGGCGGCGCTGCTCGATCCGCTGACCGCGACCAACCTGTCCATCGATGAGACGATAGCGATGTGCGACGAACTAATAGACGCCCACGGAGATTACCTGCCGCCGATGGAATAGTCGACGTATTTCTCGTAGGGGCAGACCCCCGTGTCTGCCCAAAATCCGGGCGTGGTTATCCAAACCGAGGTGCCCACGGGGGGACGCCCAACCACACGTCTCTATATGAACCAGGGCGCCCACGGGGGGCGCCCCTGCAGCGCGCGGTCATTCGCATCCGGGCGCCCACGGGGGACGCCCCTACACTAATTCTTGTTAAGGATACGGTCGATCGTATCGAGCACCCTCTGGTTTGTCTCCCGCCTCCTTGCCTCGCGCAGGGCATCTGTGGCTGCGGGGCAGTCTTTGAAGTAGCCCAGCGCCTCGGCTGCCACGGACCGCATGATAGACGAAGGATCGTTGTCCAGGACGTAGACAAGCTGCGGCACCCACTGCGTGTCTCCGCAATCGCTGATGACATAGCAGCACTGGAAGCGCTGATTGATCGAGCGGGAAGTATCGTCCATCGCCTTTGTGACGGTGATGAGTATGTCCCGGCGGGTGTTGGGATCGGCGTCTCTGGCTTTTTTCCCGAGCGCGTGCATTGCCGCGAACTTATCATATCCCGGCTGTGGCTGGTCCATTCTGTCCAGGAACGTTTCAACGGATGTGTTCTTTATCTCCCCCGAAGTATACTCAGCGCTGCCCTGGATAAGATGGCGATTGATCGCGTCAAGCACCGTCTGGTCCTTTTCGGATGCAGCCGCTTCGCTCAGGGCAGTCAGAGCCGCGGAGCTGTTTTTGAAATCACCGAGGGCTTCAGCAGCCGTCGCTCGCATATTAACCAAAGGGTCATTAGAGCAATACATCGACAAGCTCCGGCACCCACTTTTCGTCTCCGGCCTCACCGATTACATAACAGCACTGGAATCGCTGATATTCGCTGCGCTTGGTGTCGTTCATAACCTTCACAACCATAGTGAGTATGGTCCGGCGGTCATCGGCATTGCTGTCTTTGGCTTTCTTCCCGAGGGCGTGCATGGCTGCCCACTGATCGTATCCAGGCTCAGCCTTCGCGAGCCTGTCCAGGAATACTTCCGCTGGTGTGTCTTTGATCTGGTCGCGAGTATACTCCAAATCCTTAGTCTGATCACTCTGCTGGGCTTGAACTATGCGCGGCAGCATAATCAAAGCTGTTACCAGGCAGACTGCAAGAACCCCGATGTAGCAAATACGACGCATAATACTCTCCTTCGCAATACCAGGCATTGCCGGCAAGCATATCTTTGCTGCATTATACCTCATACTGACGCATAATAGGCAACATACGTACCATATTCTTCCCGTTTGTTTTCTGTTAGGGCAGACCCCCGTGTCTGCCCAAAATCCGCCGGCAGACCCCCGTGTCTGCCCAAAACCCGGGCGCGGTTATCCAAACCGAGGTGCCCACGGGGGGCGCCCCTACTTTGACACCCCAGCAGTCACGCCCTATACTTACGTTAGCACCATGGCAAGAGACGACCTGAAGAAGAGAATCGAGGAGCTGAACAAGGGCCCTCTGAAGAATGAGCCTCCCTCCGACGCCCAGGCGCCGGAGGTCAAGGCTGTGCGCCGCCAAAAAGCGAAGCCGGCGGCGCTTGCCGCGGAATCTACTTCTATCGAGAACCTGATCGACGGAATCGTGACGAAGCCGGCCGTCGGGCCGGGATATTACCTGGTGGAAAAGCCCGCGGTTCATCTCGAAGCCGAGGCGCGAGGACTGCACAGGCGCTTTGTTTCGCTCACGGGTCATCCGGACGGTGACGCGGTAGAACGGCTCAAGTTCGCGTGCAATTCGCAGAGAATCGCGCCGGAAGAAGTCCTGTTCCTGGATCTGGAGACCACGGGGCTGAGCATGACGCCCGTTTTCCTGGTGGGGACAATGGAGTGCGCTTCGGACGGGTTCCTGTTCAGGCAGTACTTTGCCCGCAACTACTCCGAGGAAGCCGGCATCATTTCGGCCATATCGGAAAGGTTCAAGAGCGCGCGGCTGCTCATTACGTTTAACGGCAAGAGCTTCGATCTGCCTTTTCTTAAGAACAGGGCCCTGGCAACGGGGATAGGACTGTGCACGCCTGCGTCTCACCTCGACCTTCTCAGTGAGGCCAGGCGGGTCTACGGGCGCGACCTGCCGAACTGCAAACTGCAGACGCTGGAACGGATGGTCTGCGGCAGGTACAGGGAAGGCGATATTCCCGGCGCCGAAATCCCCGCGGTGTATGACCGGTATGTGCGCTCCGGCAACGCGAGCCGCATCAGCCAGGTGCTGCTCCACAACCTCTACGACATCCTTACCATGGCTGACCTGATGAGCCGAATGTGGGGGCGTGAATGACGCGGACTCATCGGTAAAGACAGCTTTTTGCGGGTAAGTTTACGCCGGGCGTGATTATTGGGCGTTTAATCGAAAACGTCGTGCCGCTGCCCGTAGGGGCGGTCCCCCGTGACCGCCCGGACGTCGATGATGGCGCATCGGATTCCGGGCAGACGCGCAGGGCAGATGGGCAGCGGGCAGATGGGCGGCAGGGCAGACGCGCAGGGCAGATGGGCAGCGGGCAGATGGGCAGACACGGGGGTCTGCCCCCACGGTGGGATTGGACAAAGGTTCAAAACCATGATCACGAAGAGGAAAAAGGCAATGCAATCACATCAGTGGCTGACTCAGCAGCTTGATCGGTATGTGAAAGAGCGCCCGTGCCTCATGTCCGCCCATTGGAAGGCCGATTCTTTCCGGTCGACGCAGGGCGAGCCGATGACTCTTCGCAGGGCCAAGGCGCTCAACGCAGTTTTGGACAACTGCGAACTCCCCCTCTGGCCCGGTGAAATGATAATCGGCTGCAGCCGGTTTCATCGGATGGGTCGTTCGGGAGGCCGTGCGCCCCGAGACGAGGCCGCGGACGCGATACTCCTCCAGGAGATCGGGTCCCGCTGCTTCCTGGAACACTTCGACCACCACGCGCCCGACTACCCCACGCTGCTGGAGCTCGGATTTGGCGGGCTTCGAGACAGGGTTCACTCTTCGCTTGCGAAGCACGCCCACCGCGAGCGATCGGACTTCCTTCAATCGCTTGAAGTCGCCATTGACGGTGCATCGCGCTTTATGCGTCGTTACGCGGACAGGCTCTCACCGGGCGAGGACTCCGAGGTGATGGCGCATCTGTCCGAAAACCCGCCGCGGACGTTCAGGGAGGCGATCCAACTCGTCTACAGCTTCCATTCGATGCTGCAGTCCGACGAGCGCTGCGCGATGGCTTTCGGGCGGCTGGACCAGTATCTCTACGCGTTCTACAGCCGGGATAAGGCGGCGGGCAGAATAATGGACGAAGGGGCGCTCGGGATTCTCGAGCACTTCTTCGCCAAGATCACGGCGGAGGGCGACATCCAGAACATCACCATCGGCGGAGTCAAGCCAGGGGACGGCGGGGATGCGACCAATGATCTCAGCTTTCTTATCCTTGAGGCGTGTAAAAATGTCGGCAGGCCCGGCGGCAACATCACCGCGCGCATCCACAAGCACACAGCCATGGTTTTCCTGGAGAAATGCGCCGAAGTTATCCTGTACGGGAGTCGGCTATCCGGCCGTGGTCAGTGACGAAGTGCTGGTTCCGGCTCTCGCTGACCTCGGGTTTGCGGTCGAGGACGCGCGCGACTACTGCTTCGTCGGCTGCATCGAGACCTTTATCCCGGGCAAGACCGCGCCCTGGGCTGACAGCCGCTTCAATCTGCTCAGATGCGTTAATCTCGCAATCTTCGACGGCGTAGACTCCGTGGATGGCCGCCAGGCTGGGCCAAAAACCGGCGAACCGGCGACGTGGGAAGCATTTTACGACGCCTACCTCGAGCAGATGCGGGCACAGTTAAAAGAGCACGTCGAGGTGCTGGACGCCGTCAAGGCCGCTGTCCAATCCCGCGCCGCCGAGTTTACCAGCCCGCTCATGAGCGCACTCACCCGCGATTGCATCGAGCGTGGACGAGATCTGAACGATGGAGGATCTGCGTATTCCGCCAACCACGGCGTCGCGGCCATGGGAATCGGCGTCACAGCCGACGCTCTCGCCGCAATCGGGAAGTTCGTCTATAAGGACCACCGTTTCACCCTTTCGCAGTTGCGCGATATGCTTGAGGCCAACTTCGAAGGCTGGGAACCCGAGCGCCGGCTTTTGCTCAAGGGCGCGCCCAAATACGGCAACGATATCGCGGAAGTCGATGAGATCGCTGTGCGGGCCACGCGTGATTTCGCGACCGAGCTTCTCAAGTATCGGAACCCCTGCGGCGGTTACTACTGGGGCCTGATGGCGGCGAATATCCAGAACATATCGGCCGGAATGGAAGTCGGAGCCACCGCGGACGGGCGCCTGGCGTTCCAGCCGCTCTCAGACGCGGCCAGTCCCACCTTTGGCCGTGATACCGAGGGCCTGACCTCCACAATCCGGTCAATTGCAAAGCTGCCGTATGGACTGTGCCACGGTGGGAATGTGGTCAATATCAAGCTGCATCCGTCGGCAATCGAGGGCGCGGCGGGTCTCAAGGCGCTTGCGGCGCTCGTGCGCACGTGCTTTGACCTGGGAGGCGCTGAGCTGCAGTTCAACACGGTGGACCGGGAAATCCTGCGTGAGGCAATGGACCACCCCGAGGACTATGCGAACCTCGTGGTGCGGGTATCGGGCTTTTCAGCACGCTACACCACGCTCGGCCGCGATGTGCAGGAAGACATCCTCGCGAGGACCGAGCACGCGAAGGTTTGATCGGGAAAACAGACCCCTGCCCATCGGCTGAAGGATTCTTGCCTCAGAAATTCTTGCTCGAGTAGGTCAGTGTAAGAGAAAGCTGTGAGTTATCTGATGGATGAGGAGTCGTCACCAGCTTTGCCGGGAATCCCAAACTGGGAGCGAACCACTCCGGACCAAGAGACCCCGACTGGTTCAAATATGTCCATGTCTTGTCGACCTCGAATGCAGTCATTCCTGAGATCTGCTGCGCAGCACCGACCGCAACAGTATCTGTCTCCTGATATCCAGTGTAATAAGTGAGTGTGTAGCTGCTGGACTGGCCCTGAACCATAGGGGAGAAATACATCACTGGAGGAGCGGTAGACGACGTAATCGAAATTTGGAAATCCCAGCCGTCTTTGAAGCCTGGTTGGTAGATCGTGCCATCCGAGCCTTGCTCAAACCAAGAATTATCTGGTATGAGCGGCTGACTGCTACCGCGCCAAACCAAAGTATAGTAGAGAGTCCACGCCATAACCCGACTCCCATATTTGGGGATGCCTTCTGCAGCATTTACCATAAAGTTAGCGGTCCCCGTGACAGGAACGGTTCCGCTGGAATCCGTTGCAGTCCCGGTGACGGCATAGATTACTGAGTCACCGACCTGTATCTGCCTGATAGTTGAAGTTGATGAACCGGAATGCCCACCTCCGCCGCATCCGGCAAGGAAAGCTGCCGCAGCGACGGCGGCGCATAACGGCGGTATTTTCACAGCAAGCCTCTGTCTGAGCCGGCAGAAAAGGAGATTCAGTCATTATGCCTGCCGGCATCGTGGCTTGATTATAATCCTAGCCGCTCTTACCCGTCAATTGGACTCGGGACGCGCAAGAGTTCACACTTCCTGAGAATCACGACATGCTGAACTTGAACGCGAGGGAAGACCCTGAAAATCCTGAACTGGATTCGGGATCAGGGTGACGATTGTCAGCCTCTCTCCAAGGTCAGCGCCGGAAGGACTTCGGTGGCTGCGGGCCTTTCCTGACCAGGAACACACACCCCACGCATATCAGCGCCAGGACGGCGGCCGCCACGCCCATGCCCGTAAGAGAACCGGCGCTTCCGCGATTGGCCGTCGCGGGTTTACTGTCACCGTTCGCTGTTCGCGACACATGAGCGGCTACGGCAATCACAGCCTGCGGGTCGCCCGCGTGCGGTATAAACGGCGCATCCACCGAACTGCCGTGAACTCGTGGTGGAATATAGTGAGAAGGCATTGCTTTCAGATGCTTCATGTGCTCCCGCAACTGCTGTTGACTGGCCTGAGCGACTGGAGGAGGAGCCTCATTTCCGGCGCGCGGGTCTACAATAAGGGCCGTTGCTGGGACCCCGGCCATTGCAAGCAGCGCCATCCATGCGATTAAGCTGCAGGCGAATCTAATGTTGATTGTCGGTATTCTCATTGTGTGAGCGCCTCCTCGTGCCATGTCAGTTTTACCACGCCTGGGGCCCTGGGCAGGTTGATGTCGATGAGCGGGCTGCTGTCCAGTGATCTCTCCTTGATTCGGTTGTCGTAGTTCATGTCGAACGGCAAGCTCCACAGGACCATTGCCTCGTCGCGGGAAATAATGCTGCCGTTGAAAGTGACCCCTCCGCCTCCCGTGCCTATGTTGCCGCCTCCGAGAAAATTGGTATAGAGCACTGCGTCGATGTGCGAAATGGCGGAAGACACGCTGTGGATATATGCGTCACCCAGGAGCGACTGGTATTTCATTACACCGTAGGAATCGATTGCCGTGGCATCGTACGCAGGTATCAGGTTTCCGAGGTCGTCATAACGGGCGTTGGTGAACGGCGGGGTCATGTAGGCCAGCGGATAGCCGCCGAACTGGCTGGTGTCGCCCATGATGATGCTGGCGCTCGCCGCCAGGCCCAGGATCGATTTCTTCTCGTTGGCGTTGTCGATGGCGGTCGGGTCGGTTCCCGTGAAGTTGGGCGGGTCCGCATATTGAATATTGCCGACAATGTGGACGTTTCGACCGGCGTACAGCGTGCCTTGCCCCTGGATGACTCCCGCTATCACGACATCCTGTGTGAATGTCACAGGCCCGTGAACCTGAATCGGGTGCGTGGAGTCTCCGATCAGGCCGTAGCTTCCGTTGTAGACCCCGTTGGTGGTCACGGTGACGTAGGCGTTGGCGGTTGCGTTCCACACATTGACGTAGGCCCCCTGGCCTGTAGTATGGATTGGCGGTCCCGTCACCGTACGTAGCCTTTGGGTCCGTGTAGCTGTTGGACTCCGAAATGTATTGGCTAATGTTGCTCAAGTCAGGCATCGTCAAAACCGAAGTCGGGGTAGGGTCCAGCACTGTCCCGGAGTAGGTGCGAGTGCCATTATTGTCTCCGACGACCGCCCCGGCGGGCGTGCCGTCGACCATCGACCATCCTGGTCATATATAACGTCGCGCCAGTTCTCATAAGTTTGGCTGCCCTTGACGCCGTGTATGGCGGGATCATAGGCCTGTCGGGCCTGTGGTGACGCCACCGACGCGTAGTAGGAGTTTGACCACTGACTGGGTGTGATGTTCACTATACCCGCCGCCCCTGGAATCAGCAGGTTGTTGGCTGCGGCATAGACGCTGCCATTGATTGTCGGTGAGCCACCGGAAAAATCGAAGTTGCCGTTTGCGCGCATATCTCCGTTGACAACAAGGTCACTCGGGCCGAAACCGGTCATCCAACCGTAGTTGTTGACGAAATAGGCATAGTCGAAGACACCCGAGCGCGAAAGCGTATACCGCACCTGGCATATTATCGACCTCGCCGGCTCCCCGGCGTCCCACACGCCGTTATTGTTTTCATCGAGCCACGCGACCGAACGGATAGTCAGGTCGCGGGTATAGCTGTCCGTCACGGTACAACCGATGACGGCGACCGTGTATCTGATCTGCGCGCCCGTGTCGCCGGCTGGGCCGTTGAAAGTGCCGTTGTTTACCACCAGCGGATCGGACTCATCCGCGCCCGACGCGGCTGTATCGATGGTTTCCAGAGTCTGAGTCTCTTTGAATGTTCTCCAGATGGCGTCGCACTCGAAATCTATCCCTGCTTCCGCGCCGTGAAGCAGCATCGTGAGGTTTTCCTCGCGCACGCCTCGCCTGATGTTGCCGGTCGCGAAAAAGAGCGTCGCCGCCCCCAGTTCCAGGACCACGGCGGCGATCATCAATACGCCGATCGCTATCGAACCGCCGATTCTCGCTTTGAGCTTATGAGTTGACAAAGTGTTTCACCTCGCCCGCTTTATTCACCACGGCCCAGTACCGCGGGCTACGGCATATTCCGCGGGTACCCTCGCATTGTGACCGCTGAGTAGAGTGCGTTGTCGTCGACATTCTGGCTGGATACCAGGCGGACTACTATCTCGTTGGTATTGCAGCCGCTGCTGAAAATGAACATAGTCGTGTTCTGCTCCGGGTCTACGGCTGGAATGTTCTGAAGTATGGGGGTGTTGGGATCGTCGGAGCAGTAGGTTGGACCCGGTACCGTCAAGATAGATGCTGTGCACAGTGGGATCCAGTTCTGTCGAACTCAAGATGTATGTGCCTGTCGCACTCTGCGGGTACTGGTAGGATATGCTTCGTCCGTTCGGCGCTATCGTGAATGCCCTGGCCTCGGCGAGTACCCCCGAATCATCTCCGCCGCCATGGCCGCCTTTGAATCCAGTTCACTCTGGGTCTGGATGTGATCCGAAGAATGGCTGCAGTTAACCAGCGGCATGGACGTGCCATAGGCGATCATTACTATTATGGACAGGGAGATCAAGACTTCGATGAGACTTGTCCCGGCTCGGCTGGACTTGTCGTGAGAAACGCGCGTGACATTTGGTGATTGCTCCCTAACCCCGAATCATTGTGAATAAAGCAGGCTAATCCAGGCTCGCCAGTTGGGTGGTCGCGCTGACGGACCTGGTCCCGGTGTGCGAACTCCACGACACGGTGACGGTCACTTGTCGGATAGTATCGGTAACATCCGTTATCTGCACGGTTCCTGCGCCGTCCTTCAGAATATTGCTCACCTGGTCGGATATTACCTGGCCCGCATTCGTGAAAGAATATGGCGAAGTGGTTGACGAGCCATCAATCAGCCCGTAGTAGAGCAGCGAAGTGTAGTTGAGGTTCGCGTAGCCCACGTTCCTGATGGACTCCATCTGGCGACCGAGAATTATCACTGCCTTAGTCTGCCCATCGGCCATGCCGCGCGAAAGCGCGGCGCCGTTCAAGGCGGCGGCGAATATCATTGCCACGAGCGCCAGCATCATGACGCCGATCATGGCGTCTATAAGCATTACTCCGCGTCTACCGCGCAGCAGGGTCTGCTGTTTCATACGATCTCCATAGTCGCAAGGGCTCTAATTCATGTATTCCGTGAACTGCCTTCCGGCGCAACTGGTAGGTATATGGGTATTATCGGGATTCGCAGGGGCAATACTTAGCGCGACGATGGGCTGTCTCTTCCGGATGGTGATTTCCGAATCGCCACCCCGGAACTAACGCGCCTGCGGCGCGGCACGCTTTGCGTGATGACGACGGCATCAAATCCAGTCATTCCGAGCGAAGCCGAGGCATCTGCTTTGAATCAGAGGTCTTAAAAAGCAGATTTCTCACTGCGTTCGAAATGACAGTATTGGCAGGTCATTTGAAAGACCATTAGGCAGGTCTCACGCTCAAAATGAGCTATATTTTCCTAAGAATGTACTGATGTGGGGATCTCCGAATCCCGGAACCGGATGTTCGCGTATCCGAATTCGGAAATACTCCCCAGGAGACGTCGGTGTAGTATTGACGGCTTAGTCAGGATCAGCGCTTATGGCAGGTTCGCTTTACGCGGTAGCTCTCTAGCATCCTGATGGGGTGGTAGGATATCTTTGCTTTTCGCAGGCCGGGCACCCCAAGGTCCTGCTCGCGGTTCACATACTGGAAGTCCCGCGCTTCGTGAACGCAGAACTCATTGTTTATGAGCTGGTACATGCCTGTGAGTCCCGTGTCTGCCTTTTCGACGTGCACCACGAGCGTCTCAGGGTTCAGCGCCTCGCCGATCGACAGCGCGGCAATGGAGCCGTCCACTCGTATCACGCCGCCGCGAAGATTGAAAAGAGTGTAGTTCGCCAGCATCTCGCGTATGGCATCCCGCTCTCTTGCCAAGCCCCCAACGCAGTCGGGGCCTCTGTCCTCGCACCAGCGGGTGACGAAATCCCGGCTCTCTTCTATGATCTCTTCGGTGATGGGGAGGTATTCGTATTCGATCTGCGATTTCAGGCGATTGATGAAGTTGCGTTTCGCATCGAACTTGCGCCCCGGCAGGTCGATAAGGTCCGACGCCAGGTAAAGATAATCGAAATTATCGCGGTCCGGCTTGACTGAATACTCCGGGCGGTCGTGGAAGATCACTGCGGTCTCGTGGTGGAAGAACTTGAACTCCATCACCGTGCCCTCGCCGCGGCGAAATGCTTCCTCCACCACGGCAGCCGGATCGTCCTCACCGAGCGGCTCGAGACAAATCCTGCGATCCTCGGGGTTGTAGTGAACGATAATGTTCTCGCCTATCTTCGATAAGCCGGTATTGTGCGGCTCGCGCCAGGCGAAGATGTTTGTGAAGTTGTATGCCGAGAGTTGGGGCGACCTCGCCGCGAAGATTCTATCAAAGACAGGCCTATCCTCCAGCCTGATCTCCCTCGATTCAGGGTACTGCGGGATAATCACTCAAACAACCTCTGCACATTGTGTAACTTTATTTTAGCGCACCCAAAGGATACCACATGTTGGCAGCTTCAGTAAACGCAGAGGCAGGCGCTAAGTAACATGCCCAGTTCTGCCCTAAACCTTAACCGGGCTTGTTCCGATTATTGTATTGTAAAGAGGACGCCAACTACTTCTTCAATAAGGATCACACGTGCCCGGACTTGACTCTTCAAACCCTTTAATAGACCTGCCTGGAGTGGCAAAAGCCTCCGTTCTGCTGATTGCTCTTGGCGCTGGGGTATCATCCAGCGTTATGCAGCAGCTCACGCCGGATGAGGTAGAGCGGCTGACGGCGGAAATCGTACGCCTTAGAAGAATCGATCCGGAGATCAGACGGCGGGTGCTGGACGAATGCAAGAGGGCGCTCGTCGACGAAATATCGTCGGGCGGGATCGATTATGCCCGCGCGGGTACCTCGGACAGGTCCTCGGTGAGGTTAAGGCCAGGGAAGTCCTCGACAGGCTTGTGGCAGGCGGCAACGGCGCCGGCGCCGCTCGATGGCTGCGCACCATTCCACCGCGCCAGTTGGCACAATCGCTCACGGGGGAGCGACCACAGGTCGTTGCGCTGGTGTTGGGGCATCTTCCGGCGGAAATGGCGGCGCAGGTGCTGAGCGCTCTGCCCGTGCAGTTGCAGGGCGAAGCGGCCTTGAGGCTCACGACGATGCAGCCCACGGACTCCGAGATAGTAAAAAACATCGCCGAGGTCCTGGTGCAGCGCCTTTCGAGTTCGGAAAACTCGGCATTCACGGAAGTCGGTGGAAACGACTCGGTGGTCCGCATACTGAACAGCGCAGGCCGAAGCACGGAAAAAACAATCCTTGATTACCTTGCGAAAGTTGATGAGAACGTCGCGAATGCCATCAAGGAGAGGATGTTCGTCTTCGAAGACATTTTATCCCTCGATGACCGGGCGATCCAGATAATCCTGAGGGACGTTCCGCAGGACGACCTTCGCCTGGCTCTGAAGGGCGCACAGGACAACGTCAAAGACATCTTCTTCCGCAATATGTCGCAGCGCGCGGCAGACACGTTGAAAGAAGACCTGGAAGCGAGCGGGCCCGTCAAGGTGAGGGATGTGGAAGCAGCTCAGAGCCGCATAGTAACGGTCGCAAGACAACTTGACGAGGCCGGCGAAATCAGCATTCGCAACACCGGCGATGATATGGTGGTCTAGTCCATCTGCATACAGCCGAAGCAACCAAACTACTGTGATAACCAAAAAGACAGACCACCCTGCACCTGGGTGGTCTGTCTTTTTGTTGCACCAATTGGAGTTGATCACAAAAACTTTGTTCTAACGGCGCTTCCGCCAGGCTGCCGCCATTCCCAGTACGCCGGTTGCAAGGGCCAACAGGCTCGCCGGCTCCGGAGCTTGCGCAGTGACCTGGAAGTTATCGATCCAGCACTTCTCCGTGGTACTGCTATTGTAGCCGGACAAATCAAAGTCCCACTCCGTGAAGTCGAGCGGCCCTGTTATCGGAATGCCACTGTCCACCACCGTGCCGTCATACGAGGAAGAGGCCAATCCGGTCTCGAAATTCCACGTAAGAGTGACATTGGTCCACTTGTTCGTGTCAGTCGGTATCTGTATTCCATCCTGGTATGGACCGGTGTTGTCGGTATACTGGCCGCCGGCCGACGGGTCAAAGTTGGCGTTCCAGTACCAATCCACTGCATTCCCGGAATATGGAGTGCGATAGATGTCGAAGCTGACCGTGATCACTTTGTAACCAGCCAGGACGGGATCATTCATCGTGATCCAACAGCGCGACATGTCCAGACTGGGACCAACTGCAAGCTCCATGACCTGGCCGCCTCCGATGCCGTTGGGAGCATTGACAACCATCGGAGCGGAAGTTCCCAGAGCGGGATCGCTGCCAATAGGGTTGTATACATCACCGACCCAATTGTCCTGACCGTCAAGCGCGCCCAGTGAGAACTGCGGGCTTTCAAAGCCATTGGAATCGTACCACACAACCGCGCCTGCAGATGATGCGAGCACAAACATAAGAAAGGAAAGCAAAACATACGTACCGCAAAACCGATCTCTCCTTTCAATCTCCTGCCAGATCACGGAACGGCCTGTAATCAGCATTCCGTAAGCTCGCCCGCTAGTAATTGCCCATTACTCAGCAGTGTTAAACAAACTTGGAAAGAATTCCACGCGGTAAAGTTTGTGAGTGGTCGCTGGGGTGAGGTTTTCCGAGGCTGGGCCCGTGGGCGAAAAGGGAGCCCGGCGCGGAGACGCCGGGCCATCGATTCTGAGAGAATCTTGTCTCCGAACACGATTTGACGGATTTTGAGATGCACATGACGCGTTCCCTCTCCTGTCATGCATATCCCCAAATCTCTTCAATTGTGTTCAGACAATCAGGGCTTCGCCGCCGGGACCTTGTTCATCTCGGCTGCCACGACGTTTTCGAGGAACTCTTCCGCCCGCTCCGGTGTCACGTGCCCGTGCACCTGTCCGTTCACCTGGACGTTCGGGCCCTTGTCACAGTTCTCGAAGCAGAAGCTGGCCTTGAAATCTATCTTGTCGCCGTAGCCGCGCTCCTCGGCAAGCTCCATCAGCTTGCGCATGGTGTCATAAGAGCCGTTTGTGTAGCAGCAGGTGCCTATGCACACGCTCACTTCCACCTTTTCGGCTGCCGCGCCTTCCTGCATGTCGATCTCCTCGCCGGTCAGGCGCCTTCTGTGCTTGTAGCCGGTATGCAGGAGCTTGTGCGCGGCGGAGCTGTTGGGGGCCGTAAGCCACTTCTCGTAGGCCTGCTGCACGAACGGGTTGTCCTTTGCGTTATGCATTGTCTGCACCCGGTCGCAATCGTAGATCGCGTTCTTGCGCCGCTCTCTCGCCGGCATGTCGTTGGGCAGCGGTTGGCCGCCGCCGCCAATGCATCCGCCGCGGCAGGACATGACTTCGACAATGTCATACTTCGCCTCGCCGCTCTTGATCTTTTCCAGGAGCTCGCGAGTATTGGCAAGCCCGTTGACCACCGCCAGCCGGACCGTTTCCCCGCCGATTGCGACTTCGGTTTCCTTGATACCCTGCAGTCCCCTCACATCGTGGAACTCGTAGGTCCTGTTCGGCTGGCCTTCCTTGGCGGTCGCCAGTCTCAGAACAGCCTCGGCTACACCACCGGAAGCGCCGAAGATGATCCCCGCGCCGGTCTTGAAGCCGAACGGCATATCCATCGACTCCGGCGGAAGCTGCTCAAACATAATACCGGCCTGGTTGATCATCTTGACCAGTTCCTGGGTGGTGAGCACGATGTCCACGTCCGCGATTCCATCGTGCGTGAACTCGCGCCGCGAGGCCTCGAACTTCTTCGCCGTGCACGGCATCACGGAAACCACAACCATGTTCTCCGGCTTGACCTCCAGTTCTTCCGGCAGATACTTCTTCGCAAGCGATCCGAACATCTGCTGCGGGCTTTTGCAGCTGGAGAGATTGTTTACGAACTCGGGATAGAACTGCTCCGTGAACTTCACCCACGCGGGGCAGCAGCTCGTGAACTGCGGGAGCTTCTCGCCGGTCTCGAGCCTCTTCAAGAACTCGGTGCCTTCTTCAATCGTAGTCAGGTCGGCGGTAAACGACGTATCGTAAACACGGTTAAAGCCTATCCGCCTCAACGCGGCGGATGCCTTGCCCATCGCCAGTTCGCCGTCCAGCACGCCGAACGCCTCCCCGACCGCGGTTCTTACCGCGGGGGCGACCTGCACGACCACTACCTTGTCCGGGTCATAGATGGCCTTCCAGACTTTTTCCACATCGCTCTTCACTGTAAGCGCGCCGGTGGGGCAGCAGGTTGCGCACTGCCCGCAATAGACGCATTCGACTTCGCTTAGGCCCTTGCCGAACGCCGGGCTGACGCGCACCGTGGAACCGCGTCCGACGAAGTCCAGCACCCCTATCCCCTGGACCTCCTTACACATTCTGACGCAGTCTCCACAGAGGATGCACTTGTTGGGGTCGCGCACAAGCGATCGGTTGCTGCAGTCGATAGGAGCCGGCTCCTTGGTGTTGGCGAAACGAACGTCCTTGACGCCGAGCTTCTCAGCCAGCGTCTGCAGCCGGCAGTTGGTGTTCTTGTCACAGGTCTGGCAGTTGCCGTGATGGTTCGCAAGGAGCAGTTCCAATGCCATCTTGCGAATGCGCATTGTCTTTACAGTGTTGCTCTTAATAACCATTCCCGGCTCAGCCGGGGTAGAGCATGTGGGCTGAAGCCCGCGGCCTTCGATCTCGCAGATACACATGCGGCACGCGCCATATACCGAAAGCTCGGAATGATAGCAGAATGTAGGAAGATCGATTCCCGCCTTCCGGATCACTTCCAGCAAGTTCTTCTCGCCGTTCAGCTCTACTCTGATTCCATCTACTGTTACGTAGTTTTTCTCCATTTGAATTACTCCCTAGAAAACTTGGGTGCTTGCTTGCTGGCCGAGGGCGTTGCCCTCTTATCTCCCACCAGAGGCCCCCGACAAGCCACCTCAGAACGTTACAGCGTCAAACTTGCATGTTTCAGCGCACACGCCGCATTTGATGCACTTCGCCTCATCGATCACGAACGGCTTCTTCACTTCACCGGAGATCGCATTGACAGGGCACTTCTTGGCACAGAGGCTGCAGCCCTTGCACTTGTCGGCGTCGATCCGGTATGTCTTGAACGCCGCGCACTGGCCCGCGGGGCATTTCTTGTCCACAACGTGAGCCACATACTCATCGCGGAAATATCTCAGGGTCGAAAGCACCGGGTTCGGGGCAGTCTTTCCGAGGCCGCACAATGAACCGTCCCTCACCGTCTCCGCGAGCTCTTCGAGCGTCTCCAGATCTTGGAGCGTGCCGGCGCCCACCACGATCTTCTCGAGGATTTCGAGCATTCTCCTGGTTCCCTCGCGGCACAGGACGCACTTTCCGCAGGACTCGCTCTGGGTGAACTTCATGAAATACCTGGCGACTTCGACCATACAGGTGCTCTCGTCGAGGATGACCATGCCTCCGCTTCCGACCATCGCGCCCGCGGCCCGCAGGCTGTCGTAGTCCAGCGGCATATCCAGGTGCTCTCTAGTCAGACAGCCGCCGGACGGTCCACCGATCTGCACGGCCTTGAAATCGCGGCCCGCGTTTCGGGTCCCGCCGCCGATGTCATAGACCACCTGCCGGATCGTTGTTCCGAGGGGAACTTCGATCAGACCGGTGTTGACGACCTCGCCGGTAATCGAGAACGTCTTGGTCCCCGGCGACTTCTCGACGCCGCAGCTCTTGAACCAGTCGGCGCCGTGGAGAATGATCTTCGAGACGTTGGCGTAGGTCTCGACGTTGTTGATAAGGGTGGGCTTGCCCCAGAGGCCCGACTGCGCGGGGAACGGCGGCTTCGGTCGAGGCATGCCCTCTGGCCTTCGATCGAGGCTATGAGCGCGGTTTCCTCGCCGCACACGAACGCGCCGGCTCCCTCCTTGATATGAATGCCGAACGAGAACGGGCTTCCCATCACATGCTCACCGAGTATTCCAGCTTCTTCCGCCTGCTCGATGGCTCTTCGGAGGCTCCTGATGGCCAGCGGATACTCGGCTCTTACGTATATATAGCCTTCGTCCGCGCCGATGGCGTAGCCGGCTATCAGCATTCCCTCGAGCACCGCGTGGGGGTTTCCCTCCATCACGGCGCCGTCCATAAACGCGCCTGGGTCGCCCTCGTCGCCGTTGCAGACCACGTATTTCTTTTCGGAGGAAACCTGCTGGGTAAGAAGCCACTTGCGCCCCGTTGGGAATCCGCCGCCGCCGCGGCCCCTGAGGCCCGAATTGAGCATCTCGCGGCAGACGTCCTCCGGGGTCATGGAGAAGATCACTTCGCTTGCGGCCTTGTAGCCGTCGCGCCCGATATACTCCCTGATGTCCCGCGGGTCGATGGTGCCGCAATCCGACAGCAGGATATTGGTCTGATTCTTGTAGAACGGAACCTCTTCACGAGTCTTGTAGAGCTCTCCGGTAGCCTGGTTCGTGAGGAGCAGCCGCTCTACAATTCTTCCATTTATAACCGTCTCTTCGACGATATCGGCCGCGTCTTCGGGTTTAACCCCGGCATAGAAATAGCCGTAGGGACTGACCTTGAGGAGCGGTCCGAACTGGCACAGGCCCTGGCAGCCGCTCGCGGAGAGCTTGACTCCATCTTCCTTCTCTTCCAGAAGATCGATCTTCAGGGGCACGTCGCGGCGACGGAGTTCCTCGGTAAGGGCGTCAAACACTTCGCGGGCGCCGCTTGCAACACATCCGTTGCCGCAGCACAGCGTCAGCCTGACTTTCTCCGCCGCGATTGCCGCCTTCACTTCGGCCTTGATTTTGGAAAGATCCTGAGGTGAGTTGATAACTCCCAGCCCACTCATCCGCGTGCCTCCTTTGCATCAGACTTCTCGATCTCATCGATACTGGCAACGACCTTTTCCGGAGTCATACGGCCATAGACCTTTTCGTTGATGACTACCGCCGGCGCGAGCCCGCAGGCTCCGAGGCAGCTCACTGTCTCAAACGTCCACCGCATGTCCCTGGTGGTCTTCTCGTCGGCCCTGAGGCCTATTTTGTTCCTGATCGCGTCGATTATGGTCTTGTTGCCTCTCACGTGGCAGGCCGTGCCGTCGCAGACCCTGATTACATACTTGCCCTTTGGCTCCAGGGAAAACTGCGCGTAGAACGTGGCCACTCCGAAGACACTCGCCGGTGGAACATCCAGCGCGGTGGCGATGAATGCAAGAATCTCCTGCGGAAGATAGCGATACTCCTCCTGCACCTTCTGCAGGATCGGTATCAGCGAACTCTCCTGGTTGCCGCATTCGTCAATGATTTTGAGCACGCGTGCAAAACTGCGCTGCGCGCTTTTTGGCTTCTCCTCAACTCATTGTGCCAATTGAAATACCCCCGTCGTCCACTTATTTCTGATGAACGGCCTGGCCGCCTTTTATACTGTATGATAATGTTAATAGCCCCTGTTCGAGGCGCTGGTTTTCCACCAGCACGTTTGGGCCCACCGAAAGCTCGGTTGAAGAAAAATTCCATATCCCGCGGATGCCCGCGGTTACGAGAAGCTCGGCTGCCTGCTGGGCGCCCCGGACGGGACGGCGATGCAGGCGGCTTCTATTTTTTTGCGCTCGCTCTTGATAACGCCAAAGAGCTCGGTGATACTGCGGATCTTCAAACCGTTGATTTCGATGCCGATAATCGCGGGATCGGTGTCAAACATCGCCCTGAGCTCGAACCCGCCGTGGGTCCAAACGTCGCTTCCGGCGAGCGCGCGGCCGAGGTTTCCACAGCCGACAAGGGCAATGCGCTTGATGTTCTTGACATCCAGGGACCGGATTATTGTGTCCTGGAGATCCTCGATGTCATAGCCCGCTCTAAGGTTTTCCCGACGCTCCCAGAGCCATAAGGTCTTGTCTTACCCGTGAGCTGGAGATGCCTGAACAGCCTGGCAA
>CAVZJH010000024.1:0-25752 GCA_963775535.1 uncultured bacterium | reverse complement strand
ATTCTTTGCCTTGCGGTTACTTGCGGGATAGTCCTTTCCGCCGTCGCTGCTTGCGCGGCAGTTCCGTATCCGTGGCCGGTGGACGGATCCGTAACGAACGCGCTTGCTCAGCCGGACGGAACAGAAGTGACCCTCAGTCGTATGTTCATCTTCGGCACGGACGGCCAGTACATCACCGTGAGAGACATGTGGGTGGAGGGCCTTCTCTTCCAGTATACACAACAGCCGTTCTGAAAGGAATCCTGGACTGTCGATATTACAGGAAAAATGCAGACAGTTCTTGGGAGCGTATAGCCAGGACGCAGCCGATTGCACATTCTTGGGAAGCAACTGATGAGACGAAGAAACGTTTATGTCCTAATCGGGGCGCTCATCTTTTGCCTGTGGCTCTACAAAGCCGTGCAGGTACCACATCGATTTTGGGCACGACACATACTACGCTGAAAGTCAACTATATCACTCTCTTCAGCGTCTTTCTCCTGGCGACGTAGACCAGATCAGGGTGTACGCTTTGCACAAGACCAAGCTGATAACAGATAAGCCGACTATCAAGAAGTTCGTGGATGAGATTCACCTAATCAGACTGGACAAACGGCCGGCGGGTTATATGGTGCCTCGCAACGCAATTATCATCGACAACTTGATACTGCACGTTGACCCGAGACCCAATGAATCGGAGGCGATAACGCGCAACATGCGATCTAAGCATCTCTGGAGTATGATGAGGCAACAGGTAGGTAAGTAGGCAGCCTAACGCATTAGGCTGGCATCTTATGGAATGGTTTGGGAGACCAGAAACCCTCCGGCAATCCTCTCGTAGAGAATCGGCGTCATTGGAGCATAGTTCAGTTGAATTGCTGTGAAAGCATGGGACGCATATTCACTGAGTACGACTACGGTTTCCCTGTGCTTTCGGCTTAGACCCTGACCGTTACGATGTCGAGTAGGGTAGCGTCTACATAGGTTGGGACTGGTATTATTGGCCTTTACAGGAGCCTCTTTGGGCCGAGTTCATTCCTATCATCAACCTCATATTGCACGGAGTAATTCCTAACGGGCAGGGCTATACTGTGGAGCAGGCAATCTTCGGGATGTATTGGTTCAAGTTATGCAGAAAGTAATTCTCAGCATTATTTCTTGGGGCCTTACTCAGAGGACGCCGCTATGTGCACATACTCGGGAGGCAACAGATGAGAAAACCTACCTGCTTATAGCACTGATAGTAGCTCTTATTCTTAGCTTGGGTGTATGGCCAGTAGTGCGGATTATTCTTCATTCTCAGCACGTGATGTTTGGATTGAATAAGTGGGCACTGCTGCGTCTTCGTTCGCTGACTCCTGAACAGGTTGAGAGTATTCGCTACGATGCACAAGTTGTAACATATCGCGGGACTATAAAGAAGTTTGTGAATCTGTTCCAGCATGACTTATGGTTGGATAAGCGAGATGCCAGTCCAGGGAGGGCGACGCATAAGATGGTTGTATACCTAAATCGTAAGCCTCTGGGAGAATACATAATATTTAATGCCCACTATAGACCCGACGACCCTACGGCAGTCTCAGAGAATCTGCGCTCAAAGCACTTCTGGAGCCTGGTGAGGAAACAATCAACTAAGTAAGTAGGAAAACTACAGCATTGTGCCGGCATATTAATATCCGGAGATTCTTTCGGGCTGCTGTGCTGAGGCGCGATTTTACTTGCACGACATTCTCCTTTTTTGACATCGATCTCATATCCAGCATGGGTCTTCGCCTATAGCAGAGTTGCGGGCCCACGTCTTCTCTGTTTCTGTTACTCCCCCCAAAGCCTCGCTTGCCATTTTCTCATTCCGCGCGTTTAGTATTCCGCGACACCGGGTAGATACTGATGAGCTGACATCAAGCAAACAAGCTTTTAAGGAACTGCAGGTTCCTTGAAGCGGGCAATCGCGGCACGCCGCGATGTGATGCTCAGGAGGTGTATACATGGCGGGTTTTGCAGATCCCTTTTACGGGAACGTGCCGGGTAGGAAACTAACCCTTGGCGAGCTCATACGGGCGATTCGGCTGAACGTTGCCGCGGAGGAAGAAGCCACTGCGCTCTATGAGGCGCACGCGGAGGCGACCGACAATCCCATCGCGAAAAAAGTCCTGCTGGACGTTGCAAACGAGGAACGGGTGCACGTCGGCGAGTTTGTGAAACTGATCGATATCCTGACTGCCGGCGAAGAGCAGGCGTGGATGGACAACGGCACTCGGGAAGTCACTGAAATGGCGGAAGAGGTCGCAATGGGCGATATATCGCTGCCCACACCCGCGGAAAAGGCGGAGGCGGAGGGCGAGGAAGAATCCTCCGACGGCCTTAGAGCCGCCACAATCGGGTCTCTTAGAGAATAGAACAGAAAGGATACAAACCAATGGCTGACAAATACCTGGGAAGAGATGACTCGCCGTTTGGCGATGAGATATGGGGGAAGCTGGATGAGGTAGTGGTCGCGGCCGCCAAGAGCCAGCTCTCGGGCCGGAGACTGCTCGATATGCAGGGACCCTACGGACTGGGGCTGAAGAGCCTCCCGCTTGCCGACAAGGTTGTAAGCGAGGGCCCAGTCAAGTTGATCTCGGGTGACGTGCTCCCGCATTCCGTTGATCGAAACCGATTTCACCCTCGGCGCGCGCGATCCGGTTATGTTTGAGGAGACGGGTTTCCGCTGACATGGGGAATCAATCGCTATGGCCGCAATCTCCGCGGCGGCAGCGGAAGACACCCTTATATTCGAGGGCAACAAGAACCTCGGAGTATCGGGACTGTTTAATGCCAAAGGAGTCCAGTCGGTGGATCTCGGGAAATGGGACGATATCGGGACTGCGGCAAACGACGTTATCAGGGCTGTGACCGCGCTGGACCGCGCGGGGTTCCACGGTCCATACCTTCTGGCGCTTACCCCGGACCTATACAACCTGCTTTTCAGGCTCTATCTGCAGGGATACCAAATAATAGATGCAGCACATAGAATCCGTGGTCGGGAGCAAGATCATAAAATCCCCGGGGATCAAGAAGGGCGGAGTGCTTCTCGCGACCGGCGTGCAGTTCGCGTCAATTGTCGTCGGGCAGGACATTACCACCGGCTTCGTCTGGTCCGGAGAACTCCGACTACCGGTTCAAAATAACGGAAAGCCTTGTGCCGAGAATACGGGTTCCGGCGTCGATCTGCGTGCTGAAAGCGTGAGTTCTTCCGAGGGCTTCGCCTTTGGAGAGTAGTCATGAACCCAGTTTCCCGGAGGAGTCCGGAGGCGCAGCCTCTGGTAGGGGTTCGGGGGCAAAGCCCCTGAGCTTACCCGCACCCCTACTTGGCCAGATACTTAAAAAAGAACGACTTCTCCGGGTGTGTGGCGAAGTACTGCACGCAGTCTTCGGGATGGCGGGCCATTACAGAGTCTGTCCTTGTGTCGCTCAAGGCGTTGTATTTGTCGGCGAATGTGTGCCAGCTCCGGTAGTTTTGGACCGATCGAATAATCTCGGCGCCGGATGTCCAAGAGCCGAGCGCCAGTAACACTGCGAGCGCGATTTTGTCGGATCGCGCCTGGCGTCCCCGCTCAAGCAAAAAATAACGAGCTATATACACCATGACCACGAGCAGCGGTCCAATGGAAGCGCGCATCGCGAAATTATCCGAGCCGGTGGAGCGATACAGCGGTATGATTACAAGGCTAATTCCGGTGACCCAGAACAGCGCTTCATCGCAAAACGCGCGCCGCAAAACGACGAGGTAAAGGCCGAATTCTAGCATCTCGAACAGCACCAGCTCTGCAAAGACTTTCTGCGTCAAAGGGACCGAAGCGAAAAGCCAGCCGTTGCCCAGCGTGGCGTTCTTATTCGACAAATAATAGCACCCGCATACCGCGGCCAGGATCAGCGGGGCGGCGCAGTTTTGAAACGTTAACCAATCACTGCCTTTGCGGCGCGGGATGTCGGGATCGGCGTCGTCGGTCCGCTTGGAAAGCGCATACCATTGGCACAGAGCGATCGGCAGGAGCCTAACCGTCGGATACCGCCCCAGTATGAGCGAGGCTGCAACCAGAAAAAAAAGATTGCACCGCCTGCGCTGATTGAACAGCAGCATAACTATCAGCCAGGCGCCGATAGCCTGGTTAAAAACCCAGTAAAGTGTGGTTGTGACGCACGAGGACCGCAGCGGCGCATGTCTTGTCCACCACTCTATGTGACCTCCCAGAGGCGGTGCGTGAGCGGATAACATCTAACACGCCAACCACATCGAGACCGCTGAAGAATATGAAGAGAAGGCCGAGACCGATATTAACAGTACCCAGGTAGCGGAAGAAGAAGTAGAAGGCAAGAATGCCTCCCAGAAGTGACCAGGCAAAGAGCGCGTGCTGCGCCGCCTGCAGCCCGAATACTTTTCCGATCAAAGCAACAGGCAACCAGTGGCCGACGTAATAGACCAGCGCCGCCGAAGTGTGCAGCGGAGTTGTTCCAGCGGCCTGCACTATCGGCCAGTGGCAGTATACGAGGTCGCGAAGCAGGGCATTGCGCCAGTGGTAATCGTTGTTCTGGAACGTATACCCCCCTAGACCTGAGAGAAAAAACCAAAGAAAGAGCATGATCGCAACCACGATGAGATGCACCTTCTTCCGGCGCGATCCGTAGAGGAAATCGGCACTCCGACCGGGTTCGTTGCGAACACACAGCAGGCAGGAGACCACGAGTATTATGGTTATGGGAACCGCCAGGTAACCTCGAAGCCACCCCGATACAAATATTAATCGACGGAGGTGAGATACCAGTACGCGGTACTGATCATTATCCGATCGAGGAGGGCGCCGTGCCCGGCAGTTACGAAGGCGCCGGAATCACTTTTTCTGAACACTGGTTGCCTCGTCGCTGTGCATTTCGGTCCTCCGGCAGATCCTTGTCACGAGCACCCGGTCGCAAAAGCTGTGTGGTGTGTCATGCACTTCTTCAATACGGCGAAAGAAATTACCTGCATGTTCGACCCGCCGGAGAACCGAGAACAAATTTTGACGCGCCAAATTTTGCATTTCGGTTGTGTGGGGTATAGTTCATTCAGCACATTATAGACAGCCTGTAATGCAGGCAATTAAAGGGGGAAAACTCGCTATGCGCAAATTACTCATTGTGCTGGCCGTTGTATTTGCGACCTCGCTAATGACAACGGCGGGAGTGGATGCGGCCGAATGTGTGTACAAACACAAGGCACGCCATCACATGGTGCACAAGCACAAGATGATGACTCGCTGTGTTTGTCACCACAAGAAGAGGAGAGCCAGACCCGCGGCCGCAGCGCGCGGACCGATGTGCCCGGCGCCCATCGTCAACGTTCCGCAGCAGGCGGCTCCCGTGGTCAATGTCCCACAGCAGCCGGCTCCTGTCGTGAACATCCCGGCCGCCGAGGCCGACGGTTGGAGTTACCACGGACAGTCAGTTCATCTACGTCGTTCGTGGGAATGAACTTATGATTCTCGACAAGTGCACATACGAGGTGAAGAAGACCGTAACACTACAGTAACGCGCTCTGTGGGAACGACAAAGAATAAAAAAGGGGTGGGCATCACTGCAATGTCCACCCCGCTTTCTAAAAACGGATTTGACACCCGCAAAGAGCACGTGGTACACTGCGCTGGGTCGTGTCGAACTCAAGCGGAGCGCATTCGCAGCCGCCTGAGGTCGTCCGGTTGATTAATACGGAGCAGTAGTACCCAATGGATGTGAATTTGATAGCTGCGCGAAAGCAGCGTTGGCTGGACTTGTATGCCTCTGACGGGCCCGGCTGTTTGTTCTGCATTTACTACGATCCCAGCCCCCCGAAACGCCGTATCCCTGGCCGTGGAAGAAGGACCAGCGCACTCAGGGCGCCTGGGAAGCCTACTGCCACAGTCGGGAGCGCATCGAATGGCTGCGCGACGATTCGCTGCCATCCGTACAGGTGTATACCGGCACCGAAATCTTTGCCGAGGCCTTCGGATGCAAGGTCCATCGGCCCGAAAATGCCATGCCTTTCGCGCTGCCGCTTATTTCCAGCGCGTCGCAGGTCGCGGGACTAAAGGTGCCGGAACTCAGCACGTCGTCGCTGGCCTACCTCTTCGATATAGGAGACGAACTCAGACGCCGGGCGGGTGACGACGCGCTGATGAGGATCGTCGACGTTCAAAGCCCCATGGACATCGCCGCGCTCATCTGGAACAAGAGCGATTTTTACGTTGCGATGATCGATTCTCCCGAAGCCGTGCGGGAGCTTGCGCATAAGGTGAGCGATCTGCTTACATCTTTCCTGGACGAATGGTTTTCTCGCTATGGCAGGGAGTTTATGGGTCATTTTCCCAACTACTACGTGCCCTACGGCGTTACGCTCTCGGAGGACGAGGTCGGGGTAGTCAATGCCGAGATTTTCGAGCAGCTCTTCCTGCCTGAGCTGTCGATGCTTTCCGAGCGCTACGGGGCGCTGGGCATGCACTGCTGCGCCAATTCGCGCCACCAGTGGGAGGGCTTCCTTCACATACCGAACCTGCGCCTGCTGAACCTGGCGCAGCCGCAAGAGATCATGGATGAGGCATACGAGTTCTTCGCCCCTCACGTGGTGCAAATGCATACGGGTTACGTGGTAGATCCGGTGTGGAGTTGGCCTGCCAAAAAGCCCGCCGGGTCGCGGATTGTCATCGAAGTGACCGCGACAACGCGTGATGAGGCTCTTGAGCTCTCGGATAAGTTGTGGACGGCGACGGGGAGAGAATAAGGCAAGGTTGCAACCTGATTGCAATCCCATCCGCCTTTCTCAGCCAGTGGATTGCCGGCATATTGCATGTCCTCGTCCCTCCGGTAACAACCGATCCCGACGAGCTTTGCACCTGTACAAAGAAGACCACGCTTGCATCAGCAAGCGTGGTCTTGTGCAACAGATCGTCAGGATCGCTAGTTGCGATGGTTCTGCGAGTTGTTTGACCCGTGGCCTCGCGGTTTATCCTTCGGAGGACCGGCGGGCCTTCCCTGCCTGAGGTTCGCTCTTTGCTGCGGCTCGAGCGGATGCCCGGGCTGCGATGCAAGCACCGGCTGCCGGCGGGCGAATGGCACGTCCTGAGGCGGAGGCGCGTTCCTGGTTACAAAGTGCGGGCGTGCGCTTGGCGGCGCAGACGGGCCAGGAGTTGGCCTGGGTATGTTTCTGGTAACGACCGCAGGAGTCGGGCGTGCCGGACGCAGCCCCGCGATGGCAGGCGTCACCTTTGGCAGGCGAGTCGGAGGGGCTCCGCGAAATGCGGCTATCTCACTGGGAGTAACCTGCGGACGATCCACCACCTGCGCACGGGCAATCTGGTCCGATGTTATCCTGACCATTTTCTTGCTCACGCCTTGCCCGTTGCCAAAGACTGAGGTCGGCACGGCCGTGATCGCCACGCGCTGATTGACGTATTTGAACTTGCTGACGTCGATCTCAGTGATGTGCCTGACATCGATACCCCTGGCGTTTGCGAGGTTGACCTGGCGCAGATAGTTATCTCCGTGATGGTACCACGGCAGATAAGGCTCCCTGGGTCCCAATGGGAACCACGCCTGCAACCCGATATCCAACGAAAAGCCGTCTCCGCCAACGAATGCGACCAGCGCCGGGGCATATACCGGAGCAACCGCGACCGGCCCAGGCACCCATCCCCACGTTCCGCCGATAACCGCCCATCGGCCGTAGTGGTAGGGGGCGAACCCCCAGGGTTCGTGACTCACCCAGGTCCAGCCCCAAGGCTCGACCCACGCCCAGTGACCGACTCGGTAAGGCGCCCATCCCACGGCAACGCTGCTGGGATACCATACCGGGCCATAGTCCGGAACCTCCGACCAGCGGCCGTAGGTGTCAAGATCTTCGACGCCGGGGGTATATGGATCGACATATTTGCTGGATGCAGCCGTATTTATGGTCCTGTCGCGGTCCGCGCACCATCGGTCGAAGTCGTCCAGACTGGGCATGGACGCGAGAGTAAACTGCATAGTATCCGAACCCTTGAGCTGTGCCGCCTGCCCGGACGCGATGGTCTGTGGTGAAGCTCCACCGCCGGTGACCTCCGCGCTTCCTGAGTTCACGGTTACAAACGTAGTGCCGTCTTGCGGGCTAACGTTAACCCGGTAGGAACCAGCACGCTGAAGAGCCAGCGCGCCATTTGGTGTGTCGATTTCTACGGAGTTGGCCGCGGCCAGGCGAAAGACCGTTACCTCGAACGAACCCTGACCTACGCCAATCTGCAAAAGCTGGTCAGTGAGGTTTGTAATGGTCAGGTCGGTAGACTGCGACATTCGCAGGGCGAAATCACCCATTTCAAGCTCGGCCTTGCTGTTTGCGTCAGTGAACAACCGATCACCTGTGGTGACCGTATAGTTTGTCGAGGCAGCGGACCACTGGTCCTCACCCGAGGGTTGAAGCGAAACATTTCCCAGAATATAGCTGAGTCTCGCCACTCGCCCGGGTGGATCGCCGGTGTCCGCAGCGCCTGCCAGCGCCGAAAGGCAAATCAGCAGGCAGATCGAAATAATTGCCAGTAAAACCCTTGATTGTATGTTTTTCATAGCAGAGGACTCCATTTGCTTTATTTTTAGTATCACACTGCGCCAATCTCACTGTTAATATTACACCGATTCGCGCTGCTCTGCAATATTCGACGTAAATAGCATAGCAGTGGTTCCTTGGCACTGCATGTGGTTTGGGGTTTAGCGCAGGATTGCCGATGTCACAAGCCTCGTTGCCCGTCACATGAAGCGTTCCCCGCTGCGCAAACCCCGATTCATCTAGTCTTCAGCCCGTTTTGCTTCATCACCCCTTTAGTGTTTGAGCAGTTCCGGATGCATCAGCAGAGACATCAGTCCGACGCCGGCAGTGGTTTCCGCCTCATCACCGGCATCGCCCGACGTGTCGGCATTCGAGAGAACGATCACGCCAACCTTGCGTTCCTCATTAAAGGCTACAAAGTGCCGCAGCCTCCAGTGAGCCGGGTCGAGCGGGCCCAGCCGATTCGGACTGCCACGTGGGGGAGTTGGGGCTGGAGGCGGGCTTCTCTGCCACAGCCAAACCAGGGAACAGCAGACTACAGATCGCCGCCGTAAGCACAAATCTCATCGTAGCTCTCGCTGCCTCCTGAGGACTCAATCCACTCATCAAGTATTAGCAGACGCATCTGTGTGTGATATCTGACGCGTCTCGGAACCCTTTTTGATGCGAGAGGGCAGTTGAGCCTACTGGGCGCTCTTGTGAAAACGAACTGCCGCTGCCCCGATAAGCACGACCGTCAGGACCAGCAGCCACGTTACACTCGGCAGAAGCTCCGACAGCCCCGCGCCGCGAACCAGTATACCCCTGCTTATCTGGATGAAGTGCGTGACGGGAAAAATGTCCGAGAGCAGGTACAACGGGCCGGGAAGCGTGTCCCGCGGCGCGATGTAGCCCGAGAGCAGGATCGCAGGCAGCGCCGTAAGTTGCGTCAATTGCATCGCCTGCGCCTGGTTCTGCGCCACCGTGCTGATGCACAGTCCCATTGCGAGAGACGCCAGAATAAAGGGAACAGCCAGGGCCATCAACAGCAGAAAGCTGCCCGCAATCTGGACATCGAAGATCAGACGACCCATAGAAAGAACGAAAACCAGCTCCACCATCGCCAGCAGCGAATATGGAACGAGCTTGCCGAGCATCAGGCCCAGCCGCCCGACCGGACTGACCATCAATTGATCCAGCGTGCCCAGTTCGCGTTCGCGCACAAGGCTGAAACTGGTCAAGGCGACTGTAATCATCTGAAGGAGCACGCAGACCAGGCCGGGAATTGTGTAGATCTGGGTACGCATCTGCGGATTATACAATACGTCATAGCGCACATCTACGCCCGCGGAAACAAGGCTCGACGGGTCTCCCGGGCGCAGAAACGCGTTTCGGGCGGGATTCGCCACCATGCTGTCCGAGCCATCCAGCAGCACGTGCACTGTGGGGGCTTGGGGCGTGCCATAGTAACGCGCAAAGTCGGGCGGGATAATAACTACCACGCGGACATCGTTGCGCCGCACCGCCAGCTCGGCCATGTCCGGACTCGGGAGATAGCTCACCACGTCCAGGTACTGCGTATTTTGCAGGCCCGCGATGTATTCACGGCTCTCCCGCGATTTGTCCATATCCACTACTGCTGTCCGGACGTGGCGAACATCGAAGTCCAGTGCAAAGCCGAACAGGACTAACTGCACTATCGGTATGAGCAGCGCGATCACCAGCGTGGTGGGATCGCGGAAAATGTGCAGAAACTCCTTTTTGATGATGCTTCTAAAACCGTAAAATGCCGTGTTCATCCCTTCGCCAGCCTCCGGGTGATAGTCACAAACACATCTTCCAGAGAAGGCTCGATGGAACGCACAGAAGCATTGGCGATGCCCGCGGTCACAAGCGACGACATCACCGTGGCGTCCTGTGTCCGGTCCGGCACAAGTAAGTGGATTTCAGCTTCCACCAGCGTCGCATCCAGCGAAAACGGCTGGCGCTTGAGCGCGGCCAGGGCATTCGGAGGCTGGGAAGTCTCGACAGCTATGCGCCGCGTTCCTTCGGGTGAAACTTCAGGGAGGGCCTTGAGCTCGTTGGGCGTGCCCTTGACCATGAGCTTGGAAAGATAGATATACGCGATTTCGTTGCATCGCTCCGCCTCGTCCATATAATGCGTGGTCACGAACAGCGTTTTGCCCGCTGCCGCAAGATCAAAGAGCAAATCCCAGAGTTTACGGCGGGCCACGGGATCAATACCCGCGGTCGGTTCATCGAGGAATATCAGGTCGGGCTCGTGGATGAGCGCGACAGCCAGCGCAAGCCGCTGCTTCCATCCGCCCGACAACTGGCCGCTCCGGCGTCCGAGATAATCCCCAATGCCGACCAGATCCACAACCGCATCCTTGCGTTGTTTCAGGCGTTCCCTGCCCAAGCCGTAAACGCCGCCGAAGAACGTCAGGTTTTCGTCCACGGTCAGATCGCGATACAGGCTGAACGACTGGTTCATGTAGCCGATGGACCGCTTCACCGCTTCAGGATCGTGTATGACGTCGTAGCCGTTGACGGTCGCGGTGCCGGAAGTCGGCTGCAGCAGCCCGCAGAGCATGCCGAATGCAAGTGCTCTTTCCGCTGCCGTTGGGCCCGAGAAAGCCGAAGATCGTGCCCTTGGGCACGGAGAAAGTAAGCTCATCTACGGCGGTTAACTGCCCGAACTTCTTTGTGAGGCCGTTCATTTCAATGGCGTTCATGGCTGCCACTTACCGATCCGAGTCACGGTCGCATACATTCCGGCTTTCACGCTCGCCTCCGCGTGCCTGAGCCGCAGTCGAACGGCGAAAACCTGCTTCCCGCGTTCATTGGGCGTCTGAAGGTTGGCGGGCGTGAACTCACCGCGCGCCGCGACGCTTTCTACGTAGGCGCTTACGGGTTCGTCGATGCCGTCCACGCGCAGGGCGGCGCTGTTTCCGACCGTCACGTGCGCCAGTTGGGCTTCCGGGATGTACACTCGCACCCAGATGTCCTTCGGATTGTCCAGGCGCAGCAGTGCCGTGCCGGGGCTCGCCAGATCGCCTGCCGCAACGAGGGTCCTTTCTACCACACCGTCTTCAGGGGCGCGCACGGTCCGCTCTACGAGATTGGCCTGGGAGCTGCGCGCCATGGCTTCCGCGGACTCCGCCGCCGCTCGCGCCTGAGCGACTTCCTCTTTGCGGCTGCCGGCTCGCAGTTCGGCCATCGCTGCCTGCGCCTGCTGCAGCCGGGCCTCGGCTGCGCTGATATCTTCTTTGCGCGCGCCCGCCAGCACCAGGTCCAGCGCCGCTTTTGCCTGTTTATACGATTGCCGGGCCTCTTCCAGTTCTTCCGGCGGCGTGCCCTCCTTTGCCCGGAGCCACGCTTCTTCCATCTCCTGCCGCTTGGCGGTCGCCTGCTGCAGATTGGACTGGCTCTGATCGAGCTGCTGCTGGCTGATGGCTCCCTGCTTGAAAAGTTCCCGCAGACGCCCTGCATCCCGGCGCGCGAAATCTTCCAGTGCTGCCGCATCGTCCAAACGGGCTTTTGCCTGGGCGCGCTCCTCCGCCGTAAGTCCCCGCTTTGCCTGGGCCAGCCGTGCTCTGGCGTTGAGCTCACCTGCGCGAGCCTGCGCTATCTCCTGCGGTCGAGAGCCGCTGCGCAGCCGTGCCAGGTCTGCTTCGGCTTCCGCGACAGCCGCCTCCTGCCTGGCTATATCCTCCGGCCTCGGTCCGTTCTCGACTTCATGCAACTGCTGGCGCGCCTGCTCGGCGGCGGCTTCTTTCGCCAGGGTCTCATCCTGATTGGGCGCGGCGTCAAGTTCGATCAAGGGCTGGTCCTTATGAACCACGTCTCCCTCATTGACCAGGATGTGGGAGACACGCCCGCCAACTCGAGAGGATACCTGCGTCGGCTGGCTTTCAAAGAAACCCGACAGCGTGCATCGCTGCTGGGCGCGCTGAACCTCGATATGCCAGCCACCCAGACCGAACACAGCCGCCAAAACAATGAAGAGGACAACCGGCCTGTATTTTTTTATTCGATTGGAGTTCCCCATGATCTAAACCCCCGCTCACTTGGAGCCTTGCAAACCGTGCAGGAAGATTCGAACGCTGGCTTCAGCCAGCGCCGCGGCATCTACGTTCAAAGCATCCCGCGTGCGAAGGACATTGTGCTCAAACACCTGCAAAAACAGCGGTCCGAGAAAACACACTGCGGCAACCGCCGAATCCGTTCGCTGAAGAAGTCCCTCGTCCATCTTATGTTCCAGATAAGCCGCCAGCAGAGCGGTGATCCGCAGTGGGGCGACTTCGGCAAGAAGTTCAGCGAACTCATCGGAGCGCACGGCCTCGCCAATCAGTATCCTTTGGCAGGCGGCGATCCTCGAGTTGTTCATCACGCTCACAACAAGTTCCGCCAGCTTTGTCAGCGCTTGCTCCGGCCGAAGCGACATAAAGTCAGCCGACTGGGTCAGCAGCCGCATCGGCGGCGCATAGCTCTCGATCACCGCCCGCAGCAGATCTTCCTTGCTCTCGAAGTAGTGGTAAATCAGCCCGGCGGAATTGATTCCGGCAGCATTGGCGATATCCTTATTGGTCGCTTCACTGAAACCTTTGGTAGAGAAGACTTCAAGTGCGCCATCGATGATCTGCTGACGCCGTTCCTGGTAGAGTTCCGGCTTTCGTTTGGGCATTTCGCACTTCCGTTAATTGATTGATCAATCAACTGTATTGTGCCACAGTCGCTGCGGAATTTCAAGCTTTTGGAAGGGTTTAGCGGGAACTGCGCATCAAAAATCATCGCAACGAGGTTTCGGTTAGATATCGATCAGCGTTACGCCCATAGAAGCCAACACGGCTTTCTGTTCGTCGAGGTCATAGGGGACATTCAGTTCAGACAGGGCATTGCGCATCCCCAGCGCCTCGTATTTGCCGCTTCCAATGCTGTGGTAAGGCATCAGTTCGAGTTTGGGCTCCCCAGGCAAAGACAGGATAAGCTCCCCCAAGTTCCTCAGGTCGTCCGCGCTGTCATTCAAACCCGGGATGATCGGAGTGCGATAGATGATCCGGACGCCGTCCTGGGCGAGCTTTCTTGCGTTGTCGACTATGACGGAGTTTTCTGATCTGCACAGCTTCTTGTGCTTCTTCGGATCGACCACCTTGACGTCATACAAAAACAAGTCGGTTACCGCCGCGAGGCCTTTGACTTTCTCCCAGGAACCCAGTCCGCTCGTCTCAACGGCGGTGTGCAACCCCTGGCGCTTGCACGCGGCGAGCAGCGAATATGAGAACTCATACTGATGCAGCGGTTCGCCTCCCGAGATTGTCACACCTCCTCCCGAACTCGCGTAGAACGGCTCATCACGCATTACCTCGTCAAGGGTTTGGGAGAGTGTGGAGAGCCGGCCAATCATCTGCAGCGCCTCGGCTGGACACGCGCGGACACACTCGCCGCAGGCACGGCATTTGGCTCTGTCGATGCGCCGATCGCCCGGACCGAGCGCCTGGTTTGGGCAGGCCTCGGCGCATCGCCCGCAGTCGATGCATTTGGCTTTGTAGAAGGCGATCTCCGGCTTGTCCGATAAGGACTCAGGGTTGTGACACCAAAGACAGCGCATAGGGCAGCCTTTTAGAAACACGGTGGTCCTGATCCCCGGCCCGTCGTGGAGCGAGAAACGCTGAATGTCGAAAACCAGTCCTGTCGGTTCTTCCATCTATCTTTTGCCTGAAACCCTGGACGTGAGATCACCTGGGGTACGAGTTCACCGTTCTCAATCACGTTCCTTCGTCACACCCTCCCGGGGAGTTGTTGTCCGGAAAAAGCCCTGCAGTCTTGACATCCTAAGGCAGAGTTTCTAATCTTGTATTGGTCAGCGGGGCCAAAACCAAAGAGGAATCGCGAAGGGATGAAAATGCCTTCGGCTATTTTCGAAGGAATCGCGGATGAAACCTTTCGCGACTGCGCCTGCGGCGAGTCACTGTCGGGCTTTCGCAGTATCTGGCGATGCTACTGTCGCCCCGAGGGGTTTCACCGCGAAGGGATGAAAATGCCCAAGGCATTTTCAAAGGAGATTGCAGTGAACTCTGAAATGACACTCTTAGCCGCCGCGGTGATGTTGTGCGCGTCGGCTCCAGCGTATCCTATGAGCAAGCCTCATGGGGTAAGCGTAGATTATAATTCATCAACCGGCAAAATCCACCTCAGGAGCGGCCGGCTGGACTTGGTTATCGAGACCGCAAACGGCTTGAATCCCAACTCCATGCCGCGCGATCTCGCATCGGGGCGCGAGTATGCCGATGCGGATTACGCGTGGCCGGTTGAACGGCTGCCCTCCCTGGACGGAAAACCCCTCATAAAGAAGAAAGGCGGTCAATGCCTGATAAAGCTCACGGCGAAAATGGAAAGCTGCGACGTCGAGCTTACGTACTGCGCGTCCGCCGATGATCCGGATGCTATTACCGAAGTCGTTCGGATAATCAATCCAGGGGCTTCCGCCGTCGATACATCCGCGTTCTACTGCGGGTTTGCGAAGAAGATAAATGACGGCGGCAAGTGGGACGCGGGAGTCGAAAACTCGCGCTTCTGCAACATCCCATATCGCGTTCATTCCGAGACAGGTGAACTCTGCGACTATACAGTCCCTGAACTCACCACAAAGCAGAGTTGGTACAGCGCTGTGGCGCCGGGCGTGCGGCCTGCGAGTTCCATATGGGGCGCCGAGGCCTGGGCATGGGTACTGCTGGCGGCAATACACTTCTCATTTCTAAGTATAACCCCGATGCAATGGAATGGTCTCTTCTTGAGCCGCTCCCACGAAACACAGGCGCGCGAAAGGACCAGGTGCTTCGTTTCGGTGGAGCAGGCACGTGGAAGATGGGCGATCCGGAAGGAGCCGCCTCTCTTAAGCCGGGAGCGAGTTTCACGTTCGGCGCGACTCGCTATAAGGCGCTCGACGGTGGATGGAAAGACGCATATTACGAGTTCCGGCATTACACCGAGCGCCTCGGAAATCGCATCCCAGCCGGTTACAATCCTCCCGTTCACTGGAACGAGCTCTACGACAACCGGCTGTGGTGGATAGGAGACAACCTCGAAAACCGCCAGAAATACTACAGGCGCGCGGATATGGAAGCCGAAGCGAAGAATGCCAAAGATCTGGGGTGTGAGTGCCTGTATCTAGACCCGGGATGGGACAATTCTTTCGGTTCCGGTATTTGGGCGGATGATCGGCTGGGGGGTGAGGCTGAGTTCGTTGCCTGGTTGAAGAAGACATACGGTTTGTCCCTGGCGCTGCACATGCCTCTGGCGCCGTGGAGTAGTCCGGACACTTATCCCTCGGGAACGTTGACAACCGACGCCCAGGGCAACAGCCACGACCAATGCTGTTCCAGCGAGGCATATATAGAGGCAAAGATTGAAAGGTGCAAAGAGGCCTGTCGCGGCGGCGCGTATTATTTGATGTTCGACGGCGGCTGGTTCGAAGACTGCTATAATCCCGATCACGGGCATTCGGTTCCGCTGACTCATCAGGAGCACATAGACTCCATACTGCGAATCACCGAGGAAGTGCATAAAGCGTATCCGAAGGTGATGATCGAGCAGCACGACCCCATGACTTCCGGCAGCCCCCGGCGTTATACCCCGACTTATCTGATGTATGCAAAGCGGGGCGCTTTCAACGAGCTTTGGGGTTACGAATACATGTGGGATCCCCGGAACTGCATCATCAACCACCAGGCTTTCTCCCTGTATTATGTGAATATGGCCTACGCTATTCCCATATACCTGCACATAGACCTTCGCCTGGATAATATCAACGCTCTGGCTTTCTGGTGGTATGCAAGCACGTGCCGGCATCTGGGAGTGGGCGGCAAGTCATCGGACCCGGCTCTCTGGGAAGCGCAGAAGCAAGCCATGCGCACCTACCTCGCGAATAAGCGCTTCTTCACGCAGGGCATATTCTACGGGCTCGGTGAGGAGACCCACGCTCACACTCTGCCGGACATAGGCGAGTGCCTGGTAAACTGCTTCAACTTATCGACCCAACCTACGCAAAAAGAGGTCCGCTTCAAGTTCTCGGATATCGGTTTGGCGCCGGGTCCGGTTAGAGTGGAGGGAGCTTCCTTTTCTGTAGATGGCGATGAGGTAGTTTTCAAAGTGTGGATTCCCGCAAGAGGCCACAGGTTAGTCAAGGTGATCAGGGAGTGAGTTCAGAGCTATTGGATGAGCCCGTTACCGGGTTTACCCGGGGCTGAGCGGGACGGCCCATCGGCACACAAAAGAAAGCACGCAGGATTAGATCATCCTGCGTGCTTTTCTGCGTTATGTTCTTGAGACTATGGTCCTGTGGGGACCAGAGCGTTTATTTCACCCGTGCCCATAGCTCCCGCATACAGCCTTACCTCTTCAAAGTAGATGCTGCCCATGGAAGTGGGAACGGTGCTGGTGAGATCCATCAGACCGAAGCCGTCATAGCGCTTGCCGGCAGAAGCATTCACCAGGTCGTTGGTGTTGTACTGGCCGAAGGAGCTTACCTGGGACTCAGGAATCGTTACGCTGTTGCCCAACTGAACCAGCCCGCTTCCCGTGTCCCAATACATGGTAGCCTGATAGCTGCCGCCGCCCACATTCTTCAGCACCTGGGCTATCTTGATGTAGCCCGTAGTCGGAGGATCGGAAGTAGGAGCAAAGCTCAAGTACTGGTTCGCCGACTCCACTGAACTGCCGGAGAGGAACTCCCAGGCGTCGTAGCTCTGCCACTTCGCGCTCGAACCGCTGTAGGTCAGCGCCACGCCCCCAAGGGCATTGGCCGCACTGTAGTTGGAGGTATTGAACTTGAAGAGACCCATTATTCTCCCGCTGTGGGTAGAGGAGAAGTTGGGCCAGTAGACCCAGGCCACCTGAGTCATCTCCGTGAAGTAGCCGCTGGGACCAAGGTCGCTTTGAAGCATTGCCGTTGCGTTGCCCTGTGTCCAGCCACCGGCGGAATAACGTCTGAGAAGAAGCGTTCCATTTGAAACAGCCCCACCAGTCACAGTCATGGTGCTCCAATTGTATCCCGGAGCCTGGTTGCTGAGTGGACTGGCCGCTGCAAAGTTCCAGTCGCCGATCAAGGTGCCGCGGGACGTGACCTGGAGATCAGCCTGAGTTCTGGGCATGATGCAGCGGTAGGTGACGCCGTTCACGTTTTTGAGAGTGCTTACTCCCGTGACGGTGACGAATGTGCCATAGCCGGGGTCAGTGAGACCGTTCAACAGCACCCTTACCCCCTGTGCACCCGAGGCATCGTTGATCAGATCGCCGTCATCAAGGACGCAGTAGCCGGAACCGTCTCCACTGACGTTGCCGGATATCTTCACCAGAAGCCCAACGTTGTTCGGCCCCACCCCCTGGGTCACGCCCATCTGTGAAACGACACCGTTGGTCTTGAGGTCTACCCCGCCAAGGGCTCTGCCTGTCATATTCAACGGAGTTATGTTCCCTCCACCGTAGGTTCCGTAGTCTTCGACACTGCTCGCGGTGATGCATCGCTCTCCGTCGGCTGTCGTGCTCATCGTGCCCGCGATAGCTACCCCATCACCAGCTTGAACGGGGTCTCCCGTCCACGTCACCCGTATTCCCTTGGTTCGGTTGGCATCCTCGACGTAGAAGAAGCCGCTATAGACCGCGCTTACTATCTCGGAGTTGAGAAGCACATACCCACCATCGGCTATCGTCTTGGCGACGCTTGTGGTTATCGCGGGCGTCAGAATTACAGAGGTGTAGTAGTTGGTCGGAGGGACGGTAAGGGTGATGTGATCGGAATAGATAGTCGGCGCCGCCAGTGTAACCGGGCCATCGGGTGATATCGCATAAGCAACAAGCCCCTTGTCGCCGTAGTTGTTCCACCAGCTCGGCTTGTATATCGTCACATTGATGCTGGGAGTCGCAGTCATTGAAGCGGTCCTCCCGTTGATATTGACGTTTTCATTGTTGACATCCAGGAACAGCTTCATAGCCTGCGTGTCCTGATAAAGCGTCAGTCCGGCAGTGGTTGGCGCATTGGAAGTAAGGACAACGTGCTGGCCTATTGCGGAGAGGTCGCCCGACATCTCAGGGACGAAAGTCTGTGAGAGCATGGTGCCTCTCTGGGGTCGTAGTGTCGTCCCAGAAGGTTAACCCGTAGTTTGAGTTGATGAACTTGACATAACCACTGCCGACCTTTTGTGCCTTGGTGGTGGGAGCGCCGGTCATGCTGGTCACACCCGTAAGGGAGCTGAGCGCAAGTGTCGTGTTGGCGACGAAGTTGCCGCTCTCTCCCTGATGAGAACCGCTGTCACCGGTGACAATGAGGATGCCGCCGCCGTTCACCCAAGTGGTAAGCGTGGTTACATCCGATGCATTGAAGACTGACGCGTTAGGGATGATGAGCACTTTAAGATTACTTAAAGCAGCAGAATTGAACTTCCATTCCGGGATGATTCTATACTGGTACTGCAGTTCGTCAAGTGCAGTCGCCCAGCCCCAGACAGCGAAATGATGCGGCTGGCCGGTGTTGAAGTTGAGCACGCCTTGTGGGGTCCACTGCCAGTTGATAGAAGAAGTGGACAGATAGATGCCTACATCTTCGATACGACTGCGCTGACCGAACTCCGGGCTTGCCTTACTTGCAATGAACTGGAAGAATGCCTGGTCGGCAGTCGGGTTGCCCACCATTTCAGTATTGGTAGGCTCCATTTTCTGGGTCGTGTTCGTTGCCAGCATTTCGTAGAAAATGGTGTTTGCGACCGGCGTGAGCCCGCACTGGGTAACAAATCCGTCGTTATACAGCCAGGATATGGAATGGAGGCTGTTCGCGTGTTCCTGGGAGGCTTTGTAGAAAGGAGCGACGCGGCCGAACGGCGGCAGGCCGATTCCATTAGAGACCGACGAGAGGTTCCAGTTCAAACTGAGCTCACTGCTGGCCATGTCAACATAGCCGCGGTTCCATCCCAGCATGCAGGGCGCGATATCGTTACCCATGACCAGATAATCAGACACGCCTGCCGCTGCCGCGCCTGCCTTGGTGCCATTGTAGACGGCGGCGATACCCGCGGAGCCGCTCTGCCGTTTCCATATCTTGTAGGCGCTCACACGGTCGCTCGTTTATCCAACCGCTGCTGGTCCAGGCATTGTGAGGGATGGTCTTTCCATCCCAACCGTATTTGCTGCTGGCAAGGGTCCTCAGGTATGCTGTGACGTCAAAGGTCGACAGGTTCGCATAGGTCTGGCCGGTCGTAAGCACCCCCATGCTTATGAGCGAGGCGACGCTGAAGTTGTTCTGCAGGTATGTTTGGAAGCCGGCAACAGACCAATCGCCGAATCCGAACTGTACCTGGTCCATATCCGCATTCGAAGGGGTCCCAGGAACTCATGCTGTCGCACCACGTTCCCTGGCCGCCAATCATAGAACAGCCGAACTGCGTCAATCCTTGAGCAAAATTCCCCACATCGGACAAGCCGCGTCCTTGCTGATGGCAAAAGCGCCCACCCAGATGCCGTTGATGTAGAACAGACCGTCGTGTTGCGCATTGGCAGCCTGGCATGCGGGGTTAGAATCGTAGCTCGAAATGGCAATATTACCGAAGATGTCTTTCACCGCGCACGCGTCATAGACATTGCTGTTCCTGGGGTCGCTGGTGGTGCCATTGAAGCCGGTGGCGATTGTGCCGTTGGGGTAAGTCGCCGGCGAGCCGGGGCAATTCGGGCCTGTTCGCGTGTAAGGGCGCGCAAAGGCCGCGTCATCGAACCAGGTCCAGCATCCAGCCCACTGGATCGGGTCAGTGCCGTTATATATATCCCAATCCCAATGATCGTAGGTAATCTGCAGTGGCGCGGCCCCGGTCGTAGTCGACGCAATGGGAGTCTCGGCACTGCCATAACACTTGGTGTAACTTGTGCTGGGTATGCCGGCCGCCTGGAACTGCTGATAAAGGCCGATTCTGACTGTTGAGACCGCCGGGAGAGCCCCACGTGAACCACGGTCCCCAGCCCGGGTCGTTACCACAACCGGTGCCGGCTATGTTCGCGTTGTAAGCCTGTGCGACAGACACGGTGCCGGTAATTACGTAGCGAGGGACCTGCTTCTCCCACCACGGAATCGTGGCAAAAGCTTCAGTTCCATACATGCAGCAAATGGCAGCAACCGCAACTGCGGCGCCAAGCGATTTCAGTGCGAAACGAGACGATCTGAGATTCATTCCCTTCAATACCCCCCAACTCAACTAGACACACGAACATTATGTAGATACCATAGTACCTGCTCAAGACCTGACAGAATATCGTCGAGCAGACTTCTAAAGGAGGCGTACGTGCACCCGTTCGCAGTATAGCCCAGCATTCGCACTCTGTCAACGCCCGTTGCACAAAAGTAATACAAATAAAATTCAGGCCAGGCGGCGCACAAATCCAACAAGCTCAACCATCCGCCAACTTGAGTCCGAACGTGGAGGATCGCCGAGGCAAGTGATATAATAAATTCATTAAGCAAAGCAGATCACCAATTGCCCATTTGCACACCGAAAGGAAACCAAGGTTTGAACAGGGTTCTAGTTTACTCTTTCACTTCAGCCGCCCTGGCCGCGGCAATGATGTGCGCGCCGGGCGGAGTGCTGTATGGCAGCGGCGCCAATTCAAAGCCGAGTCCTGAGACGAACTCGCAGTTGCAGATGACCGGCGTTACTTCCGACAACGTCACCCGCGTGCAGAAATTCTGGTTACGGGCTCAAAAGGAGGAGTATAAGTCTCCTGAAGAGCTGCAGGCACAGAATGCGCGGGAGCTCAGGAAAGGTCGGGTTTACGCCAAGCTGATTCGTGGCAATCCGAGGGTCAAGGCGGTTGCGCTCACTTTCGACGACGGGCCGCACCCTGCGTATACGCTAAAGATTCTTGCCATTCTGAAGAAGTACAAGGTCAAGGCGACGTTCTTTGTGATTGGGAAGATGGTAGAGCAATACCCGGACCTGGTGCGAGCGGAGGATGCCGCCGGCGATCTGGTAGGCAACCACACTTATTACCACGTAAACCTCAACCATATTCCTCTGGACGAGATCGCGCTCGAGTGGCAGGCCGGCAACGACGCGGTGGATGCCGTGCTGCACAAGGAGATGAAGTACCTGCAGGCCGCCGGGAGGCGACTATGATTCCGCTGTGATCACAGCCGCTATGGATAAGGGCCTGACAACCGTGCTGTGGACCGATGACCCCGGCGATTACGCAAGCCCCGGAGACAAGACCATCGAGGGGCGCGTATTGGACCGGATCAGCAACGGCGGCATTATTCTGCTCCACGACGGCGTGCAGCAGACAGTAGATGTCCTGCCGCAGATCATCGAGTCGCTGCAGAAGCGGGGGTTTACGTTTCAAACCGTAGAGGAAATGGATAAGGGCATTCGTTCTTCGAAGCCTTCTTCAGCGGGCAGGAGCCCTAAAGTGCCCGCGCACAAGTAAGCAAAAACAGGCTCCCTGCAGCCGAAGAATCGCGGCACGCTTCGCGTGAAAACGACGGCATCAAATCCAGTCATTCCGAGCGAAGCCGAGGAATCTGCTTTGAATCAAATGTCTCAAAAAGCAGATTTCTCCTCTGAAAATGCCGAAGGCATTTTCATCTATTCGCGGTGAAACCGACAGTGACTCGCCGCAGGCGCAGTCGCGAAAGGTTTCATCCGCGATTCCTTCGAAATGACAGCATTGGTAGGTCATTTTGAAAGACCTTTTGGCGGGTTTCCCGCTCAAAATGAGCTATGTTTTCCTATCACATAACTAAAGCGGGATTTTCGAATCCCGGAACTTCATGTTCGCCTATCCGGATTCGGAAATCCGGGTGAAGTGGTAGGGCGAGGATTCGGAAATCCTCACCCAGGAGAGATTGCATTTTCGAAAGAATCGCGGATGAACCCTCTCGCATTCTTCCTGCGGAAGAACGCTGTCGGGCTTTCGCAGTATCTGGCGATGCTACTGTCGCCCCGAGGGGTTTCACCGCGAAAGGATGAAAATGCGGAAGGCATTTTCAGAGGAGAAAAACGTGAAGAAGATATTTATGCTTGTCTGCATTTTGGCTGCGCTTGGGTGTCTGGCGGCGCCCGTTCGCGTGGCCGCCGACGCCTCAGCTAACCCAAACCCCGCTCTGAACGAACCGGCCAGCGACCAGCAGCCGCTGCTGGGACTGAAGCAGTTCTACGTTGTCGTGGAGAACCTCGACCAGGCGGCAAGAGACGGTGGCCTGGACCGCGATTCAATTAAGAGCTGGATAGAACTTCATCTGCGCGCCCAGGGTTTGCCCGTCGTAACTGATCGCCCGTTCGACGCAGACGACAAGGATCAGAGCAGGGCCTACCTCTACGTGAACGTTTGCGTTGTGAAGGGCGCGGCTACATCCCGGGCTCGCCTTTAACATCGACATAAGCCTGGAAGAAACCGTCAAGCTCTGCCACCCCCCGGTACAGCTTCGCGTACAGAGCATCCACATGGTCCAGGGTTGCTCGCGTTCACCCAACCCGCGACGCTGGTGCAGGCCGTCAGAGACGACGTCACGCAAATAGCGGGGATGTTCGCCAACGAAATATCAGCCGCCAACCCCAAGAACAAGACCGCCGAAGGCAGTGCTCAGAAGGGGAAATAACAGGGTCAAGCGCCGACTCGGGGGCTTTGCCCCCGAACCCTTCCCACGGCCACCGCCCTTGGTTGAATGGGACGCCGCCCAACTCGACACGCCCTACAAAGGTGAACAATACGCGATTACCATTTTAGAGGACAAGAGGACCGGGCGAATAGCTGCGGAAACCATTGAGGTTCGCAACGGGCCAGACGGGCAAGGCGTATTATGCCAGACGAGAACGGAGGAGTTTGAGTACAACGTAGACATCGACGAAGGGCTGTTCTCACTAAAGACCCCTGCCGACGCCGTGATCGTTCAGCAGGAAGAGAAAAAGTAGTCACAATGTGTGAACGGCGGGTTAGACAGAGGCATTCGATACGAACGGAGGCACTAACAATGAAGAACACATGGATTACGCAGCTTTTATCAAGTATCAGGAGCACGCCGTTCAAACGGGCGTCAGTAGTTGTGTCGCTTGTTGCTGTTGCAGCCGGCGCGGCCTTTATCAGCCGGGCTGTCCTATCGGATGACACATCCATTTCCGGAATTAAGTCTATCCATGTGAAGGCTACAACTGTCTATGCGGCGCCAGGCAAAAAGAATTATTCGGCCGAGCACTGGATCGTACTTCCGGACAAGGAAAGGGCCGAGTCAGAGTACAGTTCTCCGCGTGCGTAACGGTATTGATCAATGGTTTTTGAACAAACAGAACAATCACTATCTCGCAGGTCACTATTCTTCAAACCCACCGATCGAGGCGGCGAAATGGAGCACACTCGACAGCACTATAGACAATTGGCGCCACGGGATGCCGAACTTGACGCAGAATAAGGTAACCAAGCTCCTCGATGGAGTGAAAAGAGATGCTGTCGAGGTTGTTATTCCCGACGTCAAAGGAGGATCGCAGAGGATTGATTTGTTTCCCGACAAGACCAGCGGGTGGATAACAACAAAGATGACCTACCAACTGGACGACAATGGCGGCTTGCGTTGGACCGAAAGGTGCGATTACGAATACAACAAAGACTTGGATAAAAACTATTCACATTCGTGCCACCCGCCGGCGCTGTGCTAGTCAAGGGCAGGGCAGACCTGGATTTGGGGCCGGATGCGCGCTTCGAGTAAGCAAATAAACGCCACAGTAGAGGGTGGCCGACGCCGTGATCGTTCAGCAGGAGGAGAATAAGTAGCACCGTTTACCGACCCGGTTAAGGGCCTCCGTTTAGGGAAGGATTTTTGAAACAAAGAACCAACCTTACAATTGGAGGCTGAGAAAACCATGAAAATAACGGTGATGTTGTGTTTAGTTATGTTGACGGTGACTATGTGCCGGGCGGATCAAGGCGTCACCACAAAACACCAGGCCGGCTCCTCCTCGGGAGTGCCGGCCAGCGTTAGCTCGATGGGAACTGCGGCGCCGGCTGAGGCAGGTGTCATGCGAGATGTTCCTCCTTCAGTAATGGCCGATCTCGAGGGAGGCCGGTGCAAAACCAGCGCGTGGACGTGCCCTACCGCGAATGCACTGTCCAGGGCTTCAACGAAGTTTGCGGGTCCTATTCAGGGCGAGCTCACCTGGACCAGGGCAAAGAGCCATACCTCATGATAGACGATGTCGTTGTCGCCGAGAAGGCTAAGCTCACCATCGAACCCGGAACGGTCGTCAGAGTCGTAGACCCCTCGATTTCCGGTCGCTACAATGGAGGCCTTAACCTTGTTGTAGAGGGCACACTGATAGCCAGAGGCACGCCCGACGAGATGATCTGCTTCACCGCTGCCGCCCAGCACCGCCAGCAATACGACGAATGGCTGGGAATAACGTTTGCCGGCGAGACACCAAGTATTCTGACCTGGACGAGGGTCGATTACGCCAGGATCGGAGTGAGTTGTTACGGGCCGTGCCTGATCGCTCACAACGTGCTGCGTTATTGTCAGACGGGCATATCCATCCAACAGGGTTTTTCGGGGGACGTGGCAAACAACGTCGTCGCCTACAGCCGCAATACCGGCGTGGAATGCCAGGGCCAGAGTGTGGAAGCGAATATCGTGAACAACATCTTCTACGCTGTCGGCAGGCCAATGCCCGCCTGGCAGTGGCCGGCGATCTATGCCGACTACAATCTTTGCTGCGTCTGGACCCCGGCTACGGCAATGGACGCAGCGTCACTCCAGTCGCCGCGAGCATTCACGACATCAGCGCCGATCCCAAGTTCCTTGACCCCGTGCGCCTCGACTTCCGATTGGCTGCAGGCTCTCCCGCCAGGCACGCGGGACGCGGCAAGACCGACATGGGGCTTTGCTCCGAAACCTGGTCGCGGGCAGCCGCTGACTTGGAGGTCAGCAAGTGGGGCTCGGATGGAGCGCGCGCGCTTTGGTGTGAGGGAATGTTCTACGAGTTTGACAATAGCTACGGACCTCGGCGAGGCTACTTCCCGTATTCGTTCCAGCGCAGCCCGGGCGGGCGGCACTGGATGGAAGCCCAAAGCGACTACGAAAAAGCGCTGACCCTGAACCCGGACACGGAACTAAGAACGAGGATACTCTGCTCCCTGGGCCGCCTGCTCGTTCGGGAAAACAACTACGACCAGGCAGAGAAGACGCTGAACCAGGCGCTGGCAATATGCCC
>CAVZJH010000023.1:0-13575 GCA_963775535.1 uncultured bacterium | reverse complement strand
GTTCCAGGTGTCGATAAAGAAAGCGGCTCCGAAGGTCCTGTTGATCAAAGGCAAGATCAATTTGCTCCCGATTACAGCCTGCAAGGATATGGCAGCAGAGGTGTTCACCCATATGTATGGGGATAACCTGAAGGCTGGTCCGAACACGAGGGTCTCCTGGCTGGATGGCTCCAGGGTGCATTGGATGATCACCGATTATGATTACAAAATGCCCGATTGGACACTTTCGACTACAAGATCGATACCAGCAAGACCGTCGTCTGGGATACGATCCACGTAAGCGGCGGGCAGTTCTCCGACAGAATCGATCTGAGCAAGAACGCGGAGTTCTACCCTTCAATGCGTCCAAGTATAAGCTGACGGTATGGATCACTCCGCAGCAGCCGGATGTTCCGGACAACGTTCAGGACGAATCGGCTGGAAGGGTGAGGCCCTGACCGATAAGAAGTACGTGGATACCAAGATGATTCCTGGTTTCCGTGTGCTGAAAACTGAGTATATTCTCGACAAGAAGGATATCTTGTAGTAAAATGTATTTTCCTGGATGGGACACGGCGAGTTTCTCATCTGATCGAATGATGATTATCGGATTCGGTTCCGATGACTGGTGGCCCGGCGTGCATACACCGGGCCATCAATATGAAGAAGCAGTAATCCGAGAAATCCGCGGGTTACGCAAGATGTGATCGTGCTAGACGGGGAGCTAGCGGTGCCCTTTTCCCGCAATCCGCTACAGCGGGGTTAAATTCCTGTCCGCGGTCTGGCCGTTTGAGAAGGTACTCTGGAAAGTGGCGTTGATAGTCGGGCCCTGCGCAATACCCGGCATGTGAATCCCGTCAGGTCCGGGAGGAAGCAGCGGTAAGCGTGTTCGCGTATGTGCCGCAAGGAGTTCTGGCTGGAGTTGGCTACCAGGGCAACGCTTGGGCGTCCATATCAGAGACAGGTGCACGATCACTTTGATCATAGAAGTCCGAACCGGGCAGGTCCGGCCCAGCCTGTAGCTGACGTTTCGGCGTTTTTTGCCTTCCGGAGTTCATACCAACTACTATGGCTTACGTATCTCTCTACCGCAAATACCGTTCCCAGACGTTTGATGACGTAGTCGGCCAGGACCACGTGACCAGAACAATACGTAACGCCATCAAGGCCGGGCGTATTGGACAGGGCTACCTGTTCTGCGGGTCGCGAGGCACCGGCAAGACGACGGTCGCGCGCCTCATCGCCAAGGCGCTGAACTGTGTAGAAGGTCCGACTCCTGACCCGTGCAACAAATGTGAAGCATGTCTTTCCATAACCAGCGGCACGGCGGTTGACGTGATTGAGATGGACGCCGCATCAAACCGCGGCATAGACGACATTCGAGAGATCACCGAAAACGTCCGGTATGCCCCAATGCACCTGCGCTACAAGGTCTACATCATCGACGAAGCGCATCAGGTCACTCGTGAGGCCAAGGACGCTTTCTTGAAGACGCTTGAGGAGCCGCCCGGGCACGCGGTCTTTATCCTGGCTACTACCGAGTCCAACAAAATTCCCCTCACCATACGTTCACGCTGCCAGCAGTTCGATTTCAGGCGCGGCACTGTCGACGAGATACGCGACAGATTGCGGTATGTGATCGAGAGCGAGGGCGCGGCAATCGATGGCGACGCCCTCGACCTCATTGCTCGCAGCGCAAACGGGTCCTATCGGGATTCGCTGAGCCTGCTCGAGCAGGTGATGGCTTATACGGAAGGGCCGATGACTGCGAAAGATGTCTATACGGTTCTGGGAATGGTCGGTCAGGATGTGCTCCTTGAGCTTGGCGAAGTCCTCACGACCACGGATGCGGCGGCGGCGTTTTCCCTGGCCGACAGGCTGCTTCGTGAAGGGCGTGATGTGAGGGAACTCCTGAAGTCGCTGGCCGGCTATTTCAGAGATGTCCTGGCGCTCAAGGTCGGCGCGGATGCTGTGCACGGCGGCGACGAGAGATGGCGAAACCAGGCCGCAGCCTATTCGCAGGATAGATTAGTTCGGATCATCGAAGTGTTTGCCGCTGCGGAGAAAGAACTGCGCTGGAACGAACAGCATCGGCTGGCGCTGGAGATGGCGCTTCTGAAGGCAATGGTCAGGCCGAAGGAGGCTGCGCCTGCCGCGGCGCCGCCGGTCCAGTCCAGGGTGGCGAAGACTGAGCCGGAAGCTGCAGAGCCTGCTGCGCCGAAAGCCCAGAGCAGGAAAACGAAAGCGCCCGAGCCGCCTCCCAGTCAGGAACCGGGACCATCGGAAGTCGCAGCAGAACCCGAGACCCATCAGACGCCCAACGCCGGATCGACCACACTTGCTGAAATTCAGCGAAACTGGGAGAAGATACTTCGGCATCTTCAAAAGGTTCTCAGACAAACGAGTGCGGCTGCGCTTGCTCGTGAGGGACATCCGGTAGACCTTTCAGACTCCGTTCTGACCCTCGCTTTCAGCAAACGGCACGGCTTCCATATGAGCGGCACCCAGCAAAACGGCCCCAAGATATCGCAGGCGATTCAGGATGTGATGGGGGTAAGGTTAAGAGTTGTCGCCCTGGCTGACGATGATGCCGCGGGGGATGCGGGTAACAACAATGCGTCGGAGAATGCGCGGGAGAGTGAGCCCGTGCAGCATCCGCTTCTGAACGACGTTATGACTATGTTCGACGGCGCCGTGGTTCAAGACGATCAAGATCCCTGGAAGGAGTAGATAGATGGCAAAGGGAAACCCATTCGGCAATATACCTGGTATGGGCAATATGATGAAGCAGGTCCAGAAGATGGTTGAGGACCAGCAGAAGATCGAGCAGGAGCTTCGCGAGCATCGCATCGAGGCTTCTTCGGGCGGCGGCATGGTCACAGCCGTAGCTAACGGCTGGGGTGAGATCTTCGAGATCAAGATTGATCCACAGGTGGTGGACCCCGACGACGTGGAGATGCTCCAGGACCTCGTTGTGAGCGCGGTTAGAGAGGCCTTGCAGAAGGGGCAGGAGATCAAGGAAGCCCGTCTTCAGGAGCTGACCGGCGGCTTAAACCTCCCGGGAATGTTCTAGGGCTGGAATCACTTGAATGCTTTAGGGTCTTTTGCCAGTCGATGAAGCTCCAGAGTCAGCCTTGCTTTCGTGGGCGCGGCAATTAGCAGCACGTTCATGCCCAGGGCTCTGCCTGAAAGTTTAACTAGTTCTCCGTGCTTCAGTTTGGCTTCGACCTGCTGCCAGGGCAACGGCATGAGGTCGGAGTCCACTTTTGGGGACGCGCGCGGAATCATCGAGCGAGAGCAGAAGCACAATCGTGTCACCAGGCTTGGCGATATTCGTCAGCATTTCGTGGTAAGCACCAACCTGATGTTCGCGAGCCCAGAGATGGTGTTGAGACGTCCTCGCCATAGTCTCGATTGCGTCCCTGTCCACTATCCCGAATGTAAAAATGGAATGCCGGGGATCGCTGCGATAATAGCGATATTCTGCCGGCGAGAGCGCAGAACCGTACGTTTGAGCCGGGCACTGCTCGTCCCGTTTCATAACCTTATGCAGTTGCTCCACAACCAACCATGCGTTGACTGCTGTTGGCAGGAATGTTTCGAGGGTCTGGTTCTTATCGTCAAGAGCCCGCTTCAGGAGTGGTTGAAGAGCCAGGGGATAAACAGTGCGCGAGTCGTCCGAGTCCCAGCCTTTCGAGGCAGCATCCCTGGCGCTTTCCATCAGCCGAGCCAGACCACTCTCTCCCATCATGCCGGGGCTGTATGCATAGCTCAGAGCTTGGCGGAGTCTCCAGCCTTCCAGTCCATCCGCGCCACGCGCCGCGGCATCTGTGGCCTCGCGCTTGGTCGAGGCGAATAACCCGAACACGTCCTGAACCACATACTCATAAATGCCCCCCGCGCTGCTCCCAACCGCCAACGCTACAACTCCATTATCATAATCGATATCGTTCCGGCAGGACTGGCGATCCAGCGCGATCAGCAGAAAAACAGAGGCCGTCAGCTTGGACCCCCTACAAAGCGGGAGATTGTGATTGCGGAACCCGTGAGTTCTTGCTTCCTAGTCCTGAGTTCCTCCGCCAGGGTGGTCAACGCAGGCGTCCGGACGGCGATGAGTTTGTCAACGCGTGCCTTGAAATGACCAAAGACAATCCGCTCCGTCTGGGCCTCCGCTTCGGTGAGTTGGTGATTTCCAACAGCCGCGTCCAGCGCCGGTTCCAGCTCAAGCGCAGTGTAGAAAGCTTGCTTCAGCTTCCAGCTTTTCGCGTTGCTGATTGACGCGTGCCGCGCCAGAAGATCGTTGTCCTCGCTGCTTAATCCTCCATTTGTCTTGAAATAGGCGACGTATTCCTTACCCTGCGATAGCTGATCCACCACGTTGAACAGATTAGCAGTCTCGGATATGCAGATATTCAGTTTCAGCGGCCCAGCATCCAGAACCCATTGGGTTTGGGCCTGAGCGCTGCCACACAGCACAATCACCGCAGTTATCATCAAGCAACGCTGTATAAATACTCTTGCCATCTTCGTTTCCTTTCCCCATCGAACCGAATCTCGGATCAGGCGGCGACAGCTTTCTTATGACCGGTCATAGTCCCTCTGGTTGGCTTTTCGATCACCGGAGAGGATTCAATACCAACGTCTATCGAGCGGCCGGTTTGTGGTTTTGTTTCCACGGTCTCCACTTGCATTGCATCATCGTCCGCAGTGCATTCGTATGAAGACTCACTTCCGAGCGATGACGGCGGCCAGGTGACCGAAACTGCCTCGACGACTGTCTTGCCCTCAGGAGCTTTCGAAACACAGGTAACAAGTACCTCATCAACATTGTCTCGTTCGGTAATCACCAGTTGTTTCCGATGTTGTCCCTGGACGCTATTGGGCGGAGCAGGTTTTATGCGAGCTGCAGCCTTACCATGCAGGCTGGGAAACGCGGAAACATCGATTCGGCGCCGGGGTCTCTCGATCATCGATCGGGCAATCGTTCGATCCGGCAGTGCCGCCATTTCGGCATTGTGTCTCCTTGCTCGATTTCCGGCAGCCCCAAGTCCATTCAAAACCTGCGATTGCTGCCTGGCACGCCTCTCTACCACAGCAGTTGCTGTTGGTTTGTCGCGGGCAACGGGCTGAAGGTGATAAAACCCAACTCCAATCAGCGCAGCCAACGCGACAGCGCCAACCCACACAAACCGCAGTCGTTTTTCGACGGGCCGGGTTTGGGTAATGCTCGACAGAATCTGCTCACGGCAGTCCGGAGCAGGTGGACAGGCTCTCAGGCAGCCGAGCGCCGCAATACCGGCCTCAACTTCCATCAATGCCTGCCTGCACGAGTCGCAGTGCTCGATGTGCTGTAGTTCGACATCAGTCAATTCTACCTCGTCGCGCACAGAGTTCCAGATCGCCTCTTCGACGTCCGCACAACCCGGTTTCATTTTTCATCACCTGCAAACAACTTCCGCAGTCTCTCGCGGAAAGATTTTCTAACTCGCCAAAGCTGCTGTACCACAGCCCCACGGGAAGAACCTGTCACCTGAGCAATCTCGTCTATGGACATGCCATCAACTTCTCTGAGCAGCAGAACGCTCCTATGCCGGTCGGGGATGTCGTTCAACAATTGACGAACTGCAATGGCATCGATAAGTCTGTCCTGGCAGACCGCAGTGTTCGATCCACGACAGCTTGAGTCCTCTTGAACCGTGTCCTCACGTCGCGCAACTGAACCTTTTCTGCGATGACACGCTGTGCATGAGTTGAGGGCTATTTTATACAGCCATGTGCCGAACGACGCCTGACCACGAAATGATTGCACGCTCTTCCAGGCAAGCAGGAACGCTTCCTGTTGAACGTCCGCCGCATCCTCGAAATCGCCCAGCATGTGGTATGCAAGAGCGAATACTCGTTCCTGGTGGCGGGAGACAAGTTCATCGAACGCTCTAACGTCCCCAGCCTTAGCCTTGACCACCAGTTCTGCATCTGAAGCTGACAAGCAATAACCTCAATCTCAGTCTGTCAATAGATTAGATGCGCCAGTCAGCCACATCATCTACAATTGAACCGCGAAAATGTCAGAGCACATGAAGAAGCTGACCGCACCCGTTCGATATGGTATTCGATGTCGTATGCCGAACGCTTACGAGTATCGCCCATCGTTGCCTGTGGAAGCCCAGGGTTGTATTCGACGTATCGAGGAGATGATTGACTTACCGATCCGTGGGGTTCCAGTCGTCCCGCACTGAAGCGCCATCATCGAAGTTGCCTCGCGGTAAGCCATCTTCGTCTGGCAGCAGCCCTGCCTGCAGTGCTCCTGGAAGTTTGGTAAACGCCCCGTCACTCCGAAATCTCTCCCGCGAAGCTCTCGCCGCTGAACGAATTCGGGATTGCGAGGAAGTCCGCGAGTGTTGCCGCGAGGTCGCAAAAGCTCGATCGTATCCCCAGGTTCACCCCGTGGGCGAGGGATTTGCCGTAGACAAGGAGAGGGATGTATTCCCTGGAGTGGTCGGTGCTCTCGGTGGTTGGATCGCAGCCGTGGTCTGCCGTGATTACAAGAATGTCGTCTTCCTTAAGCGCATCGATAATGTGCGGCAGGGCTTCATCGAACTCCCTGAGCGCCCGCGCATAGCCCAGGGGGTCGTTTCGGTGGCCATAAAGCGAATCGAAGTCCACGAGGTTCGTGAACACGAGAGCGCCTTCACCGCGTTCGATGGTTGAGATCGTGGCTGCGACGCCGTCGCAGTTGTTTCCGGTGTGGTTCGACCGGGTAATGCCGCGGTGGGCAAATATGTCCTCGATCTTGCCTATCGCGAGCACTGCCGCGCCCGAGTCCACGATCAGATCCAAAAGGGTTTTCCCCGTGGGCTCCAGCGAAAAATCGCGGCGGCGTTCAGTGCGGGTGAAACTGCCGGGCTCTCCTATGAACGGTCGAGCGATGACCCGCTCGATATTATGCGGTTCGGCGAGCATTTCGCGCGCGACGCGGCACATGTCGTAGAGTTGATCGACCGAGACTACGTCCTCGTGGCACGCGATCTGGAAGACGCTGTCGGCTGATGTATAGACAATCGGATAGCCGGTGCGAATGTGCTCGGCGCCCAATTCCTTAATGATCTCGGTCCCGGACGCAGCCTTATTGCCAAGCGTCTTTCGACCGATGCGGCGCTCGAAATTCTTGAATAAGGTCAGCAGGGAAACCGCGAGGATATGTCGGAAATGCGCGCTCTGTTACGATGCCCATCAACTCCCAGTGACCGGTGGTGGTGTCCTTGCCCTTAGAGAGTTCTGCCATCTTGCCGTAACAGCCAACCGGGGAATCAACCGGGCCGACTCCGCAGATCGGCGCGATGTTTCCCAGCCCCAGTCGAGCCAGGTTGGGTAGATCAAGCCCGCCCACAGCTTTGGCTATGTGCGCAAGAGTGCTCGACCCCGCATCGCCATAATCCGCCGCGTCGGGAAGCTCGCCGATTCCTACCGAGTCCAGAACTATGACTATCGCACGATTGATCAAAGTCGCCTCACCATCGCTCACCTATGCTCTCGGATGCGATTCCTTATATACTTCCCTCAAATGATCTCGCGAGACATGCGTATATATCTGGGTCGTGGCGATGCTGGCGTGGCCGAGCATTTCCTGCAGACTGCGCAGGTCCGCGCCGCGCTCAAGAAGATGGGTCGCAAACGAGTGCCGGAGCATGTGCGGCGTGATGCTTCTTGCGATTCCGGCCCCGGCAGCGTATTTCTTGATGATCTTCCAAAACATCACTCGCGACATCGGTGAGCACCTGCTTCGTCAAAAAGAGATACTCGGAGCGCTCGGCGCCGGCGAGGTGACCGCGGACATTGTCGACGTAGACGGCGATACAGTGGGCCGCGATTTCTCCCAGGGGGACGACGCGTTCCTTGTCACCCTTGCCCGTGCACCTGAGAAATCCCGTTTTAAGGTCCACATCGTCCATTTTCAGGCCGATAAGCTCGGAAACCCGCAGGCCGGACGCGTAGAGAGTCTCGAGCATGGCCTTATCACGAAGGCCGAGGTCATCGCGGACATTCGGAGCGTTCAGCAGGCGGGACAGTTCATCGAGGTCCAGCGATTTCGGCAGCCGCCTGGGCAGCTTTCGGGTCTCGATTGTCGTAAACGGGCTCCCGGCGATTTCTCTCTCGGCGCACAGGAATTTGACGAAGCTGCGCAGAGCGGCTGTTTTACGCGCGATGCTGGTGGAGGCGTATTTCCGGCCGTTCATCCAGTTCAGGAACCCGACGATGCAGCCCTCATCGATCTGGCGAGGATCGGATACCTCTCGCTCAGCCAGGAACCCGGCAAACTGCGCAAGGTCGCGCGCATAAGAGACCACGGTATTATCCGAAAGCCCTCGCTCGACCGCGATGTAATCCAGAAACCGTTGTATGTAAACGTCCATCATTGCCGCAGGTTAAAGACAGAAATGGCCGGCGATGTATAGCGCATGTCGTGCGGGAGATCATAGAGCTGCATACGGCTGAACTGATCCACTCCGCCGATAGCCCGATAATGCCGAGCAATCACGTCCAGAATTGCTACTATCCGATTGACTTGTTCCCGGTCCTGTGGTGAAATGGATTTGTTTCCGGCCAGCCGTTCCGCATCTTCGATCTCGTAGTTTGACAAGATAATCCATTGTGGCGCGGACCCTTTGGTATACCAGGAATCCGGTTTCTCGTAATCGGACAATACTACCAGGATATACGGCGTCCTGCGCGCTGATTCCTGCCTCTGCCCCAGAGTGCCGAATCCCAAATCCCTGGACAAGGGTGGGGAGTAGAACCACGGCGCATCAATCATTCCGATACTGGAGCCTTTCGGTATGTTTGCAAACACCCAGCGCGCAGTCACATCTCTGGGGTCAGGCTGCCTGAACGGCATCTCGAGCGTAATTGTGTAGAGCAGCGTACAAAGGAATACGACGGAGCAGACCGCGACCGATGCGGGCCTCGCTCCTCGCCTGGGCAGTTTTTGATACAACTCCTGCATCAGCCATCCGCAAAGAATTCCAACTGCCGGGAAAAGTGGCAGCGCGTAGCGCGCAAACCTTACTTGGGAGATCGATATCAGGGCATAATCGGGCATGGCAAATGCCAGGATTACAAGAGCCGGTCTGTCCCGCTTTACCAGTGCCCAAATCACCGCGGCAGCGAAAAAGAACGCGAACCCCGGTCCTAAGCCATACCACAGCGAGCTGATGAACGTGTACACAAAACCGTTTCCGTCGCCGGCAAAGACAAGCCCGTGGCCGGTTGCCGCATGGTGCATTTCGTAAGTGACCATTGCAGAAACTGACCGCTCCAGAGAATGCAGGCCGGGGTCGAGACGATAAACGCGCCGATGGCGCATCCCAGCGCCGCCCAAACCCTGCCGCTGACGACTGATTTTCGGTTCAGCCCATCGCGCAGCAGATGAGCTGCGATTATCGAGAGCACGACCACTGCGGCGTTATACTTGGTTCCAGCCGCGGGCCCCCGCCATCACTCCACCGAGTATATAGTCGCGCCAATCGCCTCGCTTCAAGACCAGTCCCGCGAAGCCCAGAGCGGCCGCCACGAACAGCGTGCTGGGCACATCGACCGTTGCAAAATGCGAGTGCTGAACGTGCAGCGGCGCCATGCACATCGCTAGCGCCGCGAGCAGCCCCACCACCGGCCCGAACAGCTTCCGACCGGCCCAGTAGGTTACCCCTGCGGCGGCAGTACCCATCAATACAGCGACGACCCGGGCGAACAGGTAGATGTTGGCGTTGTTAACCGGGGAATGGTAGCCCGCAGCCATCGCGCTCGCAAGGGCGCTCAGGTAAATATACACAGAGGGATAATTATAGAAACCGGGGTTGAGCGAGTGATGGGCGTAAATCTGTCCGAACGCCGCGCCCACCGTCATAAACTCATCGGGGTGATAAGAATATGAGTGCAGTGAGTTCGGCAGTCCCCAGCGCAGTCCATAAAAGCGCAGCGCGCCGGCAAGCAGTATGATAAGCGCCGCGCCAAACGTCGTGCAGATGTTTCGGCGTTTAAGTGCCGGCGCATCCGCAGACGGAGATGGTTTGTTTTCAGTTTCGATCTGCAAGTTCAGCCTCTTTGGCGGTCCTGGTCTCGCTCGCAAGCGGCGTTCGCATAATAGCTATGATCGCCACAAAGATTCCTGTGGACAGGATCAGGTCGCCTATACTGTATACGGCGGGAACCAGCACAAAAGGTCGCTTCGCGGCGATAATATCGCACAAAAAACCGAGTTCGGTGCTCGTGTCCATAATCGCGCTGCGCACATGCACGGCTGTCATCGCCCCAGGCAGGTAGCTTCGGCCAAATGCGGCCACAATGGCTCGCGGGCTGGCGGGCATGAACCCTCCATTTGCGACGATGGCGATGTAGTTCAGCAGCATTCCGAAAAGGATAGTCTTTCATCCCCCGCAGTCGCAGATTTGCAATCACCAGGATCAGAAGCACCGTCTTTTCGAGTATGTGCGATGCTCCGGAGAACCAGTGTAGTCGGGCGAGCGGCGGCGTCCACGCAACCAGGTAAAGGCCCAGCGGCACGAATATCAGCCAGCCGAGCCTGAATGCCTCAGAAAGCCGCCAAAACTTTCCTCCTAATATCCATCCCAAAAGCAGAGCGAATAAAACGAGTTCGGGTACCAAGCTATGTTCTCCTGTTGTTCGAGCGCGGCGGTGTTGGGGATTTCAAAGGTCCTTACTTCGGCCACTTCTCAACAGCGGCAGCCATCAGTTCCGAAACCGGAAGATGGTTCGGGCACTTCGATTCGCAGGCTTTGCAAGCGGCGCACAGTGACGGGTCGTAGCTCGTGGGATCGACCGCGAGCCTGTCCACGAGGTCAGCCAGCGCTGCGTCCGCGAGACTCGGCACCAGCATGTTCGTGAAGACTTCCAGCGTCTTTGGAATCATTATCCCCTCGGGGCATTCGCCGCAGTAACCACAGCCGGTGCAGAAGTGCTGTACATTGCGGTAGAGCTCGCTGACGCGGGCCTGAAGTTGCTCGGCAACTTCCTTGGAGATGCAGCCCTTTTCTACTGCTTTTACGCTGGCTTCGGCATGCTCTTCGTAGGTTATCCCGTTCAGAGCCGATGTTATGCCGGGGTAGGAGATGACAAACCGCAGGGCAGCCTCTGCCATATTTTGGAACCCGAGGTCGTCGGCGATCTTCTGCAATACGGACGACTCCCTGGCCAACCCGCCACCCGCAAGCGGGTTCATCGCGAGAACCCCGATGCCGCGCTCTTTGCAATATTCGACGGCTTTCCATCTGGATGTGTCCAGGAGGTGGAATGGGACCGTCAACATGTCGAAGTCGAACTGCGAGAGGCATCTTATGATTCCATCGGAATCCATGTGCGAGGTAATTCCGATGTAATCGAACAGGCCATCCGTTTGTGCCTGCTTTACGCCTTCGAGGAAACCGCCTGGCCTGATCGCTTCAACGAAAACCGCATCTCCGTGGACTGCCCAGAGGTGATACATGTCCAGGTGATCTACCCCGATCAGCTCCATCGAGCGCTCGATCATCTTGCGGGTTCGCTCCACGGTCGTGATACCGAAGCCTGTTTCAGGAGAGAAATCAATGCCTGCGCCCTCGCCGCCGTTTCCGGGGGACGACTTGGCCGTTACGATGACCTTTTCAGTCAGGCCCTTCAGTCCCGCGCCCATCCACGGCTCCGCGGTTCCCGATCCGTATAGTGGCGCTACGTCGAAGTAGTTGACGCCCAGCTCCACGGCTTTCCTGATAGCGCTTACAGCGGCTTCTTCACTTACAAAACGCATGCAGCCATAGCTCAGCGTAGATATCTTCTGTCCGGTCTTGCCGACCAATCTGTAGTCCAATTCTATTCACTCCCTACGATCACTTTGATTCAGTATAGGGCATTGCGAAGGTAAACTCAACAACTGCTGCTGTGGACGGGGATCTTTACGGGTGGGATTGCTGGATGTGGCCGAAGCCGGTCGATATTGTCTTGGTGCTGCCGTTACCGACGTGCCAGGACTCAAGCGTGAATGGGGAAAACACACACTGATGGACGGGTGCCCGACCGGCATTGCTTCAGACTAAATTGAGACTGCGGTAGTGCTTGCAGTGCCGGTCTTATCAGGAACAATGTGGTTAGTATTTGGCGCGCTTGCTCTTCGGCATCATTCGTTCCGCTATGCTGGGCATCGCAAACTCTACTTCGCAGACTATTTCCCTGATCCCAGGCTTCTGCCGGAGCGCCCGAAGTATGATCTTGAGCACTTCTTCCGGAGTGTCGTTGTCGTAGCCGCCTCTAACCCTGGCGAGCGTTCCGCCCAGATACAAAACTCCGCGCGTGACCTGCACTTTCAGACTGCTGGCATCTACCGGGTGCCTGCTGATGTCGCGCATCACTTCCCGAGTCATCGTCATGTCTTCTACCGACATTTCTATCGCCCCCTTTGCGGATTCACTGGTTACTGGAGAGTCCGTCCGACCGCTGCTATCTCAGCCTGCGGCGACATGGGAACAACGATAAACGTCTAAAAGCCGAACATTGGATACTCAACTGTATTATACCCAATTGCAAGTCATTAGACGAGCCTGCCTGCCACAAGTTTCAAAACTTTAGCTGCACTCCGGATTTGTGGAGGGCTTTGCCCCCGAACTCTTGTTCCATATCTCGAGGGATAAGAAATCCCCGGAAACTGCTTTTTGATTGACACAAAACCGGTCGTATGCTAACCTAACTGAGGCATTCTCAAAGTATCGACGGAGGTTGTCCTCATTGCTGACAAGCAAGGCAGACAGCGAAATCAGCACGCTCATTCGCGCACGGTATCCCATCATCTACGTTGTATCGTGGGAAGAACGGAGGGTCGAGGACGCCGTCCGCGAAATCGCCCCGGCCCGGCAAGAATGTGCACACGTGGAGCGTTACAAAAGGACTGCTTCCGGCGCCGAGCGCGGGGGGAGCGGCGAACACACTCCTCGCGGCTCTCGAATATGTGGAGAGGTGCACTGAGGACGCTGTCTTTATCTTCAAGGACATTCACTCCAGCATAGTCGACAGCATCGTATTGCGAAGGTTTAAGGGACCTTACGGTAGTTCTGAAGAACAGCCGCAAGACGCTGATCATCCTGTCGCCCATACTGCGTTTGCCGCCTGAACTGGAGAAAGATGTAGCGGTGGTCGACTACGGCCTGCCATCCTACCGCGACCTTGATGATCTGCTGAACCTGATCATCGATAAAATGAGGCGCGATGGAGCTGATGTCGACGCCCAATTGTCCGCCGAGCAGCGGGAGCAAGTGGTGAAGGCGGCGCAGGGACTTACGTTGACTGAGGCGGAGAACGTCTTCGCGCGGAGCCTGGTCGAGAAGCGCAGCTTCGATGTGGGCGTCATTCTTTCGGAAAAGGAACAGATAGTAAGAAAGAGCGGCCTGCTGGAGTATTTCCCTGCTTCTGAGAAGTTTGCCGACATTGGCGGCTTGGGGGCGCTCAAGGAGTGGCTGGCCGGTCGCAAATCGGGTTTCACCGAGAAAGCGCGTGAGTTCGGGCTGCCTGATCCCAAGGGGATACTGCTGTTGGGTGTGCAGGGCTGCGGGAAGAGCT
>CAVZJH010000022.1:0-20178 GCA_963775535.1 uncultured bacterium | reverse complement strand
GGTCCACAGTCATGTGAACACGCCGCATTTCCATCTGCCTGTTCCTCACATCAACAACAAGATCACCCGTGGTGATCTTGCTCCATCGCGTTTCGAAGCTCACCTGTCCATGGCCACGCAAGACACCCAATGCTGAGTTCCAATCCGCCATCTGTCCTCTGACCTTTTGCCGTCGCTGCCTTCGAGAGTGATGCCTCTCTCAAGGTAGAGGTTTCTGCCGTAAACGTCGTTCAAACAGCCCTTCCGGCATCCACCTTCAACGCGACCTTGTTGTTGCTGTAGATCTTGCCGTTGCGAATGCCTGTGAGGATGGTCGTCGCCTGATTTCGCGACATCTCCACCTTGTCCGCGTGGATGCTCCACAGCTTCCCGTGGTGCCCCATCCCAACGAGGTAAGCGTCCTGCATGGCAAGCACGATCGAGGGCTTCCTCGGGGGCAGGCCACGGTTGGTGTAGGGTGAGTAGCGCCGAAATGCGATTACGCTAATCAAAAGCGGATCGCGGCCACTATCGTCAGACTCAGATGCGATGGTCGTTTCATAACGTACAAGCAAACTCCCCCCGGCTTCACACGCTGGGGGAGGAACCTACCATCATCTATTTAGAAAGTGCCACCGGAGGACCAGGCGGGGTGTCGGGATTGGAACCATCATCCACAACGTATAACGTCCCCAAATCCCTGCTGCTGCGATAAATCCGAGAGATTCGGAAGCACAATGCTGCTTTGAGGACTGGACGTGTTGTTGTATGAGACCTGCAGGGTCGTCGGGAAGCTTGACCCAGCCTGCGACGTGTCTATGCTGAATGTTCCGGTGGTCTGCGGGTAGTAAGTGAACACCGGACTCAATCTCTTCCGAGATCCAGGGCGAAGTAGCCGTTCGCTCCGGTTACCGCATTCACTGTGGTAGCCGCTCCGAAAACAACTTTTACATTCGCTATCCCAGTGCCAAGCTTTTTGCTGAGAACCAGACCGTAGATAAGCGTATCATTTGAGGGGAACGGCACGGCGGGCGGCGCATCGCCTGACGTTTCTACCACTGTTATCGTCCCCAGATTTGTCGATGCGCCGTTGAGAATAGCCACCGGCATATCGACGCGGCTCGGGTCATAGGTCTGAGAGTTGTAGGTAACCATGGCGGAGCGATCAACCGTCGATGGCGCCCCTGTAACATCCACCTGGAAGGAAATAGGCAGTTGGATGCCGCCGCTTCCAAGGCTCACGGTAAACTTGCCGTTGGCATCAGTTGTAGCCACGCCTGCGGAACCCAACCTTATGACTACACCCGAGATGCCCTTGGTGCTATCCAGGGAACTGACAACGTTGCCAGTTATGTTATTTCCCGTGGAAGGCGCTGTAGGGTTACTCTTCGTCGTGCTGGATGAACTACCACCGCCACCGCAGCCGGCCAGCACAAGCATGGACAACACTGCGGCGCCCAGGGCAGTCATTGAAAATCTGCTCATCGCCATTCTCTCCTCAAATCATTTCCGACTCATCAATTATAACTCACCCAACTGCAATAGAGCAAGCATGAGGGCTCTTGGGAGATCGGGTTCGTCCGATGGTTTCCCTCTTGCCCCAGACCCGCGGCTCGCGCAGCGAGTTAGAATGTCCCTCAATGGGCAAAGAACTATGTATAAGACTCTGCTTTAATTTCTATTGTTCCAGAAGCCGGCTCAGCAGTCGGCTCGATTGCAGCGCGAGCTCTCTCTATCCCCGATGCCGCCTCTCCCACCCGCTCGGCAAGTGATTCTCTGCTCTCCCAGCAGGCCATCATTGCCTCCATAAGATCGTCTGCTTTCAGGGAGTCGACGCGCACACCCCTGCCTTGATCAACCGCACTGGTAAATGATGCCACTTTTGGATCGTATTCTATCGCAATAAACGGCACACCGGCGGATGCCGCAAAAATAAGCGAGTGAAGGCGCATCCCGACGACCATACGGCATCGCGCAATCAGCCCTTTGGCGGTTCTAACGTAGGTAATCCCGCGAATAACGCTTCCAACACCAAGCGCCTCGGACACCTCAGCGTCAGCGGGTTCCTGCATCGGGATCAGGACCAGTGGCACATTGAGCGCCATCGAAACCTCCCTGAGCCCCTTCGCCATCTCGTTCACCCACTCGACAGACCCGGGCCACTGCCTGATTGAAACACCAATCAGCTCCTGGCCACAGAGTCCATGATCGGCAAGAAGCCTATCCGCCGCATCAAGATCCGGCTCAACGAAAAAAGAAGGATCGGCGCTCAGGTGAATCGGCACTCGATTCACGCCTATCGACTCCAGGAGAGCCTTCGAATCCGGGTCTCTCACGGTAATCAGGTCGACTCCGTTCAACGTCCGCTGCACGGCGCGCCTGGTGCTTTTTCTGATCAACGGTCCCACGCCCTGCGCGTATATCATTGTCTTGCGTCCAAAGAACCCGGCAACTCGGATCACGAACAGATAGTAGCGCGCCGACATTGAGCTGGTAACATCCTGAAGAAGACTACCGCCCCCGCTGATAACCACATCCGCCCGCCGAATCGCCCGCACCACTTCAACTATCTTATAGCGATGCGACGCCTTGACACCGGGATGCTCATTTTCGGTGCGCTGGGGATTCGCCGACAAGACAGTGACGTTCACATCGAGGTTTAACTTCCTGAACGAGGCGAGCATGCCTGCCAGGACAGCCTCATCCCCTGTGTTACCGAATCCGTAATACCCAGAAATGACAATTCGCTTAGCCAATACCAGTTCCTGATTTTCCATGCCCCGCGCCGCTCAATCAAAAGCATGTTACCTTGCAACGGTGTGATGATAACACTTATTCCCGTGTTTTCATATGGGAACTGCGGATTAATGGAGCCTGCCCGTTCACAGAAGATTTCGACAACGAGCAGGACTTCTCCTTATAAGACGGCGGTATTTGCTATCCTCGTTTCATTTGCAGTGAGTCTCCTTGGGGCCTCAAAAAGCACTTAATGTAACCCCGGGTTGACAATGCTCAGCCGTGTCGCCACAGATTCGTTGCACTAGCACATCATTACACACGTTGCCTAATCTACCAAGGCAGGTTTGAGATAGTTGCGTCCGGGATATCATTCCCGTAGCACGTTAGCATAATAAACTGTGCACCTGAGGCAGTAGTCAAAAGACGGCTGTATTGTGTCAGCTCCCCAGACAGTAGGCAGAGAGGTTGGTGAACAATAGCTACTTGTCGCTGTAAATCACAACCATTCTAGTTCAGATAGGAGGATAATGTGGACGTGAAAAGGCTGATTCCAATAACAATCATGCTTATCGCCCTGGGGGCAATGGGCGCGTTCGCTGCTACAACAAACAGCTTTACGCTAACAGATGCAGTAACCGGCTGGACCTATCAGGAGGGCAATCTGACAGGGCAGCGTTTGACTGCGACTGGAGGACTTGCATCCAGCTTTTCTATCAATGGTCTCAATCAATTGACACAGAGCTGGTGGTGGTACAGGTCCGGAACCGGGGCCTACGCGGACACCCGCGAGGTACGCGCTGTCCAACGAGACTGCTTTCACGCAGATAGCTCCAAACCAGGTGCAGTTGACTTATCTCGAACCTGCGGAGAACGGAACGCTTGCGGGAGCGCTTCAATTCCAGCTAAACTATGTACTCACGGCCACCAGCAGCACAGCCGCCTCGGTGAACGTTACGTGGACTGTAGCTAACCTGTCAGGCAGCCCATTGCCGGTGAATATGTTCGGCTATGTAAATCCTGACCTGATGAATACACCTAATAACGATACGGCACTGCTGACCGATTTCTCAAATACCGCCGGAGAGGTTCACGTGACCGACGGCGGCACGGGAACAACTATGGACATAGAGGCTGGCACCACTGCAAGGTCGCCAACCCTAAACGCATGGGAGATCGCAAACTACAACACCACCCTTGCGAAACTAAGTAACAGCACTGCAGACAATCTTTCGGATACTGCAACTGTAGTTGGTTCCAGGGGACGTGACCGCAGCGTTCCAATGGCAGAATACAATTCAAAACAGCGGGGGGTGCGGCGGAAGTCTCGAACAGTCGGTTACCATTATCGGCTCGGCTCCCCCAGTCACTGTACCGGAACTCGGTTCGTTGATCCTTGCACTGCCTGGATTGGCGGCGCTCAGCGTGCTGAGGCGCAGGCGAGCGTAGGACCGTAGGCAAAAGTGACTCAACGTCGGCAACCAGGAGAAACCACAAGCTCTCCTGGTTGCTTTACATTTTCCCTCGCGACAAACCATAACAATTGCACTCACCCACCGTCCTTACTCGCAATCCAGCATATATACACATAGGCGTCATCAGGCCCGTAATGAGTTTCAATTGTCTGTGACACGGTTAATATTTAGGGAGTCGCTGCTGGTATCGAAGCAGCGCACAACCAACACGAGACCTGTCCAGTCTCGTGACTCATGTTCTGACAAATGCTTATGGACTCGTGGAAGGAGGTGATGCTGTTGACATCACGCGAGTCTAGTGCTTGCAGGACAGTCCACACGGAGGATGATTTGGATGGGTAAGAGAACACTTATCTTCGCCGGCGCGATCCTGGCTATCTTCGTCGGCATTACGGGAAGCGCGGCATACGCCGCCACGACAAATACTTTCACGCTTACAGACGCCATATATGGCTGGACCTATCAGGAAGGCAATCTGACAGGAGAGCGTACGACTGCGACTGGGGGACTTCCATCCAGCTTTTCTATCAACGGTCTCAATCAATTGACGCAGAGCTGGTGGTGGTACAGGTCCGGAACCGGGACCTACGCGGACACCCGCGAGTACGCGCTGTCCAACGAGACCGCTTTCACGCAGATAGCTCCAAACCAGGTCCAGTTGACTTATCTCGAACCTGCGGAGAACGGAACGCTTGCTGGAGCGCTTCAATTCCAGCTAAACTATGTACTCACGGCCACCAGCAGCACAGCCGCCTCGGTGAACGTTACGTGGTCAGTAGCTAACCTGTCAGGCAGTCCATTGCCGGTGAACATGTTCGGCTATGTGAATCCTGACCTGATGAATACACCTAATAACGACACGGCACTGCTGACCGATTTCTCAAATACCGCCGGGGAGGTTCACGTGACCGACGGCGGCACGGGAACAACTATGGACATAGAGGCTGGCACCACCGCAAGGTCGCCAACACTATACGCATGGGAGGTCGCAAACTACGACACAACACTTGCGAAACTAAGTAACAACACTGTAGATGATCTCTCCGATACTTCCACTGAAGTTGGTCCAGGGGACGTGACTGCAGCGTTCCAATGGCAGAATACCATTCAAAGCAGCGGGGGGTGCGGCGGAAGTCTCGAACAGTCAGTTATCATTGTCGGCGCGCCCACCCCAAGTGTGCCGGAGGTTGGCTCTCTTCTACTTGCAATGCCTGCGCTGACAGCACTCGCCGTGTTCAGGCTAAGAAAAGCGTAGGAACACACAAAAGCAGTTGAAACGAGCAGTCAGGAGGACAGTATCGCGTTCTCCTGATTGCTTTTGCAGCTTTGCCTAATCTGTCGGACTCTCTAGATACTCGTCAATCGGCAAGCAATCGGGCCGCTCGCCTTTCTGTTTTGAGCGCAGCGCAAAAAGTAAAGCGCGGGCGGTGTCCAGGGAGGTAAGACATGGAATCGAGCGCTGGACACTCGCTTTCCTGATCACGGCCGCCTCCATTTCGATCTTCCTATCCTTGGAGGCCGTGTTCACCAAAAGATCAACCCTGTTCTGAACGATCAGGTCCATAAGATTCAGAGAATCCTTGTCGCTGATTTTCCGAACCTCGGTTGCGGGAACTCCGTTCGCATTCAGATAACGCGCCGTTCCCTCCGTCGCGTAAACTTCATATCCTATATCGACGAACTCACGGATAATCGGAATTGCCTCTTCCTTGTCCTGGTCCGCGATAGTTGCAATCATCTTCCCGCCGACCGGCGCATCCAAATGGCACGCGACCATTGCCTTGTAAAGAGCCCGGGAAAAGTCGCGGTCGATACCCATTATCTCCCCGGTTAAACTTCATCTCCGGACCGAGCGACACATCGACCTCGGTGAGCTTTTGAAAGCTAAAGACCGGCGCTTTCACAGCCAGGCTGGGCTGCTGCTTATACAGGCCGCTCGAATACCCCTGCTCTTTGAGCGTCTTGCCGAGGACAACGTTCGTCGCCACGTGAACCATTGGCACGCCCGTGATCTTAGAAAGGTATGGAACCGTTCGGCTTGCGCGCGGATTGACCTCGATCACCTGCACTTCCTCATCATCAATAACGAACTGAATGTTCATCAGTCCGCGGACCTCGAGCGCCATGGCCAGCTTGATCGCGTGGGAAATGATCTGATCGATGATGCCTTTTGAAAGCGTCTGAGGAGGGCAGACCGCCATGCTGTCGCCGGAGTGCACCCCTGCCCGCTCGATGTGCTCCATTATTCCCGGAATCAGGCAATCAGCGCCGTCCGCGATAACATCTACCTCGACTTCCTTTCCCATGACGTACTTGTCTACAAGTATGGGAGCATCCGGGTCCGGGCTGACGTCGACAGCGTGCTTCATATATGTGCGCAGCTCAGCTTCGGTATAGACGATCTCCATGGCCCGGCCGCCCAGCACATAACTTGGACGGACCAGAACGGGATAGCCGATCTCCCTAGCAACCTCAACAGCTCCGTCCCCGCCTTTCACTGCGCGACCTGCCGGCTTGGGGATTTCCAGTCTGCGCAGGATATTCTCGAATTTATCCCTGTCCTCGGCAATGTCTATCGACTTAAAATCGCTGCCGAAGATAGGCACGCCCATCCTGTGCAGCGGCTTCGCCAGGTTGATCGCCGTCTGGCCGCCGAACTGAAGAATGACGCCATCCGGCTGCTCATAGGCGATAACATTGAGCACATCCTCGACGGTGAGCGGCTCGAAATACAGCCTGTCCGATGTATCGAAATCGGTGGAAACAGTTTCGGGGTTATTGTTGATGATGATCGATTCGTAACCAGCGTCCCTGAGCGCCCAGGCAGAGTGGACGCTGCAGTAATCGAACTCCACCCCCTGTCCGATCCTGATCGGCCCCGAGCCTATGACAATCGCTTTAGGTTTACGCTTTTCGTCGGGATCTGCCATAACGTCCCGCCCCGGCGCGCAGGGCCGCTGGCATCCGGTCTCGTCCTCATCCTCGTAGCAGGAATAGAAGTACGGCGTCTCAGCCTCAAACTCGGCGGCGCACGTATCGACCATCTTATAGGCCGGCAGCATACCCAGCTTGACCTGTATCCACCGAAGCTGGTTCTCGTGAGCGCCGGTTAGCCGGCTGATGATACTGTCGGGAAACCGCATACTCTTAGCGCGGTTAAGAAGCTTCAACGCCCCGGGCTGCGTAGCTATTCTCCCGGAAGCAAGCGCACGCATTTCCTGCCCGCGCTCGCGAAGCTCGATTTCCATCTCGATAATGTTCTTGATCTTGCTCAGAAACCACGGATCGACCTTGGACAAGTCCGCAATGCGATCGACGCTGAACCCTCTGCGCAGCGCTTCCGCCACTATAAACAAGCGCTCATCCGTTGCCCGTACCAGCCCATTCTCTATGTCCTGCTCAGTAAGCTGGTCTGCATTTTTCAGCCTCAGCCATTGCACTCCGATCTCCAGCGACCTCACCGCCTTCATAATGGCCGCCTCAAAAGTCCGGTCGATGCTCATGACCTCGCCCGTGGCCTTCATCTGAGTGCCCACGGTCCTGTCTGCCTGATAGAATTTATCAAAGGGCCAGCGCGGTATCTTCGCCACTATGTAATCTATTGTCGGCTCGAACGCCGCGACTGTCTTGCCGGTAACTGCGTTGGGAATCTCGTCGAGGTCGAGACCGACGGCTATCTTCGCGGCCACCCTTGCGATCGGATAGCCGGTAGCTTTGGACGCGAGCGCCGAAGACCGGCTCACCCTCGGGTTTACCTCTATCACATAGTACTCAAAGCTCTTAGGATTTAGAGCAAGCTGAACGTTGCACCCACCCTCGATCTTGAGCGCGCGGATGATCTTCAGCGATGCCGACCGCAGCATCTGATACTCTTTGTCGGTGAGCGTCTGCATCGGCGCAACCACTATTGAATCCCCGGTATGCACGCCCATGGGATCGAAGTTTTCCATCGAGCAGATAGAAATGCAAGTGTCATTGGCGTCGCGCATTACTTCGTACTCGACTTCTTTCCATCCCAGGAGGCTCCGCTCGATCATTACCTGGCTCTTGAGCGAGAGCTTGAGGCCGCGCGACCCGATCTCCAGGAGTTCCTCAGGGTTGTGAGCGACCCCTCCGCCGGTGCCGCCCAGAGTGTACGCCGGACGGATGATAAGCGGCCACGGCGGGTTGGATTCGATGATCTTCTCAATCTCCTCACTAATCTGCACGATCCAGCTCTCAGGCACCGGTTCGCCGATATTTCTCATAAGCGAACGGAAGAGCTCTCTGTCCTCGGCGTTCATGATCGACTCGAGCGGGGTTCCGAGAAGCTCAACGTCGTACTTTTCCAGCACGCCCGCATTTGCAAGCTCAACGGCGAGATTGAGTCCCGTTTGACCCCCGAGCGTGGGCAGGAGTCCATCGGGTCTTTCCCGTTCGATCACGCGGGTGGCAAACTCCACATTTATCGGCTCGATGTAGACCTTGTCCGCAACTTCCACGTCGGTCATAATCGTTGCCGGGTTGGAGTTTATGAGGACGACGGAAATGCCCTCCTCACGCAGCGACTTGCAGGCCTGCGTCCCCGCATAATCGAACTCAGCCGCCTGACCGATCACAATCGGCCCCGAACCTATTACCATTACTTTCTTCAGATCATCACGCTTCGGCATATAACTCTCTTTCCAGCTTTCAGTCTTCAGCTTTCAGCTATCAGCCATGGCGGCCGGCACCTGAAAGCCGATCTTGTCTATCTCTACAATACATCGTGACCATCGTTCGTTACCGGAACGGCCTCAACGGTCTCTTGGATAAAATCCGCGATGAAGTATCGCTCGTTCCTTTTCAGCCACTCAAGGAACATCAACGCCAAGTACCAGCCAACCACGAACTGAAGACATCGAATAGAATACCTAACCCAGCAGTGCAGGCAGTCAGCATTCCTGCTTCCACTCACTATCCCGTTAACGAGATTGACCAAAATCCAGCTCCAAAAAAAGAACCAGAAGAGGCCACGTAGGCTGATACCAAGGCCAGGCACAAAATGACCATAGATCATCGTGCCGCCTTGTGGATCGTCAGCAAGTTTGCCGAGGAAAACCGGCGCAAAATTGTTGCGATACCATCTCCGCTTCTCCAGGGTAAACTCAGAACCCGTGATCTTGCCGAGAACTGGCTTCACACCTCTCAACAGCAACGGAGCAAAGGGGCCCATCAGCCTGGAAATCCTTCGACTGTCCATAGATCCCTTCAGCCTCACAACGCATTCATCCAAGCTTAACCTGGTTTGCCACACGAGATTCATGTCCATCTCCATCGGCGCTCGCTCAGTCACCCCGGCGACGCAGGACGGGCGACGTTCGACTTCCGGACTACCCCTTGCACCCCATCACGTTCTCCACAAATTCCTTAAACAGGTAACCTTCGTCCATGGGACCCGCCGACGCCTCCGGGTGATACTGTATCGAAAAGATCGGGAGGTGCTTATGGCGGAGTCCTTCGACGGTTCCATCGTTCAAGTTTATGCGCGAAACTTCTACATCGTCGCACAACCCATCCGGATCAACCGCGTAGCCATGGTTCTGCGCAGTTATGCTCACTTTGCCGTTCATCAGGTTCTTGACCGGGTGGTTCGCGCCGCGGTGGCCGAACTTCAGCTTGATAATATCGCCGCCCATCGCCATTCCGAACATCTGATGCCCAAGGCAGATTCCCAGGATCGGCTTTTTGCCGACCATCGAGCGCATGGTCTTCACGGTCTCCTTAAGCTGCCTGGGGTCTCCGGGACCGGGGGAAAACACTACACCATCGGGGTTTACTTGAAGCACGTCATCTGCGGACGCGTTGCACGGCAGGATAGTAACTTTGCAGCCTTCTTTTGCAAGGCACCGAGCAATGTTGCGCTTGATTCCCAGGTCGACCAGAGCGACGTGGCACTTCGGCTCTGGGCAGTCATCGAGCTTGCTGCACTCGTCGCCCTCCCACTGGTAGGTCTTATCCGTCGAAACCCGCTCCACAAAGTTCAGCTCGCCGTAGTTCGGAGCGTTCTGAAGGGTATTCTTTAGCTCCGCCTGAGTCAGTTCGGTACTCATCGCGCCCATCATAACCCCGCTGACCCTCAAATGCCTGGTGAGCGCCCTGGTATCGATCCCCTGCATAGCGACGGTTCCGTTAATGGTGAGATAATCACGCAGGCTCATATTCGACCGCCAGTTGCTCGGCGCTTCGCAGAGCTCTCTTACGATGAACCCCTCCACCTGAATCTTGCCGGACTCCACATCTTCGGGGTTCACGCCGTAGTTCCCGATCAGCGGGTATGTGAGCGTGAGAAGCTGCCCCGCAAACGACGGGTCGGTGAGCATTTCCTGGTAACCTGTCATCGCCGTAGCAAACACGGCCTCCCCAATGGTCGTCCCGCTGGCCCCGATGGGCTCGCCCTCAAATGTAGTTCCGTCTTCAAGTACAAGGATCGCTTTCAATGCTAATGCTCCCTTTCCAAATATAAGTGGCTGCTGACCCGCTGCCGCTTCACCCACGCGCTTCCGGCTCCGCCCATTTCGCGAAATCCGCGTGTTAGCTTAACCTATGCGAACTGGTTCGCCGCTATGAACTCCGCCACTTTCGCCCCCATCTCGGGCTCGACTTTTCCGCTTGCAACCAGCGCGTCCAGCACGTCACTGAGCTTCCCAAGTGAGTGCAGCTTGTAGCCAGACCTGGCGAGGATGGTCTCTCCGCCCTGCTCCCTATCCAGAATAATGAGAACGTCAGTTACAACAAGCCCCGCTTCGGTGAGCGGGGCGATTGCTTCGACTTTGCTTGCGCCATCGGTAATAATATCGTCTATCACCAGGATTCTATCCCCCGGGTTGAACGAGCCCTCGATGAGCTTGCCTGTGCCGTATTGCTTGGCTTCCTTGCGAGGATAGATCATTGGTATCCCCCCGGCAAGGCTGGCGGCGACTCCCAGTGGAAGCCCTGCATATGGAATCCCGGCGATCCTGTCGCACCCGATCTCCTTTGCCTTACCAGCCAGCGCCTTACCGATCTCAGCAAGCAACTTCGGCACCGAAATAACCCCGCGAAAGTCGCAATAGACCGGCGACATAATCCCGCTCTTCAGCTTAAACTCGCCGAACTTGATACATCCGGCATCGAACATTTGGTTGTGTAGAGTGTTCATTGCTTCTTCTTTCTTGCGCTGTCTATGGCGAACCCTACAAGTGCAAAAACTGCGATGAACCCGTTGACTGCAACAGACATCCGGAGCGCTACGTTCGGTGACCAATGCCCGATAACCAAAATGAGCACCGTGAACAACACCATGAGCAGAAGATAATCTACTATTGCAACACCCCTGCCCTGCCTGCGAGCCGAGATCACCATTCCCACAGTTAGAAACAACCAGGCTCCCCAAGTTAGTGCAACTGCTAGCCAAGTTATCCTATACTCCCATCTCTGGATTCAAAAATCAGAGCGCGAAGTCACATCCTATCGTTTCACGGGTTCCGCTGCTCTGAGATCTCCGTGCACAACCTCACCATTAACAACAGTCGCCACGGCCCTGCCGGTCAACTCGAACCCTTCCGGCGACATAATCCCGCTCTTCAGCTTAAACTCGCCGAACTTGATACATCCGGCGTCAAATATCTTCTCATAAAGGTGCATTCTGATCTCCTAGCACTCGAGTCGCCCAATTTCCCTCTCCTGGGGGAGAGGGCCAGGGTGAGCGCGCTATGCCCTGCGTTTCTCACATTCACTCAAAACAGTCTGAAGAACCCCGTCTTCGTTATGGAGAACGTCCCGGTTTGTCACTCGCAACACTTTGTATCCCAACTTTGCCAGATATGCCGTCCTACTTGCATCGTATTCTTGCTGGTAAGCGTGGGTGTCTCCATCGACTTCAAGCACAAGACGCACTTCTTCGCAACAAAAATCAGTTATATATGGACCGATCGGATGCTGTCGGCGGAACTTGAAACGACCGAGGCCAGCAGCCCGCAGTAATCCCCACAAACGCGCTTCCATCGGAGTTTGCCGCCGCCGTAGCTCTCTTGCACGTCCAACCGATTCCGGCCCTGAGCCATGTGCCATAGATTGCGCCCTCACCCCAGCCCTCTCCCCCAGGAGAGGGAGCATGTCGTTTTTACACTCCTGCTTTGGCCCCGTGAACAGTCAGAGCATCCACTCCGTGCACAACCTCACCATTAACAACAGTCGCCACGGCCCTGCCGGTCAACTGAAACCCCTCGAATGCCGTGTTGCGGCCCTTGGACTTGAACTCGGAACTTCTCACGGTGAAGCTCGCTTCCGGGTCCATCACGGTAACGTCTGCCACTGCACCCTCGGCTAAAGTGCCGCACTGCAATCCCAGCACGCGCGCCGGCTCGCTTGTCATCTTCGCAATAACCTCGCCCAAGGTCATTACGCCGGTCTTGACCAGGTTCGTTATCACCAGGGCCAGCGAAGTCTCCAGCCCCACCATCCCAAACGCCGCGTTCTGGAGCTCGACTTCCTTGTCCTCCTGCGCGTGCGGAGCGTGGTCCGTTGCGATAACATCTATGGTCCCGTCAGCCAGCCCCTGCTTTATGGCCTCGACGTCCGCCTGGGTGCGTAGCGGCGGGTTGATCTTCGCGTTCGTGTCATAGGAGGTCAGCGCCTGGTCCGTAAGCGAAAAATACTGCGGGCCGGTCTCACACGTCACGCGGATTCCCCGCGCCTTCGCCCATTTCACCGCGTGTACCGACCCCGCCGTGCTCACGTGCTGAATGTGCAGCCTGCATCCGCTCAGATCCGCCAGCAGGATATTTCGCCAGACCATAATCTCCTCAGCCTGCCTCGGCCAGGGCCTCAGGCCAAGCATTGTGGAGGTAATCCCTTCGTTCATAATGGAGTCCACCGTCATGGACTTGTCCTCGCAGTGCGCAAGGAACGCGACGTCGAACATCCGCGTGTATTCCATCACCCTGCGCATCACGTCAGCGCTTTGAACCGGGAACGCATCGTCTGAGACAGCAACCGCGCCGGCTTCGACCATATCCCCGATCTCTGAAATTTCGGCGCCTTCGTTGCCCTTGGTCGCTGCGCCCGCCGTAAGCACGTGCACGCCGCATCCTCTGCCCTTGTTCAGAACATACTCCACTATGGCCCGGTTATCAACCGCGGGCCTGGTATTAGGCATACCTACAATTGTCGTGAACCCACCTGCCGCAGCGGAACGGGCGCCGGTTTGGATAGTTTCCTTATGTTCGAAGCCAGGCTCACGGAGGTGGACGTGCATGTCTATGAGTCCCGGCGTGATAACCTGCCCTGAGCAGTCGTATGCGATGCCTTCACTGTCTAAGTTTGGCTCATCAACCTGGCCAATCCTGGACACGCGGCCATTTTCGATGAGAAGATCAGCCGTCCTGTCCAGTCCCTGGGAAGGATCAACAATTCTGCCGTTTCTAAGAAGCACCCACATTGTTACCACCTCCCAAGATCAGGTAAAGAAGAGCCATTCTGACTGCGACTCCGTTTGTGACCTGGTCCGTTATTACGGCAAATTCACCATCGGCCACATCCGCTGTTATCTCCACTCCGCGGTTCATCGGTCCCGGATGCATTACAAGCACATCCGGCTTCGCTCCCCTCAGCCTCGCCTTGGTTATTCCAAAGACGTTCGAATACTCGCGAATGCTCGGGAGGAAACCACGGTCCATCCTCTCCAACTGGATGCGCAGCACGTTCACCACGTCAACGCCATCGATCGCCTCGTCCAGGTCGGTGTAAACCTTTACCGGCAGCTTTTCAATCTCGGACGGCATCAACGTGCTCGGACCGCACAATCGAACCTCCGCGCCCATCTTGCTCAAGCCCCAGAGGTTGGATCGAGCTACCCGGCTGTGCATTATGTCGCCAACAATTAGAACACTGAGGCTCTCGAAGCGGTGTTTGTTCTCAAGAATTGTGAGCATGTCCAGGAGACCCTGCGTTGGATGCTCGTGCATTCCATCACCCGCGTTAATGACATGCGCCTTGACGGTCTTCGCCGCGAAGTGGGGCGCCCCGCTTGCGCCGTGACGAATAATGAACAGGTCAATGCCCATCGCCTCGAGAGTAAGCAATGTGTCTTTGAAAGACTCGCCCTTCTGGATGCTCGAACCGGCCGTCGAAATGCTGGTTGTGTCGGCGCTCATTATCTTCGCGGCCAGCTCAAAACTTGTCCGCGTTCGAGTGCTGTTCTCGTAGAACAGCGTGCAGACCGATTTCCCCCGCAGGATCGGCACTTTTTTTACCGGCCGGGAAAGAATCTCCTTATTCGATTCCGCGGTGTCCAGAATCAGCCGAATCTCGTCCGGAGTCATTTCCTGCAGGCCAAGTACCATCTTTTTCTTTTTAGCTGCATGTTTAGTCCTCAGTGGAGAGTCAACTACTTCGCTATCATGACTGCATCTTCGCCTTTTGTCTCAACCCAATGCACATCGACACTTTCCTTGACTGCCGTGGGCAAGTTCTTCCCCAGCGTAATCAGCGCGAATGGGGAGCTCTTTGTGCCCCCGGTCGATCAGCACTGCAAGTTGGATCACCGCCGGACGCCCAAGATCCATTATCGCGTCGAGCGCCGCCCGAGTGGTCCGGCCGGTAAACAGCACCTCATCAACCAGGACCACATTCTTGTCCGCAACGTCGAACGGTATCTTGCTGGAACTGATGGTCCGAGCAGAGCGAGTGGCGTAGTCATCGCGATAAAGCGCAACGTTCAGGCTGCCGACCGGCACATCGACACACTCGATCTCCGACACCAGCGCCGCCAGCCGCTTCGCCATCGGAACTCCCCGGCTCTGCACTCCGATGATCACCAGATTCTCGGCGCCTTTGTTGCGCTCTATAATCTCGTGGGCAATTCTCCTCAGCGCCCGCCGAATCTCATCCTCATCCATTACCTTGGTTACGCCGTCTGTCACCTGTTCACCCCTGAGATAACTGCTTCGGTTCCTGCCAAAAAAGCCTCCTTACCACTGCTTGGCAAGAAGGCTCTGAGTTGCACTTATTCCATCTGTGCGAAAACCCTGTTAAGCTTAACCTTGCCAGCCTCGCGGGACTAGTGTTAAAGGCGCTCTTAGACTGCGGTCATTATAGACCCGCTTACTGCCGATGTCAACAAGTATTTCGCGCATGGGTTTTAATGCTAAAATAACAGATTGTGCTGCTACATCCTCATAATTGTGCCTATAATAGTGTATGGCAGCATCACCCGTCCGGTGAGCTGCAAACAAGATAAACCGCCGCAGAGCGGCTCGGAAAGGTTTTGGTCCGTAATGCAAGGTTCCTCGCTAACGCAAAGGCAGCAAATGCGCACAATCCCGGTGCAGATTCAGGCCAATGCAATTCTCAATATGAGCCTCGTCGAATTACAACAGTTCATTGAGACCGAAGCGATGGAGAACCCCGCGCTCAGTATTGAAGAAAGCGCGCGTTGTCCCATATGCGGATTTCTGACCGGTGTAGCTGCCTGTCCGGTCTGCGGCGCATCGATGAGCAGACGGAACGACAACGACAACGACCACGCGCAGTCAAACGAACGCGACTACCTCGATCGCGTCTTTGCAGCCGCCGGCCAAGATACCACATTCGACCCATTCAGAACCGTAGCCACTGCCATGGACATTCGCGATTACCTCAAGCAGCAGGCGCGCATGAGTCTCAGCGGAAGACTTCTTAGAATAGCCGTTTACTTGATAGATTCCCTCGATGACGACGGTTTCTTCCGAGAGTCGCTCTATGAAACAGCGGAAGAGTTCGCCACAGCCGTTCCCGAGATCGAATGGGTACTCGTGGTGATTCAGAGCTTCGACCCCCCCGGCATAGCCGCAAGAGACCTCAGGGAAAGCCTCCTTATTCAACTGCGCGCCCTTGGCGCGGACGGCGCCGTTGCCGCTGATGCTGAGCGAATACTCGCTGAGCACTGGGAGGACTTTTCCAAAATGAGGTTGAAATCTATCGCCAAGAAACTGGGGACAACGCTGGGCGCGCTCCAGGAAGCGTCTGAGTTCATCCGAGAAAATCTCACTCCTTACCCCGTATCGAATTATCGCGTTCCATTTGACGAACTGGCTCCGAGGCGCGAAGCAGCAGTCGTGCCCGACGTTATGATAAGGCCGAACGGGGATTCATTCGCGGTTGATGTGATTGATTCTCACTGCTCAAACATCAGGATTGATGAGACCTACGAAAACGTCTATCGCTCAATCCAAAAAAGTGATTCGTATCTCAGCGACGAAGAGTGTAAGCATGTAAAAGAGCACGTAGAGCGCGTAAAATGCATCCTTGAGGCAATCGGCCTTCGGAAGAAAACGCTTGCCAGAGTAGCGACATACCTCACAGACTATCAGAGCGGCTTCATCGCCAACGGTCCATCGCACCTTCGCCCACTGCGGCAAAAGGACCTGGCGAAAGCCCTTGAAGTCCACGAATCAACTATCTGCCGCGCGGTAGCCGGTAAATACTGCAGACTCCCTTCCGGCGAAGTGATCTCCTTTGAGGTCTTTTTCGATTCCGCTCTGCCGGTGCGCAATATGATAAGTCAACTGATCGCGCATTCGACCGAACCACTCTCGGACGGCGAAATAACCAAACGCCTGGCGGAGCAGGGAGTTACCCTGGCTCGACGGACCGTAGCCAAGTACCCGAGAACAACTCAAGCTCCTGCCTTACCAACTCAGGACTGCTTAAGGCTGCTGATCCAGAAATGTTTGCTGTTTTTCACATTCATCCTTGACAAGCGCAATGTGATCGGATACACTGATAATGTTATGAATGGTACTGCTTATCTGACAACTAACGGAGGCAACAGCAAGTGGGCTTGGCGAAACTCCAATTTGAGTGGAGCAGCCGCCGAAGCGCACGTCTAGTAGGGACACAACTATAGGTACAACAAGTCGCGGGCTGCTCTGCAGGAGGGCCGCGCGGCTTTTTGATTTTGTGCTGGCAGATCGAAAGGCCGAGGATACGCCTATATCCTTGGCCTTTTTGTTGCTTTGAGGGCAGTCAAAAACCGGTTTCAGAGGAATCGCGGATGAAACCTCTCGCATTCTTCCTGCGGAAGAACGCTGTCGGCTTCACCGCGAAGGGGATGAAAATGCCTTCGGCATTTTCAGAGGAGGAGCGCAACTACAATGAGCGCCTATTATCCCAATAAACAGGAATTCATAAGGAGAGCCAGGCTGGGAAATCTGACCCCGGTCTACAAAGAGATTCTCGCCGACATGGAGACGCCCGTTTCCGCGTTCAAAAAGATCGCAAACGAAGCGTATTCGTTCCTTTTGGAAAGCGTCGAGGGAGGCGAGAGGTTGGCGCGCTACTCATTCCTTGGCAGCGGAACGAACCTCGTAATCAAGAGCAAGGGCCGCGATGTCACCATCATCAGGAACGGGATCAATGAAGCGATGCACCTCGATGATTCAACGGACATTCTTCACCTGCTCAAGCAGGAGTTCGGCAAGCTCAGCTACGTCGCTGACCCCGATCTCCCCAGGTTTTGCGGCGGTGCCGTGGGATTCATAGGCTACGATACTGTGCGCTTCTTCGAGGATCTCCCGGACGCCACCGTCGACGACCTGAATATGCCGGACTGCACACTCATTTTTACGGACACGCTGCTCATATTCGACCACGTGCGCCATAGAATCCGCGTGGTATGCAATGTCCCCGTTGGAAACGACCCTGATGCCTCGTATGACCAGGCGACGGGGAAGATAGAAGATTGCATTGCGCTCCTCCGCGTTCCGCTGGCCTTGAGTAATGAGAAAAGACACGCGAGCATCCCTGAGATAAGCTCGAACTACACCCAACGCGGTTTCGAAGACGCGGTGCGTAAGTGCAAGGATTACATCGCCGCCGGGGACGCTATCCAGATTGTGCTCTCGCAGCGCTTCAGTACCGAAACTGACAGCCGATCCCTTCGATGCCTATCGCGCGCTCAGAAGCCTGAACCCATCTCCCTATATGTATTATCTCGCCTTTGACGAAACAAAGCTGATTGGCTCGTCACCTGAAATCCTGGTAACCGAAGAGCGCGGAAATGTAACGGTCCGTCCCATTGCCGGAACCCGGCCAAGAGGCGCCAGCCGGGAGGAAGATCTCGCCCTTGAACAAGAACTCTTAAAGGATGAGAAAGAGCGCGCCGAGCACATAATGCTGGTAGACCTCGGACGAAACGACATCGGGCGCGTGTGCCGCTACGGAAGCGTAACGGTAGACGAACTGATGGTCGTCGAGCGATATTCTCACGTAATGCATATAGTATCCAACGTGCGCGGGCGGCTGCGGATGGACAAAGACCAGTTCGATCTGCTGCGCGCGAGTTTCCCGGCAGGAACGGTCTCAGGCGCGCCGAAGATCAGGGCGATGGAAATCATCGACGAGGTGGAACCCACCAGGCGAGGCTCGTATGCGGGCGCAATCGGGTACTTTAGTTACTCCGGAGATATGGACACTTGTATAACTATTCGCACTATTCTTATACAAGGTGATACAGCATATGTGCAGGCCGGGGCCGGTATTGTCGCCGACTCCGACCCGGCAAACGAATACCGGGAAACGCAGAACAAGGCTATGGCAATGTTCAACGCCCTCAGCGCAGCCCAAGCGGGTTTGGAGTAGAAGCGATGATACTGATGATCGATAACTACGATAGCTTTACATACAACCTCGTGCAGTATCTTGGCGAGTTGGGCCAACAGCTTAAGGTCTTCCGCAACGACAGGATAACCCTCGACGAGATCGAAGCCCTGCGACCGGACAGGATAATCATCTCTCCGGGACCGTGCACGCCGAACGAAGCAGGCGTCTCCGTAGATGTTATCAAGCGCTTCGCCGGTAAAGTTCCCATTCTTGGGGTTTGTCTCGGTCACCAGAGCATTGGTTTCGCATTCGGCTCAGAGGTAGTTCGCGCCCAGCGTTTGATGCACGGCAAGACATCACTCATTCACCACGACGGCGAGGGCGTGTTCGCGGGCCTGCCGAATCCGTTCGAAGCCACCAAGTACCACTCCCTGCTTATACGGCGCGAGACCATCTCCGACTGCCTGCAAATAACGGCGGAAACGGACATGAGAGAGATCATGGGAGTCCGGCACAAGGACTATTCAATCGAGGGGGTGCAATTCCACCCCGAATCGATTCTAACAGCTAACGGCAAACAACTGCTGGCCAACTTCGTCGGTTCGGGAGACCAAAAGAATGATTAGAGAGGCGATCAGAAAGGTTGTTGAGGGAAGTAACCTCACCGAGCAGGAAGCTGTCGGCGCAATGACCGAAGTCATGGACGGAGAGGCCACCCCCGCCCAGGTGGCTTCGTTCATCACGGCTATGAGAATGAAGGGTGAATCAGTCGAGGATATCGTCGGATTTGTCAGAGTAATGCGCGACAAAGCCGTAAAGGTGCGTCCGAAGTGTAATACACTGCTCGACACCTGCGGAACCGGCGGTGACAGACTGGACACGTTCAATATTTCCACAACCGCGACGTTTGTGACAGTAGGCGCAGGAGTTACGGTCGCCAAGCACGGAAACAGGGCCGCATCCAGCACGTGCGGAAGCGCCGACGTATTGGAAGCCCTTGGCGCAAACCTTAACCTCGACGCCCAGCGCGTTGCTACGTGCATCGACACCGCCGGAATGGGCTTTATGTTCGCTCCTGCAATGCACCCGGCGATGAAGCACGCAGTAGGTCCCCGAAAGGAGATCGGGATACGCACCGTCTTCAACATTCTGGGGCCGATGACAAACCCCGCGGGAGCGAAGTGGCAGACCATTGGCGTGTTTTCTCCGGACCTCACCGAAACGATGGCGAAGGTGCTCGGCGCACTCGGAACCGAACGAGCAATGGTGTTCCATGGAATGGCTGGGTTGGACGAGATTTCCACCCTCGGCGAAACCAGGATCAGCGAGCTACAAGATGGAGTCGTCAACACATATATTGTCAGGCCCGAGGATGTCGGGCTTTGCACTGCCGCTTGCGAAGATCTAT
>CAVZJH010000021.1:0-14051 GCA_963775535.1 uncultured bacterium | reverse complement strand
TGCCATGCTCCTGCAGCGCTATGGTTATAACAGCCTGGATGCAATGCTTGCGGAACAGCCGCATAAGGTGCCACTGAGCTTCAGCGGATTTGCCAAAAAAGAACAGGCGATTTTGAAGGCAAACAAGACGGGGAAGGCTCCCTCGATTCCGACTGCCCTGATTCCGAAGTTTCGGCGTAATGAGTTCTACGTTGATTATGAGTATCTGAGTGATCTTCACGTTGACTTTGCGCGGCAGTGGCCTGACCTGGATGGGCTGGAGATGGTGTTTATGATTGGCGTGGGCTGGCAGAGTGAGGTGGGGTGGAATTACAAAGCCTTCACCGCTGAATCAGAGTTAACCGAGGCGGAGTGCCGGATGTTCGATGAGTTTCTGAGCTTCCTCGATGAAATGGGGGTGTCCGAGAGCTCAAAAGGCGAGAGCGCGCTGTATCACTGGACTTCCGCAGAGGTCTGGCAGACTCGCAATGCCGTAAGCCGAATAGGTGGACGTGTGGGGGCGGAACTGCGGAATCTGCCATGGGTCGACCTGCAAATGCCGTTTTTTGCGGTGCCCATAGGGATTCCCGGCGCGTTGAACTACCAGTTGAAGAATATTGCCAGGGCGCTGGGCGAGATGGACCCGGACTTTGAAACGAAGTGGCCGGATGAACTTGGCGACGGACTTAAGGCTATGGTCATGGGCTGGAGGATGTATGAGTCGGATACTCCCTTGCTCACCGATGAGTGCAGCCGTCTCGTTGAATACAACAAGGCAGACTGCAGGGCCCTTTGGCAGATACTGCGGTGGCTCAGATCCGTGGCACGTTAGAAATAGCCGCTGACGATGGACCGGCACGTTCACGAAAGGATGGGCCGGCCCATCATCTAAAAGAGTTCGGAGTATAATATAATGATAAGGCTGGCTGATTATTCTCGTGGGGAAGACGTGCTTAAGGGTTGCGCTTTCCATGAGGCCTTCTGAGGCTTTGGCCAGCGCTGGTATTGGTGCTGCCTGCTGTTATTAACGCCATTCATCGTTTGTTCTCCGCCTTGCGGCGGGTCGTTATATCGGGGGAGCCCGACCTTATCGTTGGTTCTCATTTCGTTGGGATACATGTTGGGCTGCCGAAGCGACCTAACGGTCAGTATCCTTTGACTTGTCAATAACGATTCGCTCTCCGGGTCGGAAAGCGAGCAGAGCATGCACTGCGTCACGGACGTTATACATCTCGTTTGCGAGTGCGTCCGTGATCAGGTTGTTGACCGACTGAAGCTCCTTGACGAAGGCAGCTCTCTGGCGGTCAGAACTCTGATTTGCCATGCATTCTTATCCTGACACAACAGGTATGGTTTGGTTGTGCCAGTTACGTTATACAAAGTCGATCCAAGCTTTCTTGGGGATCTGGGCAAAATGAGCAAAAAAAGTTCAGCCAATAGTAACGGGCCGAAAGTCGCCCGTGCCTACATCAGGGTGTCCCACCAGGGTGAGCGCGGCAAAGGGCCAGGCACTGGAGATTTTCTATCGCCCCAGATGCAGCTTGATGAGGCGAAACAGTATGCGAAGCTGTATCTTAAGGACTACATCTTCGATGAAAATGCCAGTGTCACCAATGCCGACATCGACACATCAGCTTCCAGAATAAAGTGGCAGAAACGAGCCGGGCTTGTGGCTCATCTTGAAGCCGCTCGCAGAGGAGAACTCCACGCCCTCATTGTCTTCAAGCTGAGCAGGTTTGCCCGGAGCGCCAAGGAAGGGCTTGAACTCTTCGACCTTTTTGAGGGTGCCGGGTGTTCCATCCATTGCATATGTGAGCAGTTCGATACTACGACCTCGACGGGTAAAATGGTAAGGACAATTCTCCTTGCGGTCGCGGAGATGGAGTCGGCGAATATCTCCGACTTTGTGAAGGCATCCGTGCGCACAAGGGCGCAGAACGGCAAGATCCAGGGCAGCCCACCGTTCTGGATTACGAAAGACGGCGGCGGACAATATGTGCTGAATGAACGTGCCCAAGAGATTCATCGGCTTGTCGAGCTGAGGCTTGCCGGATTGGGCCAGGCCAGTATCGCTCGCAAACTCAACTTGGAGGGCAGCCGTACCAGTATGCTGGCCAGTGTGGTTACTATACTTGTTACCAGGACCCGGAGTTTGGGCTGTTACAACTAGGGATGAGGTTCTATGACCCGCAGACAGGGAGATTTACTCAGCAGGACCCAACTGGCTCCGGACTTAACTGGTACGTGTATGTAGCGGGCAATCCGTTCCTGTATGTGGATCCGTACGGCGCATGGGCGGCCAATATAGGATACACTAGTGGTGATGGTGGAACTATCGGTTTTAACCCGACACCCGTCGCTGGAGGGACCATGGGTGGGATCGGCACTGGTCACCTAAAAATGGGTCCTAGTTTTGGTCTTGGCAATTGGAAATACAACGTTATGGCGCAGATCCGCAATCTCCTTGAAGTGGAATGCACGATTGCGTATAAAGACCCATTTGCGAAGAAGGGTCCTTCTGCTGGCTGGGGTGTCAACGGTAATATTACCGTTGGAAATGGGGGAGCGAAGTGGAATTACTACTACGGTGGGAACGGTGGAAAGGCCGGTATTGGCGGCAATAACTTGATTCTTGCCCCAGTTCTAGGCCCCCCCAATTGGATGCCGGGTCCGTTACCGGGACAACCTGACCCGCTCACGATATTCGCAAATTAGGTAAGACGCAAGGAGATTTGGGCCAAGGCCGTCATCGTTTAGCAGGATATGGACCGGACATAGTGTAAGAGGCTAATGACTGCAGTGCGCGGGTTCTCGGGTGTTGCAGTCATTAGTGTAGTTAACGGAACGCGGAGAGGTAGCACGTAGGTATTCCTTCGGGAGTTAGAACAGGTGTGCCGGACACGGATCGAAGGCGATCTGGGATACACGCATATGGATTAGGAGCGGAAACCAGGATGAAATACAAAGCGCTAGCGTTTCTTTGGATTGTCTTCGTTTTTTGCTGTTGTGCCATTGCCTCAAACAGCGATACATCTGACAAGCCGAAGGACTACTGGATGGGCGTCTATTATGACAAGAGCAAAATCGGGTCACTGCACGTGACTGTGCGCAAAGGCATTGTTAACGACAAGGATGGTTGGATTAGAGACGAGTCGTTGCGTATCCGCTATAGAACTGGTGACGAGCGATGCACGCTCAATGTTGAGCGTGAGCTTTGTGCGGACAGTAATTACAACCCGGTGTCGGACAGTTCCAAAGCAAACGGCGACAGTTTTCAGCCGATGTCTTTCGATGAGACGTTTTCGCCGGGCAATGTCGATTACAGGACGGTATTGAGTGGTACAAAAGAGGAACGAACAGCGCCGATCTTGGAAGGAGACCAGGTGGCACTGTCGTCTGGCAGCAAGTATGACTTTGGGGTCATGACGCTTTCACCGGGTGATTCGTTTTATGTAAGCCATCTGCTCACCATTCTGAAATCTTTGCCGACTAGTGATTGTAGACTCTGCAGCTACGCAACCACAGTCTTTGTGCGGCGGCGGGAGAAGATCACGGTTGGCGGCAAGGTCTACGATACTCTGTTTGTATCCGAGAACTCCGAAACAGGCGAGGATGTCGATATCGATATCAAAAGATGGCAGCTCGAGAATGGGGAGGTCATCAAGGAGGAGAGGCCCGTCGAACACCTGCTGTTCTTGATGGAAACTGAGGAGAATGCTACTGAGGTAGACAAAGGGCCGGGACCTCTGCTGGCGGAATCCAAACCTGAGCCTCCAGTAAAACTTACGCTACATCTAGCAAAAACATCTCCTGTTAACGCGGACTACTGGATGGGGGTTTATTGGGGCACTCAGAAGATCGGCTACTTTCACGTAGTCATAACGCCGGATAAGCTTGATGGGAAAAAAGTTTTCCGGAAAAACGAAAGCCTCCATTTGAGGGATCCGTTTGGGACATCCATGCGTACTGATGCGAGATTTACTGCGTATGCTGACCAGGATTATTTCCCAATCTTAGAGAATTCTCAGGCAAGCCATGGCACTGGGCCCGTTGCACTGGAGGCGAGGTATAGAGGTAAAGTGGTTAATATTAATACGACTATCGACGGAAAGTCCACTCAGACGACCGTCCCTGTAACTGAAGATGATCGGCATGAGCTTTTGGACGGCTGCGTATACAATTTCGGTGTTAGAATGCCAAAGACAGGCCAGTCGATTGACGTCCAATATGGGCACATGACAGCAGACAAGACGGGCAAACGAATAGGATTCGGGAACGATAGTTCAGTATTAAGTGCAATCGGCCGCGAGAATCTCAGGTTGGGTGGAAAGACGTACGACACTTTGCTCATATCAGACACTTCTGCCAACAACGCGAAGATCACCAGGTGGCAGCTTAGCAATGGTATGATCATCAAGCAGAAAATGTCCATTTTGACCATGCTGCTGGAAAGCAAGGAAGAAGCGACGAAACCCATCAAGGCCGTAAAGCCAAAGTCCGCCGGCAAAAAGTGAAGCTGAAAGCATTTTGTGTTAGGAGAGAAGCACGATGAAGTGCAGGGCGTTAGCAGTCCTTTGGATCGTTCTGATCTGTTGCCAGTGTGCCGCTGCTTCAGACACCGGTTCTACCGACAAGCCGAAGCAGGACTACTGGCTGGGTATTTACTATGACCAGAGCAAAATCGGATCACTGCACGTAACTGTGCGCAAGGGCCGAGTAAATAGCAAAGACGGCTGGATCAGAGATGAGGCGCTACGAATTCGCTTTAGAATCGCGAGCGTCAGTTACATTTACGCGGTTGATCGCGAGCTTTTTGCTGACAATAACTATAACCCGGTATCGGATGATTTTACGTCGGATTATAAGGACTCTGCCTACGATGGATATTGCTCGACGCACATAGAAGTCTCCTTTCAGGGGGGTAATTTCAAGACCAAGACAAGTGCGAATGGAGAGATCGACGAAAAGACGGTTCCCATTTCAGAAGAAGGCCAGGCGGAGTTCACATCAGGTTGCAAATACGATCTTGCTGGAAAAATGCTTTCATCAGGCGCCAAGTTCGCCATAGACCATTTTTGCCACGGAATCAGCGTAGATACAGTGGATAACAACGGGTATCACTATGATCCGAGCACGATCAGTGTGCTGCGGCGTGAGACGATTACGGTTGGTGGAGTAGCCTACAATACTCTGGTAGTTTTTGAGACTAGCGAGAATAACGTCGGCATTAAAAGGTGGCAGCTGGACGACGGGGAGATCATCAAGGAAGTAAGACCCGCTGAGCACCTGGTGTTTCTCAGGGAAACAAAGGGGAATGCCACTGAAGTTGATGAGGGGCAGGGACCGCTCCTGGTGCCGGCCAAGCTTGGACGTGCGGCAAAAGCAGATCTACTCAGTTCCGCTCCCGCCAATGCTGACTATTGGCTGGGTGTGTATTATGGCTCTTCGAAACTCGGATACTTCCACGTGGTTATAAGGCCGGATAAGTTTGAAGGCAAGGCTGTTTTCCGAAGGGACGCAGGTTTGCATCTGTGGCGCGACACTTCTGGAAAGAACTGCAACTTGGACGCAAGCGACACGAAATACGTCGGCAAGGGTTTTTTTCCGCTCTTCGAAGCCTCGAACATAGTTGATAGAAGCCAGTCTCCGTCTTCTTCGGATGAGGGCGGTGTGCAGACACAGATCAAATACACCCATCAATCGGCCGACCTGAAAGCGACGATTGACGGAAAATCTTCTACAGCTACTGATCCGTTGACAGATTATCTCAGAGAGTGGCTGATCACTGGCTGCACCTATGACTTTGGTGTACGGAAGCTGAATACTGGCGATTTGATTACCGCGCGGCATTGCACATGGGAATGTGATGGAGAGGGAATGCAGCTGTGCGACATTAATGGCGGCGGCATGTTGGATGTGCTTCGCAGGGAAAAGCTCGAACTGGATGGGCAAACATACGATGTGCTGGTCGTGTCGGAAACGTGCATCAATGGTGATCAGATTATCAGCTGGCGGCTCGATAACGGCGAGGTCGTAAAGCAGGTGTCATCGGGTCTTACGATGGTGCTGGAAAGCAAGGAGAAAGCGACTCAGCCGGAGGACAAGAAAGTGAAGCCGAAGTCCGGCGGCAAGAAGTGATCTCATAGATGAGCGTGTCTCACGAGGAGGAACAGGATGAAATGTAAGGCTGTATGTTGTCTTGGAAGCCCTTGTCCTAAAACAGCAGAGCAAACGAGCCGACGACGTGTAGATAAAACACAAGTTCAGGGGCCAGCATATAGGCCTAGAGTATCCTTCACCTACGACGACATGAACTGCGTCACCCGAATCGACTATCATTCTCCACTCGGACACGAGAAGTTCGGCTACGATCAGTATGGCAGGCTCCTGTGGTAGAAAGACGGCATTGGGGCTATTACGCTGAATGAATACGACCCGCGCAGCCGGCTGGTTAATGTTTACTACAACTACACCGGCAGCCTCCCTCCGACGTAGCCTGAGTTGTCGGTTTATCACTTGGCGGCATTCCACCCGGTTTCCAGAAGCCATCTTGACTTTCCCCTTAGTAGAGAGTTATCATCCCGGATACACGATTCGCTGCAGAGGTGAGACATATGGAAAAAGCAAAGCAGGTTGGAATCTGGATAAGGGTGTCGACGGAAGACCAGGCTAGAGGTGAAAGCCCTGAGCACCATGAGAAACGGGCACGGCTATATGCCGAATCGAGAGGCTGGCATGTGGCGGAGGTTTATCACCTCGAAGCCGTCAGTGGCAAGGCTGTAATGCACCATCCGGAAACAAAACGTATGCTCGATGACATCAAGCACGGGAATATTACCGGCCTTATCTTCTCGAAGCTTGCCCGTAATACCAAGGAACTCCTGGAGTTCGCCGACTTCTTCCGGGAGAATGATGCTGATCTTATCTCGCTTCAGGAGTCCATGGACACATCTACCCCTGCCGGCCGGTTTTTCTACACGATGATAGCGGCGATGGCACAGTGGGAAAGGGAAGAGATCGTTGAGCGCATCAATGCTTCGGTGTCTATCAGAGCACAGCTTGGCAAACCTCTGGGTGGAAAGGCCCCGTTTGGTTACCGCTGGGATAACAAAGAGCTGGTCCCTGATCCCACTGAGGCTCCGATTCGGAAGTTGATGTATGAACTCTTCTTGGAGCATCGCCGCCGCAAGACTGTCGCCAGGGTCCTCAATGAAATGGGGCACAGAACACGAACGGGCGCGATGTCAAGCGTTTTGCGCAATACAACAAACCGCTTGAGGAGCGGCTTGCTCAGATGGATGAGGGGATACCGGAGTTAGAGGCGGAGATAGACTTTCTCAAGATTCAGCATCTATCGTCCGACCAGATACTGCACGAAGCTCGTGATCTCTATACCCGTTGGCCTAACTTAACGACTGAGGAGAAACGAGGGATCGTGGAACACATCACCGAACAGATAACCATAACTGGTGAAGAGGTAACGATCACGCTCGCGTATCTCCCATCACGTTCCGAAATGGTTGCAAAAGAGCAAGCAAACCACCAGGAAACACAGTTTCCTGGTGGGTTCCAAGGGCAGCGCCCTTGGTAGGGGTTCGGGGGCAAAGCCCCCCGACATGCGCGCTACTTGACCAGCTTGCCGATGGCGGACGCTGTGGCGTTGAATGCCTCATTACTGTAAACGGTCTTTTGAACGCTTCTCAAAATACCTTTCCCGTCTATGACCACGACCACGGGATACTTGCTGTTCACGCAGTATGCCTTGGCTGTGGCGCCATCAAAGTCCAGCATTAGTGGGTCCTTCGTTTCACTTTTGATCCTGGACCGCGCAATGCCCCGTCCTATCCACGGCACCGTATGCAGGTCCATGAGGCCCAGCAGCTCAATCTTGCCGCCGAATTTGGCCTTGAGGTTGTCCACCCAGGGTCCCATTGCCCTGCCCGAGTCCGGGTTCGCGGCTACAATTACGACGATTGAGTCCTTCTTGTCCGAGGACTTCCAAAGCTTTCCGAACTGGTCCTTGAGTTCAAATGACGGAGCGCTTTCCCCGGGCGCGAGCGCCATCGCACTGCCTGCGAAGACGATAGCCAGGAGAAGAGTGAATGCCGCGACTGCGTGAAATCTTTTACATGATCGTATCCTTAGTAGGTTAACTCGTTGGTTTCGGGATTTCCACAGCGGATCATGCCTGCTGATCTCTTGCCCTGGGCTGGTCTGCGCAGCTCAAATCCCGAAACGTCAAAACGCCAACTCCCCTTCGTCACTGGGGTCTGCGGATCACGTGTCCGGCGGCCCACGACGCCATCAGCATGACCTTCTCTGAATTTCGGCACCGTAATTCGTTTGCGCGGGACGCTGTAGCCCTGCCGCTCGATAGAATCAAGGAGCGACAAGCCTCCCCTCGAGAAAAGGTCTACATCCGCAGCCCCAACACCCGAGATCAGCCCGCTGAGCGCGGCCCCACGCTCGAAAAGACCTCTAGTTCGTTCTATCTCGAATTGCAGCAGCCGGACAAAACTTGCGTTCATCACGTGGTTTCGCAGCTCGCACTCCGTATATCCGAACCTTTCCATGTCTTCCTGCGGAATGTAGATTCGCCCCTTCTCATAGTCGACGGTCACATCCTGCCAGAAGTTCGCGAGCTGAAGCGCCGTGCACGTGAGGTCGGAGAGCTTCTGTCTCGGGGCATCCGTGTATCCCAGCAGGGCGAGAACGAGCCGCCCCACGGGATTTGCCGACCGGGCGCAATAGTCCAGGAGTTGATCGAATGTGGGGTAACGCATTACCTGCTGGTCCTGAATGAAGGCGCTTATGAGGTCGTCAAACGGCTTCATGGGCAGGTCGAACTCGTCGATTGTTCTCTTGAGCGCCCCGAAAGATCGGGTGTCCCGGCTTGCCGTCGTAGCAGCGGTTCAGTTCATCGCGCCACCACTCAAGCAGCCGAAGGACAACTCAGGATCGCCGGTCTCGTCGGCAAGGTCGTCGCATACCCGGCAGTAAGCGTAGATGTTGTAGATGTGCTTGCGCAGCGCCTTGGGCATAAAGATGGAGCCCACCGTAAAGTTTTCGTAGTGCGCTCGCGCAAGCTTCTCGCAAAGCTTTTCCGGCACCGCATTCGCAAAATGCGACGGCAGCATTTCTTCGATCATTGCGTCCATTGTATCCGGATTCCTTCCCGGTTTACATGCAGCGTGTTTAAGAGCTGAGCCCGACGAATATCGCGCCTAAAACGATGCAGACCACTCCCATCGCCCGCACAGGGGAGACCCGTTCGCGCAGGGCGATAATCGCGTATCCCGTTGCTATCAGGTAGCTCAGGGCAGTCAGAGGGTTGGCAACGCTCACGTCCACCCAGACCAGAGCTGCGATGTAGCAGCCGAAGTAACCCGCCATCGAGAATACCCCCAGGAGCACGATCGGGTGCGTGAAGACTGTCTTCATGAGTCCCGGAAGATCGCTCAAATGGCGGACTTTTACCTCGCCCATCGATCTCATTCCCACACTGAACAGAATGTCACCGGTGGCTCCGCATATTATCGCCAGTCCGAGCGCAATCGCAACTTTTAACATCTCAAGTCCTCGAAACCAGGGCTATGCCAAGTCCCACCAAAACACTTCCGGCCCACCGCAGGGGTGAGACATTTTCGTGCAGCAGGAAGTAGGCAAGCAGGGTTACTAACACATAATCCGCCGCGGTGAGCGGCAGCACAAAGCTCAATTCTTCCCATGAAAGCGAGGCGAGGTAAAGGAAGAGGAATAATATCATGAGTGCCGTTCCGCCTATCACGTAAAAATTCGTGATTGTCAGCAGAAACGCCTGCACGGGACCGCGGACGTGGAGGTGGCCGATTATCTTCATCCCCTTGCTGAGCGATATATTGCCCAGCGAGCCGAACAAGACAGCAACAAACATGGTTATCAGCGTTTTTATCTTATTATGTTTTTTGCGCCGGCTGCGTAAGTCTTCGCTGCGGTCCACGATTGGACTGGTTGGTTCCGGAAGTGCCACGCCAGTTCCCCTTTGGTTCAATTCATCCTCTCCCTACTCATATTCTCGGGCAGATCTTTTCTGGGTGGTGTTTTCCGAATCGCCACCCGATCCAGAGGACTTTGCCAACCCACCGCCTACTTATGATTCTTGAGGAACGACAGAAACTCCTTTCCTTCTCTCAATCTTCTCTGCCTTACTTCGCGGTCTCCGACCATCTGTTTTCCCATCCGCATCATCACCTTTGGCCGGAAATAGAAGCGCTTGTAAAGCCGGTCTACCGCTGACGATATCTCCTCACCGGATATGTTGTCGTATCGCAGTGGGCAATTCTGAGTCCCGTTCTCCGAAACCAGGTCGCTCGGCGCGAGCCAGCCGTTGTCCAGCGCCTGCTGATAAAACTCGGTGCCGGGATAGGGCGCGGCTATCGAAACCTGGATTGTGTCGGGATCGAGCTGACACGCATACTTGATGGTCTTTTCGATTGTTTCGCTCGTTTCACCGGGCAGTCCAAGGCAGAACGTGCCGTGGATTGCGATCCCCAGAGATTTGCAATCCTTCGTGAAGCGCCGAGCCATCTCCGTGGATATCCCCTTTTTCACGTTCACCAGTATCTCGTCGCTGCCGGACTCGTAGCCCACCATGAGCAGCCTCAGCCCGCTTTCCTTGAGGACTTTGAGCGTATCATGCGGCACATTGGCTCGACTGCTGGTAGACCAGGTAATGCCGAGTGTCGCCAGCCTCCGGGCTATGTCCTCTGCCCTCTTTGGGTTTGCCGTAAACGTGTCGTCGTCCAGGAAAAACTCCTTCACCTGCGGGAACATATCCTTCGCGACAGCCATTTCCCGGTATACCGATTCCGGAGAGCGAGTCCTGTAGCCGTGGCCGGACATAGTCTGCGGCCAGAGGCAGTAAGTGCAGCGTCCGGGACACCCGCGTCCGGTGTAAAACGATAGATAAGGATGCATCAGGTAGCCGATGTAATAGTTCTCGATTTCAAATCTCGCTTGTAAACGTCCATCACGAACGGTAGATCGTCCAGATTTGTGACTAACTGGGCGTCCTTGTTGTGCCTGATGCAATCCCCGTCCCGCCAACTGACGCCGTCGACTTCGGCAACACTGCGGCCCTGCGCGATGTTGGCGACCGGATACTCGAACTCGCGCCGGACCACGAAGTCGACTGCCGGGGCCGACAGCAGCGATTCCTCCGGCAGCACGCTCACGTGCGGTCCCACGAAGCCGACGATGGTCTCCGGCCGCTGCTCTTTAATAGATCGAGCGGTGCGGGCATCGTTTACGAACGAAGGCGTGCTCGTATAGATAATCACCAGTTCGTAATCGGCGCTGATGCCAAGCACATCGTCGAGCGTCAGATCGTCGGCGGGCGCGTCCACAAGAGCGCTGTCGCTTACCAGCGCTGCCGCCTGTGCGAGCCACGTCGGATACCAGAACGAGCGTATCTCTCTCTTTGCCTGGTACCGTGAACCGGCGCCGCCGTCAAAGCCCTGAAATGATGGGGGATTAAGGAATAGTGTCTTCATATCTCTCTATTTTTACCCGTATGCCCGCATTCGAACGGGAAAGTATCGTTTCCACAACTCTCTACCAACTCTATGCGATCTCACTTCCCGATTTTCGCCATTACCGCCTGTGAGGCGGTTCGGCCCGACCGGACTGCGCTCTCGATGGTCGCCGGCCAGTGCGTGTCCGTCCAGTCGCCGGCAAGGAACAGGTTATCAATCGGCGTGACGGCGGCGGGGCGAGCCGCGTCGCAGTTGCAATCAACCGAAAACGTCGCCCTTCGCTCGCGCAGCACCACCGCTCTCTCGATCTTCCGTCCGCTCGCTTCAGGCATCGCCCTGTTTATCGCTCTTTGCGCGAGATCAACAACATCAGCTCTCGGAAGACCAACAATTGGGTCCGCTGCGCTTGCTACCGCCTGCACGTAAGCGAACGGCAGCCCGAAATCCCGGGACTTGTCGAATACCCACTGAAAAGGCTCGCCTATGACGCACGCCGGTTTTGCATCGAATGCGTCGCCCTCATAGAAAAGATGCGCGCTGACTATCGAGCGCCATTCCAAACCAGACGCGGAGGGTATCTTCAAACCCATCTTCTCCAGTGACCAGGGAGCCGCCGCGCTCACATAACAGTCGCAGCGCAGCGTTTCTCCGCCGGCCAATGAAACGGATCTACGACCTTCCCGCCGTCAATATTCAACGCGTGAACTCCGGACGATACGCGCACATCACAGCCCATACCGGCAAGGTATCGCAACGCGGGCTGCAGCGGATCACTTCAGAAAGCGGGCTCCTCGCCACGCCCAGCCTGTGACCGCTCCTGCCGTCCAAGAGCGTATTTGTGAGCACCATTCGAGCATAGCCGGCCGAAGCCGCGCAGGCTCTTCATTAAGGGCTGAAACCAGAATCGGCTCGAAAACCTTTTTTAGCAGAGCATCCGAACACGAAGCCGATTTCAGATAATGCTCGGCGGTCTCATTATTCCCCGGCGCCCGGCGAACGATTCCCGTCATGACCCGCGCAAGGTCCAGTTTATCGCGCGTCGACAGATATGCGGTCCGCATTATCGAAGGCATCAGGTGCAGGGGCGAGGGCAGCCTCGACGACTCGATGGTAAGCTTTCTCCCATCTCACCTATCAGGTTGAGCCTGTCGTGGAATTCGAACCTGCCGATCGAGCCTATTCGCGACAGGAAATCAATCGCCTCGCTGCAGCAGCCGAGGAGCACGTGCTGGCAGTTGTCTATAAGCGCGCCCGAACTCCTGTCCAGGAACGAACAGGCCCTGCCACCCAGATTTCTCCGGGCTTCCAACACGACCACATCCACACCCGCGCCGGCCAGTTCACACGCGCAGGAAAGCCCGGCGATTCCGCCGCCTATGACTGCAACTCTCAGAGATGGCTACCTTTCCTTGAATCTGGACATCAGCATCGCCTTCGCCACGATAGACACCTTTTTGGCTTTAGACAGCGATATCCGGTTTGCGAAAACATCGTAATTGCTCTGCTCGATCCTGTCGAGAATGCCGGAATAAATCTTGATCATCGCAAACAGCCCCGCTCGGCCGGACTCGTGGACCAGGTTCAGCAGCGGAACCGCGGACTTGTAGTAGCAGCGCGCTCGCATGACTTCGAAAGTCATCAATGCGTTGAAGCGTTCGTCGCGCACCTGGTTCAGCAGATCCTCCTCGCGGTAGTCGAACGCCAACAAGTCCTCTTCGGGAATGTATATCCGCCCCATTTCGGCGTCTTCCTTGATGTCTCGCAGGATATTGGTGAGCTGGAATGCGATACCAAGCTGCTCGGCGTATTCTTTCGCTGCCGGCGTGTCGAAGCCGAAGATGTGTATGCACACAAGCCCAACGACCGATGCCACCTTGTAGCAGTAATCGTAAAGCTCATCGAGGTGCGGTATCTATCGACGAACATATCCATTCTCGCGCCGTCGATCAATTGGTGGAGTACTCCAGCGGTATGCGTATTTTTTGACTGCGTCGTGAAATGCGGGTAGGATGCGGCTGTCGCCGTAATCGCCCTGAGCGGCCTTCTCAAGCGACTCCCGCCATTTCTCGAGCATGCGCGGGCATCCCTGTCTGCTCCCGGATCATCCGCGATATCGTCGCAGTAACGCATAAATGTGTACACCGCACACATTGCATCGCTCTTTTCACGCGGGAGCACCAGGAACGAGTAGTAGAAGTTGCCCGCGCGTTTTCTGGCAACTTCCCGGCAGTAGCGGTATGATAACATAAGCTTTTCGTTTGAAAGTGTCACTGACATGCCGCTTGCCTTTTCCGAATCGCCTGGCCGCGATCCTAATGAGCCTATCCCAACTCTACCGAAGTGGTTGCATCTGTATGTTATCCTCCTTTTTCCTCTATGTCAAATCTGCCCGGTCGCGATGAGCGCATCGTAAGATGGTTTCCACAAATCTGAGGTCCGACCCCGCAGAAAGAGGATATTTGTCCCGATTGTAGAAATATCCAACCAGGCAGACGGGCGAAACGGCGGACTACGCGTATCCCCAGGTTCATCTACGCAATCCCGGTGCACCAAGTGGGC
>CAVZJH010000020.1:0-25225 GCA_963775535.1 uncultured bacterium | reverse complement strand
GGACCAAAAAAGCATCCACACAATGCCTGCTCAGCATCGCAAGGCCTTGAAATAAAGTTCACCCCTTTTAAGTCTCTTTCCCTCCTTGTTGTATTGTGTCTCATGACACAAGAATCGGGAATTTCCTATTCTAGAGGGGGTCTTGCGGGCGAAGCAAGGGAGATCTGACATTTTTTTCGTTTCTATCCGTCTTTCCTTTCGTTACATGTTTCTTCTTTCTTTTACACGACACTCGGAACTACTCTTGACACGTGTGAATTCATCCTGGTGAGATGTCTGTAGGAGCGAGTGTGCTTGGTGTTGGAGCAGGTGTCGGGATAGGTCCTCCCGTAGTAGTCGAGAAACATCATCATCACTACGATGGGTCTCATGATCATGTCGTAACAACTCAAACAGTTGAGCCATCACTCTTTTCTGTTTCGGCACTCAGTGCTGGAATGAGTGAACGTCGTATGGCTCCAGTTCGACTGGGCATGATGAAGAAAAGCTCAGCAACCGTGACAAGTACGCCCGTGAATGCGAGCGTGGTGAAGAAAGAAGCCGAGAAGCATATTCCGTTCCTTGCTCTGCTGCCGCTTACGGTAATTCTCGAAGAGCGGCGGGTCTTGCCCGTGGTAAGGTCGATTGCGCTGCACATGATCGGAATCGCGGCAGGGGCGGCGCCGCTTCTGCTGTGGCTGAACGCGCACGGCCTGATGGACCAGTTTACATACTGGGTGTTTACATTTAATAAAGATTCCACCCCCCATGCTCGGCGGGGCGTATCCTATCGTGCCGGTCGCGCTTGCCGTTGTGTGGGCTGTGAGGGTGCGCATCGACGGTGGAACGCCGCCCAGCCATCTCAGCGACTGGTATTCATTGCCATAATCCTCAGCGCAGCTATTCTCTACTTCTACAAAGCGGACACCAAGGTGATGCAGCACCTGCAAATGTTCATGATATTGACGACTGTCGCAGGCGCTGCGGACGCCGTGGGCGTCGTGCAAAACCATGTCGAACAGGCGCGCCTGGGTCGCGGGTCTGCTGGTCGGGTTCTGCTTCCTGGGATCAGTCCCGGCATGGAAGAGCTTGTGGAATGCTCGATTATTTTCGGGGCGCTCCGAAATCGCGTCCCTGATCAAGCTGACAGACGGCGGCGGCGAGGTAGTCTCATTTACTCCGAGGCATCCGATCTTCGCCCGCGATGCCACCGACCTCTCTCAATCGTGGCAGTGGTTGGAGTATCTCGGTAAGGATCAGGTCCGCAGCAGGCTGAAGAATATTGTCGACGAGATAACTGCTTCCAGGCCCGCCCTTATTACTTCGGGCGAGCTGCCGCTGGACCCTGGCGAAGCCCCTCATTCCGCACGGGTTGTGTACTTGACATTTACCGTGGTGCTGAAACAGTACGGGGTTATCAGTGAAAGTGATGCGGAGCGCCTGCAGACATTCCTGGACCACGACTACAGATTTGTTCGGATCGGGCGGTACTGGTATTGGGTGCGCAAGGACCTAGCCGTTCCCAACGTGTGAGCGCATTTCTGAAAGGAACCTCCTCACCTCGCCTGGGCCGCGAAGCGTGATGATTGTGGCGCCGGGGTTGTTTTCGATGGCGGCGAGGACTTTGGGACGGCTGCGCTTGTGGAAGCCCCATATCCACCTTGCGAACTCCAGATCGGGCATACGCTCCGGACACCCTGGCCCCATGTCCGGCCTTGTTTTGCCCCTGTGGCGCAGCCACCTTTTTGTGACGCGCCACAAACACAGAACTCTTGGGAAGTCCAGGAATATTATGGCATCGGCGGCGGCGGCCCGAATATCGATTGTGTTGCCGTAGTTGCCGTCTATGATCCAGCTTTCACCCTGGACCAGGTCTTCGACCTTCTTACTCCACTCCGGCTCCGGCGTTTCCACCCATCCCGGCTGCCAGTGAAGGGCATCCAAATGATATACCTGGATCCCCAGTATTTCTCCAAGCCAAGTTGCAAGCGTGGACTTTCCGGCTCCGCAGCAGCCGATAATGGCGATTCTTTTTGCATCCCGCAGCGTCAACTTCGCACCCTTTCAACTGTCCCCGGCTCACCCAAACCACGGCTGATGTGGAAATGCACAGGCAGAAACTTTTCGACGACGGCAATGTTCGTGAGCAGATGCCCGGTGATCTCACACGTAGTTATCGTTGAGCTGCCCTGAGCGAGCGCCATCGGAATTATGAGCTGGTCCGCCAGGTGCTTGTCCAGCGCCATTTCTGTCGTGTGGTAGGCCCGGAACTCATCACAGGCTTCGTCCGCCACCTTCTCAGCGCGTTTTTTCAGCTCACCCAGGGACTGGAACCCCGCCTTGATCGCGCCTGCGCCGGATGAGATGAAGACTACTGTGCCCTTGCCCGGCGACTGGTATTGGGTGATCCGATTGCTCGAAGTGATGCCCATTTCCTTAAGACGCTCATTGCCGGTGTTGAGCTGGCGCTGGGCAATGCCCAAAGGCAGGTTTGACACGCCCGAGGTGAGTTCGACACTCGCGGGCTGTTCCAGGGCTGTGAGTCGGACCGGGTTCAGCGCCTCGAGAGGCTGTATTTCGAGCCTTACCTCCCCGCCGCCGATGGGGTAGTAGCCTGCGGTAACCATCTGATAATGGCACATCAGGCCCATATGCGCAACTGTAGGCAGGAAGACCTCGTCGATGTAGTTGAACGTAGGGGCGTGCGGAACGTGCGTGCCTCCCTTAATGATTATCCGGCTCTTTTCGCTCGCGAACGCGAGCGGCCAGAGGATTGTTTGCAGTATCAGGTTGACTGACCCTGCCGACGCCCGGATCTTCGATACGTCAAACTCGTATGAGCCGCCCCGGACGCAGTGCGGTTTGAATACCAGTCGCTGCGATCCGACTTCGGCTCCCTCGATCCGGGCTCCACAGATCCCGGCCACTGCCAATGCCCCGGTGAGATGCTGCGGCCGCAGGCCGGGCTTTTCGCGTCCCGCCCTTATGTTTTCGATTGTTACGTCCTGCCGGGTAATTGCGGCGAGCGAGAGGGACGTTCTCAGTATCTGCCCACCGCCTTCGCCGAAACTGCCGTCAATGATTAACAATGGTGCTTCTCCATCCTCGGTCTCTGTTCGAACACAGAGGGAGAGCAAGGGAATGGCCTCGTGGAGCAGCCGGTAGGCTGTGTCAATGCGCCAAGCTCTGTTCGCCTTCTTGGTGGCGATTTCCGAATCGCCACCCCGGAAGACGTGGACTCCACAAAACTAGCCTCCCGCCATTCTCACCTTGCCTCCACACACTGGAATATAGGCTCCGGTGATGTAGCTCGCGAGGTCGCTTGCCAAAAACGCGCAGGCGTTTCCTATCTCTTCCGCACTTGCCTGCCTGCGCAGCGGAACCGTGCTGATGTATCCCGACACGTCCATGTCCGCCGGCACCTTCTCATCTTTCATCCAGCCCGGCGCAACCATGTTTACAGTTATGTTCTCCGGGCCAAGTTCTTCCGCGAGACTTCTGGATATACCGACCATCGCGCCTTTGCCCGCGAGATACACGCTCCAGGAGGCCGAGCCGAAGTTCCATTGCTCCGAGACTATGTTGATGATCCTGCCGCCGCCCTGCTGTTTCATAACCGGGCGAACCGCTTTCACGGTGTTGATGACGGCTTTTGCGCCAAAGTCGAAGGAATTGGCGTAGTCATCCCAGGCGGCTTCATCCAGGGTACCGCCCTGCATTCCGCTGATAGCATTGTTGACCACTGCGTCAATTCGGCCGAACCCGCTGTGGATGTCCGCGACCATTCTCTTAACTGCCTCGCTGTCCCGCACGTCGCAGCGGAACACATCCGCCGTCCCACCTCTGCTCCGGACGTCATCGGCTACGGAGCGCGCTTTATCCTCGCTGCTATTGCAGTTGATCGCGACCGCTGCGCCCTCACGGGCAAGCACGCGGACTATAGCCGCCCCGATCCCGCGTCCTCCGCCGGTTACCAGGGCTACTTTACCATCTAAGAGCATTTTACTTACCTCGATGCGTTATTGCCTACCTCTAAATATGCCACGCCGGTCGCCCGTATTCCTGCAGCGTCGATGCCATCGCGTGTTTTGGGGTATCAACAATAGGCGCCGTAAAAAGGGAGGTGGATTTGATGCGGTTTTTGATCACTATGAAGGCTTTCGAGAGCATCACGCGAGAAGAAGATGTGGCTGTCACAAGGTATTCGTTCGCGAAGCAGGTGACGAAGTTGCGCGACGCCGGGAAGCTGGCGGATGGCGGCATTTTCGCCGATGGCCGGGCAGGGTTTCTGTTGGTGGATGTGGATTCGCCGAATGAGATGATGCACATGCTGGGGGGCCGAATCCTGGACCACTTTCGAGTCGAGAGCCACCCGGTAGTGCCGTTCGATGAGCTGTTTGAGCTGTTCAAAGAAGAGAAAGCCGGGGGATAGCCGGGGCTTCAGCTCTTCTCTCTCTCGAACTCACCCGACTCCAGCCTGACAACCGGAGTCGGCTTCTTTATGTACATCGGGGCGAGCGTGAACGGATCATCAGCTTTGCCTTCGCTCAGACGCTTGTTTCCGATCTCCAGGAGCACGGCTCCGCGCGCGAAGCTCGACCATGATTGGGCGACCAGGGCGCCGTTACCAAACTTGTGCCTTATCTCCTCGCAGTTGCGCATGGCGCCGGTTCCGCAGAAGCAGACGCTGCCGGCCCTGTTTTGCACGGAGTCCAGGACACGTTCGATTGAAGATACCGTATAATCCTCAAGCCGCGCCTCGCCCGAATAATCGAAAAGAGACCAATACACTTCGCCTGCCCTGGCGTGAATCATCGGGCAGATGAGGTCAACGCCTGTGGGAGCGATGCCTCGAGCGATGGCGCGCAGGGTGCTCACGCCGATTATCGGCTTGCCGAGGCTGTAGGCAAGCGTTTTGGCGACACTCACTCCGATCCGCAGCCCCGTAAACGAGCCCGGACCCAGCGAGATGATCAGCCCGTCAAGCTCTTGCACGCAACAACCGGCGTCAGTGAGCATGCGTTCGATATTGGGAACTATCCTCCTGAGCAGGTCCATTTTGTGGTGGAAGTGGTAATCGCTCAGAATCTGCTCGCTGCGCCCGAGCGCAAGAGTGCCTATTTCCTGGGATGAATCAATTGCCAGAGTTAACATCGCTTAATACTTCCTCGATCACTGCCCGCATTCTCGGCGAATCCGTCTCAAAGCTCAATTCCCTATGGGTATCGCCTTGCATTCGAAGGTCGATGTCCAGTCTGTCCGGCGGAAGCATCGACTTCATTCTGTCCGCCCACTCTATTATGGTGACCCCATCGCCGTAAATATATTCCTCGATCCCTATCGCGTCGACGTCTTCTTCCCCCGCCAGCCTGTAGAGGTCCGCGTGATAGAGCGGAACTTCTCCGGGATGCTCGTGGATCAGCGTGAATGTTGGGCTGTGGATCTCCGCGTCCAGACCCATGCCCACGGCTATTCCCCGTGTGAGCGTGGTCTTTCCCGCCCCCAGATCGCCGAAGAGCGCAATCACATCGCCCGCCCGGAGCCGTCTCCCGAGCTTCTCGCCCAGGGCTGTCGTTTCTTGCGCACTGTCAGTGCGCAGCGTCTTTTTCATAGTGCCGTTTCTAATCCTGCGTTTCGAAGTGCTGCCAACTGTGCGGCATTTGCCTCTCTTCGCCGTTCGGGAATACGAGGAGAACGTCCTCATCGTGAGCGATCTCTCCTATCGTCCTTGCGCCGGACCCCATTGACCGGATTGCCGAGATCAACGCATCCGCGTCGGAGGCGGCGCAGGTAATCAGAAGCTCGTAATCCTCGCCGCCGCTCGCCGCAAGCATGACCGGGTCGGCGTCGAGCCTCGTCGCGGCAATGTGCAGGTCCTGGGATATCGGCAGGCTTTGGGCCAGGACTCTGGCTCCGACGCCGGACGCTTCACACATTCTCTTGAGGTCCGACGATAGACCATCGCTCAGGTCCATCATCGAGTGCACTTTACCCGTCCCCACCGCGGCCTGCGCCTCGAAAACCCTGGGTTCCGGCTTCAAATGTCGTTCTACAAGAAAGCTGCTGATGCGCCTGGATTCGTCGGTCCCGTGTTTCAAGAGCAGTTCCAAACCCGCTCGGGAGTCACCGAGGGTGTTGGTAACCACGACCGCGTCTCCGGCCTTTGCGCCGGTCCTTTTCGCCGCAAGCTCCGGTTTCACCGTGCCGAGCTGCGTTACGTTCACCACGATTCCGCACGCGCTTCCAACGGTGTCTCCGCCCGCGATCGCACTTCCGAATGCCGCGGACACATCGTACATACCCTCATAGATCCGCTCGACTACCGACACATCGACATCCGGCAGTCCGATGGAGACAAATGTGTAAGTCGGCGTTCCGCCCATCGCGGCGACGTCGCTTATGTTGACCGCGACGCTCTTCCATCCCAGCAGGTAAGGGTCGATGATGTCCATTCGGAAATGGGTGTTCTCGACGAGCAAATCGGTGGTGACGATGATGAAGCGATCGTTGGAGCGGATGAGTGCCGCGTCGTCGCCGATGCTCAGGGCGAGGTCGTCCGAGCCGGCTGCGCCGTATTTCTCACGTATCACTTTGATGAGGGCGGCTTCCCCGCCGAACTCGGAAATCTTCATTGACCTAAGATCTTGTCGATTGCTTCCTGTGTAATAGGTTCGAAAGCTCGCCGGCCAGTGACCAGCTCGAATGCCTTGCATCTCGGGCAGACTCTCCTGTCTATCAGTTTTACGAACAGGTAGGCAAACCCTTTCTGGTTATTTCTGGCTCTCCGGCAGACCGGGCAATCCAGGCACATCCTGGCTTTTGCCTTTAACGCTGCGATATCCGGTGTGCTCATCGCTCGATGCTTTCCACTGGCTTGTCTGATTCGCTCAGTGCGGCAGTGACCGCTCTGCCCGCCCCCGCGCACGACATTATCACGGCCGCATAAAAGGCCTGAAGTAGAATGCCGGAAGCCACCGGAGTTCCCGGGCTGCGCATCAGATCTATCATTGAACATACTGAGGTGCCTATGCAGTACATACCGGCGTGAAAGAGAATCCGCGGCCGCGCCAGTAGCGTAAAGATGATTCCGGTCAGGAGTCCTGCGATTGCCGGTGTTACGAGGGTTACAGCCCAGGCTGCGGCATCGGTCTCCATTCTCCCGGCCGAGGATGCGTGTGAAGTGGCGGCGGTGAGGAATGTTCCCTGGGCGGCGGCAAACTCGAGGCCCACCAGCGCGCTGGTCGAGGCGTAGCTCAGCGCATACGCCGCGCCGATTCTGATCAGTTTCAGAATGCTCTTCTTTCGCTGCAACTCTCGCCTCCTTACGCTCGTCGAGTTCAGGGTCATCTCGGGGTTCGCCCTGTTATCTCTCACCAAAGACGAATGCCCCGAATCTAACGCTGTAACTACCTGCCGCTTCGGAGGTATTCGTCAACGACCTTCATCGCGCAGAGCTCTCCGCACATGGAGCAGACGTCTTCAGAGTCGCCGGAGCGCTCCTCACGCAGTTCCCTGGCACGCTGCGGGTCTATCGCCAACTCGATCTGCCGGTTCCAGTCTCTCGCCTTGCGCGCCTTTGACATTTCGAGGTCCCACTCGTGAGCGCCCGGAATTCCCTTGACCAAATCAGCGGCGTGCCCGGCGATCCGCGCGGCAACGACGCCATCTCTGACGTCCTGGGCTTTAGGCAGTCCGAGGTGTTCGGACGGCGTCACGTAGCAGATAAAATCGGCTCCGTTCATCGCCGCGATTGCTCCGCCGATTGCGGAAGTAATATGGTCATAACCTGGAGCGATGTCGGTTACCAGCGGGCCAAGCACGTAGAACGGCGCGCCTTCGCAAAGGCGCTTTTGGAGAATCATGTTGGTGGCAATCTGGTCCATCGGCACGTGTCCCGGACCTTCTACCATGCTCTGAACCCCGGCTTCGCGAGCGCGTTTCACAAGCTCACCAAGAATAACCAGTTCCTGAATCTGGGCTCTGTCGGTGGCATCCGCGCCGCAGCCCGGCCTGAAACCGTCGCCAAGGCTCAGGGTGATGTCATACTTTCGTGCGATCTCCAGCACTTCGTCGTAGCGCTCGTAGAGGGGATTCTCTTTGTCATTTGCGACGATCCACTTCACCAGGAACGCGCCGCCTCGACTCACGACGTCGGTAATGCGGCCCTGGTCCTTAAGCCGCTTGATGGATTCGCGCGTGATCCCGCAGTGAAGCGTCATAAAATCCACGCCCTGTTTCGCCTGATCCTCGATCACTTGGAAGACGTCGTCGCCCGTGATCCTGGTGATGGCTCCTCGTTCGCTGGATACATTGACCGCGGTCTCGTAGATAGGCACGGTTCCAAGTGGAACGGGGCAGCGCTCAAGGATCACCCGGCGAATGCTGGAAAGCTCTCCGCCGGTGGAGAGGTCCATCACCGCGTCAGCGCCCGCATCCACAGCGACCTTCAGCTTGACCAGTTCGTCCTTAACGTCCGGGTATGCTGTCGAGGTTCCGATATTGGCGTTTACCTTGGTGCGAAGCCCGAGTCCGACCGCGCGAACAGACGCCATCTCACGGTTGACGTTCTTCGGGATGGCGACGGTCCCGTCCGCGACGCGCTGCATCAGGAGAGCGACATCTATCTTCTCATCGCGCGCGACTGCTTCCATCTCCGGGTTATCTGTCCCTTGCGGGCGGATTCCATTTGTGTCAATTTTCTGTCTCCTAACGCCCATCATCCAGCTAAAACCTGCTGCTCCAGTGATCGTGGTTCTTCGCAGATTCAAACTCGCGTATCAGGTCAGCGGTTGCCTGTGCCATATCCCTGGCGCACGCCACTGCCGATACTACCGCCGCGCAGGCCGCGCCATTGGCCGCAATCGACCCGATGTTCTCGATGCTTATCCCACCTACCGCTACCACAGGCAGTGAAATCTCGTGGCACAGCGTGCGCAAGGTTTCAATGCCGCACCCCGGTCCCGCGTCTAGTTTGGTGGTAGTCGCGAAAACCGGCCCGAACCCGATATAATCTGCGCCATCTTCCTGGGCCTGTCTTGCCTGATCCAGATTCTGGGCCGATACCCCGAGAATTGCTCCTTCTCCAAGGAGTTCGCGCACTGTTGGGACGGGCAAATCGGTTTGTCCTGTGTTTACGCCGTCCACGCCTACGGCCGCGGCGATGTCTATTCGGTCGTTGATCAGGAACAGGGCGCCGGCTGCATCCGTGATTTCTCTTATCTCTAGAGCTGCTTCGTAAAAGTAGCGGTCCGGCGCCGTTTTATCTCTGAGTTGGATGATCCTGGCGCCGCCGTCGACAGCTGCCTGTGCAATTTCACTGTGCGTCCTGCCCGGACACACAGTTTCATCGGTTATAACGTAAAGACCTGATAACTGGCTCATAGATATACCAAAAGCCGCGAATCCCATGGGAGACGGGACACGCGGCTGCAAGGTTCCATCTCCGCTTCCCTACGTCGGTCTTGTCCGATTCGCAGGTTCAAAGGGTTAGCTCAAAAGCTTGCCGAGCTTCTCAGCCCCGAAAGGCACCCCCAGCGGGTTTTTATATATAAAATAGGCGACTTCTCACACTCTATCAGTCGATGTTAGTTTATCACCGGGCCGGTGCGCTGTCAAACACGACCGCTTCTCAGGGGGCTTTGCCCCCGAACCTCCCCAAGGGCTCTGCCCTTGGAACCCACCAGGAGCCGAGTGGCCCCTGAATTTCCGCAAATTTCACGTGCACACATAACCTCAGAAGGATTGCGCTCCGATTATTGATAAGTGGTATATATCTACAATGGCAACGAATGACCCGGAAAACACTAATACTCCTGAAGAGGAGCCTGACACGGTATCGACCGAACAATCCCTCCCCATCGGCATCGCGCGGATTAGGGAAGAGTGGAGTGCCGCCGGTCTGATCGAGGAGGAGAAGCCACCGGTCTCGGATGAGGTCGAACCGGTTGTATTCTCCGAGGTCGATGGCGGCGCGGGAATCGGCGATTACGTTATTGATCGTGACACCGTGAGGGACAGGCTTGCGCTCTCCGACGGCGCTGTCGATCGCCTCATTTCAAGCGGGGAACTGGACTCGATACTGGTTCAAGGCCCTGATGAGCAGCCGCGCCGTTTGATCAGCGAAGCCTCGTTCAATAGATTCCGCGAAGACGCGGCTATTGACCCGGAGGCTGTGAAGCGCGTCGCCAAGACGCTGGCGGATAAGAGTATCGCCGAAGCAATACAGAACCTCCAGGGCGAGATAGACTCTCTCAAAGACAATCAGTCAAAGGTTCTTCAGCAGATGAAGGACATGCTTCTTCTGGAAGTGAGAAACCTCAAGGAACAGGACCGCGACCTTACCTCTTTTCTTTATGAGCTTGCCGCAGAGATCCGCAGGGTTTTGCCCAAGAGCAGGCGGTAAGCAGGAAACTTCCCGATTACCTCGAACTCATCCTAAACGCACGTTTCCTCATCATTCGTAACAAGCTGGCAGGTGCACTCACATGAATGAACGCAAAGGAAGCACTAAAGCTATTGTTATATGGGGTCTGGCGGACATCGTTGTATCCTGCTGATAGCTGCGGTTATAACTGGTAACATAAGAAACCAGGTCCAAACGGAGATATCCCGTATAAGAGCCGGTGGAGAGCCTGTAAATGCGGCGGAACTTGCAGGTCCGAAGATTCCCGATGATGAGAACGGGGCCGTCGTCTACAATCAGGCATTCAAGTTGATGGATGATCCGAAGATGAAGGCTGACGTTACGCTGCTGGAGAACTACTTCGATGACTCTATCAATCATCGCGGCAAGACCACCAGGATCGACAGCAACTTAACGCAGGCGCAATCACGGGTGAACACGGTGGTGTCTTTGTTGCGGGAAGCTGCAAACCGGCCTCATTGTCGCTTCAACGTCGACTGGGGAGCCGGAGTTGCTGCTGGGTTTCCTCAACTTGCGGAGTTGCGGTCGGTGGCAAGGATATTGGGCGCGAATGCGCTGATCGATGCCCAGACGGACAGGACTGACCAGGCTATCACCTCAGTCGATCTCGGTTATAAATTTAGCGAATCACTCCGAGAGGAACCGATTCTGATCGATCTCCTAGTGCGCAACGCGGTTATCGCCATAGACACTGCGGCTTTCCAGCGCGTGCTTGCAACCGGTGATGTTCACGAGGAGCAGGCGAAACGGTTGTTCAACACACTCTCGGGGATAGACCTTAGGCGCGGGTTAGAAGTGGCTCTCGTTGGCGATAGGGCTATGTTTCTGGTCCAATTCAATGAATTCAATGATGAGCGCAAACATGGTGCCGCAGAGTATTTTGGAGGTCGTGTTCCACCCGCGTATTCACTGCCATCGTTTCGATTTGCTGATGAATTGTTTTACCTGCGTGAAATCAGACAACAGATCGAGCGTGCCGGCTGGACTTGCCGCGAAGTCAGGCTGAAAGGCATACAGCCGATTACCTCTACAGACATACCACGGTACGCTGTGATGTCCAGGATGATGATGCCGGTTTATGAGAAAGCTCGCCTCTCTCGCGACGCCGCAATGGCCAATATTGCTCTGGCGCAGGTATCGCTGGCTCTCAAAGCCTACAAAGACAGAACCGGTTCGTATCCGAGCTCGCTGCAGGGGGTAAAGACTAAACTGGGATGGAAGCTCCCAACCGACCCGTTCAGCGGCAGCGACCTCAAATATGCTCGCAAAGGCGGCGGTTTTACCATTTACAGCTTCGGGGCGAACATGAAGGACGATGGCGGCAAGCCGGCAAAAGACACGAGCACGGACCCGAGGGCGCCTACCGATATAGTTTGGGAGTTCACGCGGTGATCCAGAGGGCTTTACTCAGGCCTCGGCGAGGCCCGTATAGTTTAGCATAAACGCAGCATGCTGGACTCCGTCGAAGCACGCGGCTAAACTTGATCGCACCTTTCGACGCGGCTCAAGATGCTGCAATTGTGCCATTGCAGGCAGGCATAATAAGATGCGTTTTCCTCATGCCTCTGCCTCGACCCTGCTCGCCGAAAGTGGTAATATGTATTTGTGCTAAACGTTACTATGCTTGATGGCGGAAAAAGTGGCTCTGAATGAACCTCGATGCTCTGATTGAGAAGTGCATAATCACCGGAAACCTGACAAGGGATGATATACTTTTATTGCTGAACTTAGACAGCAGGGAAGATGTCGACCGCTTGATCAAGGCCGGTGATGAGGTGCGTAGAAACTGTATCGGCGACGATGTGCACATTCGGGCGCTGGTCGAGTTTTCCAATGTCTGCGCGCGCTCGTGCAATTACTGCGGACTTCGCGCGCCCAACAGCCATATCGTGCGATATCGAATGAGCCCTGACGAAATCGTCGACCTGGCGGTTCACCTCAATGAAAAAGGCCTCAAGACAATTGTGCTTCAGTCCGGTGAAGACCCGCACTACACCGGCGAAATGATCGCCGGCATCGTCCGCCGAATCAAGAGCCTGACCGATATGGCAGTCACTCTGTGCGTGGGCGAGAGAGATTACGAAGACTACAAGCTCTGGAAAGAAGCCGGCGCCGACAGGTACCTGCTTCGCCACGAGGCCGCCAACCGCGAGCTTTATACCTCGATGCACCCCGACAGCGATTTTGACAACCGGATGAGATGCCTGAGGTGGCTCCGCGAACTCGGCTATCAGGTGGGGGCAGGGTGCATGGTCGGCGCGCCGGGGCAGAGTATCGAGGAATTGGCTGATGACCTCGAGTTCTACAGGGACTTTCAGCCGGACATGGTCGGTATCGGTCCGTATATACCGCATCCCGACACGCCGTTCGCAGGCTCGGAGGTCGGCACGCTTCAGATGACGCTCAAGATGGTAGCGCTCACGCGGATAGTCACGCGAGACGCCTTGATCCCGGCGACCACAGCGATAGGCTCCATAGAGGAGATGGGACGCGAGATGGCGCTGGAAGCAGGCGCTGACGTGGTCATGCCGAACTACACGCCGCTCAAGTACCGCGAGCACTACGAGATATACCCGAACAAACGCTGCATTTCCGAAGATCCGGAACACTGCCACGCGTGCATGAGACTGCGCATCCAGGCCGTGGGTCGCAAGGTATCTACAGGTTACGGTCATTCGAGAAAACCTTGAGTCGTACCGAGGGTTTTACCCTCGGGCTCCCACCAAGGGCGCTGCCCTTGGATCCCGCCAGGAAACTGTGTTTCCTGGACCTTCCGACTCGCTTCGCGTATGTCCACGCCAGTAAGGGTGGACATACGCGAAGCGAGACAAGGGTCTGGGACCCGCGGCCCCAGCGGAGTCCAGAGGCGGAGCCTCTGGTTGGGGGTCAGGGGGCAAAGCCCCCCGGAACGGAGGCCAAAAGTTGACGCCAAGAGAACGATTTATCGCCGCGCTGGACCGGCAGCCGCTGACAGGACGCGTTCCTCATTTCGAGCTCGTATTCTTTCTGACGATGGAGGCATTCGGCAAAGTGCATCCGTCTCAGCGGGCCTATTATCAGTGGGACCAGATGGAGGAGAAGGAGCGGCAGCTTCACCGCGAGGACATGGCTGATCTATTCATTGCGACCGCCGAGCGCTTCGAGCACAGCGCCATTTTTCTGCATCCGAACCCATCGAGACTGGACGAGACGCTGAAGCTCGTCGATGCCGTGCGGGCAAAGTCGGGGGATGAATATTTCCTTATGGTCGGCGGCGACGCGACATATTGCGTGCCGAACGGCGAAGAGATGATGGAGTTCAGTTATCGCCTGGCGGATGATCCGGCGGGAGTCAAAGCCGGCGCGGACGCGGCGGTCGATGCTGCCCTGGAGCGAGCGCAGATATACAAGCGCCACGGCGGCCTGGACGGCTTTGCCATGTGCGCCGACTATTGCTTCAATACCGGTCCATTCTTTAGCCCTTCGCAATTTGCGGAGTTCGTCGCTCCTTACCTCACGAGGCTCATTCAAGGCTACCGCGAGATGGGGCTTTACGCAATCAAGCATACCGATGGCAACATAATGCCGATATTGGACCAGTTGATCGAGGCCAATCCCCACGCTCTTCATTCGCTGGACCCACAGGGTAGGGTGGATATTGCAGAAGTAAAGCGCCGCTGCGGGGACAAGGTCTGCCTGATCGGTAATGTGAGCTGCGCCATGCTGGACACCGGCACCGAAGATGAAGTGGTCGAATCCGTTCGCTATGCCCTCCGAAACGGCATGCCGGGCGGCGGCTACATTTTCTCCACCAGTAACTGCGTCTACACGGGAATGCGGCTGTCCAGGTATGAGCTGATGCTCGATGTTTGGCGAAGAGAGGGCAATTATCCCGGGTGACGGGGGCAAAGCCCCTGACATACACCCGCTGATCAAGGAAAACCCCGGAGGGACAGATGCACTACAATTATTTGATTTTGGGCGGTGGAATGACCGCCGATGCCGCCGCAACAGCTATCCGAGAATCGGACGAGAAGAGCAGTATCGGGCTGATAAGCGCAGAAACAAACCCTCCCTACAAGCGCCCTCCGTTAACAAAGCAGCTATGGAAAGGTAAGCCTGAAGAGAGTATATGGCTGCATACGCGGGATCAGGACGTGCAGATGCATCTGGGTTGTCGGATAACGAACCTCGATCCAAAAAACAAGCGTTTGATCGACGAGCAGGGCGCTGAATATACATTCGATAAGCTTCTGATCGCGACCGGCGGAACTCCACGTCGAATGTCCATCGACTCCCCGGGGGTTATCTACTATCGCAACTTTGACGATTATCGCCACCTTCGAGCCCTGTGCGGAAGCGGAGAGAGGTTCGCAGTGATGGGCGGAGGGTTTATCGGTTCGGAGATCGCCGCAGCCCTCGCGATGAACGGCAAGCACCCAAGTATGGTTTTTCCGGACAACGGCATCGGCGCGCGCGTATACCCGCGAGAAATATCGAATTTCCTCATAGACTACTTCCGCGAGAGAGGGGTTGAGGTCTTTGCGGGCGACATTGCGACTGCCGTTGAGGAACGCGGCCAAAAGTATATTGTGCGAACCCAGGGCGGGCGCGAGCTGAGCGTGGACGGCATCGTTGCCGGGATCGGCATAACGCCCAACGTCGAACTGGCTTCCTCCGCCGGCATCAGGACCGAGAACGGGATTGTGGTTGAACGAGTTCCTTTGCACCGACCATCCCGACATCTACGCCTCAGGCGACGTCGCAAACTTTTACAGCCCGGACCTGGACAGGCGCATACGCGTGGAGCACGAGGACAACGCCGTAACTATGGGCAAGTTTGCCGGGCGCATTATGGCGGGCCAGGGTGAGCCATATAACTATCTTCCCTACTTCTACTCCGACCTATTCGACCTCGGCTATGAAGCGGTGGGGGAGTTGGATGTTACTCTCAACAGGACATTCGTGGACTGGCAAGAACCGTTCAAAGAGGGCGTTGTTTACTATCTGCGAGATGGCCGCGTGCGCGGCGTGCTTCTGTGGAACGTGTGGGACAAGGTTCCCGCAGCAAGGGAACTCATAGCCCAGCCGGGACCATTCAGCGAAGATGATCTGAAGGGGCGGATAACGGGATAGGTTTATTCTGGATGCGCCGAATACTCCACCATCGCACGCAGGTTCTCGTGCGGCGTATCCGGCGGCACCTCACAGCCGGCGCCGACGAAGAAGCGTTCTCCGGCGATCCGGCGGCACCGGGCCAGCCCTCGCTTTATGTCCTCCGGTGTACTCAGCAGCAGGCAGGCGACAGGGTCCAGGTTCCCGAGGATCGGTAAATCCGGTCCCAGTTTCTCGCGGGCGAGCTTGAGGTCGGTCAGGAAGTCGATATCGATCATATCGACACCCGATTGGGCGATATCGCCGAGGATGTCGCTCACGTTACCGCAGATATGCAGCCGGACCGGGACGCCCAACCCACGAATTGCATCGACCAGCCGCTTTTCATATTCCAGTATATGGTCTCTATAGAAACGCGGCCCGACAAGCGACGCCGCGGCGTCTCCGATGCCTATCATATCCGCGCCGGCTTCAATCTGCGCCTTTGCGAAGTCAATCTCCATTGGCACGATGAACTCGAAGAGGTCTCGGACGAAGAGCGGGTCATCCACCAGGTCCAGCATTACTTCGTTCAGTCCTTGAATATCCGCTGCCTGGGCAATCGGGCCTTCGACCCAGCCCAGGATTAGCTTTTCATCACCGATCTTTTCTCGCAGTAGAGCGGTTCCTTTCACCCGGTCGTGCATCCTTCCACCGCCCAATGGATCGGGTATGCGCAGCTTCAGAATGTCGCCTTTCTCTCTAACCAAGGGGCTGCCCGGGTTGGTCGTCGGCGGCTGGTCCGGAAACCACCGTATCCGCGCGCCGCAGTCTGCCGCCTCTCTGCAGGGGTCCGAGCACAGCGTGACGCAGTCGATATCGAATGCTTCGGCCGTGCGACATTGAGCGTCTACCAGCACTCGATAGTCACAGGCGTACGAGCGGTAGGGCACGCCGGCAAACCTGGCGGCAAATGTCATAATCAAGGGATCGACCGGTACCCGATCCACCGGCTCCCCTTTGAGAGCTTTAAGCGCTCTCTCCCGTGCGTTCATGGCTACCAAACGAACTGCGACAGGGTACTGGCCTCCGATGACCAGCCCTTCTTTCATTCTGTCGCCGTGGAAAACCGGGTCTTCGTGTTCAATGACTACGTTGCCGTCGAACCCGCCCTCGCGCAGCACCTGGAAGAGTCCCTGCCAATCCACATCTCCATAGCCCGGGAGCCTGTAACGCCAATAGCCCGTGAGCGAATGGATTCCGCCGCGAGCGAGCTCGTCCTCGAGGATTTCGGTGTCTTTGCCGTGCACGATGTATATCTTGGACACAAATTCCCGTGCCGCCTCGACCGGGTCGATGAACTGGAACACGAGGTGCGACGGATCGAACTCCAGTCCCAGGGTGGGGGTGTCGACTTCGTTGAAGACCTTTTCCCAGGTCTGCGGGTTTACGACTATATTCAGGCCCGCGGGGTAACCGTGCAGGCAGTTCTCGAATACGATCCTGACGTTGCTGTCTTCGGCAACCTTGCTCAGCTCGCGGTACACCCTGCCGAAGAGCTTGACGTTTTCGTCGAGGCTGATCGAAGGGTTCTGGCCCGACGTGCTGGAGACGAGCGGGATTTCCAGCTCGCCTGCAAGTACAATCAACTTCTTGAAGTAGTTCATATGCTGGGCTGCGACGTTCGAGTCGGCGGCCATAGGGTTCAGGAGAGTGATAATCGAGCCGATGTCCAGGTCACAGTCGTCGATCTGCCCCTTGAAATCCGCGATCTTGCCGGGCGAGTCCAACTCATTGACCAGGTCGGACCGGGCGAACCCGGGACCTGTGTTGAATTCCAGGCAGTCGAATCCCACCTCAGTGGCGAACTCAATAGCTTTCAAATTGTCGCTGGTAGTGAAGCCAAGTAACATTTCGGATGCCCTTTCTCCGGATCACGTCGGCAGCCGCGTCAAATCCGCAGTATGCCGGTCTCTATGGATATCAGGCATGAGTTTTCGAGCCGTACCCTGAATTCCTCTGTGTTAGTGTTTTGTCTCGATGCCAAATGATGTCACACCAGGTGGCGGAGCACTTTTCGCGCTCCGGTAATTTGACACCTTGTGAATACGGGAATTATAATGTGCGCGGTTGTCCGGGAATCTTGCCTGAATCATTTCCTGCGCTGAGGCAAGGGAAAAGGTATCAGGCTCGTCGAGGGCGCAGCGGAAATGGCGACACGTGCCACTTTCTAAGGAACGATTTATGTATGCATTAAACTTCTATCCTGAACTATATGCGGATGCCCTGATGCGGGGGCGCAAGGCGGCCACGATAAGGCTTGGCGACAAGTCCGACAAGTACGGCAGTGGGCAGATCGTGTGGATTACTGTGGGACGCAGGTATCAGGTGCGCCAGAAGCTTTTCACCGCCATTATTGACGATGTTATAGTCAAGAATGTTGGCAATCTCGATCAGAGGGAAGTAGAGAAAGAGAACCTCGAGTTTCGAAGCGCCGAGGACGTGATGACGCTTCTCTCCAGAATCTACGATCGGGTTGTCACCCCTCTCGATACGGTGACCATCATATCATTCTCTCCGGTAAGAGAAGATGGCAAGGAGGGACTCGAAGAGATCTTCGAGCGATGGGTGTAGTAGCGCCACCGGGTGTGGTAAATATCGTTTTGACAAGAGTAAGCCCACCGGAAGAGGGGGATTGCCGGTGGGCTTATCTTTGCTCCGTCCGCCAGCGGACGCTCGGGAAAAGGAGAGAAAGAGTCGCAAGCGTCTGTATCTACATATTTTACGTCTCCGGAGCGCGGTGAAGTTTCCGATCGATGCTTTCCGCCCTGCATTATTATTGACATGATGAGGTGTGCGATGGTATACTCTTTTCGGTCTTGCTGAGAAGATGCAGTGTGTGGTATGAACGCAAAACAGTGCTGGAAATGCGCTGTTTTTCTTCGTTGTATGATTGACATCGAGAGCTCAGTTTGATATACTCGTGTTCGCTCGAAGGTTGATTGGGGGTGGTGATCACCTTTGCATGGGCGAGTAGCTCAGTGGGAGAGCGCTTCCCTTACAAGGAAGATGTCACAGGTTCGAGTCCTGTTTCGCCCACCATCTTCGATTCGGCAAGGTCGGAGGGTTCCGGTCGTGGGGGTGTAGCTCAGTTGGTTAGAGCGCCTGCCTGTCACGTAGGAGGTCGCGAGTTCGAGTCTCGTCATCCCCGCCAGTATAATCGGAGGTCGTCTAGACCTCCGATTCCAACTTTATGCTGTTCACGTGCCGAGGTAGCTCAGTTGGTAGAGCAGTGGACTGAAAATCCACGTGTCGTCAGTTCAATTCTGACTCTCGGCACCATTCTTTTTAGGCCGACGTAGCTCAGTTGGTAGAGCAGGGCTTTCGTAAAGCTCAGGCCGTGGGTTCGAGTCCCTCCGTCGGCTCCATCCCTTTCTCTTGGTTGTTTCAACAGGTGCGAAGTAGTGTCATCTCTATCGAACGGGACCAAGAAGATCACTAAGGCAGTTATTCCCGCTGCGGGCAAAGGCACCAGGCTTCTTCCCCTCACCAAAGCTATCCCCAAAGAACTCGTTCCGCTCGGTAGAAAGCCCGTGCTCGAGCACATAGTGGACGAGGTTCTCATCTCCGGCATCACCGAGGTTTTGTTCGTCATTTCCGAAGAAAAGACTGCGATTCGCAGCCATTTCGGCGACTGCGCGAACGGCGCGCGTTTCGAGTATGTTTTTCAGGCCGAGCAAAAAGGGCTTGCGGATGCCATCTACTGCGCAAAGGATTTTGCTGGTGATGAGCCTTTTGCGGTTGTGCTGGGCGACTCGGTCATCAGCACCCGCGAGGCCGTGCTTCCTTTCAGGAGGGTCCTCGATACCTACGAAAGCATGGATTCGGCTGGTGTGATACTCGTTCAGAAGACGCCGATCGAGGAAGTCTACCGCTACGGAATCGTCCGCCCCAGGCACGGTGTTGCTCCGTGCTTCGAGATTGATGGGCTTGTTGAAAAGCCACAACCCCGGGATGCGCCAAGCGATTACGCTATCGCCGGAAGATACGCGTTTTCTCCGGTGGTATTCGATTATATCGAGCGAACACCGCGCGGCGCTGGGGGAGAGTACCAGATATCGGATTCCATCGACCTGATGCTCAGGGATGGCAGAAGTGTGTGGTGCGTTGCGCTCGGTGAAGGTGAGGTCCGCCGCGATATCGGCACGTTCGACAGTTATTTCGAAGCGCTGCAATTAGAAATCGACGCCTTCAGGCGGCAGACCACCATCTAACCCTCACGTATCTTTTGTGTCTACATATTTCTAGCTGCGTGCGCGTGCTTCGTCTGCGCCAGCTTCTCCACGATGGCTCGGTTAAACTCCTCCAAATCACCAGGGTGCCGGCTGGATACGAGATTGTCGTCGATTACGACCGGTTCGTCGACCCACTGGCTCCTGCGTTAATCAGGTCATCCTTCAGAGTGTGGTAGCTGGTCATTCTCCTTCCACGCACAAGGCCGGCCGAGATTAACACCCACGGCCCGTGACAGATGACAAAGATCGGTTTGTTCTCGTCGTTCATGTGGCGAAGGAAGTTCTGCGCAGCTTCGTTAACCCGCAGCGAATCTCCGTTGATGACACCTCCTGGCAGATGCACGGCGTCATAATCCTCGGGGTTGGCTTCATCTATGGGTACGTCCACTTCGAACAAGCTTCCTTTGCTATGGTGATTCCACGTCTGAACCTGGCGCTGCTCCGGCGAGACGATATGCACCACTGCTCCTTCGTCGACCATCGCGTCCCTGGGACTGGTGAACTCGATTTCCTCGAAGCCATCGGTCAAAATGGCCGCAACGCGCACATTCTCAAGTCTGTTTCCTGCCATTATCGGCCCTCCTTTCGTGCCTTTGCAGGGGCGCATGTTTCAAGCTCTGATACATACGCCGCCTACTTGCACCCAATTACCCTCACGCGTATGGCACAAAACGACACTCGAGAGGTGGCTTGCCCGCTTTGGTGGGATGGCGTGGGATGACGTAGAAAAGGCGCGCCGTTCCGATGTCGGCGCGCCTTTGGCTAATTCGGTGCTGTGTGAATTAGCGTTCTGAGAACGCAGTTGGCGATTTCTACCGCACCTCTGAATTCCCAGTATGTAGCTCTCCCTCCTGTGAAAATGCCACGGGCATTTTCATTCCCTTGTTTGTCGGGCTTGCCAGCGCCCGTCACCTGCTGCCGGGTGCCGCGGCAGACAGAATGGGCGTGCATCACCTCGCATAGCAGAATCCCACCCAACATCACGTCCATTTGTTACCCAAACCGGCAGGCATAGACACGTCTACCATACAAATAGAACTCAGATGTCACTATTAAGCAACCAATCATACTGTGCGATGGCGATCAGGAAAAGGCGAAAAGGCTCGCGCTTGCTGCTGCCTCCATCTTTCCTCACCATTCACGAACAAATCGCCAGCGGACCAATAAGTCTTTGCGCATTTGACAGAAAAAGGTCGGCAGATAGCAGGAGTTTGCGTACGCTAGAAAGAAGTGATCATGGTTATAGCGAGCAGTCGTTCTGTCTCACGAGGAACCAGAACAGTTGGGTGCTTGTCAAATTTACGCATTATTTGAGGGTCTTACCGTCGGGCTCTTACGCCAGACGAAGATTTTCGGTGAGGGTTCGCGAGCAAGGTCCCGGCGGTGCCCGTAAATCCGGCATACACTCAATGCAGATCATCCGCCTGCTTGGTGAGTTTTCTCAGGATTACTACAGGTAGTGCCGAGGTATCATCGGCTCTTGCGGGCATGGACGTCGAATGAATCGAGTTGGGAGCACGGCAGCGGAAATGGAATGGAATCTAAAGAGCTCAGGTGAAGAAACTGCAGTCGTGGAGTCATCGGATGAGGTTTTAGGTTTCTCACGCCTGGACGACGTAGTCGCATCTTGCGACAGGCCATTTGTTCTGATCAGCGAAAGAGAACTGAGCGTGCTCAGGCGTGGCCTGACCAAAGACGGATGGAAAAGAAGCCTTTACCTTCAGCCGGCTTCCGGGAGTTGCGAGACGCATATTGGGGCGGGACTCCTGTCCGTAGCAAACCAGTGGATTGATGCGGACGTGGTTATTCCCGGGCGCGGCGGATGCCTGCAGGACTTTTACTGTGAATGCGGGACGCGTTTGACGCTTCCGGACGATGTGCAGGCAGCCCCCGAATATTCGTGTCCGGCGTGCGGCAAGACCTCTTCCGGCGAACGATACGATAATGCGATCAGGCATATTCAGCACAATCGACTGGCTGGGGCTGTTCTTTCTCTCGCTATTGCATTTGGGATAGAAAAAGACCGGGCGTACGCAAGAAAGGCTGCTGAAATCCTGCTGGAATATGCTAAAGTCTACCCTGGTCCTCATACCACTGCCACGACCGGTGGAATGATTCGACAGTCAATGGATGAGGCTGAGTGGATTATTTCATTGGCGCAGGCATACGACCTGATCTATTACGCCAGAGTCTTAAATGATGAGCAAAGACAATTTATCGAGCAGCGGCTTCTCGGGCGGGTCGCAGAAGGGCTCGCGGCGATCGAGTCAAAAGGCCTGTGGCATTCGTGGCACCTTTCGGCCGTCGGTGTCGTGGGGCTGGCTGTCCAGGATGTTTCTTTGCTGCGATACGCACTGGCGGCATTCGGCCGCCAGATAGCTGATGAGCTCGGCGAAGACGGGCTTTGGTCCGAGTCGGTGCACTGCAATCATTTCAGCCAGATGGCGGCTTATGTAAATCTCGCGGAAGCATGCTGCCGGGCAGGAATCGACATATATAATTACGAGTCGTCTTCCGGCAAGTCCCTGAAGGCGATGTTCAACGCGCCACTGCATGTACGTTTATCCATCGCTTCGACTTCCCGCCATGAACGACGGAGTGTATGACTCGTTTCTGCCGCTTAATTTGTATGAAGTCGGTTACAGACGATGGAATGAGCTGGCGTTCGGCTGGATCCTCAAGAAAGCTTACAAGTTCGGTGAAGTTCCGGTGAACAATGACCAACGCGAGAACCGGCACCGGTTTGTGCGCGATTCCTTCTATGCGTTCCTGTTCGGGCGTGATTTGCCAGGAAGGTCCGGCAATCCTGCCTTGAAGAGCCATGACTTTTCTGCAGCGGGGATATGCACACTGCGGAATGGCGAGATGATGGCCACACTGGATTATGGGCCGGGCATCAGTCGCGGCCACCTGGACAAGCTCAGCTTTACGCTCTATGCCAACAATGCGCTGCTTGTTCCGGACTATGGAGCGCCGCTGGGCGGCTCCCACATAAGAGATTGGTATGCAGGTACGGCGTCGCACAACGCGGTTGTTGTCGACGGCGCTTCCCAGATTCCATCCCAGCACTTCGGGCTCGGAACTCACAGCTCAGGCACATTTGTTCAATATGCCGAGGCAACTGCACGGGACCATTATCCGGGAGTGCTGCAGACACGCAGGATTGCGCTGGTCGGCGGCGCTTGCCTCATCTGTGATGAGATGGCGAGCGATAGGGAGCACGATTACGACTGGATTATGCACTGCGAAGGGACGCCGGAGGTGGTAGAGCCTGTAAGGCCATCCGCCTTCGATATCTCGAAATATCCTCAAACTGAGTTAGAACAAGCATTCGAAGTCGCTGGCTCGTGCCGCGTTGATTGGCTCTGCGAGAATGGCACCTTGCAGTTCCACTTGTGGAGCGATCTACCGCGGGTCCATCTCGCGCTTGGAGCGTGTCCGGCTGGGACGGCGGAGAGCAGGTCCGGTGTTCTGATGTGTCGTGAGCGCGCGTCGAACGCTCACTTCGTCACCATGCCGCTTCCCTCCTGTTCCTGCAGCAAGGAGGTAACCAGGCAGGGCCGCGTGATCAGAGTGGCGGAGAGGGACATGGTCCATTACATCAGCTTCCGAACTCTGGAACCCGATCAATTTGACGGCGATTTTGGAACTGATGGCGAGATTGCGGCGCTGCGAACAGTGAATGGAGACATAGCCGCCATTGCTTTGATCAATGGAACGTGGATCAGATGGATGGGCGAAACCGTATTGGAATGCCCGTCGGTAGTCGAGTGCGTAGAGGTATTCTTCAAAGAGCGCAGTCCGCTCATCAGATACTGCTGCGATACCGCCGGCACGGTAAGACTCAAGACCAGCGCCCGGGCAATGCGCATCAACGGCCATCGAACCGCAGCAACGACTTCGGGCGGCACTGCCCTTTTGCGCGTGACCCCCAGAATGCTTGGCGCAGACCTCCTCAACATTCGTTCGTAGCGGTGTTGGGTTCAGGGGCAAAGGCGCTGCCTTTCCGCAGATCCGGACATGTTCATTTCATTGTGCTAACAGCCCCTGGTGGAGTATAATGCTAATCGGTGAGTGCCGCAGCATGCGGTTGCATTTCGTGTGTGGCAAAGCGACTATTCTGGAGGCGAGAGAATTGTTCCGGACTTCATTCACAAGGTGGGGATTGGCAGCGTCCGCAGCCGCAGTGCTGGGTTGTGCAGTAACAATGAGTGGCTGTGGCAACCAGAGCGCCGAGACATCCGCCACGCCCACGGTGTCCCCGATGAGCGCCCCGGCGGCCAAAGTTGCGGCTTCGGGCCCGGCGATTTCCGACAAACTTCCCTTTAACCAACTGGCGCTGGACACCCCGGCAAAGTCGGTGAATAAACAGGGACTCGTGTTCCTGGAGTTCACGTACACTAATAACGACGGCAACGTCTATAAGTGTGTACTGCCGCAGGCCATGTCCGAGGGCACAAACACTATTGACGACTGGTATCGAACGTTCGCGATTTACAGGCTTCCTACCGTTATCAAGCAGAAGAAAATAAAGACGGGGCCGGGGCAGATCAACGATTTTCCGTTTATTTCGCCCAGGCCGCAGGCCGCGGAAACGCCCAAAGCACCTGAGCAGCCCAAGCCGGTTACTATGCCTCAGATGCCGACCAGCGGCGCACCTGGGCCTGGTGTTCCAGCTGCTCCCGCTATGCCTCCAGGGATGGGTTTACCGAGGCCTCCGTCGCCGGGGCCACCAATGATTCCTCCTCACAAGTAGACTGCGGAGCGTAGTTTAGTGAATCTACCAAAAAGGCCTCGCGCAATACTCGCGGGGCCTTTTTGCGCGCCGGCCTCAAAGGTACTAAAGGTCGCAGAGTCAACTGTGGAATACCTTCACTGATGATTGAGTTTTTGGCCAAAGGGATTCGCTCACATGTCACTTATCGAAACCTGTTCTAAGCTCACTGCTTACCTTGTCTGCATCGGTGTGGCCCTGGAATTATCCCACAGGTTGTATTGGCGCGTTAATCAGAAAATACTGGCGCTGGAAGTTCAACGTTCAGCCGAACGATTCTTGGCGCATTAGTCGCGTGTATTCCTCTGGCGACCGCTGTAGCCATCACGGCCGCGTTCATCACCATTGGGGACCAGCGCTCCCTGGTTACGCTGGGATTGGCCTACGACGGCGATTCACTGACCAGGGTTGCATGGGGAGCCGCTATAGCTCTCGGATGTGTCAGCGTGGCATTTCTTTCCGGCGTGCTTTTGGGGTTTATTGAGGTCAAACGTTCCCAGATGTCGGAGGACTGCGTTTCTTGTCTGCCCCTTTTTTTTGGTAATCTGGTAGATCTGTTTTCCGCGGCGGTTTTTGAGGAAGTAATATTCCGCGGTTATGTGTTTTACATTTTGCTCCAGTCGACTACTCCCGTGGTTGCCATCGTCGTATCCTCGATTGTGTTCTCTTTCGCCCACGTTG
>CAVZJH010000019.1:0-39146 GCA_963775535.1 uncultured bacterium | reverse complement strand
AACTTGCTGAGCACGGTGGCGATCGTCTGGCGAAATCCCAAAAGCAGGTAGATAAAGACTGTGCCAAGGATGCAGAATACAGCCAGCGTGCTCGCGATGTGCTTCAGTCTTGGTTCCATCGGGACGACAAAGGCCAGCACCGCGAACAGCGCCAGGAGGGTGCTGAGGTCGACTATGCGCTCGACGAATACAGTCGAGAGCCCTGTGCTCATCTGGACGTCTTCTCGCTTCTTCAAAGCAACGATCCTGATTGCCTCGCCTGCGGCGACGGAAGCACGTTGTTTGCGGCGAAAGACACGGCGACAATTGGAAACAGACGTCCTTATCGAAATCTTCTTACCGGGGGCTCGAGCAGCACTCGCCAGCGACAGGTAGTCAGGACGAACCGCAGCGGGTGCAGCAGGCATGCCCGATGAAGAGAGGAATCCACATCCGTGCCAGAGCTCGCGCCAGTTCACCCCACGCCAGCCCGCGAAACGCAAGCCACAGAAAAACCGCGCTGCTTGCTATGCCGATCAGCACTTTCAATATGCGAGCGCACTTCGCTTTGGTCGTTAACTCACGTTGCGCTGTCATCAGTTTTACTCTCCACGAGTGGACGTTCGCTGCCTGCTGGGAAGCGTGCAAGTGATGCTCGCAGCTCATCAATCATGGCCGGCATCACCTTCGGAAAGCGTTTGGTAATCGATATAGCAGGGCAGCGGCGTTCTTCGAGCTTTAGAGGAACCTCGACTATCTTATATCCCAGTCTATCGGCCAGCAATACCAGCTCAGTCTGCAGAACTTCGTCGCTGGTCACACACAGCTCGGCGAGCCGATGAGCGACGTCGGTACGCATGGCCTTCAACCATGAGCGCTCGTCCCGGAAAAGCCTGAGTCCTCATAGACAAATACTTATTGAACGCATAGGTCAGCATTCTGCGCTTGAACGGACGGTTGTCGACTGACTTGGGATGCCTTTTTGAAGCCACGACAAAGCCCGCCTCCTTCATTTGCGATGCCCTCGTCAGCCGGCGCGTGACAAAGTCCGATCCATGACGTCGCATTCCAGGATGCACGTCCAGTCGGATGTGGACTGCATAATGCCGTGCTTGATCGCCAGCCCATAGGAAGGTCGTTCCATTTGGTGAGCGTGCACGATAGCAGGCATATCTCGCGCCAGCTTCATTGCGATCTCAAAACGTATCGTCGGTGCTGCCGTTTTCGACGAGATGTATTTCACGGATCTCCTCTTGTATTTCTCCCAGCTCGGCCACAGAATGCCTTCACGAACTCTTCCAGATCCGCTGCTTCATTGTGAACCGGAACTACCACGCAACAGGTCACGCCATTACCTCCCGGGCTGCCTCGAAACCTTGACAAAATAGAGTCTTCCATGCCGTATAATCCCATCGGCCGTAGCGGCCCATTGTTATGATTCCATAATCGGCCAGGATGTTGGTGAGAGCGGCGACACGCTGCTTGCGATCGTGCGTGAAGTGAACATACGCACAGTCAATCCAATTGGCGGCGATAACGGACACGCTGTCAACAACCATCCCAGGCGATCAAGGCCGTCAATCATCTCACTCACGACGTCGGCCATGCGCTCCGGCTGTGTTCCGGAGAGGGTCGCGGTCTCCACATACATTGAGAAGTAGCCGTCCGGGACCAGATCGGGAACGATGTTGCTGTAAAAGCCCACGCGGTAGAATGGATGCTTTGGTTCCGGGACGTACACCCAGTGAACATCGGAAAGGCTTTCCGGGAGCTTCCCTTTGACCATCAGATTGACTGACGCCACACGGGTGTTGCTCAATCCCGCAGCCAGCTTCTTGAGGTCATCGTCGTCTGTGATCAGGCATAAGTCTTTGAGCGGCATTGAAGACAACATTCGATCATAGGATACAATTCCCATTGAGGTGTGCGCGCGGCGCGAGGACAGCTCTATATGCTGAACCGGGCAAGCCAGACTCAGCGATTTTAGCCCAGCAGAAAGGCCGTCGGGCAGCAAGCCTATGCCACCACGTTTTGGATACCAGAACCGGCTGTTGTATTCACTACCGCCCTGACGCTGTTGAGCTGGTGCTTGCCAGCCGTTTTCGATCTTGTCGACATCAGGTGGAGGAAAGAAACGCTTCACGGAATCCAGCGATAGTCGGTCGAGCTCCATCGCCTGAATCTTCTCGTTATACGGGAATAGGAAAAGCCTGCAGACCTCCTCGCCGAATCCTGTCAGCAGGTATTCTTTGAATGAAGTGGGAGACCCAATGATGGGACGGCGCCGAAAGTCTTCGATGCATTTCTTTCTTAATTCCTGCGGAAGATAATAAAGATTGTATTGGAACGGAGCCGGAACGAACTCACCGTCTAAATAAATGCATGACGTCCGTTCTACGCGCTGCCACTCATCATCGTCGAGGTTCGCATATGGAATCGTGGCTGGAGTGTCATATCGCTGGAGATGGAGGAAGTGGCCGGTGTAGTCAAAATGGGCATCGCCGACACTGATTGACCTCGATAAGCCGCCCGGCTCGGCATTTCGCTCCAACAGGAGATGATCGATGTCCTGTGCCTGCAGTTCGCACGCAGCCGCGCACCCGGTAATTCCACCTCCGATGACCAAAACATTCACTTGAGGTTTCCACACGTTTTTGTGGGCTTTCTGGGCGTTCATTGTCGGGATTCTCCTGAATCTGTACGGCAGTGTGAGACCGATCGATGAATAAAAACGTGGCCAGCCATGAGGCATTGTAGCTCACCAATATCGGAAAGTCAATGAAGCGAATGAGTGCTTACCAAATATGACAGGTGCCCGTAGTTTCGCACCCGGAAGGAATCTGGAATAGATAGCGTGAAAGCTGTAAAGAAACTATTGGCATCGAGGAACATCATTGAGGATGCGGCGCTTTTTCAGGAGCCTGTATGATTTCGCCAAGCAGGTAGCTAAGGATTTTTCTGAAGACAACGGGAGCCTGGTAGCGGCTGCCATCAGCTTCTATGTCTTCCTGTCTCTCATCCCAGTGCTGTTACTTGCGGTTGCGACAGTTGGATATTTGTTGGGCTCTCCGGAGCGCGCACGGCAGATAGTCTTCTCGTATATGAGTCAGTATTCGCCTTCGGGCGGACCAAGCGCTCAGTCAGTTGTGGAAAGTGTCGTGCGGGGAAGGGCGTCGGCCACTGGGTTCAGCATAATTGCACTGCTGTGGTCGGGAACATGGGTCATGGCAAACCTCGAGACTGCGATCAATGTTGCCTGGAACGTCCGGGAGAAGCGCGGTTTTTTTCTGAAGAGGCTTATTGCTCTTTCGATGCTGATGATGGCGGGTGTTTTGTTTGGAGCTTCATTTGGTATTACGACGGCGTTTGCGGCAATCAAGGGCCTCGACATCCAGCTTTTCGGCGCAGCCCCGGCGGATTGGTCGTGGGTTTGGAAGTTCCTTGAATACCTGATTCCGTTTCTGGTGACAATTGCTGCGTTTACGCTGGTCTACAAGATTTTGCCTAATACTTTAGTCAGGCTGAGAGCGGCTTTGGTTGGAGGAGTGTTCGCCGGCATCCTTTGGGAAGTGGCGAAGATCGGCCTGAGTTACTATGTCACCAATTTCACAGGTTACAGCATATATGGCTCTTTGGGCGGGATCATAGTGCTGCTGGTCTGGATCTACTACTCGTCTGTCGTTACTATTCTTGGAGCAGAGGTAGCGTCCCTGTGGTCTTGCCGGCATGGCGGTGACTTAGCAAACGATGGATAACGAGATCTCAATCAGACGCGCCAGCGTGGATGATCTTGAGGACATAGCCCGCATCTACAACTGGGCCATCCTCAATACAACAAGCACGTTTGATGTCGAACCCAAGACACTCGATGATCGCCTGGTCTGGTTTACGAAGCACACCGACGATTACCCCATCGTTGTTGCTGTGATTCGTGATAAGGTAGTAGGCTGGGGATCGATAAGACCTTTTGGCGAGCGACAGGCGTACCGGCGCACTGTGGAGAACGCGGTTTATATAGACTGCGATTACCAGGGCAGAGGAGTTGGCACGGCAATTCTGGGCGAACTTATCGAGCAGGCGGAGCGGTTGGGTTATCACGTGATAATGGCTCTTGTGGTCGGGGGCAATGACGCAAGCGTGCGGCTGCACGCCAAACTTGGTTTTGAGCAGGTGGGCGTGATGCGAGAGGTCGGCTGGAAATTCGGGCAGTGGCTGGACATAATCCTTTTGGAGAAGATTCTGGTGCGTTCGCACTAAAAGCGACCCTCGGTCTCTCAGGGAAATAAAAAAGCAAAGCGGGAGGTAGAATGCCTCCCGCTTCGCTTTGTGGTTTACACATTTTGTCCTGCTACGTGAGCCGGAACCGCGTGGGACTTTCGGGGCTCGCCACTTTCCGATTGGCGCCTAAAAGGCAGCCCACCGATGGGCGTAGGACACCCTTAAAGAATGTTGTCCACTGCAGCTTTCTCCGACACACACAGCATACGTCCTGGTGCCGTTCGTTTTCTGCTCCACACCAGAAGCACTTCTCCATCTCGTTCACGCTCCCTCCAAAGGCGATGGCGCCCTGTAAGAGGCACAGAGAACCATCAGTGGACAGTCATTGCATAAATCGTGCCAACAGCCTCAGCAGTATGCTCCCTGGGAACAATATCCCCAGATTTATGCCAGCCTGCTTCGCCCACTCTATACCCGGTCGCTATAGCATTCAAACATCCGTCAAACAAGCTGGGCTGTGAACTCATCTGTATCAAGATTATTGCTGAGCTGGTTGTTTAACCTGCTCATTTGCCTCTCTTGCCTCCGCCGCCACGGTGTCCGCCGCCAGGATGTCCGCCTCCACCGCGGCCGCCACCGGCCGGCCTGCCCGCGGATGGGTGACTCGGTCCGCTGCCGCCGCCGGGTCGGTAGCCTCCCGATGGTCTGGTAGCAGGGTGACTCGGTCTAACACTCGGCGTGCTGGGTCGGGTGGTTGGGTGGCTTGGTCTCGCGGCCGGCGTGCCGGGGCGAGTTCCTGCCCCAGGTCCGCCCGGTACTGCAGGTCGCGCAGTCGGCACGTTCGGCATAGCGGGACGATGCCCTCCTGCCCCCGGTCCGCCCGGTACTGCAGGTCGCGCAGTCGGAACGTTCGGCATAGCGGGACGATGCCCTCCTGCCCCCGGTCCGCCCGGCAGAGCAGGTCGCGTAGTCGGAACGTTCGGCATTCCCCCAGGCGCAATGGCTCCGGGGCGAGTTGGAGGCCTGTATGTTCCAGCGTTATGCTGTACTTGCTTCCGGTACTGCCCAATGTCGCGCTGATTGACGCTACGATTCACACTAACGGGCCGGTTGTTCCACTTGTTGTTCACGTAGTGATTGTTGTGCCAGTTTACGTATGGTCGGGCGTGGCCGATCCAGCCCCCACCGTGCCAGCCGTGATAGTAGACGTTGTGGTTATGCCAGTTGATGCTGTTATTGAGCCAGGCTCCGATGAGTAGCCCAGTGCCAAAAGTCACCCACGGCGAAACGCCGTAGCCGGGCGATTGTTGAACGTACACCACCTGCGGGTCGGTACTGAGGCACATAGATGTACTGCGGCTGCTCGGGCACTATTGCTATACCGCCGTTTTCCATAGTGACCTGCTGCTGGGCGTTGGAAGTCAGGTTGCCCATAGCCTGCGCCTTCGCTCGCAGCCGTTGAATAGACGCCATAACATCGGCAGGCTGATTGACATAAGCCTGACCTATGGCAGTTGTCCAGTCCGGGTTACTGACCATCATGTTCAAGACATCAGGGTAGTGAGCAACTGCCTTGACGCTGACATCCCAGGGCTGGCTGTCTATGGCGGAAGTCCCTCCGCCGAATTGGGCCGCCGCCGTAAGTTGGTCGAGGAATGTGGATGCGGGAAGAATCTGGGCCAGCAGCGGGTCCGGGTACAACGCAATCGGACCGAGGAGTTCGTCCAGTTCTCCCGGTGTGTATTTTCCTTGCCCCCAGGCCGTAACACTGGACAACACCAGGGCGACGACCAGGATGGCAACGTATATATTAACGTTAGCGCGCATTTTGCCACCTCACTAATTCACCATCGACAAACAATTGGTTCACCTACTGTTAGTTTTTCCTGCAGGCATGCCGACAAAACGTTTAGGGTAGTCTGTCACGAGTGGTGAATTTTAATGGGGCAATCCAACCTCGGTTGCGTCGGATTGCGGAGCGAATGCGGAGTTGGGCCCGAAAAGACCGAAACACTAACCTATCAACATACCACGGGGTGTTGGCTCAGAATCGAAACGTCTCTTCACCGCCAGCGCGGCTTCTTCCTATAACAGAACTAAGCCCGTCGAGGTCAGGGCCTTCGAGGCGGCGATTTGTAAACCGCCGCCTTCTTTAGAACGAGATTCTCGGCCTACGCCTTCAGTTTCTTCGGCCTAACGGCGCGAACGATCAGCGCGATCAGGGCGACGGCGGCGGCGGCCACGAACGCTTTGAATTCCCAGTTCACCCAGGCGCTTCCGACCTGCGGGACCCATTCATTGACCAGGAAGTTGAAGCGTCCGATGAACAATGTCATCCTGCCCATCACGGTTGCCCCGAAGATGGCGCCGAACCCGATCATAAGGAACCACCGCCCCGCTGCCGAAGTCTTCTGCACAGCCACGTTTTTGTGTTCGAAGCTGAAGAAGAAATAGCTCATGGATGCGAACAGGATGACGTAGAACGCCAGAACGTTCACGGTGCTCCATACAGTCATTCCGTGGCCCGCGATGGGTTTCATGGAGGCGCCCATTTGAGGGAAGTAGATTTCGTAGAACTCCCTGAACATACCCCCGGCGGAGAGTCCCATGAACAATCCGAATATCACCCGGCTGATCCACGCGTGTTTGCGGCTGTACATGAAAATAGAACATGCTGCCGATCACCGCCGCGAACGCCCAATACCACTGCCCGCCTTTGACCATGGGGTCCCACCACTTGGGCCCCAGCACCTCCGACCAGGTTACGTACACGCCGTATCCCGCGGCCAAACCTATGAAGATGTGCTCAAACAGGCGGTAAAACTTATTCTCCGCATAGAGCACACTGTAAATTGCGAAGGTGCAGATCGCGCCGCACCAGACGGTGATGGCGAGCGCATTGTTTGATATCCAGTTAGTCAACGCGTTCACCTCTTCCGGAGCGTCCTTCTGAACGCTTTGATGCCAGATATCCCAGGTTTCCCAGGACAATGAGCAATATGATGAATATGTGTGCCGAAGAGAGCGCCCAGGCTGCGGCCGCGGCATAGGTTCGCTCGTGTTGCATGCCGAGCAATGTCTGGTCCTGCGCCGCTCCATCACTCCGTTAAGCATCCCCGTAATCTGATCCGAGTCCAAATACTTGTACGCCTTGCTGCCATAACTGCCGTCGGGCAGTAGACGAGCGGAATCTTGTAAGGCATGTTGAAGTAAGCGATCGACGTCTCCAGCGTTCCGGACGGCGTAATCTCGGCGACCGCGCCGATCTGGTTGTGGTCCTTCACATTCGCCGTCACCGGAAGCTTGCTCAGGTCCGTGTTGAACCGGTCACGCCTGAAAACGCCCTTGAAATCCTTCCCCGCGCCGCTTATGACGGTGTATATCGGGCCTGGGTTGTAGCCGAGGTGGACCCAGTCCGTGCCGTATGTCTTGTGCATCTCTTTCTGGAGCTTCACGCCTATGTCGTAGCTCAACTCGTTGCCAACCTGGTCCCAGCTCACGACCACGAACTTCGTGCCGTTGCGGAAGAGGTGCCGCATGAGCGCCTCAGTCTGCGGACCGTTCTCCGCGAGAGTTCCGGCGCCCCAGACCACGGATATGATGACGACCTTGTCCCTGGGTACGGTGTTTATCGTTTTGTAGGCGCCCCTGACCTCGGGCAGAATGACGCTGGGATGCGCGCTCGGGCGCATCATCAGCGGCACCGCGATCACCACCGCGATCAGCAGGTAAAGTATGCGCCTGTCTATGTTTTGAAGCCTGGCAAATATGCTCATTTATAACTGCCTGTCAAAGAAGCTTCCTCTCTCAAGACTCAGCCAGATTCTCAGTCCCATCGCGAGCCCGCCGACTGCCACACCGAATGCGATTGCGCGCTGTGCGGCCATGTTCGGACCCGTCAGGAGCCAGTACATGATGTTCTCCAGTCGAAACGCGCTCAGGATTCCCTTGTCCGGTATCCAGCTTGTCAGGTAGACCCCTACCGGCACAAGACCAAGCATGATAATCGCTGCGGTGACCATCATGAGAACCGCTTCCGCGGAACGGATGCGGAACGCTCGATAGGCGGCCGATACGATATAGAACGCAATCAGCGAGAACATCGTGGAGTCCAGGGATGTCAGGAACCCTTTGAACAGGATTCCGAACAAGGGGGCGGCGAGCCGGCTCTTGTGCATGTCCATCAGGAACCCGCAGATCATTATCGCGAAGAAGGCGATGAAAAACGCCGCGCTGTTATACCATCCCGGGGTTCTCTTGGTGACGGCCTTACCGTGGATTTGGAAGAGGTTCAGCACACCCAGCAGAAGCGCGAAGCTCCCGATAATCTGTGCCGAGATTCCCACAAAAGGCTTAATGTCCGTCAGCCAGTTTGCGAAAGCCGAACAGAGGATACGGAATATGCCCGCGCCGGCTCCGGGCTGGTGGGGCAGCAGGAACTCGAGCGAGAAATACAAGCCCGCAAGGAATGTTACCGCGGCCACAACCAGCTTCCTGTAGCGCCCCGGCACACTCGCCAGCAGCCCGAGCATCAGCGCGCCGATACCCAGGGCGCCCAGGATCAGGCCGGCCAGTGCCCAGCCGTGATGCGGCGCCCATATTGTCGATAATGATCCGTGGAGCATAAGTCGCTACATTCCTCTCGGGAAGAAACTCAGGAAGTAATGTTGGAACCAGTGGACCGTGGGCGCGTGAGGCATAAGCGCGGCAAACGTGACTCCGGCAGCGCCCAGCGCCATCAGGGCGATTATAAGAAGCTTGCCGTAGTCCTGTCCGACCAGGCTCCCCAGCAGTGTCGGTTCCCTGGACAAATACGCGCTCGCGGCGTAGTATTCATCACCAATGATCGTATAATCGCAGGAAGCAAGGAAGAAAGGTATCTGTGTTATAGCCGGTGTCCCGGCGATCTGGATCGCGCCGACCATCTGGCCGTTCTCGGTCAGGATTAGGGACTCGGCATAGTAGTAACCGAAGTAAAACGCCGTAGCCACCTGTTCGCGGTGGAGTATGCCGACCACTCCGGACGCCCATGCGAACTGCCGGTCCGAGAGATAACGGATGTCCTCCGGATTGAACTGCTCAGGCACTCCCTGAGCGGCGTATGCGTCCTTTGCGACTTCTTCGGTGACTGTATACAGGATCGGGTCGGCGAGCGGCACAATGACCGCGTGTGCCGATCCTGGCTGCGTGCCTGATCACGTGCGAGAGGATCGACATCGCCTGCAGACCGACGATATCCAGCCCGCTCAGACCCGGAGCGAACAGCATCGGCTTACCCATTTCGGTGGCCCTGCCGACGGCCTCGTCGAGCACGGAGAGTCCGGGTATTTTCCGGATGAACAGATCTTCTTCCCCGTCGCGCGGATAGAATCTTATACAATATAAAGAAGACCAGCAGTCCTTCGACTATCCAGACTGCGGGGTTCGCAAATTTGGTTGTTCCGTCCATGCTACTCCAACTCTACCTCAACACCAGACAGGCGAGGTTTTTCATCACGAAGGAAGCACGAAAGGCGATTGAACAATTCACACTGAAGAACGGGGGAGAGCCATCTACTCCCTGCTTTCTGCATTTTCGTGTTTTCTTCATTTCGCGTTTTCGTGATTAGGTTCCCTTCCGGCCTTCCCGGATTCCCCTAAACGCTGCGCATTAGACATGTCTTCTATACGCGAGATCAACCGTTCGATGTTCTCACGATCTTGCAAGAGTTTGCTAAAATCAGCCGCGGTTTGTGCTCCGAAAAACGGGGCGACCAGCGGCATTGCGACCAGGGCCCCTGGCTTGCCACGAATGAAAGCGGCTTATACATCTCGAGAAACAGCACCGCCGGCGTCTCCATCCGCCTGTCTGCAACCTTTTTCGCCAGCGAATCGATGAGCGAATCGCGCTCTTCGTCCGTGAGCGGTGTGTTCAGATCTACTCCGAGCATTGTTCTCTCCACAGCGACTTCACGACTTCGGCGACCTGTTCATCGTTGCGGTTAAACCTCAGATATACCCCTCGGAACGCTTCCAGCTTTGATATTCGGTCCAGAGGACTCAGCTTTATACCCTTCGCGTCAACATAGCAGTGCTTGACTCTTTCCCATCGAATCCTGCTGCTCTTAAAAAGCATATTGCACGCGGCGCCATCAGTTGTGAGCACGTAGGTCACGGGAAAAAGAAAATCCGCCAGTGACCCGAGCAGCACCAGCACCGCCCCAACGCTCAGGGCCAGCCCCACGGCAAAATAGGCCGCGGCCGAAACAAGGGCGATGAGGGAAATGATGCAAGCGAGCTTTACCGGATACTTTCTAGCGAGGTGGATGGACCATCTCAGGACAGCTTCATTTTCAGATATGGAGGAACAAATCTGCTGTGTATTTGTGGGCATAAGACAATCTGCCGAAGCGCATCAATGAATTTAACGTGAGCAACTATGTCATTATATGGCCGTGTTTTGTGGGTGTCAAGCTGAACAACGCGGCCAACTGATCGGAGTTTTTTTATCACGAAAACACGAAAGTTGGAAAACACGAAAAAGAAGCAGAGGAACACGATGACCCGGCGTCTCCTTACGCCCGGGCTCCATTCCCGTAGTCCGTGATGTAACGGTTATGCTGGCGTCCACTACCGAGCACTCCTACTGCACAACCACAAACTCTTTACTACAATCGGTCAGCGATTGCGCGCCTTTGCTGCGGACGACGAGCGTGTCCTCGACTCCGATCACGCCGACTCCCGGCAGAGACACTTTCGGCTCGACAGCCACGACCACGCCTTCGGCGAGGCGCTCGATCATCTTCGGGGCCAGATACGGCGGCTCGTCCAGTTCCAGGCCGATTCCGTGGCCCACGAACTTGACTTTCTCCGTTCCCAGCCCCATGAACTCCTCCGCATAACCCAGCTCAGATGCGAGCGCGACGGACTCGTTGTACATGTCTTCGCATCCGCGCCCGGGCGTGAGCGACTTGATGATTGATTCTTCCACCCTGACCATGGCGGCATAAGCGGCCAGGACCTCGTCTGACGGCCTTCCCAGGAGAACATCCGCGTCTGGTCGATGTGGTAGCCCTCGAGCATTGATGCCGAAGTCCAGAATCACCGGCACTCCGGTCGGGATCGGATCGCGGCTCGCGCCGTAAGGCGTTCCCGCGGACGTGCCCTTGCCGGCGCATATTCCCTCGAACTTTGTCCCGGCGAGGCTGTTTACGCCCGCCGAGCACACACCGGCTCCGGCGACCTCGCTGCCTTCGCGGCGGCAGCGCACCAGCGCTCCGTGCCCGTTCAATCGGAAGTAGTTCTCAAACATTGCGCTCAGCTCGATCTCCGTGATCCAGGGCGAAAATATGTCCCGACCAGTTCCGGGACCTCGATACGATCCTGCCTGCCTTGGCCTGGATGGCAAGCTCCCGCTCCGATTTCACCATTCTTAAAGTCCGCAGTCCCCAGGACATGTCCTCAATTGAGGTGTGCTCGAAAAGCTTGTGAAGGCGTGTCACGGAGGCATAGGAAAGGGTATCCAATGTAAAACCGACGTGCTTTATGTCGGAAGCCCTGATGCCGCGCTTGTTCAGGATTTCGGCAATGTCGCGAGTGCTGTGGAACGTCTCGATGTCCATGTGGGGCGCTTCGTCGTGAATCCGCGTGATGGCCTTTCGCGCGAACACAATTGGCTCGCCGTGCGCCGGCACGAACAGATACAGCGGCTGCGCGGAGCCCGTGTAATAAAAGATATCCGAGGCTTCGCTAAGTATCGCAAGATCGATTTTCTCATCGATCAGATACTGCCTTAATCTCTCGAGTCGTTGCGCAAGCTCGTTTTGCATTGAAGCTACCTCTAGTTTCTAACCCGGCAAAGCGGAATGCCACAGCTCCCTCAGTCCTATCCGATCTTCTCTCGAATCACCGCGCTGGCGTAGTCCATCAGCATGACAACCGCTGCTATTAGCCAAATCGCTGTCGCCGCCTGCCGCCACTGCAGCAGGTTCATATACTGAATGAGCTGGTAGCCGATCCCGCCGCCGCCGACGAGTCCGATCACCGTCGCCATGCGAACGTTGATATCCCACCTGTAGAGCGTGAACGCGATGAACTGAGGCACGACCTGGGGCACGACCGCATACATAACCACCTGCGGCTCGTTCGCGCCGGTAGACCTGACTGCTTCAATCGGGCCGTGTTCGATGCTTTCGATTGCCTCGGAATAGAGCTTGCCCAGGGCGCCTATGCCGTGAATCGCGAGGGCAATGACGCCCGCGAACGGCCCGATCCCTACTGCGGCAACGGCAATAACGGCAAAGATGAGCACTTCCACCGACCTCAGCATCGTGAACAAGCCGCGCGTCAGTCCATAAACCGCCCTGAGAGGCGCGGTGCCGGACGTGAGGTTGCGCGCGCCAAAGAAGCTCAAGGGAAGCGCGAACACCAGCGAAAGCGCGGTTCCGATCAGAGCAAGATAGATAGTCTCCAGCATCCTCGGGGCAGCGTCCCTGAGTGTCTCGCTGATCTGCCAGCCTCCCAAGGGAACCCGCATTTGCGCCTGAACGAAATAATCGCCCGGGATATTCCTGGGGTTCGCGAATGACGCAGTGAATCGACCGGCAGCATCCGTCCTAAACGTGCCGACCTCCTCTTCATCCGCTCCCAACAGCGTCAGGCTTCCGTCTTGGTTGGGCGCAAAGCCACCTCCGGTCACCGTTACCTTCGCGCCCTTGGGAGCTTTTGTCGGAGTCGCGGCGGCGTAGGGCTTTGCTTTCTCGCGCGGCTCTTCGCCGATGGACGAGGGAGCGCCGGGACCGGGGACAATGAACTTGGCGGTCGCGGTCTGCTGCTGGGTTTTCCTCTGGACAAAATCAGGCCTCGCAAGGCCCCACAGAATCTGGTGAATGACGCTTCGCTGTTCTTTCTGAAGCTGAGGTATGTGTATGTCCGTCACGTTCCACGCCGCTATCAGGTTCACGAGCAGCAACAGCAGCACGGGAGCGGCAGCCGATACCGGTGTTCCTTTTGCCGTTGCGCGCGCGTCCCAGATGTTCCACGCCCACACCAACACGAGCCACAGCATCAGCCACGGCAGTCCGACTCCCAGGAACAAAGCGGCTTGCGCGGGCAGTCCCAGCAGGAGCACGATTCCGCGCTGCCACGCGCCGGCGTAAATCTGGCCGAGGCCGGGCACAACCGCGGAGAGTATTGCGGCAAGCAGAGGATTTCGCTTTGGTGGATCTATCTTTTGAGGTTGGCGCATTACGTTATCTCCACCTGAACGGCATCCTCGCCGTAGATCGACTTGAACCGCGCGTCGTCTATCTCCTCGGGCCCGCCGTCAAAGACGATTTCACCCGCCTTGAGCGCGACCACTCGGTCCGCGTACCTGCGTGCAAGGCTCAGGAAGTGTAGGTTGCAGAGCACCGTCATTCCATCTTTCTTGTTCATTCGCTCCAGGTGATCCAGAACGGAGTGGGCGGTGGCAGGGTCAGCGACGCCACCGGCTCATCAGCGAGGATCAGTTCCGGCCTCTGCATCAGCGCCCTCGCTATCCCGACGCGCTGCTGCTGTCCGCCCGAAAGCGCATCCGCCCTCTGAGTTTCCTTCTCCGCCGACCTACGCGAGCGAGGCTTTCACGCGCATCGGCGTAGTCCTGCGATCCGAATTTGCCCAGCAGGGTCAATGGAGATGCAACGTAGCCTAATCTGCCGGAGAGCACATTCGTGAGGACGGAGGACCGTTTCACGAGGTTGAAGTGCTGAAAGATCATCGCAATGCGCCGCCGGATAAGGCGAAGCTCCCGCCGGTCCGCGGCGGTGACTTCTTTATCATCGAGGAAAATCCTGCCGGAAGTCGGCTCGATGAGCCGGTTAACACAGCGCAGCAGGGTACTTTTTCCCGATCCGGAAAGCCCGATAATCGCTACGAACTGTCCCGTCGGTATTGTCAGCGACACGCCGTTCAGTGCGTGTGTGCCATTGGGGTAAGTCTTGGTCAAGTTTTCAATTATAAGCATAATCTCGCATCTTACTTAGGTGTTAGGTGATGGGTGCTGGGTGTTGGGGATGCAATCTCTACCAGAGCGGCTGCGACCTTATACTCTGCGGTCTTGGTGATCTCATCCAACGCATCTATGGTGAGAACGTTTGCCGACGCTTCGGCAAAATGAAACGGCATCCAGATTCGACCTCGCTTCACTTTTTTGGTCGACGCTGCCCGAGCGATTACGCTGCCGCGACGAGTGCTTATTCGCAGCATCTCTCCGTCGACTCCGCCCAGTTTTGCCAGGTCGGCAGGGTGGATTTCCACAAAACACTCCGGTGACTTCTGCGCGCTCGCGGCATTGCGCCGGGTCATCGTGCCGACGTTATAGTGATAGAGCGTGCGGCCGGTTGTCAGTATCCAGGGGTACTGGGAATCTGTGGTCTCCCTGGGAGGAGTATGCGGCACTGCGTGGAACTTGCCCAGGCCCTGGGTGAAGCGGCCCGAATGAAGGAACTTGGTGCCCGGGTGATCCGCGGTGGGACACGGGAACTGGATGCCGACGTCCTCTATCCTTTCATAGCTGATTCCCGCGAATGGTGGTGAAAGCCGGGCAATCTCAGCCCATATTTCCTTCGGCGACGGATAATCCATCGCATAGCCCAGGCGATTGGATATCTGGGTTATTATCCGCCAGTCTTCGCGCGCCTCGCCGGGCGCATCGACGGCTTTGCGAATGCGCTGAACCCTGCGCTCGGTATTGGTGAATGTTCCGTCTTTTTCCGCGAAACACGACGCCGGTAAGACGACATCGGCCATCCGCGCCGTATCGCTAAGGAAGATTTCCTGCACCACCAGGAGGTCCAAACGATCGAGGCACTGCCGGACGTGGTGCGTGTGCGGCTCTGACATAATCGGATCCTCGCCGAGGATGAACATCGCCTTCAACTGGCCATCGAATGCGGCGTCGAGCATTTCCGGAATCATCATTCCGGGCGACTCGGGAAGCGCAACTCCCCAGGCCTCTTCGAACTTCAGCCTGTTCTGCTCGACGGCGACCTTCTGATAGCCCGGATACGTGTCCGGGAGCGCCCCAATGTCGCAGGCGCCCTGGACGTTGTTCTGTCCGCGAAGCGGGTTCACGCCCGTGCTCTCTCTGCCGATCTGACCTGTGAGCATCGCCAGATCAGCTAATCCCATCACGTTGCGAGTTCCGCAGGTGTGCTCGGTTATGCCAAGAGTGTAAATAATCGTCCCTCGTTCGGCGGTTGCGTATTCCCTTGCCGCGCGGCGGATATCCTCGGCTTGAACGTCGCACACTTCAGCGGCGCGCTCGGGCGGCCACTGCTCGGCGATCTCGCGGAACTCCTCAAACCCTTCGGTCCTGGAGCTGATGAACTCTTCGTCCGCCAACCCTTCGTGAATAATGGTATACGCCATCGCGTTGATAAGAGCGAGGTCGGTGCCTGGTTTGATCGGCATGTGCATCATCGCCAGCCTGGTAAGCCAGATCTCGCGGGGATCGACGACGATCAGCTTCGCGCCGTTTCTTACAGCCTCCTTGATCTTCAGACCGATGATAGGATCAGCCTCGGTAGGATTCGCGCCGATCATGAATATGAGGCTCGCGTGGGGAATCTCGGCTATGGAGTTGGTCATCGCGCCGCTTCCGAACGCGGCGGCCAGTCCCGCCACGGTGGGAGCGTGACACGTTCGGGCGCACTGATCGACGTTGTTCGTGCCTATGACGGCGCGCGCCAGTTTCTGCATCAGGTAATTCTCTTCATTCGTGCACCGGCTCGAACTCAGGAAACCAATGGCATCCGGTCCATGCGCCGATTTAATCTCCGTCAGCCGCTGCGCTATGAACTCCAGCGCCTCGTTCCACGAAGCAGGCCGCAGTTCGCCGCCGACGCGGATGAGCGGCGTGGTGAGACGGTCGGGGTGGTTAATAAACTCGTAACCGAAGCGCCCTTTCACGCACAGCCATCTGCCGTTGACCGGATTGTCAGGGTTGGAGGTTACCCCGACTACTTTTCCGTCGCGCACGTTAAGATCGAACTGGCAGCCGACCCCGCAGTAGGTGCACGTGGTGCGCACCTTGGTGGCGCAGGGATAACACGACATTCGAGTGGCCGCAATTGCCCCAGTAGGGCAGACCGATATGCAGTTTCCGCACCATTCGCACTCGGACTCATCCCGCGTCTGTCCCGGCGGAAGGCTGATCTTGGTGCCGAAACCGCGACCGAAGAAATCTATGGCGCCGGCTGCCTGAATATCGTGACACACTTCGACGCACCGCCCGCACAATATGCACTTGCCTTCATCGTGCCCCACCGATGGGGTGTCGCTCTCGACCTCATCAACGCCGGGGGGAAGATCCGCCGGCCGCCGCTCTCGCAGACCCATGTCGCAGGCATACTTTTCCAGGGCGCAATCGCCCGATTGGGTGCATTCGTGGCACTCGTGCGGATGATCTGAAAGAAGCAGCTCTATTACGAGCCTGCGCATCTCCTGAAGCCGCTGGGTATCGGTTCTGATCACCATTCCCTCGCTTGCGGGATGCGAGCAGGAAGCAACAGGAGCCCGTGCGCCTTCCAACTCGACCACGCAGAGCCGGCAGGAACTCGTCGGTTCCAGGCCCAGTTCGGGGTCGTAGCAAAGATGCGGAATGTCGATACCCGCGCTTCTGGCCGCCGCGAAGATTGTCGATCCCCTGGGCGCGGTCACTTTTGCGCCGTCTATTGTCAGTGTGATTTGGCTCTCAGTCATAGCTAGTCTTCCAGATCGCAGCGCAGACAGCGACAAGCTTCCATGCAAGCGGATTCGGCGGAACAACCTTCGATCACCTCGCCAAAGCCCCGGATTCGCTCAGCGGGAGGTCTATGACAAACCGACTGTCGAGGAATCGCTGCCGTTGTCTCGTCAGGTTTCACGCGCGGCGCCAATTCCGTGTCCGGCGGCAGCTCTCCGACGCCGCCCAGGAGCAGGTCGATGGCCCGAGCCGCCCGCTGGCCCGCGGCGATGGCTTCGATAATACTCGAGGGTCCCGTGACGATGTCCCCGCCCGCGAATATGCTGCCGTCTCCCGATCTCTGCGTTACCGGGTCGACCTTTACTCGTTCTCCGGAGATGATGATTTGCCCTTCAGAAGTCGCGAAGTCCAGATCGGTTCCCTGGCCTATAGCCACAATCACGTGATCCGCTTTGATTACGACCTCGGAGTCAGGCTTCGGGACAGGTCTGCGGCGGCCGCTTTCGTCAGCGTCTCCGAGTTCCATCTCGACACACCGGACGCCGCTCACATCTCCCATCGCCCTCTACGGCCAACGGCGCCACGAGCAACCGCAGCTCTACGCCCTCAGCAAGCGCGTCGTCGATTTCCTCGTCGATCGCCGGCATCTCTTCGCGCGTCCGCCGGTAAAGCACGGTTACCGCATCGGCACCCAGCCGGACGGCCGTCCTGGCGGCATCTATGGCGGCATTTCCGCCGCCTATCACGACGACGCCCCCCGATAGTCCGGTGATCTCTCCCGCGCTTACCTGTCTCAGGAATACCAGAGCGTCGCTTACTCCCGCCAAATCCTCTCCCGGCACTTTGAGGTGAACGCTCTTGTGAGCGCCGGTTGCAATGAAGATGGCGTCATAGCCTGCTTCACGAAGCTCCTGTAGAGACTCGATCCTGTGTCCCGTCTCAATATCGACCCCGGCCCGTCGAATGAAGTCGATGTCGCGAGCGAGCACGTCCGAGGGCAGTCGATACGAGGGAATCCCGACCGCGAGAATCCCACCCGCGACGTCGAGGGCTTCGAAGACTTTCACCTCGCGCCCAAGGAGAGCCAGGAAATAGGCAGCCGTAAGTCCTGCCGGTCCCGAGCCTATCACAGCCACCTTTCCATCCCGCCCCCCGCTCCACCTGGGCGGGGCGCTCCCCTCATGTCCACAATCGGTAACGAACCGCTTGAGCTGCCTTATTGCCACCGGCGCGTCGATGTCTCCCCGGCGGCAGAACGTTTCACAGGGATGATCGCACGCGCGCCCGCACACCGAGGCTAACGGGTTTCGCCTTCGGATGACGTCCAGCGCCTCGGTAAACCGGCTCCCGGCAATCAGTCCGATGTACTCCGGAACATTCACATGTGCCGGGCACGCGCTGCTGCAGGTCGTCGTAATCAGAGCCTCGCACGCGTTCGCCGGGCAGCGTTTCTCAATTATGTGGGCTTCGTACTCATCGCGAAAATAGCGTATCGTGGAAAGGACCGGGTTTGGGGCGCTCTGTCCGAGCCCGCAGAGCGCTGTCTGCTTTATCATCTCGCCCAGTTTCACCAGACGATCGATATCCGCCAGCTCTCCTTTGCCCTGGGTGATCCGCGTGAGAATATCGAGCATCTGTTTAGTTCCGACCCTGCACGGCACGCACTTGCCGCAGGACTCGTTCTGGACGAACTCCGTGAAGAAACGCGCGATGTCGACCATGCACGTGGCCTCGTCCATCACGACAAGACCGCCGGAACCCATAATGGCGCCGATATCCTTGACCGAATCGTAATCTATCGCAAGGTCCAGGTAACGAGCCGGGACGCACCCGCCCGAGGGTCCACCCATCTGCGCGGCCTTAAACTTGCGCCCGCGAGGTATGCCGCCGCCAATATCGTATACAATCTGTCTCAACGTGGCGCCCATCGGGACTTCGACCAGACCGGTGTTATTCACCTTGCCCGCCAGAGCGAATATCTTCGTGCCTTTTGAACCCTCGGTCCCTATGGCCGCATAGCGCTCGGCGCCCAACTCGATGATCCTCGCCACATTCGCCCAGGTCTCGACATTATTGATGTTGGTCGGTTGGGCCTTGTAGCCTGAGTTGGCGGGGAACGGCGGCCTGGGGCGCGGCATTCCCCTCTTACCTTCCAGGGAAGCAATCAGGGATGTCTCCTCACCGCATACGAATGCGCCCGCGCCCTTGCGGATTTCAATATCGAAGTCAAACCCCGTCCCGAGGATGTTGGCGCCCAGCAGGCCGAGCCTTCTCGCCTCGCTTATCGCGATTTCGGTATGCTCGATTGCCACGGGGTACTCGGCGCGCACATAAATGAAGCCGTTGCCGGATCCGATGGCGTAGGCGCCGATGATCATTCCCTCTATGACGGCGTGCGGATCGCCTTCCAGGACGGCCCGGTCCATAAATGCGCCGGGGTCTCCTTCGTCGGCATTGCAGACCACGTACTTCGGAGTGTTTGCGGCGTCGCGAGTGAGCTGCCATTTTCGTCCGGTGGGAAATCCGGCGCCGCCCCGGCCCCTCAGCCCGGACTTGATGACATCATCGATCACCTCGTCCGCGGTCATGGACGATAATGCTCGTGCCGCGGAGGCATAGCCTCCGTGGGCCAGGCTGTCCTCGATGCTTCGGGGATCGACCACGCCGCAGTTCTTGAGAACCAGGCGCATCTGGTGCTTGTAGAATGGAATATCCCGGCGCTGCGGCGAAATTCCGCCGTCAGGCTCGCCGGAATGCGAGCAGAGCCGTTCGATAATCTTTCCGCCCAGAATGGTGCTTTCAATGATCTCGGCTGCATCCTCCGGCGTCACGCCCCGATAGAAGATGCCGCCCGGTTCTATGGTCATGGTAACTGCCCCGGCACACAGTCCGTGGCAGCCCGCGCGCACCACCCGCACGCGGCTCGCAAGTCCGCGCTCATCTATGAGTTTCTCCAGAGTCTCGCAAACCGTCTGCGCCCCCAGAGCGCGGCAGCCTGTGGAGCATATTCGAACGGTTACCTCCGGCTGCTCTCCCCCGGAAATTTCTCTCAACAACTGGTGCAGGTCATCTATCGAGTTCAGTCTTGAGAGCATTTTTTCGCTCCGTAACTTTTTATTATGTTCTCCGCCGACTGCGGCGTGAGCTTGCCGTAATACTGGTCATCGATCATCATCGCCGGTGCAAGGAAGCATGTGCCGAGGCACGCAACAACTTCGAGGTAAAATGCCAAATCCGGAGTCGTCTCGCCCACTTCGATTCCCAGAACCCGTTTGACGGTGTTCAGGACCAGGCCGGACCCTTTGACGTGGCAAGCCGTGCCGCAGCAGCACCTTACGGTATGGCGGCCCCTGGGCTGGGTGTAAAACTGGGAGTAGAAGCTGATGACTCCGTAGATTCGGCTCAGTGGAATTCCCGTGCGTGCGCATGTGCTTTCCAGCGCGGGGCGGGGCAGATAACCAAAACGCTCCTGAACGCTCTGAAGCACGGCAATGAGGTTGGAATCCGGTGAGACTGCCAGGCGGTCGAGCAATGCGGATACATCCGCGTCAGAAGGGGGCGCGTTAAGGTTGATATTAGCTGGAGTATCTGCCATCGGAGAGATCCCTCGGATAATTCACAGCCGGATTATAGTCGAGTTTATAGTTTGATGGTAACATAAATTTAAGCTATAATACAAGAGGTAGAAAATCAGTCCTGATTAGAATTACACGTCAAGAGGTCACCGGATGATGAAGCTCGCGGCAGTGATTCTTGCCGGCGGTAAGGCGTCTCGTTATAGCGGCGGCGCGAAGGGTCTGATAGAAGTCGGCCCCGGCGTGAACATTATTTCGAGAGCGATCGAGGAGATTCGCCGCGCTGGAGCCGCGGAAATCGCGATCTCGGCGGACAGCTCCGAACCCTACGCCGTTTTTGGGCTGCCCATCTTAGCCGATCTCAGAACCGGCCTGGGTCCGGTTGGCGGCATAGAGGCCGGGCTTTCGCATTTTCAAAGAACCACCGGCGGGGTGATATTCCTGCCCTGCGACCTTCCCGGCATAACGAGGCGGGAGATATCCACACTCGTCTCAGTTTTCGACGGTTCAGGAGCGAAAGTAGTTTTTGCCCGAACGGGCGCTTTTTTCGACCATCCGTTATGCGCGGTCGTGCATAACGCTTCATTGCACGCGGTGAGCGGATTCATCGATCGCGGTGGCCGCAAAATTACCCAATTATGGACGAGCCTTGAGGCAATGCCGGTCCAGTTTGAAGACGAAGCTCCTTTTTTTAATGTGAACACTCCCGCCGATCTTGCCTGCTGGAAAGGAAAACAATCCATGGCATTGAAGATCTCGATTCCGAACAGCCTGGTGGAAAAAGTAGCGGAGCTGTTCTTGTCGGAGGGGATAGACATCGACATTGTCCCTGAAGAAACGGCCATTTTGCACATCGTCGAAGCCAAAGGAAAGGTTGAAAGCGAGGGCTCCACGCTTCAGGCGGGTGGATGGATCAGGTGCTCCACCGCGCGCGGGTTCGCCGAAAAACTTGGGGCAAGCCACAGGCAGGTCGGAATGCTGATGGACTTATTGCAGATCAAGATTCGCGATTGTGAGCTGGGCTGCTTCTGATGGCGAAACTGTGGACAATCTGCGGGGCCGGGCGAGGGGTGGGGAAGACCCATGTCGCGCTCGCGCTGTGCGAGCTCTTACCGAATTCGCTCTACGCCAAGCTCAGTACCAGCCGGCCTCATCCCGATAAACCGGCGAACATATTTCCCTCCGAGCATGAGATAGAGGCTTTTATCAATGGGCACGATGAGTGCCGGCACATCGTGATTGAGGCGAACGCGCTCGCTCGAAAAGGCCGGGGAGATGTAATCGTTTTCATCGATGCCCCCTGGGGCCGGCAGAACCTGCGCGAAGACAGGGAGGAGCTTCGGGAGCGTTCGCACATAGCGATTGCGCCGGATGCTGATGTCAGCGGTTGGAAAAATACGATTCAGGCAGGTGGCAAGTTGTCCGATCCCGCGTTGGTCGAAAACATATATGACCTGCTGATCCAACAGCAGCGGTTTATCAGCCGGGCCGAAATCAGCGTGCGCAGCAAGATCTGGTTCGAGGTCGGCGATGAGCGCGTGTTCGGCTTCGGACTGGCAAGGCTTCTTGAAAACATCGAACAGCTCGGGAGCCTGAGTGAAGCCGCTGGAGCGATGAAAATCAGTTATCGATGCGCCTGGGGATTGATAAAAGATGCCGAGAAGAACCTGGGGAAGCAGTTGATCTCGGCGCAACCCGGAGGAGCCGGAGGCGGCAGGTCAACCCTCACGGACGACGGCCGCCGGCTTCTTGCGATATTCACAACCGCGAGCCGGGAAGTGGCGGCATACGCGGATTCGCGGTTTAAGGCGTTGATTGACCAATGAACAAATTCGAGAAGATGATCAGCCTCGATGAGGCTCTCAGCATTGTCGACCGGACCCTGGCGGACTCAAAGCTGGTGGGCGAGACGATCTGCGTTCGTAACGCCCTTGGACGGGTCGTCCTCGCAGCGCAGAGGTCACGCGTGGACCTTCCGCCGTTCGACAAGTCGGCGGTGGACGGTTATGCAGTGCTTGCCGGTGACGAACGGGATGAATACGAAGTCCTGGAGACGGTTGTGGCCGGTCACGTCGGAACGAAGACGCTGCGTTCGGGAACCGCGGTCAAGGTGATGACCGGGGCTCCCGCGCCGGAAGGCGCCGCCAGGGTGATCATGATCGAGCACGCCGAAGAGCGCGACGGCAGAGTCAGGTTGACCGGAAGAGACACGGCGTCTAATATCTGCAGGAAAGGCGAGGACGTTCGCACCGGAGATCTTGTCATTGCTGCCGGGACCATGCTTCGGCCCCTCGAAATCGCGAACCTGGCAGCGTGCGGGATTACCGAAATAGAGGTTGCCAGGCGGACCCGGGTATCGATCCTGTCAACAGGTGATGAGATTGTCAACTCTCCCGACGCTCTCTCGCCGGGCAAGATCATGAACTCCAACGGTCCCATGCTGGCTGCGCTGGCGATGGAACATGCCCTGGAAGTCGCGACCGAGGAGTGCGTTGAGGACAATCGGGAAGCCACCGAGAAGGCGGTTGCGACCGCTGTTCAGAACTCCGATATCACGATTGTTTCCGGCGGTGTTTCGGTGGGCGAGTCCGATTTCGTGCTCGGCGCACTGGAGGATTTGGGGTTCATAGTGCATTTTTCACGAGTCGCGGTTCAGCCCGGCAAACCGACGGTCTATGCGACTACGACGGACGGCAGGGCCGTGTTCGGACTTCCCGGCAACCCCGTGGCGGCATTTCTGATGTTCCACTTGTTTGTGTTGCGCGCGGCGGGTCTGATGGCTGCAAAGAAGCCGGAGACGAGGGAACTGCGGCTGCCGCTTGCCGGCTCATTCGGACGAAAGAAAGCGGAGCGAGCGGCATTCGTCCCCGCCAGGCTGACGAAGACCGGCGCGGTCGAGCCCATAGTCTATCACGGTTCGGCGCATCTTTCGGCGCTGATGCCGGCGAATGGTTTCTTGAGCGTTCCCGTCGGCGTTTCGGAACTGAATGACGGCGATGAGGTTACTTTCCTGCCGATCATGGGGTGCGGCCGATGGTAGACGGGTTCGGGCGCGATATCACGTACCTCAGAATATCAGTGACAGACAGGTGCAACCTGCGCTGCCATTACTGCGCGGGATCGGCGGAAGAACTATCCCGGCATTGTCAGGATACGCTGTCTTTTGATGAGATAGTCGAGGTCGCGCGCGCCGCTGTGGACATGGGCGTGCGAAAGGTGCGCGTCACGGGCGGGGAACCGCTGCTGCGTCCAAAAGTGGAAGACTTGGTCCGAATGCTCGCTCGGATCAGGGGCGTGGATGACCTGGCAATGAGCACGAACGGCATTTTGCTGCGCGACCGCGCCCAGGCGCTTGCCGATGCCGGGCTGCGCAGAGTCAACGTGAGCCTTGACGCGGTCGACCCGGCGCGGTATGCAGCCATAACCGGAGGAGGAGACGTTCGCCGCGTTCTCTCGGGTATAGAAGCGGCCCGCCGGGCCGGGCTTGAGCCGATAAAGTTGAACTGCGTCGTGAAATGCTCCTCGCTCGAGACAGATGCTCGCGAGGCAGCCCAGTTCGCCCGGGAAAATGGTTTAGAGATCAGGTTCATCCACCAGATGGACTTTATAGCCGGTAGGTTCCGGGTGGTGGAAGGCGGTTCCGGCGGCGACTGCGGGCGATGCAACAGGCTGCGACTTTCCTGCGACGGGCACATCAGGCCGTGCCTCTTCTCCGAGATCAAACTCAGCATCCGCGAGCTCGGCACATCTCTCGCGCTCGAAAGGGCAATCTGCTGCAAACCCGAGAGGGGAGCGCCGTGTTCACAAAGCTGGATCGGCGCTATAGGAGGATAAGTTGAACGAACTCTCTCATACCGATGGCCGGGGCCGAGCGCGAATGGTGGACGTCGGCGACAAAGTCCCAGAGCGCCGGATCGCGCGCGCCGTCGGGCGCATAATGCTTTCCGGGCAAACGGTCGAGTTGATACGAGATAATCAGATCAAGAAGGGTGACGTCCTCACCCTCGCTCAGATCGCGGGAATCCAGGCTGCTAAAAAGACATCCGAGCTTGTTCCATTATGCCATCCGCTTGTGTTGGACTTCATTGACGTGCGGATGGAGATCTTCGACGACGGTGTCTCCGCGACGAGCGAGGCGCGGTGCGTCGGCAGGACAGGCGTAGAAATGGAAGCGCTGACGGCGGCGAGCGTCGCCCTTCTTACGGTCTACGATATGTGCAAGGCGGTCGACAATTTCATGAAGATCACCGATATCCAACTGATCGAGAAGGTGAAGCGCGATGTCCAGTGACGCTGCGATCAATGCGCGAGTAGTCTCCGTAAACATCTCCGAGGCGAAGGGGACGGTGAAGCATCCGGTGGCAGCCGTCCGTGTAAGTGAGCGGGGGATCGAGGGAGACGCCCACGCGGGGGCGTGGCATCGTCAGGTGAGCTTGCTTTCCCAGGAAAGCGTAGACGCGTTTGCCCGACTCAAGGGCCGAAGCATCGCGCCGGGAGAATTCGCGGAAAACATCACTCTTCAGGGGGTGGATACAGGCAGCGCGGCCGTTCTGGACACGTTCAAGATTGGCTCGGTCGAACTGCAGGTGACTCAGATAGGCAAATCGTGCCATGGAGCGCAGTGCGCGATTTTCCGCGAGATCGGCGAATGCATGATGCCGAAAGAGGGCCTTTTCTGCCGTGTGTTGTCGGGTGGCACGATCTCTCCGGGAGATGAGGTGACATACCTCCCGAAGACCCTTGACCTTCGCATCATCACCCTGAGCGACCGCGCGCATCGCGGAGAATATGCGGACAAAAGCGGGCCGGAAATCCGAGAAATGCTCGATGAGTTTCTGGCCGGCAGGAGATGGCATCCCGGGTTTAGGGAGATGATTTTGCCCGACGATCCCGAAGCGCTGCGGTCCCAACTTATCGCTGCCCGCGATGAAGGAGCCGATGTCGTGTTCACGACAGGAGGCACGGGAGTCGGACCGAGGGACTCTACTCCGGAGACAGTCTTGAGTGTATGCGACAAACTCATCCCCGGGATCATGGAGCACGTCAGAATGAAGTATGGGGCGGTAAATCCCAATGCCCTCCTCAGCCGAAGCATGGCGGGAGTGGCCGGACGCACTCTTATCTTTGCCCTGCCTGGAAGCGTGAGGGCCGTGAGGAGTACATGAGCGAGATACTTACCACGCTGGAGCACCTTATATTTATGGTGAACGGCCTGGACAATCACTAGGAGCAATATGGAAAACTCCGAAACTCGCGGCATACGCGCCATTCGATTATCGAGCCGGGGACCGGCGGTCCATGAGGACTGCAAAGTCGTCGTGGAACATCCGCTGACGATTGCCATCGAGGGCGTCGGGAGCTATGCCCTGATGTGTACCCCAACGGACCCGGTGGCGCTCGCAGTCGGATTCGCCTTCACCGAAGGTATCATATCGAGCGCACGAGATATTCATCTGCTGCACACGTGCCAGGACGACCCAAATTCGATAAGCATGCGCATTTCCAACGAACGACTGAAGATGCCGGCGCAGTCGAGAAATCTTATTGTGTCCAGTTCGTGCGGAATGTGCGGGCTTGAAAAGATCGAGGAAATTCTAAACGGCATCTCCCCTTGCTCAAGAAGCTTGAGATTGACTCTGTCCGACCTTTTTATGGCGCATGACCAAGCCAAATCAATGCAGAGGCTCTTCGCCGAGACGGGTGGAACCCACTGCGCCGCGATATTTGACGCGGATCGCAAGATTATCTCATTCGCGGAGGATATCGGTCGTCACAACGCTTTGGACAAGGCCATCGGCAAATGCCTGCTCGCGGAAATCTCGACCCATGGGTGCGCCCTGGCTTTCTCGGGGAGGGTAAGTGTTGAGGTTGTCGTCAAAGCAGCGAAGGCAGGAATCGAGCTCATCGCAGCGGTATCGGCGCCGTCGTCCCTGGCAGTCGAGGCCGCCCAGCGCTGTGGAATGACTTTGTGTGGCTTTGTCCGTGATGACCGCGCAACCATATACTCCAACGATTGGAGGGTTGTGGAATGAGTGAGCGGGCAGGGGCCGGCTTTCGTTTTACCTCAGGGGAGTTCATCGGCTCCCTCGGAGATCTGGGCACGCTTCTGCCGCTTTTGATCGGACTGATTGCATTCAACGGCATCGATGCCGTACGCGCGCTCGTTATCCTCGGAATTACGTACATTTTCGCCGGCATTTACTACCGCCTTCCCGTGCCGGTCCAGCCGCTAAAAGCGACGGCGATGATTGCCATAGCCACGGGAGCATCGGTTGGTCAGATTCGATCAGCGGCCTTGTGGATGGCTGGAATCTTGCTGATACTCTCGATCACCAGGCTTGCGGACAAATTGACCGATATCTTTCCGAAGTTCCTTATCCAGGGTCTCCAGTTCAGCCTTGGTGTTATGATGATCGGATCGGGCGCAAAGTTTATCTCAAGTTATCCACACACTCTGGGAGCAGTCGTTCACGGGTCACTTGCACCGCATCGCATCGGCTCGGCTGGGCTTTTGCCCTCCGCACAGGAGTTCTGGAGTGCGTTGTTCCTGCTGGTCCTGCCCCAGATTCCGCTTACGCTCGGAAACGCGGTTGTTGCTACACACGATTGTTCGCTGAAGTATTTTGGCCCGGCTGGCGAGCGCGTAACCGCAGGGAAGCTTGCGGCCACAATCGGCCTGGGGAACCTGTCAGCCGGCTTGTTTGGCGGTATGCCGATGTGCCATGGAGCGGGCGGAATGTCTGCCCATTACCACTTGGGATCGAGGACCGGAGCCACAGGGGTGATGCTTGGATCGATTCTTCTGATTGCAGGACTAGCCGGAGGCCATTCAGCGGCGAGGGAGCTTTCTGCCGTCCCGGCATGGGCTCTTGGCATTGGGCTGGTTTACGTGGGGATCAGACACGCTCTTCTTGCCAAGACGGCATTCCTGAGACCGGCGACAGCGCTCGCCGTTTTGAGCATGGGAACGGTCGGTTACTTCTATAAAGACATGCTGACTGCTCTGGTCGTCGGACTTGCGGTAAAGGTCGCGATCCACGATGCGCCAATCTGGCTGAGACGCCGCACAAACCCCAGCCCATTATAATGGAGCGCTTATTTCCTCCCGGTCAGTGGCCGAACCAGGTAACCACAGTGGCTCCCAGGAGCGGACCCACCTGGCCATTGTAGGCGGCGAGCAGGGTAAGTTTCCCGCTTCGTCCGCCCGGTCTCCAGCCGACTCCCGTATTCATCTGCCAGCCATCCCATTCCACAGCGACGTTCAAATTGTTTCCTATCGGGGCGGATAGGCCGCCAAACGGGCTGTTTAGGAATCTACCGGTGCCGTAACCAAGCGTAGCGAAGATCGGCCTGCCGCTGAGGCTCAGCTCCTTGGTCATCACTCCGTATGGCGCTCTCTGCCCTATCTCTTTGCGCAGGATGTCCTGATCTCCAATCGCCACCGCCGGCGTATTCCCGTGTTCGGGCACCACGGCAAGCTGAGCACTCACGGCCTTGGATTCGGACCAAATGTCGCTGACCTGCATAGCCGATATGTAGAGCTTGGGCCATTCGCCAAACCCTGCGCCAAGCACGCCGCTGCCATTGTTGAGGCCGCTTTGGTCGATGAGACCGCCTTCGAAAACGCCAAGGCCGGCATAACCCCAACCCGGAGTATAAGCTACGGGAATGTTGATCTGAAACGCGCCCAACCCATCCGGTACACCGTGAGAGTTCAAAGCAACTCCTGCTCCGGGCAAAGGCGCAATGTTCACATATTGAGCGTTGGGCACATCAGCAAATGAAAAGCTCGTTATGGCAATGCAAGATACAAGCGTAACCGCGATAATGATCAGGCGCGCGGCTACGAGCCGAGCAGCAAACAACGATCTGAATGAACTTCTTTCCAACATGCAAATCCTCCAAATCCGATGCGGCTCGAACTCTGAGCCCGGCCGGCACTGAGCGCTTTATTGTATGCTACAGCTTGTTTGCCTGTCAACGTCCGTCACCTATTATTTAACCTGCTCGATCTTGATATTCTCGGTCTTGGCCACTTTGCGAACGGAGTCATAGTCGCTGTCCTTTGCGGGGACGAATCCGTCGATGCCATACAAACTCATGACGGCAATCCGGCCCTCGTCCGACTTTGCGATCTTCATCAGCCCATCGGCGACCTTCTTTGTGATATCCGCGGGGAGGTCCTTGCGCACGCTTACAGTGTCGTTCGGAATCCCGGCGCTTCTGGCGATGACGTGGGTCTTTTGCATGATGTCTTTGATGCTGCCCGTGACCTTCTCTCGCGCATCGCTCACAACTCCGCCGTAGATCGCGCCGCCATCCACCTGCTTGTTGTAGACAGCCATCGCGACTTTGTCGTGTGCCCCCGCATATATCACGTTAGAGAAGAACTTGTCCGGATCATAACCGCCGTTCCTGAGAAGGTCTTTCGCGTAGAGGCATCCGGAGGTCGACATTGGGTCGCCGTAAGCAAACCTCTTGCCTTTTAGGTCCGCGAGCTTGTTGATTCCCGTATCATTTCGGGAGATAATGAAGCTCCAGTACTTCGTGGACTGGTTTCTCACCGTGGTCAGGACAACGTTGACGCCGTATTTGTCGTGAGCCAGCACGTAGGGCAGGGGAGAGAGCCAGCCGACATCGACCTTGCCCGCGCCCATAGCCGAGATAACCGCGACGTAACTCGTGGGAACGTCCACCTTGTAGGTCAGTCCGGTTTCTTTCTTCATAAGATCAGCGAGCTTCTCGCCGTCGGTTACCAGTTTCTTCGTGTCCAGGGACGGCACCAACGCCATCTTGATGGGATTCTCCGGCGATCCGAGCGGGGCCTGCGATTCGTTCTTTCCACAGCCCGCAGTTGTTAGTGCGGCCATGGCAATCAACACTGCCGCCACTGTGAGACGCTTGTTCATTCGTATTCCTCCAATCAGCCCGCCTCGTGAACAGCACGCCAATGCGATAATGCGGGTAAGTTCTCTATCTCAGGTATTGCGTGCGAGAACCGCGATTTCCTTCAAGTTGAAAAAGAAGGGATACGCGCTCGTTGGTAGAAGTGGTAATTGCTGAGTTTCTCGATGGAGGGATTGTAGTGAAAGTGAGACTGCTCTGCTCGATACTTGCGCTATTGTGTTTGGCCTGTTCGGGTGTCCACGCCGCGCAGACGCTGCGGGGGACCCTGGTGTCTTGGTCTTCCGATACGCTGTTCATAAAGAGTGATGGCGATGGCAAGACCCTTGCCGTGAAGCCGTCCAAAGATGCCAAAGTTATGCGCGGACAGGTCGGCGCTGAAATGAAAAAAACCGATCTGTCTGATTTCGCGCCTGGAGACCGCATAGTGGCCGTCGTTAACCAGGACGGCCGTGCTTCCTCGCTCAAGGCTCTTTACGCTATTACCAAGGGCACCGTCTCTAAGGTTTCGGGCGACAAGGTGTTCTTTCGGGACGGCAGATCGGTGGTCCTGCGAAAGGACGCGCAGATTGTCTTCGGTGATGGCAGCACCAGGAAAGCATCGGATCTAAAGCCCGGCACGCGCCTTATCTGCAGAGCCAATCCTTCGACCAACGAGGCTTGGACGGTGGTAGCAACGTCCGCCGCGCCTGCGAAGCGGACTTCTTCTTTGAGGAAGCTGCCGAAGCCGGTGATCCCTGAGAACCTTTCAAAAGCGAACAAACAATCGACCACCGTCAGGCCTGTGATTGCGTCGATCACGGTTCCCGCGGCTAAGACGGCGATATCAGCGATGCCTGCGGCCAAGGCAAAGCCCGCGATCCTGACTGATCCTGAAACAGCATCCCGGCCCGAAGTTGCTCAGCCCGAAATCAGTTCGATCAAGTATGTGGGCCCGGGTGCCTTGAAACCCAGGGATTGGATTAGAGTCGAACTCACCGGCACTCCCGGAGGCAGAGCGACTTGTGAGGTGAAGCACCTTATCCCCCGGACTGTGATGAGTGAGACAACTCCCGGGGCGTACAAGGCTTCGGTGATGATCCCAACTGGGAAACCCGTGAGTGGAGAGGCGCTTGTGGGGCGATTGGAACTCTCCGGTTCCGAGGCTCTCCCGGTACAGGCAAGCAAGTTGATCAGCGTTGAAAACGCAGCCCTGCCCGAGGTTGCCAAACTGCCGGAACCGAACCCCGAGCCTCCGGCTCCGGTTCGGCCTGCCGTTGCCGCACCGGTTCCGGTTCGCGCTCCTGTTGCAGTTACACCCGCGCCTCCCGCGCCGGCCGGTGCGGTTGTCGAGCAGCCGAAACCCGAGCCGCCGCTCGTGAAAGCGAAAGCGCCTGTGGTCGTGACTGCGCCTGTTGATGGATCGAAAGTTCAGCGGGCCATACTGATCACCGGCACGGCTGAGCCCGGTGCGAAGGTTATGGTTGTGTTGACTTATCGGAACGGTATGGGAGGAATTCTCAGCCTTTCAGGTCGCATTTCATCCCAGTTGATAGCAGTCGACGACAAGGGCCGCTTCACAATGGGGCCTGTGCCTCTGGAGGGGCCGCTGGCAACTAGAGGATTGACTTTCGAAATAAAGGCTTCATACCCCGACACTCCGGCTCGAAGCGTCACAGTATTTGCAGTCGGTGACAGGACCTAGCCGGGTATCACATAGCCAACGTCGCAGTTGCGCGCGCAGCGTTCGATTTGGCTGGGACGCGGTTTGTGGGATCGATGATGTGGTTATGTTGCTGGTCGGATTCTGGTGAGTATGTCCCTGACGCTCCAGTAACGCTGGTCCGGAAGGTCTTCTATGGCGTCCAGCAGCCTGTCCGGCGCTTCATTATCTTCCGCACAGCTTAGAATTTCCTTGCGGGAGCAGGGGAAGATGATATCATCCAGGTATGCTACCAACTGTGCAGTGGATCTGTGGCTTATGTAAGTTGACATCTTCGTACCTCCTTCGAAAATAGCGGTCTTTGCTATTTTCGTTCCCTTCGCGCTGAACACGACAGCGCTGCGGAGCAGTCGCGAGAGTGTTCATGCACGATTCCTCTGAAAATGCCGAAGGCATTTTCATCTATTCGCGGTGAAACCGACAGCGTTCTTCCGCAGGAAGAATGCGAGAGGTTTCATCCGCGATTCCTCTGAAAATAGCGCCTTTTGCTATTTTCGTTCCCTTCGCGGTGAGCCCGACAGTGTTCTTCCGCAGGAAGAATGCGAGAGGTTTCATCCGCGATTCTTCAGAGACTGGTGCCCTTTGCCATTCCTGTTTCCCTTCACCGGGGACACGAGTAACAAAGCCATAGCGCGGCTTCTATTACTTAGTGTTGAAACCTCTTCCCGGCACTGTCCATCGTTCTGAAAGAGATTTCGCGCGCGGTTCCTCTGGCGTGATCGTATTTCGGGGGAACTTCCTCACTACGTTAATTGTTACCCACGTTCCGGGGCGGATTAACCTCATCTGGGAAGTTTGTGTCCAAGAATTGCGAGCTTTAACGTTGCCGTTTAAGAAGTCTCATACTGTTAGCAATCACCAACAGAGCGCTGCCTTCGTGCCCCAGGACGCCGGTGGCAAGCGATACCCACCTTACAAGCGCTCCTCCCACAAGGATCAACACAACGATCAGCGAAAGCGCGACGTTCTGCCTGATGATTCGCTTCGCCCTGCGGCTGAGCGAGATCGTGTACGGCAGCATAACCATGTCGTCAGCCATCAGCGCCACATCTGCCGCCTCGATCGCCGCCTGGCTGCCTGCTCCGCCCATGGCGATGCCCACATTAGCCGCGGCCAGGGCCGGAGCGTCGTTTATCCCGTCACCCACCATTGCGACCTTGTCTCCGTTTGCCGCCATCTCGCGTATCCTGGCCAGCTTGTCTTCCGGTAGAAGCTCCGAGTGTTCTTCATCGAGTCCGATCTGTTTCGCCACAATCCGCCCAGTCTGCGCGGTATCTCCGGTGAGCATTACGGTCTTCTTTATTCCGGCGTTCTTCAGTGCGGCGATTGCCGGGGCGCTGGTCGCCTTGATTGTGTCTGTTGCGCCGATAGCTCCCCAGAGAGCGCTTTCGTCCGCGAGGTAGATCACGGTGCCGCCCTTCACGAGCATCTCTGCGATGGACGTCATTCCAGGTACGTCTATTGACAACTCTTTCAGCAGCCTTCGGTTGCCGATGTAGAATATGTTTCCGTTAACAACAGCCCTCGCGCCCTTGCCGGGCAGCGCCTCAAAGAACGATACGGGTGGCTCCGGCACTTCCATTTCACGGGCTTTCGCGATAATGGCGTCCGCAAGCGGATGCTCCGATCTGCATTCGATGGCCGCGGCAACCGTCATTATCTCCCGCTCGGCGTGCGAATTGAACGGGATTACCTCCGTCACTGTGGGCTTTCCGGTGGTAAGCGTGCCGGTCTTATCGAAAGCGACGATTGAAACCCCGCCCAGCATTTCGAGGTTTGCTCCGCCTTTTATCAGGATGCCGGACTTTGCGGCATTGCCGATCGCGGCTACTATTGCCACAGGAGTCGATATCACCAGCGCGCAGGGGCAGGAAACCACCAGCAGCGTCAGAGCCCTGACGATCCATTCCCTGACCGGCCCGCCGAAGATTACCGGGCCAAACACTCCCACCAATATCGCCAGTGCGATCACGCAGGGGGTGTAGCAGCGACCGAACGTTTCGCTGAAACGCTGCGACGGCGCTTTTTGAGCCTGGGCCTCTTCAACCATGTGGACAATGCGGGCCAGAGTGTTGTCTTCTGCGGTGCTGGTTGTTCTCACTTCCAGAGACCCTTTGCCGTTAACTGAACCGGCATAGACCCGATCGCCTTTGGTCTTGTCCCTGGGAACGGACTCGCCGGTGATCGGCGCTTCGTTTACGGCTGAATCGCCTGTGACTACTGTCGCGTCGACCGGAATGCTCTCACCCGGCTTTATGAGCACCGTTTCTCCTACCTGGACTTCCTCCAGCGGAACCTGCGTCACCCGGCCGTCTTTCATTACCCAGGCTCGTGAAGGAAAAGCTTCGATCAGGGATTTTATGGATTTTCGGGTCTTGTCGACGGTATAGGCTTCCAACGTGGAGCCCAGAGAGAACAAAAACATTACGGCGGCTGCTTCAGAGAACTCTCCTAGGCACAGCGCGCCCACGGAAGCAGCCGTCATCAGGAAGTTTGTGTCCAGCGAAAGAGATCTAAGGCTGTAAAAACCGGATCTGGCGGCGAAGATGCCGCCCGTGACCGCCGAGATCATGAAGATTGTATCCGATGCGGGAGTGCGTTTTCCCAACGCGAGCGTGATTAAAATGCCTGCCGCGAGCAGGAGTCCCGAGACCGCTGTAAGTATCGTGCGCATGCTTCGTTGTGCGCGAATCTTCCTTGCGCGCGGAGTCGGCGCCTCTTCCTCTATGCTGTAGCCGAATTCTTCGATCCGTCTGCGAATCGCGGCCGGGTTGGTAATCTGCGGCTCGAACTCCGCAATGAGATTGGAGGTTGCATAGTTGAGGGACGCCCAGGCAACGCCGTTGATGCGCCTGATTGCCGTTTCCACCTTCATCGCGCAGTCCGGACAATCCAGGCCTGCAATCGGGAGTATCTGATGCTTGAAGCGGTCAGCAACCGTGACCCCAAGCTGCCTCGCGCTGTCCTTTATGGTTTCGAACGTCAGTAGGTCCTTGTCATACGAAACCAACAGCGTTCGGCCGTCGCCGTTGAGCGTTACGCTGTGCATTCCGTCCAGCCCCGCGAGCGCCTGTTTCAAGCGTTCGACGCACTGCTCGCAGTCCTCAAAATAGTTCGGCCACAAGACCGGTATATCGAGAGTCTCGGTTTCCATTATGTGCTCTTGCTCCAACAACAGACAAGGCCGACGAATCATTCGCCGGCCCACTCCTATTCAGGATAGTCCACCTCAATGCCCTCGTCAAGCAGTTGGGCTTCCAAGCCGGCCAACATTATATTCTTACCCTATATTTCCACAACTATCGCATCTATACCTGAAATGGGTATGGCTGCGCCGGCTTCGGCAGGAGTGTGGCTGGGGCGAGACCTCCAAATCGACACACGCATCGATGGCTGGCTGATGTGCGCGGAAGATGCTAAAATATCATATGCACGCGAAGCACAGTGAAACCAGGTTATGAATCCAATGCTCAAATTGCCCCGTCTTTCGCGATCGATTGTCGAAGAGAACACCGTGGACTATTACAGGCGTGCGGGCGGCACTCGACCGGACCTTCGGTTGGTGGCGCTCGAGAGTCGAAAGGTTATCGTCAAGGACTTCAAGCACAGCGATTTTCTGTTTCGTGTTATAGTCGGTCCCATTCTTATTCGCCGGGAGTTCGGCGCTCTTCGAAATCTGATCGGTCTAAGCGGGATTCCGCAGCTCGCAGGGACGCTGGACCGCTATGCTATGGCAATGGAGCACATTTCGGGTACCAGCCTGGAGAACGTCCAGGCGGGCTGCCTGGACAATAACTTTTATACCGAACTGCGCGAGGTGATCGACAACATGCACGCGCGCGGAGTAGCCCACTGCGACCTTCGCAGCCAGGGTAATGTGATGCTCGGCAGCGACGGCCGGCCCTATGTGGTGGATTTTGCCGCATGTGTATACAGGGGCCGCGGAATCAATCCGTTTTTTCGATGGCTTTTCAAGCAGTTCGTTGCGGCGGATTGTAACGCCATCCTCCGGATCAAGAAACGTCTTTCCCCCGAATTGCTGAGCGAAGATGAAAAGGAAGAACTCGCACGCCCGCTTCCGTTCGAGCGTCCCGCCAGGCGCTTCGGTGAAACCGTCCGCACCCTCACTCGGCGCCTGATGACTCGCACCAGATCCTGATCCGCCGCATTTACCCCTCGCAACAATCGAGACACTTCGAGTTAATTCTCATTTAACCTCAGAGAAACAAGCATAGCCTATACTCTAATTGACAGACTAATAGCGCTGTGGCACGGATCGCACGCGAACTGAGCCCAGACGGCGCACAGGAGGCTTGAAAATGAAGATGAAGAAAGTCACTCTCTACCTCATCGCGACGTGTGCGGTGATTGGCAGCCTGGGAGCCCAGGCATTCGCCCAGGACACCACTCCCCCAGCGGTCCCTGCACTGTCCACTAAGCTGGATGTCGCGTATGTCAGCCAATACATCTGGCGGGGAATCCCTCAGACCAAGGACGGCGCCGTTCAGCCCTCGCTGACAATTACACAAGCGAGTGGCCTGAGCTTCAACTTCTGGGCGAGTAATAATGACAAAGTCGGGAAGGTTACCGAGAATGATTACACGCTCGAACTATGCATGGACCGCGAAGGGCATCGGTATGAATGGAGGCTATGTATACTACGCGTTCCCGAACACATCTTCTGTGAGCACAAGCGAAGCCTTTGCAAGCGCGACTTTCGCCGGGCCTCTTGCACCGACCGTCGCGGTCAACTACGACGTGAACGTAGCCGGCGCGTGTTACGCGGCTTTTAGCACGGGATACGGCTGCAAGTGTAAGATGCCCGGGAGCAAGGCGAAAACTGAGGTTCTTAACCTGTCCGCCAAGCTCGCAGTATCGTCGGCGGCCTATAACAAGTTCTGGTATGGTGTGGACCAGGCTGCCGTCAGTGATTTTTGCCTGGGCGCTGCTATGCCATTCGCTATGGGCGGCAAGGCGACGCTGACGCCATCGATTAGCTACTCGATGGTGATCGACAGTCAACTGCGCGATTCGCTTTCGGGCATGGGCTCAAGCCGAATAATCTCATCGGTTCCGTGGACATGGCTTACGCATTCTAGCCGGAGCCCATCCGAATTTAATGCTTTCCGCTATGCGCTTTACTTTGGGAGGAAGTTATGAAAACAGTGAGGCTATGCGCCTTCATCATCTTGCTATGCACGTTTTTATCGCTCATCGCGTCGGTTGCGGTTATCGCCGATCCGGGCGATTGCGGCGCGGTAACAACCGGAAAGGCGGCCGATGTGGTCGGATCAACCCCCGGTTCTCCGACGGCTGCTGACCTTAAGGCTGGAGAGAAGACAGAGCCGTTGGCGGTAAAAGTGGCCGATGCGGTAGGTCAGAACAGGGTTTCCGATCAACCTTGTATGGACGCTTATCGCCGGTTTCCTGGTTATGTTCATGCAGGCGGGGTTCGCGCTTGTCGAGACCGGCTTTACCCGCGCTAAGAACGCCGCGCACACGATGCTGATGAATATTGGGATCTATGGCATCGGCATGTTGGGCTTCTTCGTCGCCGGCTTCGCGATAATGTATGGGGCATCGGGCGCCAACGGCAACCTGGGAGGAACTCCGGCCCTTGCGGGTGGAAAGGAGTTTCTTGCTGATGGGCAAGTATGGCCTGTTCGGCAAGAGCGGTTTCTTCCTGACCGGACATTATTATGACGTCATGGTCTGCGCGCTTTTCCTGTTCCAGGCGGTGTTCATGGATACGGCGGCCACCATCCCGACAGGCGCCATGGCCGAGCGGTGGCGGATAGCGTCGTTCGCGGCTTACGGGCTGTTTATGTCCATCATCCTTTATCCTCTATTTGGCAACTGGGCGTGGGGCGGTGGCTGGCTCTCGCAACTGGGCGTTAACGCTCACCTGGGTAACGGCTATATAGACTTCGCGGGGTCGGGCGTTGTGCACACGGTCGGGGGATTGTGCGCTTTGGCAGGCGCGATGGTCCTCGGGCCGAGGATAGGCAAGTTCAATCGCGACGGCAGCGCCAACCCGATTCCGGGCCACCATATCCCGATGGCTGTGCTGGGCACTCTGATCCTGGCTTTCGGCTGGTTCGGCTTCAACCCGGGCAGCACCCTGGGCGCATCCGGGTCGGGAACCTCAGGATCGGCATCATCGCGCTGAACACGCTGCTGGCGTCCGCAGCCGGGATGGTGTCGGCCGGGTTCTATATGATCAAAAAAGTCGGCAAGCCGGATGTCTCGATGGTCTGCAACGGCATGCTCGCCGGCCTAGTGGCAATCACAGCTCCGTGCGCGTTTGTTTCACCGGGCGAAGCCGTAATAATCGGCCTTGTCTCGGGCATTCTGGTCTGCGCCGGTGTCAGTCTCGTTGACAAGATGAGAGTTGATGACCCCGTCGGCGCGGTGGCTGTTCACGGTATTAACGGACTCTGGGGCGTTATCTCGGTCGGGCTGTTCGCGGATGGGACTTTCGGCGGAGGTCTGGGTAATGTGTCGCACAGTGTCGTGGGTCTTTTCCACCACGGTGGATTCGGCCAGTTGGGCGCGCAGTTGATCGGGTGCGCAACGCTCATTGTCTGGGCTTTTGGAGGAAGTTACGTCTACTTCACCTTAATGAACAAGTTAATCCCTATGCGTGTCGCCAAGGAGGAAGAGCTCGCCGGTATCGACATGTCGGAGACGGGCTTGCTTGCCTACCCTGAGTTTGAACTGAAGTAATGTGGCGAAAGGAATTGGAGGCTCACTATGATAAAGATAGAGGCCATAATCAGACCAACCAAGCTGGATGATGTCAAGGCTGCTTTGGACGATCTGGGCTTGATGGGAATAACGGTAAGTCATGTAATGGGCAGCGGAAAACAGCGCGGACGGACCACCCACTACAGGGGCCAGGAGTACGTTGTAAATCTGCTGGACAAGATCAAGGTAGAGACGGTTGTGCCCGACGACAAGGTCGATTCGGTGATGAATGCCATTGCCGATGCGGCCGGGACCGGAGAGATCGGCGACGGCAAGATATTCGTCTACAGGATAGACAATGCCATGCGGATCAGAACCAGGGAAACCGGTGAGATAGCCGTCGAGTAACGGCGGAGACAAACAAGAACAGCCCGGGTTGTGTTGCCTGGGCTGTTCTTTCTACTCAGCGGGCGCATCACGCACGAAAATCGGCGTCCGGCCACATTATGCGAAACTTTCCGGCAACCTACGATTAACTACTCCGAAATATGGCGGAAACATCAGTTGCGTAAACTTTAATTGAATGTTACGCGCCATACGGAGGAGGTAGCAGCGTGAAGAGGTTCAATGTTCGTTTTAGATCCTGGGGGCTGGCTTTTGGGGCGGTTTTCGCCTGTCTGTTGCTGGGCTCCAAAGCAGTTTTTGCGGACGGTTCGAATGTCAGCGCAGGCGATACGGCGTGGGTCTTAGCTGCCAGCGCTCTCGTCCTGATCATTACACCGGGTCTTGGTCTGTTCTATGCGGGTATGGTGCGCAAGAAGAATGCGCTCTCGACAATCCTGCAGAGCTTCGCAATGTGCGGTGTCATCGGGGTTCTTTGGGTCCTGTACGGCTACAGCGCTGCGTTCGGGCGCGATCACTGGGGACTTATCGGCTCACTTGATTGGATTGGCCTGAGAGGGGTAGGAATGCAGCCGGCGAAAGCCCCGTTTACCGCTCTTTACGGCGCGACGATTCCGCAGGAAGCGCACATGATCTTCCAGGCGATGTTCGCAACTATTACTCCCGCTCTGATCACCGGCGCATTTGCGGAGAGGATGCGGTTCAAGGCGTTCTTCATATTTATGATCCTTTGGGCGACCGTAGTCTACAATCCGGTGGCGCACTGGGTCTGGGGATCCGGCGGCTGGCTCGGAAACCTGGGAGTCCTCGACTTTGCGGGTGGAACCGTTGTTCATATATGTTCGGGTGTTGCGGCTCTGTGCTGTGCGCTGGTGCTGGGCAAGAGAAAGAACTACGGGCGTGAAGAGTTCATGCCTCATAACCTGACGATGACCCTCATCGGCACCGCTTTGCTGTGGTTCGGCTGGTTCGGTTT
>CAVZJH010000018.1:0-37481 GCA_963775535.1 uncultured bacterium | reverse complement strand
GCTACCAGAGCAAGAGTCGCAGTGATACCGACAAGTATAAGAAGTTCCTCGAGACAAGCAGGCAGGAAGTAAGCGCCAGGCTGGACGCTCTGCGTGCCAACATTGCCCAGTATAAGCAGTCACACAAGGTAGTCGCTGTGGATGCTGAAACATCAAGCGCGATTAGTTCCATTGCAGGGCTGGAATCGGCCAAAAGCACTGCGGATTCCGCGGCGAGCGAGGCCGCAGCAGCGCTGAAGGATGTGGACACGCAGTTAGCGTCGCAGCCGCTGGTAACCAATCAGACGCTGCCGGCGGAAATGAATCCTGAGGTCAAGAAGACACAGGAGGACCTTGCGCAGGCGGAGGCCGACCTTCAGCTTCTCGCGCAGCGCTACGAGCCCGCACATGAGAATTACAAGGCAGCCGAAGCGCGAATAACGGTGCTCAAAGACAGGCTGGCGAAAGCTGGATCGACATATTCGCTCCCGACCATCAATGAGATACATCAGGACCTGGCCAAGCGGCGGTCGGATGCGCTGTACCAATTGGCTACGGCAAAGGCGAGGAGCGCTGCGCTCGCCGCCAGCATTGCGCAGGCGCAGGCGAAGATCGGCAACCTTACGCAGGCCGAGCCGAACCTGGCTGCAATGATGACCGAGTGCGCTCAGGCCGAGAGTACCTACAAGGTTCTTTCGGACAAATACGACCAGGCGGGCGTCGCAGAGGACGAGTTCACCAAAAATGGATCGCTGGTGCCTGGTTGGGCGCGCTATGCAAAGGGGCCGATTCAAGAGGGGCATTCGCGCAAAGCGCTGCTCATTTATGGACTGGTGCTGTCGCTGGTGCTGGGGGTCGTGATGTCGATCTGGCTGGATTCGATCGACAACCGCACACGCAATGCCGCGGACGTCGAGAGGCTGCTCGAATTGCCGGTAATCGGGTTGACCCCTCAGTTGACGGGACGCGATGGGAACCTGCCGAGGCTGACGCACCTGTATCCTTTGTCAGCGATGGCTGAGTCATACAGGATACTGAGGACGAACATCCTGTTTGCCCTCCGGGATGACCCGTTCAAGACGCTGATGGTTGCGACTGGCCGGCCCGGTCAGGGAGCGACCACGACGATATGCAACCTGGCGATTGCCCTCGCCCAGATCGGCAAGCGCGTGATCCTGATCGATGCGGATATGCGGCGGCCGAGCCTGCACAAGTTTTTCGAGGTGCCTAATGACACCGGCTTGAGTACGCTGCTGAATGGGCAGGGTGTGCTGACGGATGCGTTTCAGCAGACGGGGATCGAGAACCTGGTCGTGCTGCCCGCCGGTCCGCAGCCGCTGAACGCGTCGGAGCTCCTGGGGTCTGAGCGAATGCACGAGTTGGTCGGGAAGCTCGAGGAGCATTGTGATCTGGTGCTCTTCGATTCGCCGAGCACGGTGGTCTTCAGCGACGGACCCATGCTCGCGAGCTGGGTGGACGCGGTGCTGATGGTGGTGTCGGCGAACGAAGTCCCGAGGGGGACCGAGGCGAAGACGCGTGACCTTCTTCGAAGGGCGAAAGCGAATATAATCGGGGTGGTTGTGAACCGCCTGGCTGCCGACAGCATAGATAGTTGTCACTTCTATGCGTCCTATTACGCGGATTCCGTGCCGCATCAGATCCCTGCCGATGAGCTTCCATCAGCTAACGGTAAGAAGAATCATGAAGCCGACGTCAGGGTAAGCAAAGTGGCCCCCAAGGCGATTGTCGCGCCGGTGACGTCCTCGGCGGAGGCTGAAGCAGTTCCCGCGGAAGTGATAGCAGATGCGGACGATAGCCCGTTCCCGGATTAGGCTGATTTCTTCATCCCGATGAGATGCATTTGTCGTAATGTTTGAATGTATCGGCTGTGGTGGAGTAAAGCGCGAGACGTGAGGACAGATGGTGGAGAAGCTTGTAGTGGATAAGGCAGTGGCGGAGCGTCCCCATGTCGAACGGCCGAGAGCCCGCAAAGGCGCCGCGCTGCGCATTCTTTGGCAGCACAGGGAGCTTGTCGGAAGCCTGACGCGCCGTGACATCAGATCACGTTACAAGCAGTCTGTCCTGGGGATCGCATGGGCGCTGCTGCAGCCTCTGGGAATGACGCTTATCTTTACGGTGGTGATGTCGCACATCGCGAAGATCGATACGGGGAAGATCCCTTACCCGATCTTCGCCTACATTGCGATGCTGCCGTGGACGTTCTTCGCAGGTGGGCTGGCAGGCGGCTCTGAGTGCCTGGTCAGTAACTTCAATCTGATTACGAAGATATACTTCCCACGCGAGGTGTTTCCGATCTCCGCGATATTGGGGAAGACCGTCGACCTTGGGCTCGGAATGCTAGTGCTGGTACCGCTGCTGATCTACTACCACATTCACATGACATTTCTGGCGCTTCTAGTAGTCCCTCTGCTGCTGATTCAGGTCTGCCTGATGCTGGGCGTCTCCTTCCTGCTGTCGAGTGGGAATCTGTTCTATAGAGACATACGGCACGCCATGCCCATGCTCACGATGGTGTGGATGTATATGACGCCGGTGATCTATAGCCTGACATCAGTGCCCAAGAGGTATATGGCCGCCTATATGATGAACCCGATGTCGGCGGTGCTGGACGGCATTCGAGGGGTGGTGCTGGAAAACAGGGCGCCAAACTGGCATTACGTCGGAATAGCGGCGGCTGTGTCGATTGTTTTTCTGTTGGTGGGATATCGCACGTTCAAGAGACTTGAACCGGCGTTTGCGGAGACCATTTGACCTGGTCTGCAGCATCCCGCATTTCGATTCGGCGCGGCGCATTGACGCTGCGCAGTATGGTGAGATTATAGGCTGTGGATAGTATTAGGCCTACGATTTCGATACCTTATTATGATGGCGGCTAGCCAAGTGGATAGCGACACCGAACAGGTTCGCTCTTGGATGTGACAAAGGTACTATGAGACTTATCCCCGTAGACGACGCATCGAAGAAGTTCATACTGGCGCACGACGGGCGGCCGAAGCTGCCGGATGCGGCGCGTGGGATGTTGGCCGGCATGGCTGCGGGCGCGAGTGCCCAGCAGCCGACGGTGACGGTGGTTGTCGAGGTACGATGACTTCTCGGCGAAGAGTCCCATAGCCGTGGACCGGGCGATCGTCGAGATACTGAAGAAGCGCCACGCGAAAGCCGTGTTCTCGGTGATACCGTTCAGGTGTGCGGGAGCCGTTTGCGACCCGAGTCCTCAGAAGCGGCTGCCGCTTACACCTCGGAAGGTGAGCCTGCTGAAAGACGCGATCCAGGCCGCAGTGATTGACGTCGCTATGCACGGCTACAGCCACCAAACGATCGGTCTGAAGCTGGATTCAGAGTTTGCCGGAGATCAGTACGACGCGCAGTTGAGCAAGATTCGCGAAGGTAAGCGATACCTTGAGAGCGTGTTTGATGTTCCGGTTACGAGCTTCGTCCCTCCGTTTAACAGATACGACGAGAACACCTGCAGAGCGCTCTCGGTTGCCGGGATCAGACTGTTGAGTGGGAGCTTGTTAGGCCCAACTAGTTCGAGTCTGCAATTCCTGCCTGCGACGGCCAGTCTGCCAGGCCTGGTTGACTGCGTGAAACGCCGCCTGGCTGACCAGGGCAGTGGGCAGTTGATCGTGGCGCTATTTCACCCATTTGATTTCCAAGAGAGCGGGGACTCGAGAGCGATAACAACGCTGGAGGAATTCGATGACGTGGTAGGTTGGCTGTCATCACACGAGAATGTGCGGATCGCCACGTTCGGTGATGAGAGCGATGCGGGAGTTGACCTGACAGCACAGAGATATTGGGCCAACCACCCCAAAAAGTTGACATGGTCCACGCTGCTTCCGCAGGGACTGCGTCCCACAACGTGTGCGTCGGGGGCCTATCTGACGCAAAGCGCAATAGCCAGCGCGCACCGCACAGCGATTGCGACGGTGCTGGGTTTATATGCTGCGATTGTCGCGCCTGCGGGGGGACTGGGGTTCTTGGCGGCCCGCGTTCTACGCACTCACCATCTCTCTGCGCTTTTTCTGTTGGTTCCTTTCACATTTGCTGTTGTATTGGTATTGATGCTGCGGGGCAGGTTCTTGAGAGGCGTCCGGCACAAGGCTCTTGCGGCTGCGCTTGGCAGGCTGCGCCGCAGGACAAATGAAGGGTAGATGGCCCGCTCGGCTGTTGCGGAAAACTATGAATGTTATCTCAGTAGAGAATGTATCTAAGAAGTTCAGACTGGCGCACGATAGGCCAAGAAACCTGGTGGACGCGGCGCGTGGGATGTTCCAGCGCAGGGAGCGTGAGGACTTCTGGGCGCTGAAGGACGTGAGCTTCGAGGTGGAGCAGGGTGAGGCGCTGGGCATCATCGGCCACAACGGCGCGGGCAAAAGCACGATGCTGAAACTGCTCACGCGGATAATGGATCCGACGAAGGGCAGTATTAGCACCAGCGGCCGCGTATCGGCGCTAATTGAGGTTGGAGCCGGCTTTCACCCGGAGATGACCGGCCGGGAGAACGTCTACCTCAACGGCTCAATACTTGGAATGTCCCGCCGCGAGATAGATTCCAAGCTCGATGAGATTGTGGCATTTGCTCAGTTGGAGAAGTTCATCGACACGCCCGTGAAACGGTATTCGAGCGGGATGTATGCGAGGTTAGGTTTCGCGGTCTCGGCGCACGTGGATCCGGAGATACTGATTGTCGATGAGGTGCTGTCAGTGGGCGACGGGGCGTTTCAAGAGAAGTGCTCCCGGAAGATGCGGCAGCTTCGCGATGCCAGTCGAACCGTGCTTTTTGTGTCGCACAACTTGGGAGTGGTGATTAGCCTGTGCGATCGAGTTGTGCTGCTTGAGCACGGAGAGGTGGTGCTGATAGCGGATCCCCAGACAGCCGTGAAAGCTTACCGAGAATCACAGTTGCTCAACGCAAGGGATTCCGGAGCTCCCTCGATGGCGGCGGACGACCGCGCGGCGAGGGGAGTGTCCCCCTTGACCATCTGCGATATGGAGATAATGAACGGCGAAGATGGTTGGATAACGCGCTGTGACGGTTCACTGAGGCTGCGTCTGCACTATCTGGCTGAAGGGCTGCTTGTCGCGCCTCGGCTTGGTGTGCACATTATGGATGGAGTAGGACGCGTGCTCGCGCACACCAGCAATGCGATCAGTGGCTCTACAAAGGATTTGTGCGGTCCGGGCACTTGTGTTGTTACCATCGATTCGCTGCCGCTTGTGCCCGGGACCTACTGGGTTGTTGCCAAAGCCTCGGACGCATTCGGTTCCGTCGTCTACGACAATGGCCATACGTGTCGAGAACTTGTGGTCCTGCCTCCCGTTGGGGCGGTGGATCACGGCGATGCGCGGATAGGGGTGTTGTGGGTCAACTCGGAGTGGATATATGGAGGCTCTTGATGTCTGGTGGTAGCCGGTCACGGGACTCCCGTCATGATAAGCGCTTATGCATTGGGTGTGGGGTCTGTGCAGGGGTGTGTCCGCGGGGGAAGATCGAGATAGCTTTCGGGGATGATGGCTGCTATCGGGCAATACGCGCCGAGCAGGCTTGCTCTGAAAGTTGCGGACTGTGCGAGCGCGTGTGCCCGTTCTTTTTCACAGGGCACGATGAGGACAGCATTGGAAAAGCGCTCTACGGCGATCAGCCGGGCGTCAGGCACAGCTTGGAGTGCGGCTACTATTCGTCCTGCTCGTCGGGCTATTGTTCGGACGTGGAACAGCGGCTAAACAGCGCGTCCGGCGGGCTGGCAAGCGCATTTTTGAAACGGCTTCTTGCAGACGGTGTAGTTGACAAGGCCGTCTGCGTTACAAGGTGCCCGGGGAGCACGCCGCTTTTTCGATATTCGATCATTGACAAAGTTTCTGATCTCGGCAAGGCCGCAAAGTCAGCCTACTATCCGGTTGAACTGAGCGCAATATTGCGCGAGGTCACGCGAAGCGACGCAAAATACGCGCTGGTGTGTCTGCCGTGTGTGGCGAAGGCCTTGCGGTTGGCCCAGATGCAAGTCCCGGTCCTCAGAGAGAAGATTGCAGTGATTGTTGGGCTCGTATGCGGTCACGGCGTGAGCTCGCAATTCGCGGAGTTCGCCGGTGAATTGGCCGGGGCGCCCAATGGCGCGATTAGCGAGGTGGTGTTCCGCACGAAAACGCCGTCTTTGCCTGCTAGTGAACTGGGGACGCTGGTGCGGTGGCGGAGCGCGGATGATGGGGCTGAAGAAGCCACGGTTTACTGGTCGAGTGGACTCGGCGAGGCGTGGAGCGGACACTGGTTCACCCCCGAGGCTTGCCTTTACTGCGACGACGTCTTCGCGGAGTGCGCGGACGTTGTGTTCATGGATGCATGGCTGCCGGAGTTCGCGAATGACTACCGGGGCACGAGCCTGTTGGTGGTTCGTTCGCAATTGGCGAGGTCAGTGTTCGAGGCGGCTGCGAACGCGGGAGAGATTGCCCTGAGGGATTGTGAGATGGGCCGGGTTATCGAAAGCCAGGAAGAAGTCATCGCGTTCAAGAGAGAGGGAATGGCTCACAGGTTGTGGCGTGCATCCAGAGGCGGTTTGTCTGTTCCCGAGAAGAGAGTGGTCGCAAGGAATGCAGGCAAGTGGTACGCTGCGTCAGCCTATGACGCAGAGGCGAAGCGCGCCATCGAAGGATCCTTTCTATGGAAAAGGCGGAGGAGCCTGGAGGAATTTCAAACGGCTATGCGCGAAATTCAGGGTGACCCGCCCAGGTGGATTAGGGCAAGACGGTGCGCGAAGAGGATTGTAAGTGGTCTGCGCAGCCGCGTTAGGGGAGTCTAGCGACATGGCTGGGAATCGGGAAACTTTCCTGCTTGTCGGCAACGGAACGTACGCGAACAGGGGTTGCGAGGCCATAGTTCGAGGGACCGTGGAAATCCTGTCGCGCCGGTTTCCTGACGCGTCATTCATTGTGAGCAGTCGCGGGGACACAGCGTTCGAAGATGCTGAAGCGGAGCGAGATCGCAGGGTCGAGCACCGCCCGCACCTCTACGATGCGGTGCGCAAGTTCAGCGGCGAGTGGTGGAAGTATCGCGTTTGGCATCGTCGATCGACGGGATGGCGTCACCTGGTGTTTCGGGTGGAGTATGCGGCGATCAGGCGGTCTGTCTGTGGGTTGCAGGTTGGTGGGGACAACTACACGCTCGATTACGGGCGCCCCGAATTTCAGATGCATATGGATGAGGCTCTGAGGACAGCCGGGAAGCCTCTGGTGCTCTGGGGCGCGAGTGTGGGACCGTTCTCGGAAGACCCGGCGTTCGAAGAAACTATGCGTGAGCACCTGAGTCGCTTCCAGTTGATCCTTGCACGCGAATCTGAGACACTTTCGTATCTGCACTCGATGGGACTGACCAGCAACGTTCGGTTCGTGGCCGATCCCGCGTTCTTAATGGAACCTGTGAAGCCCCAACTGGCGGAGGATGTAATGCGCATCCTTGAAGGCAAACCCGTGGGCGTAAACTTGAGCCCGCTGGTTGGCGATTATCGGGGAGACAAGGGTAGTGGGTGGCTGGAGGCCGCAACCCAATGCGTGCGATCGCTGCTTGAGGCGGGCATCGGGCCGGTCTTGCTCATTCCGCACGTGACGTGGCCGATCTCCGATGATTATGCGTTTATGGCACGTATTGCTGAAGGACTGGCGGAGTACAAGGGACACTTCACGCTGCTGCCGCCCACACTGCCGGCGCCGGAAACTAAGTGGGTGATCTCCAAGTTGCGCGCGTTAGTCGGGGCCAGAACCCACGCGACTATCGCCGCGCTTTCCACGGGAGTTCCTACCATTTCCATCGGTTACAGCACTAAAGCGCGGGGGATAAATAAAGATATGTTCGGACATCCGGACTGGCTGCTGCCGGTCCAGGACCTCACCCCTGCGCTGCTGCTGACGAAGCTGGCGGACCTTTTGTCCGGAGAAAATGAGATTCGCGCTGGTCTGGCGGAAGTGCTGCCGGCGGTTAAGTCGCGCGCTCGGCAGGCCGGCGAGTACCTGGCCCAAGTCCTGGAGGGGCAACTGGTGTAGCCGATGAATGTGCCAAAGGTGAGCGTCGTAATACCAACCTATAACCGGGCGGACCTGCTCAGCCAGAGCATACGAAGCGTGCTGGCGCAGACGTACGGCGATTTCGAGTTGATTGTAGTCGACGACGGCTCGACCGACCACACCGAGCAGATGGTGAAGTCACATCAGGACCACCGAATCGTGTATGTGAAGCAGGCCAATCAGGAGCGATGCGTCGCGCGCAACAATGGTATTAGCAGAGCCGCCGGAGATGTGATCGCATTTCTGGATGACGATGACCTGTGGTTTCCCGACACTCTGGCTGCACAGATTGCTGTGCTAGACCAGCACCCGGAGGTCGGACTGGTCTACAGCCGCTGGGTAAGGGTCGACACCGATAACCTTTTTCCATACCCACTGGATTTCGCTTGTCAGACGGATGGAGAAATCGTCAGGGGTATGCACGACGAACTGCTTGTCGAGAATCCCATTCCTACCCCGACTGTTGCCGTTCGCAAGCGCTATATCGAAGAGGCCGGCGGTTTTGACCCATCGTTTAACCTTGCGGAAGATTGGGACCTTTGGATACGGGTTTCGGCGCTTTGTAATTTCTGTGAGGTCCCACGCCCGCTGGCTGCGTGCCGAGTGCACTCGGGCAACAGTGTAGGTGACTCCCGCGGCATTCTGGATTGCGAACTGGCAGTGTTGCAGAAGCACTTGGGTCCGGCCTCGACGTGCGGACAACCGGAAATGTTCGCGCGCGGCAAGATGCTGGCGCTCGCTCGAAGGGCTGCGCAGGCACTGTCAGGTGGCGTGCCGGCTGATGCCCGGAGTTGGCTGAGTGAGGCGAACGCCCTTGCTGTTTCCATTGGTCTGACAGATCAACTGCGTGACGCTGTGATCGCCAGTTGCCTGAGCGATTCGTTATGCACGAGATGCGATTTGACGTATCGCGCGGGACTTATCCGCGCTTGTGCAGTTGCCGTGGCCGGCCGGGAGGATGCTGGGATTTGCAGAGATTGGCAGGGCAGCTACTGGCTGGCATGTTCGCATTCGGCGTACGCGCTGGGTGATTACAGTTTGTGCTTGTGGTGCATACGTCATCTGATATCGAAGTCCGTCAGCAAGGCTGTGCGCAGAGGCACGCTCAGTATCGCGAGCAGATCTCTTGCGGGCATCAAGGGAAAGGCTGGGGTAGAGAGCGCGGCGAAAGCGCGGCAGAGAACTCTGCAGGAATACGCCGTGTCGCTTGCGCAGCATCCGGTTTTGCAGATATGAGCCGCTGGCTTGGGAGAGTAACGTGAAGGTACTTCACATAGGCCTGTCATGCGCGAACGGAGGAGCGGAGAGTTTCCTCGCGACGCTGATTCGTGAACAGCGTAAGGTCGGCATAGAAGCGGACGTAGCGTTCGTCTCAGACCTCGGCGCATCCGGCCAGTTTGGTGATCTGTGCACGGTGTTATTCGCTGATCGCGAATTGCTGGATGAAGCGCTGCTTTCGCGCGGTTATGACGTGATCCATCTGGCGAATCACGCGTCGTGGTGGTCACAGCATGCTGATCAATCGAACGCGCTTTGGCGGCGCCGTCGTCACGACGTACCATATTTGGGGAGATCGCAACCACAATATCCACGAAGACGCCGTAGTTGGTGTTTCGGAATCAATGACCGCAGCGGTGCAGCCGCAGTACTCCCAGAGCGTTCGGATGGTCTACAACGGGATCGACACGGACTTCTTTTCGCCCGGCAAGCAGGAATACGATGGCAAGCCGATTATCGCATGGATCGGTCGAAGCAATGACGCGGCCAAAAACTTCGGCGGGCTGATTGCGATTGCTATGAGCCCGGTTGCGAAAGATTTTCGGATAGTCATTCTGGATGGTTCGCCGCCAGGAGAAGAGTTTCAGCCACACTGGCTGCCTGAGAATGCGAGCATTCAAGTTCGCAGGCCCTGGCTCGAAATGCCGGAGTTCTACCGCGAGGTAGCGGCATCGAAGGGTTTTCTGCTTTCGACTGCGCGCGCTGAGCCGTTTGGCCTGAATGCCATAGAAGCTCAGGCATGTGGGTGTCCGGCGATTGTGCCGAATACCGGTGGAATATGCGAAGTGGTGGAACACAAATCCACGGGCTATGTGTATGATTGCTCCGGAGGAGTTGACGCAGTTGCTGAGGCAGTAAACTGGCTCTATTCAGGCCGGAACTACGAGGGGGCATCTGTTCGTGCCCCGGAGTATGTTAGAGAAAGGTTCACCGCCGAGAGGATGTGTCGGGAATACACCCAGGTCTATCAGGCGGCAATAGAGGAAAACAGCAGTAAGCCGCTCGACCAGGCATATCGCACGGCATTTCGCCTGGCCCTTCCGGCATTGAAGCGAGTGGCCGCGATTCGAAAGAACCGTGGATAAAACTCCTCGCATTCTTCCAGCGGAAGAATGCCGCGAATGGGATGTAAATGACCTTCGGCCGTTTTCAAGTGAGATAACAGGTGACCTGTAAATGATTTGGCCAGTAAGATGTAATCACATATGGGGGGTTGTGGAATGTCTGAAGTGGATTCGATAGTTCGTCTGATCGCATTCTACCTGCCTCAGTTTCACCCAATTGCGGAGAATGACGAATGGTGGGGGCAAGGCTTTACCGAATGGACGAACGTAGTCAAGGCGCGCCCCCGATTTCGCGGGCACTACCAGCCGCATCTTCCAGCGGACTTGGGTTTCTACGATCTGAGATTGCCGGAAACGCGCGAGGCCCAGGCTGATTTGGCAAAGCGCTACGGCATATACGGATTCTGTTACTACCACTACTGGTTCGGAGGACGCAGGCTGCTGGAGCGACCTTTCAATGAGGTGTTGTCTTCGGGGCGGCCGGATTTCCCGTTTTGTCTGTGTTGGGCTAACGATAATTGGAGCAGGACGTGGGATGGAATCACTGGGCAAATGCTGGTGATGCAGGAATATGGAGAAGAAGATGATCGGCGGCACATGCGATCTCTGGCCCAGTCGTTTTCCGATGACAGGTACATTCGCGTAAACGGCAAGCCGATTTTTCTTGTGTACAGATCGTCATCGATGCCCTGCGCGAAGCGTACGACCGATATCTGGCGCGAAGAGGCGGAAAAACTTGGCATTGGTGAGCTCTACCTGTGTAGAGTGGAGAGCCGCTTTGACCTGGGCGATCCGATTGAACATGGATTTGATGCAGCAGTTGAATTTTAACCCCATTTTCTAAGCCTGCCTCCACCAGCATACTCCGGAAGGAAATGGCTCATTCCAAAGAAGCTCGGCATGGTGCCTGCGGGATACGCGGAGAATCTCGTCATGGATTATACGAAGTGTGTTCAGCGGCTGCTCGACAGGCCCGATCCCGCTTACATCAGGCACCCAGGCGTGGCGCCATCCTGGGATAACTCGGCGCGCAGAGTCAAGGACGCCTGCATTCTGAACAATGCTAATCCTGATGCATATGAGCGCTGGCTGAGAGCTGTAGTTGCGAGAACTATCAGGAGAACGCAGGACAATCGACTGGTGTTCATCAATGCCTGGAATGAATGGGCGGAGGGTTGTCATCTTGAGCCGTGTCAGAAGTGGGGGCGTTCGTACCTTGAAGCTACCAAGCGCGCTCTGGAATCCGGCTTAACAGAAGCCACGGTGGGTTCTGTTTCAAGGGGCGGATAATGGAAGAAAGGCAGAGTATGGAAAAGACACGAAGACCACCTCTTGTCGTGCGCGGAGCGCGTGTTGTGCTGCGCAAAGTCGGATATGCTCGCGCGGATATAGCTGAGTTCATGTGCAATATGGTCGGCAGTATTCCTTCTCACACCATCAGGCTTTTTCTGTACCGGCGCGCGTTCGGTATCAAGATCGGCAGAGATAGCAGCATACACTTTCGATGCCGTTTCTACCGCCCCAGTGGAGTAAGCATTGGAAATAACTGCGTAATCGGACACTGCTGCTTCCTGGATGGTCGAGATGGAGTTGTGCTCGGGAATAACGTGAATCTCGCGGGCGAAACGGCGATATTTACCCAGGAGCATGATCCTCAGAGCTCTATGTTTGACGCTGTTGGCGGACCAGTCACCATTGGCGACTACGCGTTTACCGGCTCCAGGGCGCTTATATTGCCGGGTGTGAGTGTCGGTGAGGGCGCCGGAGTGGCTGCCGGGGCTGTGGTGACCAAAGATGTTCCCGAATATACCATAGTCGGCGGGGTCCCGGCGCGCAAAATCGGTGAGCGAAACCGCAATCTGGAGTATCAGCTAAAGTATGCAAAACTACTGCACTAGCGGCCATCCTAACAACTGCTCGTTCATCATACCGACCTACAACGGTTGGGATCATTTGCACACGTGTTTGACAAAACTCGAGAGTTTCCGAAAGCATACCGTAGTCGTTGATGATGCCGGCACTGATAAAACCCTGGAGATGCTGGCGGACGGCTTTCCCGAGGTGAGAGTTGTTTCTCGTCCGATAAACGGCGGCTTCTCAGCGGCGGCGAACGACGGCATTCGCGCGACAGTTGGCGAGTTCGTCGTACTGCTGAATAATGATGTCGTGGTCACTCCCGGCTTTCTGGATGAGCTGCTGCCACTTTTTGAAGATGAGTCCGTCTTTGCGGTGACTCCCAGGATCATCTTGCCGAACCACAACAATATTGATGAAGGCTGTAAGCTCAGTTTCTGGCATCACGGATTGCTGTACGTCGATCAGAAGCAGGGAGTGGAATGCGTGACGCCCACGCTGTACGCCACCGGATGCGCGGCGGTCTACCGGCGTTCGATGCTGGAGGAGTTGGGCGGGTTCGACGAGGTGTATTCGCCGTTCTACTGGGAAGATCTCGATTTGGGATATCGGGCGTGGAAACGGGGATGGAAGAGCCTTTATCAACCCGCGAGCGTCGTCTACCATCAGCACTCCGCATCGACTTCGAAGCTGAATTCGGGCTACACAGCCGGAATCCAAGCGCGCAACTCTCTGCTGTTCTTGTGGCGCAACATCGAGGATCGGGCTTTAATGGCCGCTCATCGGCGATGGCTTCCGCTCGTTCTCGTGAGGCGCGCGGCGGCCGGCGATCTATCGTTTCTTGCGGGGTGGAGAATGGCGTATGCGAGGCGTGGGCAGGCAACGGAGGCTCGGCGGCGCGAGTCGGTTTTCCGGAAGCTTTCCGATTTCGAGATAATGGACATCGCGGGAGTGATCTACCGGTGAAAGTGCTGGTCGTATCCTCCTGGTTCCGGTCCCCCCCGAACAATGGGTCGAGGATCAGGGTCTACAATTTGATAAAAGCGCTTTCTCGCAGGCACGAGGTGCGCCTCGTCTCGCTGCTGCAGGACGATTCGGACCCGCGGGACGCTTCCGAACTCGAGGACATCTGCCGCTTGGTCTCGCTGCACGAGTCCCGGTGGTTCAAGGGAGGCACGCTCAGGTCGCTTGCGGGTTTCTTCTCCGGCAAGCCGCGCTCTTACGTAGATACTTTCGACCCCGCCATCGCACAAGCGGTGAGAAGGGCCATCGAAGAAATCCGTCCGGATGTCATTGTAGGTTCCCAGCTCCCGGCGATGACCTACGTGCCGGGCGACGCAGGATGTCCGGTTGTCTTTGAGGAGATTGAGATCGGCTCGATGCTCAGGCGCATCCGAGACTGCTCCGGGCTTGCGCGTCTCAGGGTATCCCTGACCTTCGCTAAGCACCGCAGCTTCGTTCGGGAGATGCTGGGACGCTCGGACGGCTATACCTGTGTTTCCTCCGAAGAACTGGATATGGTCAAGCGCTGTTGCGTACCCACAATCGAGGGCTGCGTGATCCCAAATGGAGTCGACACCGGACATTATGATCCCGGGGACAGGAACCCGCAGGAATGGACGCTGGTATATAACGGCGCTTTGACCTTTGGCGCGAACCTCGACGCCGTGCGGCACTACGTGGATCAGATCTATCCGCTGCTGCGCTCTCGCGTGCCCGGTGTGAGACTTCTTGTCACCGGGAGGACTGATGGGGTGGATCTGACAGGAATAAGCGACTGCCCCGGCGTGGAGCTTACCGGCTACGTGCAGGACATCAGGGATGTGCTCAAGAAGAGTTACAGCGTGTGTAATCCCGCTGCGCGAGGGGGGCGGTTCGAGGCTGAAGATTCTTGAGGCGATGGCAGCCGGAGTTCCAGTCATATCTACCTCGATGGGCGCTGAAGGAATCAATGCCACCTCGGGTGAACATCTGCTAATCGCGGACACGCCAAGGGTATTTGCCGATGAGATTGCGCGGGTCCTGGGTGATCGTCCGTTAAGAGACAATCTTGCTCTGGCGGCTCGGGCGCTTGTGGAACAACACTATAGCTGGGACAACATAGGCGCTGGGTTCGTGGATATGGTGGAGTCGGCCGCCCGGACTGGCGTCAACAAATCGGATTAATAACTCGACTGAGAAGCATGCCCTGATGAATACACAGCATTACAAGAACTCACGACAAACAAGCTGGACACCGGAACGTTATGCGATCCTCGCCCGGAATGCGGCGATCATATTAATCGTGGGGATCATTCTCGGCATCTTCGCGACGGGCGCGAATCTGTACCATGTCGCAGCAATCACCGCCGGCGCGATATTGACGCTCCTGGTGGCGTGGCAGTTTGAGGCGGCTCTCGTGATCTATGCGCTCGTTGCGTTCGTGCCTTGGGGCGGAACGCCCGACCTCGCTGTTGGTGGTTCAGGAGTCGGCAAGGGAGTATACATCAGTGAGATAATGCTCGGTTTCTTGCTCGTAGTGTGGTTCGGCAAATATCTGCTGAGGGGGCTGCCGAAGAACCGGATCCGCAGCGGTTTTTACCTGCCGATTGGACTGTACCTCGCCTACTGCGTGCTCAACGTGGTGAACTCGTATCTGTTCTGGGACCGACATGTGGACCGGATATACCAGCGCGCCACCGTGAATGTGATCGAGTTGGGATTGCACTTTCTGAGTGCGGGCGCGCTTGTCATGATGGCGACCACTGTGACCAATCGCAAGTGGTTGAGACGGGCTACTTTCGTTTTGTTTGTGCCCGGCATATATGGCATACTGAACGCGCTGACCGGTGGAAGGATTCCGATTTCCGCAATGTGGTGGTCGCTGCTGACGCTGCTGCCGGCGAGTTACTGCTGGGCAGTCACCCTTAATCCAGAGTTCTCCACGAGCAAGAGGGTCCTATGCGCTCTGGCAACCGGACTGAGTGTCTTCGCAGTGTTCTTTCTGGACATATCGTGGGTGTCGGGCTGGCTTGGTCTCCTCGCGGCTCTTGGGGTAGTGACGTTTATCAAGAGCAGAAAGGTGTTCTTCGTAATGCTCGCGATCACGGGCGCGTTTGTTGTGGTCGCCTGGCCGTACTTGAACAAGAACGTAGTTGAAGATTCGGAACAAGGCGGTGACTTCGACCGTTTCTCGCTGATGGCCGGGGCAATCAAATACGCAAGCACGTTTCCGCTTGGGGTTGGGCTTGGCAACTACCGGACCTACAATTCGTTCTATTACGGTGAAAAGTGGGGCACTACGTCGTACACGTCGGCTCACGGCACATATTCGCAGCACCTCTCCGAGATGGGGCTTCCCGGCTTCATCTTTTTCGTGGCAATCCTTTGGTTGGGTTTTCGATGGATGTTTGTTCAGTACCCGGCAACATGGAACCCGGTCCGTCGAGAACGTTTCTTCTTGCAGTGCTGGGACAGTTGGCAGGCATATCTATGGCAGCGACCATCGGCGATTACATTATCCCCACATACCACAACGGCGGGATCATCACGTTCTCAACTACTGTTTACTCGTGGTTGATCTGGGGCTTAGCTATAGCGCATATCAGGATCAGCAGGGACGAGGCCAATGGATCTTTCGATTGCAATAGTTAGTTGGAACACGCGAGACGTTCTCGATAGGTGTCTGGAGTCGATCTTCGAGACGACTCATAGCATCGAGTATGAGGTGATCGTCGTCGATAACGCTTCCTCAGACGGGAGCGCGGAGATGGTGCGCAAGAAGTATCCCCAGGTGAAGCTGATCGAGAACCGCGATAATGTGGGCTTTTCAACGGCGAACAACCAGGCGTACGCCGCCGGCGGGAGCAGACACTTTCTCCTGCTGAACCCTGACACGCTCGTTTACGAGCGAGCATTGGATGGGCTTGTTCGGTTCCTCGACGACAATCCCGGAACCGGCGCGGTTGGCCCCTTGGTGCTCAACAAAGACGGGAGCCTGCAGGTACTCCTGGGCGAAGTTTCCGACCCTCTGGAGCGAGGTGCGTGGAACGCTCGACCGGCGCATAAAGGGGCTTGCCCGGCCGCCCGGCAGCGTCGAGGAGACACGAAGCATTGCCCCGTTTACGGTAGACTGGGTTGGCGGATGCTGCTTGATGATCAAGCGAGAGGCCGCGGGGCAGATCGGTCTGATGGACGAGTCGCTTTTTATGGTACCTGTGAAGAGACCGACTGGTGCTTGCGTCTTCACAGGGCCGGATGGGAAGTGCGGGTTGTGCCGGCAGCAGAAATAATGCATTACGGGGCAAAAAGCAGCGAGCAGGCAAGCGAAAGCAGCCGACGCCGGCTTGTAGCCAGCAAGATCAGCTACTTTAAGAAGCACAGAGGGCGCCTTCATGCATGCTCACTTGCGGGCGCTATGATACTTAAGAACTGGCTTAGACGGCGGATTAAGGGCCTTCGAAGCTGCGCACGACGTTAGCCCATCAGGAGGGCCGCACGTGGTGGAGCTAAGTGAGGAACGGCAATGATCGAGTGAGGTCTGATATCGGCCGGGCATTTGCTGCCGTGAAGCTTTCATTTCCTGCATTGCTCAGGCCTGGTTTCTGGCGTGCTCTAAGGGGAGTTCAGAGTGCATGAGTGATATAGTCTCTGTCATCATAGTGAACTGGAATACGCGAGGACTGCTTCTGCAGTGCCTTGAGTCCATTCGAAGCAGCACGGGTTCGATTTCGCACGAGGTCATCGTTTTAGACAATGCGTCAGCGGATGGGTCCGTGGAAGCCGTGCGTCGGGAATTCCCGGACGTTAAGCTGATTGCCAGCGAGGAGAATCTCGGCTTTGCGGCCGGCAACAATGTGGCTATCGAGCAAGCTGCCGGCGAGGTACATACTGTTGCTCAATCCCGACACGCTTGTCGAAGGGGACACTGTGGCGCGGATGCGAGACTTTCTGGGCACTCATCCGGAAGCAGGCGCGGTTGGGTGCGCAATAGTAAACCCGGACGGAACACCGCAGGAGTCTTACTGGATGCGCTTTCCCAGTCTGAGCTGGATGCTTCTTCGAACCTGCTATCTGGACAAAGCCGTACGGCGTTTCAGCGCGTCGAGCGCGACTGCGGATGATGGTCCTTTTCCGGTCGCCCACTTGCTTGGGGCATGCATGATGGTTCCGCGCTGCGTAATGGAGGATCTTGGCGGGTTTGATGAGTCTTACTTCCTTTACCTGGAGGAGACGGACCTGTGTCGCAGGATCAGGGAATCAGGGCGTGAGGTTTACCACCTGCCGGGGACTAGCATCGTGCACTTTGGGCAGCAGAGCAGCGTTCAGGCTGCTGAATGGGCAAATGTGGAGCTTTACCTGAGCACGTATAAGTTTGTGCGGCGACACAGCGCGGGCGGCGCGGTTTCAGGGCTAGCGCTTCGCGCGATGGTCATGTTGAGCGCGGTCGTCCGCCTGGCTCTGTGGAGCATAAGATTGTGCGCCCGGCCGCGGGACCGATCGTCGGCCATAAGGATGCTGAAGGGGTATTGGCGGCTATTGTGCACTGTTCCCCGCTTCGATGGGCTCCATCGCAAGGGATTGTCCGCCAGTGGACACGTTACGAATCGCGAGAGCGCGTCAGGACGAACGCATCCGGACCCGAAATTCTCCGAGAACAGCCTGGCGGCGCCGGGATCGGCGCGTCAGAAGCCATGAAGCAAACCCAATCAATCAAACGCGAATCACGACGCGGCGATTGGCTCATTGATCGCATATCCAGGGTAACGTCCAGCGGGCGCTTCGTCCGTGAGATAGATGGACTGAGGTTTTTTGCTATCGCCGGCGTTGTGTTTTGTCACGTCAACAACGACCTCATTGCCGCGAGGCCGGGACGTTACGACCTGCGCGGCGAGGAGTTCTGGAGTTGGCTGTTCCAGAATGGTTCGGTAGGTGTGCACCTGTTCTTCGTCATAAGCGGCTTCGTCCTCGCACTGCCGTTCGCGGAACACTATCTGTGCAAGACGCGGCGGCCGACTCTCGGACGGTATCTCCTGAGGCGACTAACGAGACTGGAGCCGCCGTACTTTGCCAATCTGGCTGTGTTCGCTTTGCTCAGGCTTATTCTGCTCCACGAGTCGATACACACGACACTTCCCCACCTTCTCGCGAGTATGTTCTACGTGCACAATCTGGTTTATCGATCGAGCAGCACGATCAATCAGGTGGCTTGGTCGCTGGAGATCGAGGTCCAGTTCTATCTTCTTGGCCCGCTGATGGCGAAGCTGTTCCTGGTGAGGGGCACGCACTTGCGCAGGTTGGTGATCGTTGGAATTGGCTGCTTGTTTGCGGTGGGCCAGTCCCTCATACCGGTGGGCAGCGTGCTGTACAGCTACACGCAGATGAGTATCTTGTACAACATCCAGTTCTTTCTCGCGGGATTCCTGCTGGTTGATATCTTCCTGGTTACCTGGAAACAACAGCCGGCGAGAAGCGTGAAATGGGACATTCTCGGCACACTCGCGTGGATTGCCATGATACCTGTGCTCCGATACCGTGTGTTTGACGGAGTTGTGATGCCTTGCCTGATGGTCGTGGCGTATGTGGAGCCTTCAGCGGGAGAATATGGAATCGAATAGTGTCGAATCGCTGGATCGTTGTGACCGGCGGCATGTGCCATACACTCTACCTTTACCACGGCAAAGTGGCCTATATACTGGTCCCAAAGCTGGCTCATTTGCCACTTACGAACCGCCTTTGGATCGACGTGCCGATTATGGTGCTGATCTCGGGTCCCGCTATATGGGCAGTCGGGGCGGCGCTGTTCGCGTTGTTGGAGAAGCCGTTCATGCGGTCGGACTGGCCGAAGCGTGTGCGTGAGCGGCTGTCCATAAGGCGCAGGGCGTAGCTATAGAGCTTGCAGATGTCGGGGTTGCCGCGCGGGGATATACATTATTGATCAAATATAAGACCGAATGCGTGTATGCCAAATGCATTCAATGTGACAGATAATGCAGCGTGTGGTTTATTGCGCGCCTGTTCTGAGCAACACCCTCCATTAAGACCGGGTCGTATCCGCCTGTGAAAAGCGCGTCTGGGTTGGCAAGAGCGCTCTTGGCCAGTACCATTGCCAGGTTAGACGACGCGCCGATGATGGCGGGAGAGCACCTGGATCGATCCCATGCGTAGGATCTGAAAAATGGAGGACCATTATGCATTTCCGCAGAGTGATCGAGTTTGTTCTTTGCGCGTCCTGCTTAATGATGATTTGCAGCTCAGCGCTGGGAAATCCCGCTATTTCCAACGTTACTGCCGCGAGCGATAGCGTCGGCAAATATGACATCTTCACGCTGGATTTCAACGTGGCGACCGTGGCCTCGAATTATTACCGGCCTACGATTCCGCCCGCCTCCGTCCATAACTCCGGTGGGAGTCACAGTTGATGGCCTTTTTTCCAAGACAGACTGGGTCACGGTCATCACCGTGCCGGGATTCTACTATCAGGACTACAGCAGAACGCTGGTCAGCGGGAGACGGGACCAATTACAGTGATGAGGGATAGTTCCCGTGGGCGCTCCGCATTGGCGCATCTGCTTTGCCCCGGCAGACACCGGAAACGGGCAATACATGATAAGGGTAACAGACGTATCGGTAAAACCGAAGCCACAGATCAGGCGAATTGGCATTTCCAATGCGTCAGTTCCGCCAACCGCGGGTTCTGCCGCACCTCATCGACCGATTCCAGGTATTTCCAGTTATCCGATGGTACGCCGGTTCCGGCCGGGCGTGAAGCACGCATTCGACAGCACATACGAGGCGGATTCTTTGCTGCAGACCTATGGCGAGAGTGGCGTGAAGATTGCACGCTGGTGGATGGACTTCAGGGAGTGGCAAAACCCATTCGGGGGCGGGGCAACTATTCAACGGGATTTTTCGCTTTCGCTGTCGAATACGGTTGGCCCCAAGCAGGGAGACAGGGACCGCGGTATGCTCAGTGCTGGGGCAAATACTCACCAGAGCGTGACTTCACCGCTCGGGGCGCTTTATCGTCTGACAGGTTACGTAAAATGATCGAGTGTTGCCGGAAGCGCCGGAACTGGGGCTATTCTGTACTTTGGTTCAGCAACATCCGTGCCTCTACAGGGGATCGCAAGACTGGACAGCATTTAGCATCGACGTGACCCCCACAACAACGCGGTCCGTCCTTGTGGGCTGCAAGAACAGCGGCACGGCAGGCACAGGTTACTTCGATGACTTTTCGCTGTGCTGCAGCACCGACGGTGGGCAGACGTGGTCCAGTGAGTGGTTGAGCAAGGGTGACATGGACTTCGAGAATTACGTCGATCTTAGGGAGGCGTGAAGGTGGGACCGCATTTTCGAGGCTGCCCAGCTTAACGGCGTCTACCTGAAGACGGTGATCTCGGAGAAGCAGGACAGCTCACTTGGATCCATCAATGCAAATGGCGCCACGGTAGCCCGGTCCGATGACAATTTCTATTCTTCGGAGAACTATCCCTCGCGCTGGCTGCAGATGGCCTGGTGGCGATATATGACGGCGAGGTGGGGCTGCTACACTTCACTGCATTCCTGGGAGTTATGCAATGAAGGCGATCCATTCGACAGCAATCACTACGACGCGGCAAACGCGCTGGCGACCTACGTGCATTCCATCGATCCCAACAAGGCTATGTGCACTACATCGTTCTGGCATTCCATCCCCGGTGACTTCTGGAAGTCATCGTCGTGCGATTATATTGATGTTCACGAGTACCTCGGCCCGACAACCCCGGCAGACGGCAGCAACGGCCCGCGATTCTACGCGTGGACTGACCCCTACAGCACCGACAACAACGCCAGCGTTAACCTGCCGTACGTGCAAAGCGCGGGAACACTGGATCTGGATTTGACGGTGTTCCATTCGGGAAAGAAATCGCTGAAGCTGATCGGCAACGCCGGGAGCGGCAACGTAGGGCGAGCCTATCTTTACCCCGAGTACCACGTAGGCATCAATCCCTCTCACACGTATACGCTCAGGTTCTGGGGAAAGGCCAGCAATGTCGGCAACCCGGGCGGGAATCTTGCCTCGGTAGGGCCCGGAATTGAGATCACGTGGTCGAAGGCCTATCACGAAAACGACTGGGCGGGAAGTCTGGACGTGTATATGGGGCTGGGAACATACGACTGGCGGATGTGCGAGAGAGACCACATTGTGCCGTCCTCATCGGCGAACACCGCCAACATCTGTCCTATAATCTCAGTCACGCCTGCAGGCCCCGGCACGTTTTGGGTAGATGATATCCAGTTCATCGACGAAATGACCGGCGAGAACCTGTTTGTGGATGGCGGCTTCGAGGGAGACAGGATCGACTATGATCCAGCGCTCGCCGTCATGAAATACGGTGTTCTTCTGGACAGCTACGGCGCGAGGATGGCGAAGCCAACGGTCTGGGGCGAAACCGGCATTCGAGGTCTTAACGAGCTCGGAGATCCGTACGAAGGCTACTCCTATACAAACGAGAACCAGCATCTGGTGGATGATGTCGGCGGCGTCTATCTTAGAAAAATGATCTGGGAGAACGCAGGCCCCTACAATCCCAACATGCTCCTTTGGTGGACCGACAATATCGTTAAGAAGGACCTTTGGGGCTACTTCAAGGCATTCCAGGCGTTCATGTCCAGCATACCTGTCACCAACGGCAGCTACAGGGATGTACTTGCTACCACCTCCGTGAGTGCTCTTCGCGCGTGCGGTCAGAAAGACCTTACCAACAACTGCGCGTATTTATGGATAGATAACGCGCCTTATACGTGGAACAATATAGTGGATGGTGTCAGCGTGCCGGCCGTCACGGGCACCGTCACGGTTTCCGGCCTGAAGGACGGCAATTATCAGGTCGAGTGGTGGGATACCGGCACCGGATTGATCACCCAAACAAATGAGCTGCCCTGCTCCGGCGGAAACCTCGTCCTGTCGGTTCAGAACCTGCTCTCCGACGTCGCTTGCAGATATATCCAGCGCCGCCGGTGATCGGTGCGAATGTCACGGCGCGGTCGTCAATGGTGGCGAGGGTAGAGCAGAAGAGACAATAGCCAACAATGCTTCGTTAGTGGCACGGGTGCCGTTGCTGATATACGTCGCCGGAAGGTCTAAGGCAAGCGGAGGTAACTACAACGCAGCCGCGGGCGTGGTTTCCTGGACTGTCGATTCAGCGGCGGCACACCGGGCCAGGGTCAGATGGTTTCAGCCTGCAATAGAGGAAGTTACCGCACAAATAGGGAAGCTGCTAATTGTAACCCTTCATTAGTTTACACACCTTATACGGCATGCATGGACGCAAAACTGCAGAGGCAGTTCAACAAAGATCATCGGTGGATTGTGAGGATTGTCGTTATTTGTGTGGCGATGTACCTCCCAACCTGGCACACCTGTCCTTGCATTCCCGTTAGCATACGACGACGAGGTCGGAGAAGCTGGAATGGATCAGTTGAATGAACTTATCCGTCCGGCATTTGTGATACTGGAAAGGATGACTGTTATGCGTTTCCGCAGACTTATCACGATTACTTTCAGCACACTGTGCGCGGTGATGGCTTGCGGCCTGGCACTGGGTGCGCCCGGCGTCTCCAACGTTACTGCGCCCAGCAGCAGCGTCAACAGGTACGGCGTGTTCACAATCAGCTTTGCAGTCTCGACTGTAGCCACACAACTTCTGGCCCTATGACGCGAATCCGCCTGCGTCGATACCCGCTGCGGCTGGTGTTTCGGTGGACGGCCTCTTCTCCAACGATAACTGGACCACCACCGTCACTGTGCCGGGGTTCTACTACCAGAACTACAATCTGCAGACGGTGGGTAGTACCAGCGAATATGTAATTCCCGTGGGTCCGCCGAACTGGTGTGTGCGCTTTGCCCCTGCAGCGGTGGGGACGTGGCGTTACAAGATTCGCGTGCAGGACTCCTCCGGGACTACGATTTATCCATCTTCCGGAGATCAATCGTTCGACTGCGTGGCGTCGTCGAGTTCCGGTTTTGTGCAGTGCTCTCCTACCGATTCACGCTATTTCCAGACTTCAGACGGGACGCCGCTGCTGGGGCCGGGAGTAAATGCGACTTTCCAGACAACTGCTCAGGCCGCGTCCACACTGCAGACCTATGGCAGCAACGGTATCAATATTGGCGCGTTGGTGGATGGACTACAGGGTTGGCAAAATCCATTTGGCGGTGGAGACGTCGGCACGAATCGGTGGATCGCAGTGGAACTTTTCGCTCACGATGTCCGCCACCGGCGGACCCAAGACCGGCGACAGGTATTGCGCGGCTGTCAACCCCGGCGGCACTACCAGCCAGAATCTTTACGTCTCCTCAGGAGTATCTTATAGACTCACCGGTTACACAAAGACCGCAAGCCTGACTGCAGGTACCGGCGCCGGCGCATCTCTCTACATCGGGACAATGACCAGCAACGTTGTGCAGGGAACCCAGGACTGGACTGCAGTTACTGTGGATTACGCGCCCAGCCAGAGCGGTGTTGTTGCGGTCGGGTGCACGAACACTGCCTCGAGCGGTACGGTTTATTTCGACGACCTCTCCGTGCGCTGCAGCAGCGACGGGGGCCAAACGTGGTCCAGCGAGTGTCTAACCAAGGGAGACATCGACTTTGAGAACTACATCGATCTGGGCGAGGCATGGAAAGCCGACAGCATCTTCCAGGCGGCCGAACAATATGGCGTCTACCTAAAGACCGTTATATCGGAGAAGCAGGACAGCTCGCTTGGATGCATCAATGCAGACGGCAGCACCGGGACACGGTCCGACGACAACTTCTACTCCTCGGAGAACTATCCTTCGGCTGGCTGCAGGAAGCGTGGTGGCGCTATATGACTGCTCGGTGGGGGTGCTACACTTCGCTGCACTCCTGGGAGTTGTGTAACGAAGGCGATCCGTTCGACAGCAATCACTACGATGCCGCCAATGCGCTGGCGACCTACGTGCACTCCATCGGCTCGAACAAGGCCTTGTGCACAACATCGTTCTGGCATTCCATCCCTGCCGCCTTCTGGAACTCATCCTCGTGCGATTATATTGATGTGCATCAGCAACATTGGCCCAACAACCCCGGCTGACGGCAGCGACGGCCCGCGGTTTTGGGCATGGTCTGACCCCGCCAGTACGGACAATAATGGAAGTATGCCGCTGCCCTATGTGCAAAGCGCGGAACACTGGATCTGGATTCGACGGTGTTTCATTCGGGGACGCGTTCGGTGGAGCTGATCGGCAACGCCGGGAGCGGCGGGAATGCGGGGCGAGCCTATCTTTACCCGGAGTTCCACGCAGGCATCAATCCCTCCCACACATACACGCTCAGGTTCTGGGGAAAGGCCAGCAATGTTGGCAATCCGGGCGGGAGTTTTGCTTCGGTGGGACCCGGCATTGAGATTACGTGGTCGAAGGCCTATCACGAAAACGACTGGGTCGGAAGTATGGATGTGTACATGGCGGCTGGGAACTTACGACTGGACGGAGTGTGAGAGAGGACCACATTGCACCGCCTGCAGCAGCGAACACCGCCAATATCTGTCCCATAATCTCAGTCACGCCTGCGGGCGCCGGCACGTTTTGGGTAGATGATATCCAGTTCATTGATGACATGACCGGCGAGAACCTGTTCGTGGACGGCGGCTACGAAGGAGACAGGATCGATTATGATTCGGCCCTTGCCGTCGAAAAATATGGTGTTCTTCTGGACGGCTATGGCGCCAGGGCTTCGAAGCCCGCGGTCTGGGGCGAAACCGGCATTCGAGGTCCTAACGACCTGGGAAATCCGTACAAGGGCTACTCGTATACCAACGAGAACCAGCATCTGGTGGATAACACGCAGGGCATCCACATAAAGAAGATGGTCTGGGCTCACTGCGGACCAGCCAACCCGAACATGCTTTATTGGTGGACTGACAATATCACCCAGAAGGGGCTCTGGAACTATTTCAAGGCATTCCAGGCGTTCATGCAGGGCGTACATGTCTCCAACGGTAACTACAAAGACGCACTCGCCACTACCTCCGTGACGGCTCTTCGTGCCTGGGGTCAGGCAGACCTTACCAACAACTGCGCGCACCTGTGGATAGACAATACGCCGTATACGTGGGAGAACGTAGTGAACGGCGTGAGTGTGCCGGCTGTCACGGGCACCGTCACGGTCCCCGGCCTTCAGGATGGCAATTATAAGGTCGAATGGTGGGATACCACTGCAGGCACAGTCACACAGACCCAACAGTTGACCAGCACAGGCGGAAACCTCACATTGTCTGTCCAGAACCTGCAATCGGACACGGCCTGCAAGATCTATCCGGTTCAGGCGAAGCTCAATGTGACGATCGGCGTGCCGTCTACCGCAGTGGTTCCAGGGCAGACGATCACCGTGACAGTGCAGTTTACCAACTCAAACGATCTGGCCATTAACAATGTATCCGTGACGGCACAGGTGCCGGCGCTGATGAGCTATGTGCCAGGAAGCGCCGAGGCAACCGGGGGCAGCTACAACGCAGCCACGGGCGTAGTTTCCTGGACTGTTGATTCAGTTGCCGCAAACCAGAGTGGCACCAGATCGTTTCTGGCGATTGTGCAGAGGAACTAGCCGCACAAATGGGTAAGCTGATAAGCGTAACCGTTCGTTACTTTCAGGGGCAGAGCATATATGGCATCGACAGAGACAAAACTGCAGAGGCGGTTCAATAGAGATCGTTGGCGGATTGCGGGGATAGCCGTCATTTGTGTGGCGATGTACATTCCTACGTTCCGCTATCTCTGGGGCAAATGGATGGAGGATACTCAATACTCCCTGGCCTACCTGGTGCCGTTCGTCTCCGGCTACTTCATCTGGAAGAAGTGGCCCGAGGTTATCAGCCTCAAACGATCGCCGTCGGTATTTGGATTGGTTCTCATAGTGCTGGCGCTGCTGATGCACCTGGTAGGAGTGGTTCTGGACGTTTCCGGGCCGTCGAGCGTATCGATTATAGTCTTGCTGATCGGAGGCTGCCTCTACTTTCACAGCGCCGGACTGCTGAAAGTCCTGGCATTCCCGCTGGCATATACAGTGTTCATGATCCCGCTGCCGGGCGGCATCATCGACCGCGTAGGGCTCCCAATGCAGCTTCTGGCCAGTGGATCCACCGCTGGGCTTCTCCACCTGCTCGGCGTGGATGTGACACGGACAGGCATTCAGCTCAGCGTTGACGGTTACGCCTTCCAGGTCGCGCCGGCGTGCAGTGGAATGAGCTCGCTCGTAGCGCTTGTGGGGGTGACCGCTGTGTTCGCTTACATCACCACCCTGCCCACGCGCTACAAATGGGCGCTGTTCCTTCTATCCCTTCCGATTGCGCTGATTGCCAACATCGCTCGCATTACATCGATTGCTTTGGTGGGTTATGAGTGGGATTGGGACAAGGCGATGCACGTCTATCACCACTGGTCTTCTCCGATGCTGTTCCTCGTGGCTATAATAGAACTTTTCATCATCAACTGGGGGTTTGAATGGCTAAGCACTCGCCGAACTACGTCCTCGTTGCATTGATGCTGTTGTTCTCGACCGGTCTCACATATTGGGCGCGAACACGGCCTCCGGTTGTGCCGATAGGCGCCGATCTCGCGCTGCTGCCGGCGCATATCGGAGGGTGGTCGAGAGCCGGAGTGGATGTGGCGCCGGGAGATGATGTACTCGAAGGCTGGGGCGTAGGCGCGAACAACTTCGTGGACCGCAACTATACGAATTCCGACGGGTTAAGCATGAGTCTGATGGTAGTCTACAAAGGCCTCGACAGGCGCGATTGGCACCTTTCGGAGATGTGCTTCACCGGGTCGGGTTACAACGTGACGCAGAGCCGCACCGAAGTTCCGTATGCCGGTCGCAGCGCGTCCGCGGTTAAGCTCTTGGCAGTGGACCCGATTGCGGGCACCAGGGAGATTTCGGTTTACCTGTTCGCGCAGGAACGCCGCACGGAGTCCGACTTCGTCAAGCAGCAGATGTCGATGGCGCTTTCGAGATTGAGACCACCGAAGTACGGCTGGGCGTTCGTTCGGGTTACGAGTCCTATTGTGACCTCCGAAGAAGATACGATGAGGCAAATACGCGAGTTTTTCCGGGCTGCGTCCGGTCCGCTCATCAAGGCGCTGACCACTGAGCCCCGGCGTCCAGCGTCGGGGTAAGCCATGCGCATCCTCTTCCTCGCACACCTCTTTCCGTTGCCGTTGGACTCCGGAGGAAAGATCAAATCCTACTACACGCTCAGGGCGCTCGCGTCCCGGCACGAGGTGCACGCGATCACGTTCGTCAGGAGCGATGAGGAGGCGAGCCTGGTTGCAGACCTCAGGGGCGTGTGCGCCGGTGTGGACGTGGTGCCGCTGCATCGAGGAAAACGAAGGCAGCTCTCGGACCTCGCCGGCAGTCTGGCGGCGAGGAAATCGTTTATCATCGGGCGCGATTTCCGCGCGGAAATGCTCAGTGCCGTGCGACAGGCCCTGGCGAAGCATAAGCCGGATGTTGTGCACGTAGATCACCTGCAGATGGCGCAGTACGCGGACTCAAGCGGGTCCTGCCCGATAGTGCTGGACAACCACAATGTGGAGTCGGTCATCATTAAGCGAGTGAGCTGAGACTTCGGAGAGCGCTCTGATGCGGCTGTATGCCGGGCTGGAGTGGCCGAAGCTGCAGAGATATGAGATCGAGACGTGCCGGCGGTGCGATCTCGTGCTCGTGGTCAGTGAGGAGGACAAGGCGACGCTGCTGGGGCTGGAGCCGTCGCTTACGAATGTGAGGTGCGTGCCGATTGGGGTGGATGTCGACCACTTTCAGCCGGTCGTGACCAAGCCCGGTTCGCTTAACTTGCTCTCCATCGGAACGATGTACCTGGCCGCCCAACGTGGATTCTATGCTTTATTTCAGTCGCGAAATACTGCCGCTTATCAGGCAGCAGATCCCCGGTTGCACGCTCGCAATAGCGGGCCAGCGGCCTGTGGAATCGATCCAGGCGCTGGGGCGACAGCCCGGAATCGAGGTCACGGGATACGTTCAGGACGAGCGCGCCGTGGCGGCTGACTGCGGCGTTTTCATAGTTCCGCTGCGCTCCGGCAGCGGCGTGCGAGTGAAGATCCTGAACGCGCTCGCGATGGGGCTGCCGGTTGTGTCGACTTCTCTCGGCGCAGAGGGCATGGATGTTCGCTCGGGCGAGCATCTGCTGATCGCGGACGGCGCTGCGGAGTTTGCCCGGGCGGTCGTGACTGTCTTGCGAGAGCCTGAGTTGGCGGATCGATTAGGCCGCAGCGGGCGCGAGCTGGTCTGCAAAAAGTATTCATGGAATCGGGTAGGGGAGCGGTTGCTGGGTCTGTACGACGAGCACCTGGACCGATAATTGAGTCATGCGAATTCTTTTCATAGCTCCATACGTCCCATCGCGGATCAGGGTGCGGCCATTTCAGTTGATTAGCGAGCTCAGCAAGCGGCACCAGGTGCATGTGCTGGCGCTTGGGGAAGTTGGGTCTGTCAAGACACAGGGGTCGAAGGATCTGCCCGGCATGGTGGAGAAGCTTACCGTCGTGCCGCATTCCGCGCTCCGTGGGTTCGTTCAGTCTTTGTTTGCGCTGCCGACGCCCACCCCCATGTGCGCGGCGTTCTGCTGGTCATCTGCGATGAAGCGGATGGTTGCAGGCGCAGTTCGAGACGAGCGCTTCGACGTGGTTCACATCGAACACCTGCGTGCGGCTCACTTTGCGACGGCGTGCGGTGGTTTGCCTGTTGTCTTCGACTCCGTGGACTGCCTCACCGGTCTATTCGCCCAGATGGCACGGTCGAAAAAAAAACCCGTCGGAAAGCTGGTCATGCGGGAAGAGGCCTGGAAGCTGCGGAGGTACGAACCACGCGCGCTGGCCAAATTCGACCGGTTGGTCATAACGTCTGAGACCGAGCGGGACGAACTGACGGCCTTAGATCCGGCCCTGCAGATCGACGTTTTGCCCAATGGCGTAGATACGGACTACTTCGCCCCCGGGTGCGGCGAAAAATCCCCACACAGGATTGTATTCAGCGGAAAGATGAGCTATCATCCAAATGCGGAGGCCGCGCTGTGGTTTGCCCACAACGTGTTTCCGTCCGTGAGACGCGGGCATGCCGACGCTGAGTTCGTCATCGTTGGAAGCAATCCTCCCGCCGAGGTGAAGAGGCTTGCTGAAGAGCCGGGGATCAACGTCACCGGATACGTCGATGACATTCGCGGGCACCTGGATGGTTCGTGCGTGGCCGTGGCGCCTATGCGGGTCGCGGTGGGCGTGCAGAACAAAGTGCTCGAGGCGATGGCGATGGGACTGCCCGTCGTCGCCACCACTATTGCCGCCCGCGCCCTCGGGCGGGATTGTCCAGGCGTCATCCAGGCCGACAGCGCGCAGGCCACGATTGGCGAAGTAATGCGGACACTGGACGACGCGGCCCTTGCGGAGCAGATTGGGCGGGACGGCCGAGACGAGGTCGTGAGGAACTTCTCATGGCAGTCGAGCGTAGACAAACTTGAGGCGATCTATGAAGAGGCGATCAGGGATCACAGGAGGACGACTTGGGAGTAAGTGTTGGGTCTGAGCAAGTTGGGATTGATGTACTTATGAGAGGCAAAAGGCCGTGGGGCCAAATCCTCCAGACCTTCGGCGTTCTTATCGCGGTGGCCCTGTTCATCGGTTTGTTCTACAAGCAGACATTCGTCGGCCTGACGGATAGGAACGCAATGGATTTGTTCGCCCAGATCGCGCGCAACGTCGCGTCGGGACAGGGGTTCACCACGCACGTCGTCAGGCCGTTCAATGTGGCTTTGATAAACGATCAGGAATCGCAGACCCGCGAGCTGAACACTGGCCCCGCGTTCCCTTGCGCCGTTGCCGCGTTGTTCAAGCTGAGGGCGCCGTGCGATCAGGTCGTCGCGTGGGTTTCGATGTTGTTTTGTCTTCTTTGTGTCGTGAGCACGTATCTTCTGGGAAAGCTGATATTCAACCGGCGAGTGGGTCTGCTCGCGGCGTGTTCCTTTGGGATCAGCGCGTCGGTTCTGAAAGCCGCTGGGTCCGGGACAGAGTGGACAATGGCTGCGTTCTTGTTCGCGGCTATGCTGGCGGCGATTACTGTGCATCACAGGTCTACACTGGTAAAAAGCAGGTTTGTCGGTTCTGCCTGTGCTTTCGCCTGTGCGGTCCTGTTGGCTATGCTTTATATGACCAATCACATCCTCCTGCTTCTTGTGATCCCGCTTGCCATTTACTTCGCCGTCACCGGGGAGCGCCGGAAGCTTCACCTGATAGTCTTCGCCGTGGCGGCAATGCTGGCAGTTGCGCCGTGGGCTTACAGAAACGTGACGTGCGCGGGCGGGTCCGTACTTGGGGCGAATGCCTGGGACATAATGTCGCACACGTCTGCGTTTCCCGGAGACGCGATCTACCAGGTTGACCAACGCAGCAAACCTGAGCGTTTTCAGGGTTTTGCTTTTCCCGATTGAACATTTCTGGGCGTTTGCCGCGAAGCTGATGACAGGCACCTCCGATGTGCTGCACGGCGTGATTGGGGTGCTCGGGCTGGTCATGGCGCCGTTTGCACTGGTCAGCATGTTCTACAGATTCAAGATCCCATCCGCCAATGCTGTGCGCGGCTTCATTTACGGCGCTGGGGCGCTCCTGGTGATGGGCTTCGCATTGTTCAGCGTTGATCTGCACGCTGTCATCATTCTTGCGCCTGTCGTCGCCGTCTTTGGCTCAGCCTATTTCTTCCTCCTTCTGGAATCCAGAAAGCTGCACCCGGTGTATGTGCAGGCGGTTGTCGGTGTTGTCGTGCTGGCCACGCTCTGGAGCGCGCTGGGCCTGGCTGTCTGGAAGAGCGACCTGCCGGAGCAGAGCAAAGCGCTGGCGTCCACAAAGATAGTGAACGATAGTTTTGACGGCATGCTGTATACGGATATACCGTGGGCGATTGCGTGGCGCACGAACGGTCTGGCGATCTGGCTGCCGTGCAGGGATGAGGATGTCTATGAGCTCAGGTCTAAGGGCTTGCCGTTGAACTTTGCGATTCTCACTTCGGAGTGCGAGAGCTATGCTTCTAATGATACTTGGAGTCTGCTGCACAGATTCCAGTTCTGGCGCGATTACATGAAGGATCCATCCGGCCCTGCTGCTAAAGCGCAGATTTCGACTCTCGCCAACCAACCAAACCTGACGCTCATCGACATAGAGCGCAGCGTGCGGGAGATGAAGCGGCAGCTTTCCGTTTCGGAATCCATCAGTGGGTGCACTTCAGAGCGGTTTCGCGGCCTTGCCCCTGACGAATTCATCTTGGTTACGTGCCCGCCCAAGTAAGACCGCAGTCCGGTACATGGACAAAGGGCGAGACAACCGTCCCGCCCAAGTCTATACAAGCACTAAAACGCTATTCAATTACTTTGCTCGCAGCTTGCGGAACCCCGCAACGCTGGCCAGCCCCACGACACCCAGCAGAATACTCATGGGTTCGGGAACGGCCGGCCCAGTCAGAGGGCCGAAGAAGCCATACGTGTCCTGAGCAGAACCGGTGTCCATCGTGGAAGGACCGTCGGGATTGTCGAACTGGAACATATACGTCTGACCAATGTTAAGTCTATCCGCAGTCGGAATTCCGAACGGCAATTCCCAGAGCACCTGGTTGCTGCTGGCAACTCCGCTCCAGTCCGGGGCGTTCGTTGTTATGTTGGTGGCAAGAGCCGCCGGAGCGCCCAGATCCAGTGAGAAACCTCTAACGCCGTCAGGCACTGGCAGAACGTCGATCGCTTTCACGTCGTATGTCCAAGTCCAAAGACCTGTAGTTCGGGCTCCGAGCTGGGCAAATACATTAACCTGCAGTTCGGGGGCCGGATTTCCGGCAACGGTCAGGAACCATGTGCCCTCGGAAAGTTGCGGCGACGCCTGAGCGGCGACAGCCAGAAGCAGGCAGATAACGACGAAGAATATAGTTTTTCTCATTCTCTTCTTTACTCCTTTCTCTAAGATTGAACCAATCATTCGTGCGCCTATCGAGAAGATCCCTCCTACCCATCGACCTGACGCGTCATGTTACTTGCCAAAGCGAGGCGCATAAAGATGAGCCAATACTCTATTACTATAGCCTAGCTTGCTAGGTATGTCAATGGTTGACTATGAAAACCAGTAGTTGTACCAGTGTGTAAATGTAGAAATAGCGAAGGATAGATCAGTGCTGGTCTCGGCCGTTGCTTCCGAGCAACCGGCTTATTTCTTCTTTCGGCATACGGCAACCAGCCCGATGATGCCGCTCAATACACCGGCCGAGGCCGAAGGTTCCGGTACAGCCAGAGCATTCAGTGAAGTGCCCTCCGAGAAGTTGGCGCTGATAATGTCGTTTCCGCAGTCCGGGCACCACGACGCCTGCATTGCGAAGTCTTTGGGGTCGATCCCGAGAACACTCCACGGTACGGTTACCTGGTAGGCAAAGACATTCGCGCCATACAGAGAAATACCGGTATCCTGGAAACTTACGCTCGCGGACCCGACTGTGGCGCCGCTGCCGCTCACGTAGAATGCCGAAGCCATGTCGGAATCGGCGGGCAGAGTGCTGTGGCCGACGTGGTCCCACTGTGGATTAAGCTCAACGTCGCCGAGCGTCCCGGCGTCACGGGCGTATATGCTGTCGGTTTCGCCATTGTGCCATATCTCGGTACTCGGGATTGGTGGTTGATGGATCTACGGCCCAAAGCAGATCGCTTTGCCGGAGCCCAACGCCATAAGTGTTGGAGCCGATATTGAGCTTCAAGTCGCCAGGTCCGAAGAGACGAGTTCCCGTGCCGACCTGGGCGCAGGCAAACCATATTGTGCCGCGCCGGTTATGATGACAAACTTGGCCGCGTCTGCGTCAGCCTCAAAGAAGATGCCCTCAGCGTCCGACCTGCGGCTCGCAAGGTAACCCGCGCCTGGGGACGCCGCGGGGAATGGACCAAGCCAGGTGTTATCCACGCTGGTATACTGGTAGCCGCCGACAGCGTATTGCGCGCCGGATTGGCCTACGCCGGTGAACGTGAGCTGGCTCGATCCGTCGTAGGTCGCCGTGCTGAGACTTATGCCCCAGAAATTATAGACCGCAGGGTCTGCTGCCACAGATGCGCTGACGACAGATGCGCAGGCCAAAATGACAACGAGCAAAGTTACTGACTTCTTGATCATCGTTTCTCCCGCTCCGTTGAATTGCTCCCTCTGAAGTAGGCGCAATATCCGTACCTCTCGTCCTGTGCTCTTTACCGGTTTCTTGTTTCGGGGTCAATGTTCACGGGTAAATCCCAGCATTACCACCAGTTCAGGCGAAACAACCGGCATGGAACAAACTCATTGGAGGCTTCCAGCCGCCCCGTTTCAATCAACCTTAGTGGACATGGTGACAGCCCGTGCGTTCCCATTCATTTTTCTTGTTGATTTATTGGTTACTGCTGGTACCCGCGGTGTCGGCAGTGGCAGTCGGCCTACCTGCGGGAACCCAAATCCAGCTCGTCGCGAATGCAAGCTTCACGGATACTCAGGAGCAACAGGTCGACTCCGACCCCGCCTCCGTAACGCTAAACGTCATGCAGGTTGCGGGCGTGAGTGTGCAAACAACCGGCCAGCCGGGCCAGGCTACCCCCGGTCAGGATTTCTACATTCCGATCGATATCACTAACACGGGAAACGCGCCTGACATCTTTTCGCTCACGATATCCTCTGCCAATGGCTGGCCCGTCGACATCATTTACGATGACAACGGAGACGGCATTCACGAACCGAACGAACAGTGGATCATCACCACGGCCGGCCCCATGGTAGCCGACGGTTATAGTCCCTGCTTCGCCAAAGTAAGCGTGCCCGTGAATGCGACATCCGGCGACACATTGACAGTCACGGCGGTCTCCAATTTTGACATTCAAGTCAGCGGTCAAGCGCAGATCGGCGTGGATTTGCAGGCTCCGCCCAGTGTGGCCATAACAACACCGACCAACAATCCAACGTACAACACAACGAACTCATCATTAAACCTCAGCGGCACGGCTTCAGGTGGACTTGCAATCACAAAGGTTGAGTGGGCGACCGACCAATCAACAAGTGGGACGTGTGTCGGGACTTCTGCGTGGACGGCAAACAGCATCGGCCTGCAGCCCGGACGAAACGTTATTACCGTCACCGCTACCGATTCCGCGGGACGAACCGCGACCGCCTCGCTCACTGTCGTATATGATGACTCAACTCCGCCGAGTGTCACGATCACCGCTCCAGTGACAGGCTCAAATGTACACGACCACAAACGCCCAGCTCAAAATGGCCGGCACTGCTTCCGACAACGTGGGAGTGACGGCTGTCTCCTGGTCTGACGACCGAGGCGGTTCGGGAGTTTGCACGGGCACAACCGCGTGGAGTGTCAATTCAATCCCACTCGCATCCGGGCAGAACGTGATAACGGTCAGCGCTTCGGATGCGGCTGGTAATGTGGGCACGATACCCTAACTGTAACCTATAGCCCGAACCAAATCGCGCCCACTGTTAGTATTACCAGCCCGACCAGTTCTGCGAGCTACACCAGCAACGACCCAACGCTTAGTCTCGCGGGCACCGCTTCCTCCAGCGGCGCAATCCAGGCGGTCACGTGGTCCAGCGACCAGGGTCCTTCGGGCACCTGTTCGGGCACGACGTCCTGGTCTGCGTCCAATATTCCACTGTCCCTGAATCAGAACGTGATCACAGTGACGGCAACGGACACAGTCGGCAATTCGAGCACTGATATATTAGTTGTGGTCTACACGGGCCTGCATCCGCCTGCAGTCAGCATAACGAGTCCTACAGCTAACTCAGCTTTCACTACCGGCGCAGCGTCGATTGACATCGCTGGCGCCGCCTCTCACGACGTGGGGATAGCAAGCGTTGTGTGGTCCAATTTCCGGGTGAGTTCGGGATCATGCACGGGGACGACGGCGTGGACTGCGTCGGGAGTAACCGCTGAATGTGGGCCAGAACGTCATTACGGTCACGGCAGCTTCGACACTCGGCAGCACCGCCTCAGCCACGCTTACCGTGACGCGCACGGGACCGGCGGTGATAATCACCCAGCCAACTTCCGCGGCGGTATATTCGACCCAACAAAGAACTTTGAATCTCAGTGGAACCGCATCCGGCTTTACTGCAGATGCCAGTGTGGCCTGGTCGAGCGACAGTGGAGCTTCCGGGACCTGCGTCGGTACGGATTCGTGGACTGCCGGCGGAGTCCCGCTGGTGTCGGGCCAGAACGTGCTTACGGTTACCGCCGCGGATGATTCCGGCGACAAGGCCTCTACCACATTGACCGTGACCTACACTCCGGATACGACGAAACCTGTGATAGAGATAAGCACTCCCACGGATGAGGGCTCGTGTTCCAGAAACTGCCCTGTCTTAACGATTGGTGGGACTGCAACGGATAACGTATCGGTCGCCGGCGTTGCCTACAGTAATGCCACTACCGGCCAGACCGGCACGTGCGTGCTTACGGGCACAACATGGTCGGCCGGCGGGATCAATCTGGCTGCAGGCGCCAACGAGATCACAGCCACAGCGACAGACGGCGCAGGCAACACTGCATCAGCCGTGGTCAACGTGAACTACGTCGAGGCCCTGCCGGGGACCGCATGGACGGGGTTGGCCATGGTCTCGCTGCCGATCGTTCCGGACGAAACTGATCCCGAGGTGGAAGTGGGCTTCTCCGACAATATGTGGTGCGCGTTCATTACCGACGCGAACCAGAGCCGCCGTTTACCCCGATCAACGTGCGTGGCTCAATCCGGCTGACCAGACGCCGGGCAGGGGTTTCTGGGCTTACTTCGATGCGCAGGCGGCGGCGCCCTATGGCACTATCCCCCCGCAGGATCAGCCGGCCACAGTTCACCTCAGCAGCGGATGGAATCTCGTGGGCACGCCATTTATCTCAGAGGTCGTTTGGGACTCCACGAAGCTCGATGGTCCAGGAACCCAACCAGCCTGCCATGGCAATGAGCGATGCCGCAGACCTCGTAGCAGACTATGCCTGGGGATGGAAACAGGATGCCAACGACCCAACGACCGGCGCTTACTATCTTGTCTACGATTCGGCTGCCGATAACAACCTGGAGCCGTGGAGGGCATATTGGATCAGGGCTTACGCTGATTGCGATCTGATCATCCCCGCCCCCGTGGCCGACTAGCCTGCAACAAATCCCAACGACGGCATACTACCCCCGAGTGGCAAGTGATACTTCCGGCAAGAAAAGGGCGAGGCAATCGCCCCGCCCGGATTTAACTGCTGACATCAGAACAGCTCTTCGATTATCTCGTCCTTAGCTTGCGGATTCCCGCAACGCTGGTTAGACCAATGATGCCGAGGAAGATGCTCATAGGTTCGGGAACCGTCGGAGTACCCACTGTCGCGGTGTCCGGTCGAAGGATGAAGTTACCCACGGATCCGTTGCATGGGCCGACCCCAGGTTCATTTCCGCTGCTGTTAAAGCCCGCGTTCCATGCTACCAGCGATTCGTTTTGCTTGATGTAAAAGTCTCCCCACACAGGAGCGCGTGAGCTATTGAAACTGAACTGGATCGTGCTGTAGTTGCTGCCGTTCGGGGTTACTTCGAGACCGTAGATTGTGGTCGGCAAGCCAATATTGCCTTGCTTGGCCGTCCAATCACCGACCGTGGTACGTAGATGAAGTGTTTCCCGCTAAAATCAAGCACCTGTTGGTTTGTAAAGGTGGGCGACACCTCCACAATCAGGTGGCTGATCGTCAGGTCGTGTGAAGAGCTTTCCTGGAATGTGTATGCGTAGTTCCAGGAGTTGTTAGCGTTTTGAGTAACCACCCAGCTAAAAGATATAGGCAGCCACTTTGCGCCCTGGTTGTTTTTTGAAGAATCAGCAACTGTTATACCCCCTGTGTTACTCTGCAGGGAGCCGGAATAAGTTGTGGCGTACGACGTGGTGGTTATCGCAAGCGCCAGCAGCAGCGCTATGCCTGCTACAAAACCGAGCCTTCGTCCTTCCATACTACTCCTCTGAAAATGCCGAAGGCATTTTCATCCCTTCGCGGTGAAGCCGACAGCGTTCTTCCGAAGGAGAATGCGAGAGGCTTCATCCGCGATTCCTCAGAAAGTGCCGCAGGCATTTTCACCCCTTCGCTGAAATGAGAAGCACAAAGATGAGCCAACTCTCTTGTAATATATGCTAGATTGCTCGGTAAGTCAATGGTTGGG